>PLZB01000018.1 GCA_003151955.1 Acidimicrobiaceae bacterium
GCCCCACTCGTTGTCGTACCAGCCGCAGATCTTGACCAGCGTGGAGCGGTCGTCGATGGGCATGACCATGGTGAGCCCGGCGTCGAAGGTGCAGGAGGCCGGGGAGCCGACGATGTCGGAGGAGACGATGGGGTCCTCGGTGTAGACGAGGACCCGTCCCAGCTGCTCGGTACCGGCCGCGGCCCGGAAGGCCTCGTTGACCTCCGCCACGGTGACGGCGCCGGGGACGACGGCCGTGAAGTCGGTGATCGAGCCGTCGCCGACGGGGACCCGGAGGGCGCTGCCGTCGAGACGGCCCTTCATGGACTCGAGGACGAGACCGGTGGCCCGGGCCGCACCGGTCGAGGCGGGGACGATGTTGAGGGAGGCGGCCCGACCCCGGCGGAGGTCCTGGTGGGGGAGGTCGAGGAGGTTCTGGTCGTTGGTGAAGGCGTGGACCGTGGTCATGAGGCCGCTCGTGATGCCGAACGTGTCGTCGAGGACCTTCACCATGGGGACGAAGCAGTTGGTGGTGCACGAGGCGTTGGAGACCACGAAGTGGCGGGCCGGGTCGTAGTCCTGGTCGTTCACCCCCATGACGACGGTGAAGTCGACGTCGGTCCCGGGGGCGGAGATGGCCACCCGACCTGCGCCGGCGTCGAGGTGGGCCCCGGCTGAGTCCCGGGAGGTGAACCGACCCGTCGACTCCACCACCACCTCCACCCCGAGCTCGGCCCAGGGGAGGGCCTTGGGCTCCCGCTCGGCCAGCACCTTGATGGTGGCCCCGTCGACGACGATGTCACCCCCGTCCACCTCGACCGTCCCGGGGTAGCGGCCCTGGGTGGTGTCGTAGCGCAGGAGGTGGGCGTTGGTCCGGGCGTCCGTCAGGTCGTTGACGGCCACGATCTCCAGATCGGCTCCCTGCTGGCGGGCGGCCCGGAGGAAATTCCGGCCGATCCGCCCGAAGCCGTTGATGCCTACCCGTACGGTCATGGCCCTATCCGACCAGACGGGCGAGGGCAACCGCCAGTCTGGCCGGATCATGGGCCGTTCCAGCCTCGTCGGCGAGGGGCTCGACGACCAGGGTCCCCGACGCCGGGCCGAGCTCGATGGCGGCGGGGTCGGCCAGGACGACGTCGACGTCGATGCCGTGGGCCCGGAGGCCGGCGAGGTGGGCGGCGACGTCGTATCCCTCGGTCTCGGCCCGTTGGGGGCGGAGGTTGGCGACGTAGACCCGCCGGGCCCGGGTGGCCCGGAGCGCGGCGGCGATGCCGGGAACGGCCACGGCGGCCAGGACGCTGGTGTAGAGCGAGCCGGGGCCGAGGACGACCTGGTCGGCCCGGAGGAGGGCCTCCACGGCGGCCGGGGCCGCCGGCGGATCAGCGGGGACGAGGGAGACGTGGTGGATGTCGGCCGTGGCCATCACGGCGGTCTGGCCCTCGATCTCGCCGCAGCCGGCCTCGGCCTTCAGGACGACGGGCTCGTAGGCGGCCGGGACGACCCGGCCGACGGCCCCGAGGAGCCGCCCGGCCTCGTCGAGACCCTCCTGGACGTCGCCGGTGGCAGCCACCAGGCCGGCCAGGACCAGGTTGCCGAGGGCATGGCCGACGTAGTCGTCGTGGCCCCCGGTCCCCTCGTCCGGCGACTCGGCGTCGAATCGGTGCTCGAAGGCGACGGCCAGGGCCGACCCGGGCCGGGCCAGGGCCACCAGGCACATCCGGAGATCCCCGGGCGGGACGATCCCGAGCTGGCGGCGGAGCCGGCCCGAGGAGCCCCCGTCGTCCGCCACCGAGACCACGGCGGTGACCTCCCCGGCGTAGCGGCGGACGGCCCGGAGGGTGACGGCCTGCCCGTGGCCGCCGCCGACGGCGACGACCCGGGGACCGCCGGGGCGGAGGCCGCTCACCTGTCCACGTCCCGGTGGAAGACGGTGGTGACCGCACCCCGCTCGGCCAGGAGCCGGGCCAGCTCCTCGGCCAGGGCCACCGACCGGTGCCGGCCACCGGTACATCCCATGGCGATGGTCAGGTAGGACTTCCCCTCCGACTCGTAGGCGGGGAGGAGGGTTCCGAGCAGGTCGTCCACCTTGTCGAGGAATTGCCGGGTCTCGTCGAAGGAGAGGACGAAGTCCCGGACGGGGGCATTGAGGCCGGTGAAGGGCCTGAGCTCGTCGACCCAGTGGGGGTTGGGGAGGAAGCGGCAGTCGAAGACGAGGTCCACGTCGAGGGGGACGCCGTGCTTGTAGCCGAAGGAGACGACCGAGGTCCGCATGCCGGGATCGGCGTCGTCGCCGAGGAGCTCGGCGATCCTGACCCGGAGCTGGTTGACGTTGAGCTCGCCGGTGTCGAGGACGACGTCGGCCCGGTCCCGGACGGGGTCGAGGATGCGGCGCTCGTCGGCGATGGCGTCGGCCACCTTCTCGCCGCTGAAGGGATGACGCCGCCGGGTCCCCTCGAAGCGGCGGACCAGGATCTCGTCCGGGGCATCGAGGAAGACCAGCCGGACCCGGTCGCCCCGGGAGCGGAGCTCCTCGATGGCGGGAAGAGCCTCCTCGACGCTCGCTCCCCCACCGCGGCCGATGACCAGCGCCACCCGGTCCTGCTCCGATCCGGGCGCCCCGACGATGTCGGCGGCGGGACCGAGGAGGGAGGGGGGCATGTTGTCGATGACGTACCAGCCGGCGTCCTCGAGGGCGGCCGCCGCCGTGGAGCGTCCGGCGCCGGACATGCCGGTGATGAGGAGATAGTCGGTCACGGCCTTCCATCCTGGCCCGTCCGGGGCCCGACTGCCGGGAGCCCCGGGCGTCGGGAGGGACCGCCCGGGTCGTGGAGGTGGTGGTAAGCGGTCATGGCCACGGTGTCGGGAAGCCAGGGCAGGGCCCGCAGGTCGTCCAGGGTGGCGGCCCGGACGGCGCGAAGGCTGCCGAATTCCTTCAGGAGCCGGGTCCGGCGGGAGGGACCCAACCCGGGGACGCCGTCGAGGGCACTGGTCGTCATCCGCTTGGCCCGGAGGCTGCGGTGGTAGGTGATGGCGAAGCGGTGGGCCTCGTCCCGGATCTGCTGGAGGAGGAAGAGGGCGTCGGAGCCCCGGGGGATCCGGACGGGGTCGGGCCGGCCCGGGACGAAGACCTCCTCGAACGACTTGGCCAGGGACGCCACCGGGATCTCGTCGGACAGACCGAGGCGGTCGAGGACGGCCACGGCCACCCCGAGCTGGCCCTTCCCCCCGTCGACCAGGAGGAGCTGGGGCGGGTAGGCGAACTTCCGGGGCCGGCCCTGGGTGCCGTCGGCAGCCGCCGCGGCCAGGGCGGCCCGGTCGTCGAGGAGGTTGGTGAGGCGACGGGTCAGGACCTCCTCCATGGCGGCGTAGTCGTCGTTGCCGGGGACGTCGCGGATCTTGAACCGGCGGTACTCGGACTTCCGGGGAAGGCCGTCCTCGAGGACCACCATGGATCCGACATAGTCGGTGCCCTGGAGGTGGCTCATGTCGTAGCACTCGATCCGGAGGGGGGCCTGGGGGAGGTCGAGGGCGGCCCGGAGCGATTCCAGGGCCCGGGCCCGACTGTCGTGGTCGGAAGCCCGGCGGAGGCGGTGGTGGACGAGCTCCTCCCCGGCGTTGCGGGTGACTGTCTCCAGGAGCTGACGCTTGGCACCCCGCTGGGGGATCCGGAGGGCGACCGGCCCACCCCGGCGGTCGGCCAGGAAGGCCTGGTAGGCGAGGTGGTCGTCGGGCAGGAGGGGGACGAGCACCTGGCGGGGGACGGCGGGCTCGGCGGCACCGTCGGTCCCGAAGGAGGTGGTCGGGTCCCCGGCACCCGACGCCCAGCCGTCGACGGCGGCCCGGCCGCTGCCCCGGGCCCGTCGGGGGGGCTCGGCCGGGGGCTGGGCGTCGCCGTAGAGCTGCTCGAGGACACGGCCCACGAGCTGGGCCGGGCTGAGGTCCTCGACCTTGTCGACCACGAAGGCCCGGCGGCCCACGATCCGACCCCGGCGGACCCGGAAGACGCAGACGGCGGCCTCGAGGGGGTCGTCGTCGATCCCGACCACGTCGAGGTCCTCAGGGACCTCGGTGACAACCTGCTGGCGCTCCACGGCCATCCGCAGCGCGGTGAGCTGGTCCCGGTGGCGGGCGGCCCGCTCGAAGTCGAGGACATCGGAGGCGGCGGCCATGTCGGCTTCGAGTCGTTCGGCCACCGGGTCGGTGTCGCCGGCGAAGAAGGCCATCAGGTCCTGGACCTGGGTGGCGTAGGCGTCGGGCTCGACGGCGCCGATGCAGGGACCGGAGCAGCGCTCGATGTGGAAGAGGAGGCAGGGCCGACCCAGCTTCGTGTGCCGGTCGAGCTTCGAGTCCGAGCAGGTCCGGATGGGGAAGGAGCGCAGGACGAGGTCGAGGGTGTCCCGCAGCGCCCCGGTGTGGGCGTAGGGGCCGAAGTAGCGGATCCCGGCCCGACGCCGTCCCCGGACGACGGCGGCCCGGGGCCACTGGTCCGAAGCGGTGACGGCCAGCCAGGGATAGCTCTTGTCGTCGACCAGGCGGATGTTGAACCGGGGTCGGTGCTGCTTGATGAGGGCGTATTCGAGGAGGATGGCCTCCACCTCGTTGGAGGACTGGATCCACTCCACCCGCTCGGCCGTGGCCACCATCTGGGCCGTCCGGGCCGGCAGGGTGGCCGGGTCGGCGAAGTAGTTGGCCAGCCGGCTCCGCAGGGACTTGGCCTTCCCGACATAGAGGACCCGACCCTCGGCGTCGAGGAACTGGTAGGAGCCCGGCGTATCGGGGACGGTGCGGGGTGCGGGCCGGGAAACCACTCCCCCACTGTGCCGCACCGGGAGCCGGCCGCGGGACCGAGCCGGTCAGTGGGCGACGGGCGGGAGGTAGGTGGTGGCCGAGCCCCCGGGAGAGACGGCCAGGCAGAAGGAAGCCGAGGGGCAGTCGACCAGATCGAGCCGGTTGACACCGATCCCGTCGGCGGCGTCGTCCGGGAGGACGGCCCGGGGCGCCGACCACCGGCTGCCGTCGAAGGTGACGGCATGGCCGGTGCCGTCGAGGGCGACGCAGAAGCTGGTCGTCGGGCACGAGACGGAGGTCAGGAGGCCGGTGGGGTCGACCACCTGGGGGGCCCGCCAGGCTCCGCTCACCTCCACGTCGACGTCGTGCCGGCCGACGAAGATGCAAGTAGTCGGGCGGGGGCAGGAGACTGCCGCCGCGCTCTGGTCGGGGTACGGGGACTGGGTCCAGCTGTCGCCGTCCCAGGTCAGAACCTGGTCACCCAGAATGGCGGTGCAGGCCCAGGTCTGGCTGCAGGAGACGCCGATGGGTCCCGGGACGGCCAGGGCCTCGACCGTCGTGGTGCTGGAGCTGGAGCTGGTGCTCGTGCCGGCCGGGAGCCCGAAGGACTGCTGGCCGGTCCAGCCGGTACCCAACCAGATGGCGACCTGGCCGTCGTCGGCGACCAGGGCACAGAAGCGGTCGGAGAGGCAGGAGACGGCGGCGCTGGGCCAGGTGTCGGCTCCCCCGTCAGGGGCGGGCCCCGCCGGAGCAACGAGAGCGGCTGGGGTGGGGGGTGTCCAGAGGAGCCCGTTCCCGGTCGTGACGGAGGTCCCGTCGAACAGCAGGCAGAACGGTCCGGTGACGCAGGAGCCGCCGAAGGGCTCCAGTCCCGGGGGGGTGGTGGCCCTCCAGGACCGGTTGGCCCAGGCGGAGAGACCGACGGCGGATCCGGTCACGGCGGCCAGGCAGGTCTGGGTGGTGGGACAGGTCAGGAGGTCGAGACCGCCGCCCGACGGGTCGAGGTCCCGGGACGGGGACCAGCCCGTCCCCGCCCACTGGGCCACGGCTCCCCAGGCGTCGGCGCCGAGGCAGGTCGTCGGTGAAGGGCACGAGACGAAGCTCTGGACGAGGCCCCGGTCGGGGTCGAAGGGGTGGGGATCGGACCAGGCCGACCCGGTCCAGCTGTAGGCCTGGCTGAAGCCGGTGGTGACGCAGAAGGTGGCGGTGGCACACGAGACCCGGGTGGTGCCGTTGCCCCGGGCACCGCCGGGGACACCGGGGGTGCCGGCCCAGACGGTGCCGTTCCAGGTGTCGACGGCGAACTGGCTGGCCACAGCGGCACAGAAGGTGGGAGTGGGGCAGGAGATCCCCGACACCCAGCGGTTGGGGTTGGGGGAGCTGTCGGGGATCACCTCGGCCGCCGACCAGCTGGTCCCGTCCCAGCGGAAGACCTGGTCCAGGTCACCACCGGCCAGGCAGGACGTCGGACTGGGGCAGGAGACGCTGTCGAGGCCCTGGAAGCTCACGTCCGGTTCCACCGTGACCGGAGTCGACCAGGCCGATCCGGTCCACTGGACGGCCTGGCCGAAGGTGTCGACCGCCATGCAGAGTTCGGCTGAGGCGCAGGAGAGGGCGTTGACGGCCAGGGTCCGGCCCGCCCCGGAGAGGGCGGTGCTGGCGTCGATGACCCCCACCTGGGACCAGCTGGTGCCGTTCCAGGTGGCCCCGTGGCCCGCCTGGTCGATGACGGCACAGAACCTCGGCGTGGGACAGGACAGGGCCGAGGGGTGGAACGGCGCCGACGAGATCCGGATGGCCGGTCCCCAGTGGGCTCCGTTCCAGGTGAAGGTGAGGCCGTCCGCATCGAGGAGGACGCAGTCGGTGGCGGTCGGACAGGAGATGTCGGCGGCACCTCCGGTCAGGGGGGACACGAGCCGGGGGGACGCCCAGCCGGCCGGGAGGGCCCGATCGGGGGGGAGGGTCGAACTGGTGGTCGTCGACGTGGGTGGGACCGTGACTGTGGTCGTGGTCGTCGTCGTGGCGACCGGGAGGCGGGCGCCCAGCCGTGGAAGGGGACCGACCCGGGTCGGGAGCGAGGATCCGGTCATCCCCACCAGGATGAGGGCGAGGGCTCCGGCGACCAGCCCCCATCTCCTCCCCAACTCCCTCATCACTCCCCCACTGGGCCCCGTTCCGGCTCCCGGCCCGACACCCCGGTCATTGTCCCACGGGCCCGCACGCCCCCCGTGGCTTCACCGGTCGACACATCGGGTGCTGCGGGCCAATAGAGTGGAGGAGAGCGCCGGCCTGGTATCCCGGCGTACATACCGCTCCGAGGCCGACAACCCCGCGGATGGGCGACCAGGCTGTCCCCGCCGGCCGTATTCGGAGTGCTCCCCGAAGGGGGTTCATGATGCTCCGGCTCCAAGCAGCGTTGACCGAGCGGTACACGAGGGCGACACCCGAGGACCTGGCCGGATGGATCGGGGCGGCCAAGGCCTCCCTGGGGGACCGGCTCCTCATCCTGGGCCACCACTACCAGCGCGAAGAGGTCATGCGGTGGGCCGACGCCCGGGGGGATTCCTTCGGGCTCTCCCGGATCGCAGCGGAGCGCCACGGGGCCGAGTTCGTGGTCTTTCTCGGGGTCCATTTCATGGCCGAGTCGGCCGACATCCTCACCGGGGACCACCAGCAGGTCCTCCTCCCCGACCTGAACGCCGGGTGCTCGATGGCCGACATGGCCGATCTCGAGGAGGTGGAGGAGGCCTGGGAGGTCCTGGGCGAGGTGACCGACGTGGACCGGATCGTGCCGGTCACCTACATGAATTCCTCGGCTGCCCTGAAGGCCTTCGTCGGCCGCCGGGGCGGAGCCGTCTGCACCTCCTCCAACGCTCGGGCCGTCCTGACGTGGGCCCTGGACCCGGAGGGGACCGGCATCCGCCGGGGGGACAAGGTCCTGTTCTTCCCGGATCAGCACCTGGGCCGGAACACCGGGTTCGAGCTCGGGTGGGGGGACGCCGACATGCGGGTCTGGAACCCCCGGCTGGCCCTGGGCGGGCTCCAGGAGCGCGACGTGAAGGAGGCGACGCTGCTCCTCTGGAAGGGGCACTGCTCGGTTCACCAGCGGTTCCGGCCCGAGCACGTGGCCGCCTTCCGGGCCGGGCACCCCGACGGGATCGTGGTGGTGCACCCGGAATGCGCCCACGACGTGGTGGAGGTGGCCGATCAGGTCGGGTCGACGGACTTCATCATCCGGGCCGTGGCCCAGGCCCCGGCCGGATCGGTCATCGCGGTGGGGACCGAGATCCACCTGGTCGACCGGCTCGACCGGGAGACCCCCGACAAGACGATCGTGTCCCTCGATCCCCTCGTCTGCCCCTGCTCGACGATGTCCCGGATCGACGCCCCCCACCTGGCCTGGATCCTGGAGAGCCTGGTGGCGGACGAGGTCCCCAACCGGATCACCGTCGACGCCGAGACCTCGCAGTGGGCCAAGGTGGCCCTCGAGCGGATGCTGGCCATCACGTAGGGCGTACGCTACGGCCCGGCCACCACCGCGTCGGCGGCGGCCACCAGACCGGCCACCACCTTGGGGAAGACGTTGCGGAGGACCAGCCGAACAGCCCGCCCCGGCACGGTGGCCCGCCAGTCGGCGGTCCAGCGGATGTGGGTCCCGTCGGCGCTCGGGGTGAGGGTGACCTCGCCCCGGTAGTCCTTGACGGGGATGCCCCGAATCACGGTGTAGGCCAGCCGGCGGCCCTCGTCGATCTCCAGGATCTCCTCGATGGTGGTGGTCCAGCCGTAGCGGAGGCGGCGGACGGCGCCGACCCCGTGGGGTGAGGTCTTGCCGGGCTGCTCGTAGCCGCAGTCGTCCCAGGGTCCCCAGACGGCGTATTGGGTGACGTCGGCGAGCATGGCCCAGACGACTTCTGGGCCTGCGCTGGTCGTCCCTTCCGCCTCGACGTGGAGGACACCCATCAGCCTGCTCTCTTCTTGGCCGTCGGCGGCTTGCCCGCCACGGTGCCGACGCCGGTCTTCTTGGCCGGGGCCTTCCGGGCGGCGCGGACCGGGGCGGGATCGGCCTTGCTCCTGGGAGCCCTCCGGCCGGCCCGACCGGCCGCAGGGAGGACCCGCCCCCCGGCGGTGAGGACGGGCACCAGGACGGCCCCGGTATAGCTGCCGGGGGTGGTGGCCACGTCCTCAGGGGTGCCCTCGGCGATCACGGTGCCTCCGCCCTCGCCGCCTTCGGGACCGAGGTCGATGATCCAGTCGGCCGTCTTGATGACGTCGAGGTTGTGCTCGATGACGATGACGGTGTTGCCCTGGTCGGTGAGCCGGGACAGGACCTCGAGGAGCTTGCGGACGTCCTCGAAGTGGAGCCCGGTGGTGGGCTCGTCGAGGACGTAGAGGGTGTGGCCGGTGGAGCGGCGGGAGAGCTCGGAGGCGAGCTTGACCCGCTGGGCCTCACCGCCGGAGAGGGTGGGGGCGGGCTGGCCCAGCCGGATGTAGCCCAGGCCGACGTCGACGAGGGTCTGGAGGTGGCGGGCGATGGGGGGCTGGTTGGCGAAGTAGTCGAGGGCCTCTTCGCAGGACATGGCCAGGACGTCGGCGATGTTCTTCCCCTTGAAGGTGACCTCGAGGGTCTCCCGGTTGTAGCGGGCCCCCTCGCAGACCTCGCAGGGGACGTAGACGTCGGGGAGGAAGTGCATCTCGATCTTGATGGTCCCGTCGCCGGCACAGGCCTCGCAGCGGCCCCCCTTCACGTTGAAGGAGAAGCGGCCGGGGAGATACCCCCGGACCTTGGCCTCCTGGGTCTGGCTGAAGAGCTTCCTGACGTTGTCGAACATGCCGGTGTAGGTGGCGGGGTTGGAGCGGGGGGTCCGGCCGATCGGCGACTGGTCGATGTCGACGACCTTGTCGATGTGGTGGATCCCGTCGATGGAGGCGTGGCGGCCGGGGGTGGTCCGGGCTCGGTTGACCTGGGCCAGCATGGCCCGGAGGAGGATGTCGTTGACCAGGGTGGACTTCCCCGAGCCCGACACCCCGGTGACGGCCACCAGGCAGGCCAGGGGGAACTCCACGTCCACGTTGTGGAGGTTGTGCTCCCGGGCCCCCCGGACGACGAGGAAGTCGCCGGACCCGGGCCGGCGCTTGTCTGGAACCGGGATGGACCGGGCCCCGGAGAGGTACTGGCCGGTGAGGGAGGCGGCCGTGGTCAGGAGGCCGGCCACCGGGCCGTCGTAGATGATCTGCCCGCCGTGCTCGCCCGCCCCGGGGCCGATGTCGACCACGTAGTCGGCGGCCATGATGGTCTCCTCGTCGTGTTCGACGACGATGACCGTGTTGCCGAGGTCCCGGAGCCGGACCAGGGTCTCGAGGAGCCGGCGGTTGTCGCGCTGGTGGAGGCCGATGGAGGGCTCGTCGAGGACGTAGAGCACCCCGACCAGGCCCGATCCGATCTGGCTGGCCAGCCTGATCCGCTGGGCCTCCCCACCCGAGAGGGTGGAGGTGCCCCGGGAGAGGGAGAGGTAGTCGAGGCCGACGTCGAGGAGGAACTGCATCCGGGCCCGGACCTCCTTCAGGACCCGGTCGGCGATGAGGTGGTCCCGCTCGGAGAGCTCAAGCTCCCCCACCGCGGCGGCGGCCCGGGTGATCGACAGGCTGCAGAGCTCGTGGATGTTCCGGCCGGCCACGGTGACGGCCAGGGTCTCGGGCTTGAGCCGGGCCCCGTCGCAGGCCGAGCAGGGGACCTCCCGCATGAACTGCTCGGACCACTCCCGGACGGCATCGGAGTCGGACTCCTTGTGGCGGCGCTGGAGCCAGGGGACGATCCCCTCGAACTTGGAGGTGAAGGCCCGGGTCCGGCCGAAGCGGTTCCGGTACTTGAGCTGGACCGACCGGCTCCCGGTGCCGTGGAGGATGATCTTCCGGTCCGCCTTCTTGAGCTCCTCCCAGGGGGCGTCCATGGAGAAGCCCTGGTCCTCGGCCACCGCCTCGACCATCCGGTCGAACCAACGGCTCCGGCCCCCGATCCAGGGGGCGATGGCCCCTTCGGCCAGGCTCCGGGTCGGGTCGGGGACGACCAGGTCGGGGTCGACCTCGAATTGTGTCCCCAGGCCGTCGCAGGCGGGGCAGGCCCCGAAGGGGGAGTTGAAGGAGAAGTTCCGGGGGGCGGGCTCCCCGAAGGAGATCCCGCAGAAGGTGCAGGCCAGGTGCTCGGAGAAGGTGATGAGCTCCTCGGTGCCGTCCTCGGCCAGCACGCCGACCTCGGCCACCCCGTCGGCCAGCCGGAGGGCGGTCTCCATGGACTCGGTCAGACGCTGGCGGATGTTGTCCCGGCGGACCAGGCGGTCGACGATCACCTCGATAGTGTGCTGCTCGTATCGGGCCAGGACCAGGTCCTGGCGGTCGGAGAGCTCGACCACGTCGCCGTCGACCCGGGCCCGGGCGAAGCCCTGCTTGGCCAGGTCGTCGAGGAGGGCCTCGTACTCCCCCTTGCGGGCCCGGACGACGGGGGCGAGGACCTGGAATCGGGTCCCCTCGGGGAGGTCGAGGATCCGGTCGACGATCTGCTGGGGGGTCTGCCGGGCCACGGGCCGGCCGCAGTTGGGGCAGTGGGGCTTCCCGACCCGGGCGTAGAGGAGACGGAGGTAGTCGTAGATCTCGGTGACGGTGCCGACNNCGAAGGCCAGGGAGGACTTCCCCGAGCCGGACAGCCCGGTGAACACCACCAGGCGGTCCCGGGGCAGTTCCAGGGAGACGTCCCGGAGGTTGTGCTCCCGGGCCCCCCTGATCACGAGATGATCGGCCATCGTCGGGAGGATACCGGTCCCCGACACCGGGCCGACCGGGCCCTACCCTGAGGGGATGACCGGGGCCGGGTCGCTCGTGCCCCTCGGGGGCCGACCACCGGGGTTCCGCCACGTCGTCCTGATGGTCCTCGGGGTCTCGCTCCTGGTGGCGGCGGTCCCGGCCGCCCTCGGGATCGACCTGGTCTGGGGTCCCCTCGTCACCGGCCCGGGGGACCTCGCCGTCCTCAAGGCCTCCGGGGTGACCACCTCGGCCACGGTGCTGTCCTGCCGCCGGAAGCTGCCGGTGCCCGGCGCCCCGGCCGCCTGCCAGGTGGCCATCCACCTCGGGGCCCGGACCCTGGCCGAGGGGATCAGGGGACAGAGCCAGTCCGTCGCGAACGGGTCGATGATCGACAGCACCGTCGACCCCCGGGACGCGGGCCGGCTCTACCCCACGGTGGACGTCACCGGTGGGAGCACCACCTTGTTCGATCAGTCGGGGACCTTCGTGGGCCTCGGGCTCCTCATCCTGGCCCTGGGCGTGGCCTTCTATCCGGCCAGGCTGGTGGCCACCGTCCGTCGCCGTCGGCGGATCCGACCCCAGTGGTAGGCGGGGCCCGTGGGCCACGGCGGCTGTCGGGCCGGGCCATGGTCGTCACCTCGGTGGTCTTCCTCCTCCCGGCCCTGGGCTGCGGGTTCGGCCAGGTCGCCGTCATGGCCAACCGGTCCTCCCAGTAGCAGGACCTCCGCCAACACGGGCTCACATCACCACCTGCAATGCCCAATTCAGCCTCAAGGGCCAGGCCTACCAGGAGACCGTGCTCGGGATCGGCGGTGCGGTGCCGACCCCGGAGACGGTCGAGCTCACCGTCGACCCGACGAACCCCTCGGTCGACTACCTGGCCTCCGACGTCTCAAGCGGGGCCGGCACCGGCCTGGCCTCCTTCTTCACCTCGTTCCTGGGCATCCTGGCCGAGATCCTCCTGGCCCTCTGCTGGTTCCGGCGCCGGCGGATCAGGCCGGTCGGGCCGTGACCGGAGGGGAGCTTCGTACCACGTAGCGCACGGGCCGGATCCGGGGGTCGCTGGACTTGAACCAGATGGTGGCGTCGTTCCCGTGCTCGAGTCGGAGCACCTCCCGCCGTTGGCGCAAGGTCCTGAAGCCCGCGGCGGCCGTCGAGGTTGCCGCGTACAGCAACATGAGGCTGGCGGCGAGATGCAGGACCAACAGGAAGAACAGGAACAGGGGCACCAAAACCAGGCCGAGACTCATGAGCATGGTTGACGACCGGCGGAGCACGGTCGCGGTCCTGGCCTGACATGGAGGGAGCTCGTCAAGGTTCCGGAACGCGTAGTGAGGCTGGGAGGAACGGGGCCGGGTGATCACCAGGAACCCGATGAAGAAGACCACCGCCATGACAACCGTCTCGAGAGGACGGCGGGCCAGCATCAGGGCGCTGGCCATGGACACGGCGGCAATCACCAGAGCCACGGTACCCAGCGCCAGGTAGTCCGCCTCGACCCGAGAGGAGCGCTCGGGACGCCTCCACCCCACCACGCCCTCAAGCGTACAAGATGGCTCCGGACGTTTCCGCGGAAACGTCGGGGTTAGGAACCCAGGGGGACCGGGGCCCGGTCGGTCGACTCGACCAGGGCCAGGCGGAGCTCGGCCAGCTCGTCGCGGAGCAGGGCAGCCTCCTCGAATCTGAGCTCGGCCGCGGCCCGGCGCATCTCCTCCTCGAGCTCCCGGGCCAGGCGCTCCACCTCGGGACGGGGGAGGCCGTCGAGGACGGCCGAGATCCCGTCGGCCGGCTCGGCCCCGGCCGGCATGGGCCGGCTCCGGGCCCGGGTCGGGAGGGGGCCGTTCACGCCGCTCCCCTGCCCGGTCTTGGTGGCCCGGCCCCGGGCCGATCCGGACGCGGGGGCCCCGTGGGGCCGGAGGCGGGCCAGGATGTCGGTGACAGCCTTGCGGACCGTGGTGGGGTTGATGCCGTGCTCGGCGTTGTAGGCCTGCTGGACAGCCCGACGACGCTGGGTCACGGAGATGGCCTCCCGCATGGCGTCGGAGATGGTGTCGGCGTAGAGGACGACCTCGCCGTCGACGTTCCTGGCGGCACGTCCCATGGTTTGGATGAGAGAGGAGGCCGAACGGAGGAATCCGGTCTTGTCGGCGTCGAGGATGGCGACCAGGCGAACCTCGGGCAGGTCGAGGCCCTCCCTGAGGAGGTTGATCCCGACCAGGACGTCGTACTCCCCGAGCCGGAGGTCCCGGAGGAGCTCGATCCTCGTGAAGGTGTCGACGTCGGAGTGGAGGTAGCGGACCCGGACCCCGAGCTCGAGGAGGTAGTCGGTGAGGTCCTCGGCCATCTTCTTCGTCAGGGTGGTGACGAGGACCCGGCCGTCCTTCTCGACCGCACCCCGGATCCGCTCCAGGAGGTCGTCGATCTGGCCCGTGGTCGGGTGGATGACGACCTCGGGGTCGACGAGGCCGGTGGGCCGGATGACCTGCTCGGCCACCCGGGTCGAGACCTCGAGCTCGTAGGTGCCAGGGGTGGCGGAGAGGAAGACGACCTGGCCCACCTTCTGGGTGAACTCGTCGAAGCGCAGCGGTCGGTTGTCGAGGGCGGACGGGAGTCGGAAACCGTGTTCGACCAGGGTGTTCTTCCGGGAGCGGTCCCCCTCGAACTGGCCGTGGATCTGGGGGACGGCCACGTGGCTCTCGTCGATGACCGTGAGGAAGCCGGGAGGGAAGAAGTCGATGAGGGTGTTGGGGGTCTCCCCGGGTTGGCGGCCGTCGAGGTGGCGGCTGTAGTTCTCGATCCCGTTGCAGACCCCGACCTCGGCCAGCATCTCGAGGTCGTGCTCGGTCCGCATCCGGAGCCGCTGGGCCTCGAGGAGCTTCCCCTGGGCCTGGAACTCGGCCAGCCGGACCTGGAGCTCGGCCTCGATGGAAGCCACCGCCTGCCGCATGGCCTCGTCCCCGGCCATGTAGTGGGTGGAGGCGAAGACGACGAGCTCGTCGAGCTCCTCCCCCACCTCCCCGGTCAGGGCGTCGAAGGACCGGATCCGCTCGATGACGTCCCCGAAGAGCTCGATCCGGACGGCCCGCTCCTCGTAGGCGGGGTGGAGCTCGACGGTGTCGCCCCGGGCCCGGAACTTTCCCCGGGTCAGGACGGCGTCATTCCGGTCGTAGTGGAGGTCGACCAGCTTCCGGAGGAGGTCCCGCTGGTCGACGGTGTCCCCGGGGCGGAGGGCGAGGATCCGGCTCCGGTACTCCTCGGGGGAGCCCAGGCCGTAGATGCAGGACACCGAGGCCACCACGATGGTGTCGGGCCGCAGCAGGAGGCTCGAGGTGGTGGCGTGGCGGAGGCGGTCGATCTCGTCGTTGATGGACGAGTCCTTCTCGATGTAGGTGTCGGAGGTCGGGAGGTAGGCCTCGGGCTGGTAGTAGTCGTAGTAGGAGACGAAGTACTCGACCCGGTTGTGGGGGAAGAGCTCCCGGAGCTCCGAGGCCAGTTGGGCGGCCAGGGACTTGTTGGGCTCGATGACAAGGGTTGGTCGCTGGACGGCCTCGATGGTCCAGGCGATGGTGGCCGTCTTCCCGCTCCCGGTGATCCCGAGAAGGGTCTGGAACCGCTCCCCGGCCTCAACGCCCTCGGCCAGGCTGGCGATGGCCGTGGGCTGGTCCCCGGCGGGCGCGAAGGGGGAGACAACCTCGAATTTCGGCACGGTACCGATGGTATCGGGGGGCTGTGACGCTCAGCTCGGCGCCCACCCGACGGGACCGGTTGAGCCCCGGTAGTCACCGCGGTACTGTCCGTGGCGACTGGTCGGACCCGAGGTCGAGGAGCCCGAAGGGCCGACCGGCCCAACCCCACCGAAAGGGGGGAAGGTGACACTGGACACGGGCCCCGTCGTCTACGACCCCCACGACCGCGGGACCCAGGCCGACCCCTACCCCGTCTACCGGCGGCTCCGGGACGAGGATCCGGTCCACCGGACGGCAGCCGGGTTCTGGGTCCTCTCCCGGTTCGAGGACGTCTTCGCCGCCACCCTCGAGGCCGAGACCTTCTCGTCGGCCCAGGGGCTCACCTTCGAGGAGGACGAGATCGTCTCCCTCGGCCTCAAGCCGACGCTGGTCATGATGGACCGGCCCCGGCACACCACGTTCCGGCGGCTCATCAGCCGGGGGTTCACCCCCCGGAAGGTGGCCACCCTGGAGCCGGCGGTCCGGGCCTTCGCCCGGGCCCGGGTGGAGGAGCTGGCCTCGTCGCCCGGGTCGGACTTCATCGGGACCCTGGCCGGCCCCCTCCCGACCCTGGTGGTGGCCACCTATCTCGGGGTGCCCGAAGAGGACCGGGACCGGTTCGACGGCTGGAGCAATGCCATCGTGGCCGCCAACGCCACCGGGAGCATGGTGCACGACGCCGCCGAGGCTGTGACCGGCCTCTACGGCTACTTCACCGAGCTCATCGAGTTCCGGCGGGGCCATCCCGGTGACGACATGCTCTCCGACCTGGTGGCGGCCGAGGTAGACGGAGAGCCGCTCGCCGTCGACGAGATCCTGGGCTACTGCTTCGTCCTCATCGCCGGCGGGAACGACACCGCCACCGGCCTCCTCGGGGGGGCGGCCGTGGCTCTGACCGAGCACCGGGACCAGCGGCAGCTCCTCCTCGACGATCCCGGTCTCCTCCCCGGGGCCATCGAGGAGCTCCTCCGGTTGACGAGCCCCGTCCAGGGCCTGTCCCGGACGACGACCCGGGACGTCGAGGTGGGGGGACGGACGATCCCAGAGGCCACCAAGGTCCACCTCCTCTACGGGTCGGCCAACCGGGACCCCCGGGAGTTCGGGCCGACCGCCGACGACCTCGACGTGACCCGGCAGTTCCGGCGGATGCTGACCTTCGGGAACGGCCCCCACCACTGCATCGGGGCCGCCGCGGCCCGGCTCCAGGCCCGGGTGGCCCTGGAGGAGCTCCTCCGGGTCCTCCCCGACTTCACCGTCGACGCCTCACGGGGCCGGCTGGCCCCTGGCCCGTTCGTCCGGCGGTTCGAGTCTCTTCCCTTCAGTCCCTTCATGTAGTACGAATCGTGATACGGTATGGGCATGACCCTTGCGATCTCCGTCCGCCTGGACGACGAGGCCGAACGGGCGCTCCGCACGCTCGAGGCCACTGGAATGACCCAGTCCTTAGCCGTCAGGACCGCCCTGGTGCGCGCCGCTCGTGCTCTCCGCCGCCACGATGAGCTGGCCGCCGAGGTAGCTGCCCTCGAGGCGAACGAGAACGACCGCAGGGAGATGCTGGCCGTCGCCGAGATGATGGAGTCGCTCCGTGCACCGTGGTGAGATCTACCGGTTCCGGATCCACAAGGGCATCGGACACGAGCAGGCGGGCCCGCGGTACGGAGTGGTCGTGCAGTCCGACGCCATGTTGCCCAGGTCGACCGTCCTGGTCGCTCCCACGTCCCTGAGTGCCCCAGCAGCGTCGTTCCGGCCCGAGGTGGCCGTCACGGGTCAGAAATCGAAGGTCCTCGTCGAGCAGGTCACGGCAGTCGACGTCAGCCGCCTCGGCAAGTTGGTAGGCCGGCTTGCTCCGGACGAGATGTGGGACGTCGACGACGCCCTGAGAACGGTCCTGTCCCTCCACTGACCTGGCCCGCCCGGACCCGACGACTGTCAGGTCCCGGCACACTCCCCCTGGCCGACCTCGGCCACATAGGGGCCGGTCTCGTCGTAGTCGACGTAGAAGTCGGGGCGGTCCTCGGCGTCGGGCCAGTGGTCGAGGTCGGCGAGGTCGACGGCGAGGGTCTTGGCCCCGCCGGCGGCGGCCAGCCAGTCGGAGAAGCCCTGGCCGGGGGTCCGCTCGGAGGCGAAGCGGCCGACGAGGCGGGTGACGGCCTCGGGGCAGGCCTTGGCCGGGAGTCGGAGGGCCCGCTGGGCGAAGGCGATCTCGGTGTCGCCGACGTGGCCGCCGAGGAGGAGCTGGTAGCCGGGGGCGGACCGGCCCGAGACCCGGCGCTCGGCCCCCTGGAAGCCGATGTCAGCGACGTGGTGCTGGCCGCAGGAGTTGGTGCAGCCGGAGATGTTGATCCGGATGCCGCCGACGTCGGCCAGGCCGGCGTCCTCGAGGGCGGTGCCGATGGCGTCGGCGAGGCCCCGGCTCTGGGTGACGGCCAGGTTGCAGGTGTCGGCCCCGGGGCAGGAGACGACGTCCCGGGCCAGCTCGGCCCCGGGGCTGGCCATGTCGATGGCGGCCAGGCGGCGGTGGAGGTCGGGGAGGCAGCCGGGGTCGAGGTCCCGGAAGACGAGGTTCTGGCGGTTGGTGACCCGGACGTCGGCGTCGAGGTCCCGGGTGATCGAGGCGAGCTCCCGGAACTGGTCGGAGCGGATGTCGCCGAGGTGGGAGTGGGCCACGGCGGAGACGGTGCCCCGGGCCACGCCGACGACGACGTTGGCGGCGTGCCAGCGGTCGTAGGGGGTGCCGGGGGCGGAGCGGAGGGTGACGGGGGTCCCGACCGGGGTGGGGGTGGCGGCGGGGTCGACGCCGGCGGGGGCGTCGCCGTTGGCCTCGACGATGGGGGGGATCCCGCCGGGCCAGGAGCTGGAGGCGACGAGGGTGGCCCGTTCCCGGAGGATCCGGCGGCGGAGCTCGTCGATGCCGATCTCGTCGAGGAGCCATTTGAGGCGGGCCCGGAGCTTGTTGTCCCGGTTCCCGAAGTGGTCGAAGGTCCGGAGGACGGCCTCGACGGTGGCGAGGAGGTCCTCCCGGGCGGTGAAGGGCTCGAGGGCCTGGGCCGGGTGGGGGTTGGCCCCGAGGCCGCCGGCCAGGAAGACCCGGAAGCCGGCCTCGGTGGTGCCGTCGGGGAGGGGCCGGGAGACGGCGACGACGCCGACGTCGTTGAACATGGCCTGGCCGCAGTCGGTGGCGCAGCCGGAGAAGTTGATCTTGAACTTCCGGGGGAGGCGCTGGCCGTAGGGGTGATGGAGGAAGTGCTGGAAGGTGGCCTCGGCCCAGGGGCCGATGTCGAGGACCTCGTAGGGGCAGGCCCCGGCCAGGTGGCAGCCGGCGACGTTGCGGACGGTGTCCCCGCAGGCCTCCCGGGTGGTGAGCCCGACGGCGGCGAAGTCCCGGAGGAGGGCGGGGACCTCCTCGAGTGCGACGAAGTGGAACTGGACGTTCTGGCGGGTGGTGAGATGGCCCCAGCCCCGGCTGTAGCGGTCGGCCACGGTGCCGAGCATCTCGAGCTGGTCGGCGGTGAGGGACCCGTAGGGGGCCTTGACCCGGACCATCTGGTTGTGGCCCCCCTGGCGCTGGCCGTAGACGCCGTTGTTGAGGCGGAAGATCCGGAAGGCGTCCTCGTCCATGTCCCCGGCCAGGTAGTCGGCCAGCATCAGGTCGAACTTGGCGATGTCAGGGTCGAGATCGAGGGTGGGCTTCTCCATGCCACCAGCCAACCAAAGTCGACCCGCCAGGTCAACTTTCGGTCGGGGCGGGGACGGATCGGTCGGGCTTGGCGTCCCGGGCGGCCTCGAGGAGGGCCCAGACCCGGTCGACGTCGGCCCCGAGGGCGGCCCGGTCCCCGGCGTTGTCGATGACGAGGTCGGCCCCCTCCCGGCGGGTCTCCCGGGAGACCTGGGCCGCCATCCGGGCCTCGGCGTCGGCCCGGTCCATCCCCCGGTGGGTGGTGAGCCGGTCGAGGGCGACCTCGGGTGGGGTGTCGACGACGAGGACGAGGTCGAGGGAGAGCAGCGCCCGGTGCTCGGGACGGAGGAGGGGGATGTCGAGGACGACGATGTGGTCGGTCCCCTCCTGGGCCGTCCGGCGGGAGAGCATCTCGATGCCGACGGCGGGGTGGGTGATGGCGTTGAGGGCGGCCAGGGCCTCGGGGTCGGGGAAGGCCAGGGCGGCGAGGGCGGGCCGGTCGATGGTCCCGTCGGGGGCCCGGATGGAGGTCCCGAAGCGGTCGAGGAGGGGCTGGTAGGCGGGGCCCCCCGGGGCGACGACCTCCCGGGCCACCCGGTCGGCGTCGATGAGGAGGGCGCCCCGTTTCACCAGGAGATCGGCGACGGTCGACTTCCCGGAGCCGATCCCCCCTGTGAGTCCGACGGCCAGCATGGATCCTCCTCGGCCGAGCCACGCGTACACTACCGGCGGCCGAGGACCGGAGAGGAGGAAGCTGTTGCGGGTGTTGACACCGAGGATCCCGACGACGGCCCCCCCGTCGGCCCGGAGTCGCCCCGGAGGGGGCCGCCCGGCCTGGACCGATCCCCGGCGGTGGACCCCGGAGCAGCTGGTGTCCCGGGCCCAGCACCTGGCCCTGGCCCTCATCGCCTTCGTCCCCCAGCTCCTCTCCCAGCCGGGGGTCGTCGACTCGGACACGAAGACCTATCTCTACCAGGACCCGGCGACCTTCCTCCGGCAGTCGGCCACCATGTGGGACCCCACCTCCGGTCTGGGGACGGTCACCCACCAGCAGCTCGGCTACCTCTTCCCGATGGGGCCGTTCTACCTGGTCCTCCACGCCCTGGCCGTCCCCACCTGGGTGGCGGAGCGCCTCTGGGTCGGGACCATCCTCTTCGGGGCCGGGGCCGGCGTCCTCTACCTGTGCCGGACCGTCGGGCTCCGGGGACCGGGGCGGATGGTCGCGGCGCTGGCCTTCACCCTCTCCCCCTACTTCCTCCAGTACGTCGGGAGGATCTCGGTCATCCTCCTGCCCTGGGCCGGGCTCCCCTGGTTGGTGGCCTTCACGGCCCGGGCCCTGCGCCGGGGGGGCTGGCGCTACCCGGCCCTGTTCGCCCTCGTGGTCTTCACGGTGGGGGGGATCAACGCCAGCTCGCTCATCTACGTCGGGGTGGCGCCGGTGCTGTGGCTGCCCTATGCGGTCCTGGTGGCCCGGGAGTCGACCTGGCGGGAGGCCTGGGGGGCGGCCTGGCGGATCGGGATGCTCTGCCTCCTCGTCTCGCTGTGGTGGATCGTCGGCCTCGAGATCGAGGGGGCCGACGGGGTCAACGTCCTCAAGTACACCGAGACGGTCCCGGCCGTGAGCAGCACCTCGCTGGCCTCGGAGGTCCTCCGGGGCCTGGGCTACTGGTACTTCTACGGGGGGGACACCTACGGCCAATGGGTCTCGACGGCCGTCCAGCTGACCCAGTCCCTGGTGGTGCTGGCCTTCGGCTTCCTGGTCCCGGCCCTCTCCTATGCGTCGGCCGTCATGATCCGGTGGCGGCACCGGACCTATTTCGTCCTCCTCATCCTCGTCGGGATGGTCTTCGCCGTCGGCGCCCACCCCTTCCTCAGCCCGACGGCGGTGGGGCGGGTCCTCAAGTCGTTCTTCACGACATCGACCGCCGGCCTGGCCCTGCGGTCGACGGACCGGGCCTCACCGCTCGTCATGTTGGGCCTGGCCGTGCTCCTGGGGGCGGGGATCACGGCGCTCAGCCGCCGGGCCCGGTGGATCGGGCTGGCCGGGGCCGGCCTCACGGTGGTGGTCATCGGGGTGGCCAACCCGGCCGTCTGGGACGGGGCCACCGTGGCCGACCACTTCACCCAGCCCGCCACCCTCCCCGGCTACGTCACCTCGGCGGCGAACGCCCTGAATCACGAGTCCCCGGGGACGAGGGTGCTGGCGGTCCCGGGGAACAACTTCGCCCAGTACCGGTGGGGGGACACCATCGACCCGGTCTGGCCCGGCCTCCTCGACGCCAACCGGCCCTTCGTGACCCACCAGCAGCTCATCCTGGGGTCCCTCCCCACCGGGGACCTCCTCTATGCCCTCGACAACCCCCTCCAGCAGGGGACGGCCAACCCGGCCGCCCTGGCCCCGCTGGCCGGGCTCATGAGCGCCGGGGACGTCCTGGTCCAGAACGACCTCGGCTACGAGCGCTACGACACCCCCCAACCGCTGAACTTCTGGCAGACGATGGTCCCCACCCCCCCTGGCCTCGGGGCCCCCGTCGGCTACGGGACCCCCCGGCCCAACGTCTCGCTCATCCCCATGGTGAACGAGAAGACCCTCTCCACCCCCCCCGACACCACCGTCCCCTCCCCCGTCGAGATCTTCCCGGTCACGAGCCCCCGGCCCGTCGTCCGGGCCGAGTCGGCCGGCTCCGGCCTCGTCGTCGACGGCAACGGCCAGGGCCTGGCCGCCGCAGCCGGGGCCGGGCTCCTGAGCGGGGACCCCTCCGTCGTCTACGCCGGGACCCTCGACACGAACCGGGCCGTGGCCGCCACCGTCCTGGGGACCTCCCCCACCCTGGTCGTGACCGACACCAACCGGAAGCAGACGTTCCGGTGGAACGTGATCACCGACGCGGCCGGCTACACCCAGACGGCCACCGAGGCTCAACCCCGCAACGACCCCTCGAACGCCCCCCTCAACCTCTTCCCCGGGGCCCCGACCTCCTCCCAGAGCACCACCGTCTACGACGGGATCGCCTCCGTCACGGCCTCCTCCTACGGGGACCCCGTCACCTACCTGCCCGAGGACCGGCCGGCCGGGGCCGTCGACGGGAGCACCGACACGGCCTGGCAGACCGCCGCCTACGACGTCCCCGAGGGTCAGTGGTGGCAGCTCGGGCTCCAGACGCCGGTGACCACGGGGCAGGTCACCCTGGTCCAACCCCAGGACACCGGCTCGGACCGTTCCATCACCCGGATCACCCTCAGCTTCGACGGGGGGAACCCGGTGCAGGCCACCCTGGGCCCGGCCTCGCTCCGGCCCGGCGGCCAGGTGGTCAGCTTCCCGGGGCGGACGTTCCGGACCCTGCGGATCACCATCGACGACACCACCCTCGGCAACGACCAGACCGACTTCGGGAGCGGCCCGGTGGGCTTCGCCGAGGTGGAGCTGGGCGGGGTGCGGGCCCAGGAATCGGTGTCCATGCCCACCGACCTCCTCCAGGCCGCCGGGACCGGCTCGCTGAACGACCGGCTGGCCCTCCTCATGACCCGGGAGAAGGTGGCCCCCTACCCACCCCGGACCGATCCCGAGACGGCCATCTCCCGGGAGTTCAGCCTCCCCACGGCGCGGAGCTTCACCTTGTCGGGGACGGGCTCGATCAGCGCCCTCATCCCCGACGACGCCATCGACCGGCTGGTGGGCCGGCCCGGGAGCGACGGGAGCGGGGTGGTGGCCTATTCGAAGGGCAGGCTTCCCGGGGTCCTCACGGCCGGGGCCCAGGCCGCCCTCGACGGCAACCCGGCCACGGCCTGGTCCCCCGGCTTCGGGGGGCCGGCCCAGGAGAACAGCTGGATCGAGGTCAACCTCCCCCGGGTCGTCAGCTTCGACCACCTCGACCTCCAGATCGTCGCCGACGGGCTCCACTCCGTCCCCACCAGCCTCAGGGTGGGCACCGAGAACGGGTCGGTCGACGTCCCCCTCCCCCCCATCGCCGACGGGCGGCGCCAGGGGGGCACCGTCTCGGTGCCCGTCTCGTTTCCGGCCGTGACCGGAAAGGACCTCCGGATCACCGTCACCGGGGTTCGCCTGGAGCGGACCGTCAACTACTTCTCCCAGAAGCCCCTGGCCCTGCCGTTGGCCATCGCCGAGCTCGGGATCCCCGGGGTGTCGGAGCCGGCCCCCCCGGCCCAGATCCCGAGCCCGTGCCGGTCCGACCTCCTCACCATCGACGGCCGGGTCGTCTGGCTCGAGGTGGTCGGCTCGAGCGCCGACGCCCTGGCCGGCCACCCCCTGACGGTGCAGCTCTGTGGCGACGACACCGCCGGCCTCACCCTCGGCCCCGGACTCCACACCCTGGTGGCGACCCCGGCCCACGACCCCAGCTTCCCGACGGGTGGACCCGGGATCAACCTCGACACCCTGGTCCTCGACTCGGCCCCCGGCGGCATGCCCGGGACCGACACCCCGGGCCACCCCCTCAGCCCCCTCAGCCCCCTCCCCGGGGCCCGGGCCCCCAAGGTCACGGTCCTCTCCCTGGGGTCGACCTCGGCCCGGCTCCGGGTCGGTGGGGTGACGAAGACGACGGCACCGTTCTGGATCGTCCTCGGGGAGAGCCAGAACAACGGGTGGGTGGCCGGCATCGACGGCGGACCCGGCCTGGGTGGGCCCACCCTGGTCGACGGCTTCGCCAACGGCTGGCTGGTGACCCCGGCCACCCTGGGCGCCTCGGGCCGGACCGGCAGCTTCGAGGTCACCGTCCGTTGGACACCCCAGGGCCATGCGGAGCTGGCCATCGGGATCTCCCTGGTCGGGGTCCTGGGATGTCTGGCCCTGGCCGTCGTCCCCCCCGAGCTCCTCCGGCGCCGCCGGGGCCGGCATCTCCCCGTCGGTCCCGTCCATCTCGCCATCGAGGCCGACAGCTTCCCGGCCCTCTCCTCCCCCCTCGTCGTCGGGGGCCAGGCCCTCAGCTGGCCCCGGATGCTGGCCCTGGCCGGGGCCTGCGCCCTGGTGGCGGGGTCGGTCACGACCCTCCCGGGGGGCCTGGCCGTCGGCCTGGCCGTCGTCACCGTCCTGGCCCTGCCCCGGAGCCGTTGGCTCCTCACCCTGGGGGGGCTCGGCCTCCTGGTGTCGGTGCTCGTCTTCATGGTCGTCTTCCAGGCCAGCCGGCACGTCCCGGCCGGAGGGCTCTGGCCTGTTCGCTTCGAGCAGGCCGGTTCGCTCACCTGGTTGGCCCTGGCCTTCCTGGGGGCCGACGCCGTCGTCGAGATCGCCCGGCGGGCCCGGCCCACCTGGCGCTACGAACCCCCCTGGGATCGGACTGTCCCTCCCGCCCCGCTCGCCCCTCCCGGGACAGCGTCCTCGCCGACCCCGGCGCCGGCCATGCCCCCACCCGCGCCGGGGCGGTCGATGCCGCCCGCTCCCCCGCCCCGGGCACCCGAACCCCCCACCGGGGCACCGGCCGCTCCCCCACCGGCCCGGTTCCCGGCCCCGGAGCGGCTCCGGTCGGGATGGTCCGACCTCCCGGACCTCCTCGACGGGATCCTCGGCCACGGGCCCGACCCGGCCCAGCCGCCTCCCCCCGAGGGGGAGTGACCCCGCCGCTCAGTGGCGACGGCGGCGGGTGGCCTCGTCGACCAGGGCCTCGAGGGTACCGGCCGCGGTGGCCTCCCAGGTGAGGCGCTTGGCGTGGTCGACCGCGCCCCGGCTGAGGCGGGCCCGGAGGACGGTGTCCTCCAGGACCGAGGCCAGGGCCCCGGCGAAGTCGTCACCGTCCTCGACGAGGAGCCCGGTGGTCCCGTCGTGGACGGCGTCGAGATGGCCGGCGATCCTCGAGACGACGGCCGGGGTGCCGCAGGCGGCGGCCTCGGTGATGGTCATCCCCCAGCCCTCGCGCTGGGACAGGCTGGCCAGGACCCAGGCCTTCCGGTAGGTCTCGACGAGCTGGTCGTCGGTCTGCCGGCCGGGGAGGGAGACCCAGTCCTGCGCCCCGGCGGCCCGGAGCTTGGCTTCGAGGAGGGGCCGCTCATAGCCCTCCCCGACGATCACGGCCCGCATGGTGGGGACCCGGCGGCGGACCTCGACCAGGGCGTCGATGAACCGGTCGAACCGCTTGACCGGGACGAGCCGGCCCACCGAGACGACCAGGGGCTCGTCGGACTTCCCGGTCCCTGGGCTGAACCGGGGGTCGACCCCGGGGGGGACGACCCGGACCCGGTCGGGGGAGAGCCCGAGCATGGAAACGATCTCCTGGCGGGACGAGGAGGAGAGGGTGATGATCCGGCTGCCCCGGTAGAGGGGGGGGGCCACCCGGCGCTCGAGGAGCTCCCCGAGCCGGGCCAGGCTGGGGGGCAGGGCCATCCGCCACATCTCGGCGTGGACGTGGTGGAGGAAGACGAGCCGGGGACAGCGGGCCCAGAGGGGGGAGAAGAAGGGCATCCCGTTCCAGATCTCCACCAGTCCGTCCCGGGCCCCGTCCCGACCGAGGAGGCCGCTGAAGGCGCTCCGGGGGAAGACGGCGTAGCGGCCGGCCTTGCGGACGACCCGGTAGCCGTCGCGGGTCCCGAAGGGGCCGTGACCGGCCGCGGTCGAGGTCCGGAGGACGACATCGAGGCCGGCTCCGGCCCAGAGCGCCGCGATCCGGTGGGCGTGGAGCTCGGAACCACCGGCCTCGGGATCGTCGAGGTCACGCCAGGCCAGGAGGTGGACCCGTCGGAGGCCGACCTCCTCGGCCCGGGCCGCGACGGTGTCGAGGCGGGCCAGCGAGGGGACGGAGGCCGGGGCGCTGTTGGCCCGGTTCCGGGAACGTCCCAGGTCGATCTCGCCGAGCTCCACTCCGACCACCCGGAGATCCGGGGGGACGTGCTGGTCGCCGGTGACGGGACCGCTGATCCTGCCGTCGACTTCCGTCACTGCCGGAGCCCCCTCGATTCTCGTCACCATGCCAACCGGGTCGGGGTCCGACCCCGGGGTCACTCAAAGTGACCATTCAAGTTACCGCTCCAGACCGGCCCTGCGGTGCATCAGGAGAAACGCCACCACCATCACGACGGCCAGGCTGCCCTGGACCAGGAGATCGGCGTCGGCCGTTGCCTGCATCCTACCGTCGGCACGGACGGTGAGGACGATCAGGAAGGCGGTGCCGGTGGCGAGGAGGGGGACGACCCAGCGCCAGCCCACCCCCATCAGGTAGCTGGTGAGGACGACGCTGACGGACAGGAAGATCATGGCCCCCGCCAGCGGGGCGAAGGCGGGGGCGCCGCCGGCGTTGGCCTCCTTGAAGACGAGGGAGAGGGCCCAGTGGGGGGCGACGAGGGCCACCAGGAGGAGGGAGGCGGCCGGGGCGGCCAGGACCACGAAGGTGTGGCCCAGCTGCCGGAGCGCGTGCTTGCCCTGGTGGAACCGGATGGTGGCCTCGGGGAGGAGGTAGTTGGCGAAGGTGAGGGCCCAGAAGACCAGGGCCTTGGAGGGGACGGAGATGGCCGCGTAGCTGCCCTTGTCGAGGGGGGCCCGGCTGCCCAGGAGGATGACGTCGGCGTTCTGGAGGATGGCCAGGAGGGCTAGGCTGGCCACGGCGGTGACGATGTCGGCGGCCAGGTCCCGGCCGGTGTGGACGGCGACGGCCCCGTCGACGCCGACGGTGACGACCTGGTCCCCGGGGAGCTGGTGGCGGGCGGGCAGGGTGCGCCGGACCATCCAGCGGGCGTGGCCGGCGGCGGCCACCTCGGCCACGAGCAGCCCGAGGGCGGCCCCCTCCAGGCCCATCCCGGCCGCCGTCAGCCCGATCATCACCACGGCCCGGACCGTCCCCTCGATGACCAGGTTGGCGGCCAGGGCCCGGTAGGCCTGGCGGGCCTGGAGGAGGCCCCGGTCGATGGAGACGAGGACCCAGACCCCCCCGGCCGTGAGGATCTCGACCACCCCGGTGCTGGTGGGGAGGGCCAGGGCCCCGATGAGCGGTCCCCGGGCCAGCCAGATGGCGAGGGCCAGGACGACGACGGCGGCGACCCCGATCCGGTGGACCCGGTGGACCCAGTCCCGGACGTGGTGGCCCTGGCCCCGGACCTCCCAGGACGTCACCCGGCGGACCACCCCCACCATGACGGCCGTCCCCGGCATGGAGAGGACGAGGAAGAGGCCGAGGAGCTGGATCAGGGCCCCGTAGTCGGCCGAGGAGAGGAGGCGACTGAGGAACACGGTGGAGAGGAGGTTGGCCATCGAGGCCACGATCCCGGCCACTACCAGGGGCAGGGTGTGCTGGATCCTGGCCTCCGAGCTCGGGGGGGCCTCGAAGGTGGGAGCCACCTCGGCCGGTGGGGGGCCGGGGTGGCTGGGCCCGACCGGGTCCCGGGCCGCGGTCACCGGCGCCGCAGGACGACGGCCAGGTTCCAGGTCACCACTTCCCGGATCCCGGGGACCTTCAGGATCGGCCTGGTCCAGCGGGGGAAGTACCGGGGGAAGGCGTCGACCGGGTCGACCCCCTCCAGGGTCCCGAGGTCGTCGAGGAATTCGGCCACCCCCAGCCGGAAGAGCCCCGAGCCGTAGCGGTTCTTGGGGGCCTCCCCGTGGACCTTCTCGTAGCGGCGCAGCGCCCACTCGGCCCCGAAGTAGTGCCAGGGGGCCGTCTCGTGGCCACCCCAGGGGCTGAACCAGGCCGTGTAGTTGACGAAGACGATCCCCCCTGGGGCGGTGACCCGGACCATGTCCCGGACGAGGTCCAGGGGCACCGGGACATGCTCGAGGACGTTGGAGGAGACGGAGAGGTCGAAGGAGCCGTCCGGGAAGGGGAGGACCCGGCCGTCGGAGAGGACGGTGGCGGCCAGGGTCCGCTCCCGGCAGTGGAGCTCCTCCCAGGAGAGGTCGGTGGCGACGGCCCGGGCCCCCGCCTCCCGGAAGGCCTCGGCCAGGTCACCGGGCCCGCTCCCGACCTCGAGGACCCGGCGGCCGGCCAGGGGGGCGAACTCGGCCACCACCTCGACGGTGTCCCGGGCCAGCATCCGGTAGAAGCGGTCCGGGTCGGACTGCTCGTGGCGGAAGGCGGCCAGGAGCCGGGCCGAGTCGGCCACCCGCCGGCCGGAGCCGGTCCCGGCCGGAGCCGTCACGACCCGACCCGGGCCGCGACCCGGGCCGGCCCGCCGACCAGTGCTCTCCAGGCCGCCTCGAGGGCGACGGCGGCGAGGACGACGAGGGCGACCTCGGCCTCGGCCCGGAATCGGAGGTTCCCATAGGTGAGGAGCACGGCAAGGGTGACGATAAGCGGTAGGGCGAGCAGGGGGTAGCTGACCTGGCGGGCCCGCCGGAGGACGACGGCCCCGGCCCCGGCCAGGAGGATCAGGGGATAGGACCAGAGGAGCCAGGCCGTGGTGACCGGGTCGGGCCAGCCCTCGACCCGGCTGGCCGCCGCCGTCGCCCCCGGTTGGTAGACCCCCCAGGTCAGCCCGGCCCGGGCGGCGAGCACGACCGGGACCCGACTCAGGTGGCCCTCCACGTAGGTCTCGGCCAGGTGCCGGTAGTAGACCCCCTGGTCCGACTCGTCCCCCGGGGGGGCGTGATCCTGGAGCAGGCAGCCGAAGCACCAGCTGGCGAAGAACCCCCCGTAGTAGGCCTCGTGGTTGTTGGCGGCGGCCAGGGTCTGGTCGAGCTGGTCGGAGAGGAGGACGGGATGGTCGAAGGTGACCAGGTTCCGGACCACCCAGGGGGCGAGGACCAGGCCGGCCACCACCAGGACGAGGGCCCCGGACCGGAGCCGGGCCCGCCGCTCGAGGCGCTCCCCGTCCCGGCGGAGCCCCCAGGCCACCGGAACGGCCACCAGGGGGAGGAGGAGGATCATCTCGGCCCGGTCGAGGGCGCAGAGGGCGCAGGCCACCCCCAGTGTGACGAGCCGGCCCGTGGTGGCCTCCCGCCGGCAGCGGTAGGCCACGAGGAGGGTCCAGGCCGTCAGCAGCATCAGGGGGGCCTCGGAGAGGACCTGGGCGTCGAAGATCCACATTCCCGGGTAGAGGGCGGCCAGTCCGGCGGCGACGAGACCGGCCCGGCGGCCGGCGATCTCGGTCCCGAGGGCGGCCACCACGGGGACGGTGGCCGCCCCGATCAGGACGACGACCAGCTTCTGGGCCCCGAAGGACCGCAACCCGAGGAGGTCCCCCGCCGCCAGGATCAGGGTGAAGAGGGGGGGGTGCTGGGCCGAGTAGAGGTCGGGGTTGTTGAGGGAGTGGCCGGCGAGGATGACGGGGTCGACGAAGAACTTCCCCTGGATGAGGAAGGCGGCCTGCCCGTGGTAGTAGACGGCGTCGCCCACCAGCCGGTCGTGGACCTCGACGACGAAGGCGTAGAGGAGCCGGAGGACCAGGCCGACGGTCGAGACGGCCACCACCCCCCACCGGTAGGCCCGCGCCCCGGCGGGTTCCGGCACTACCCGGCGCTGCTCCCGGTTCCCACCGGCGCCCGCCGGGGGACGATGGGGGCGTCCCGGCCCGTCGACCCCTTGCCGGACTTCTCCTCGTGGTACTCCTCCTCCACGTTCACGGCCCAGATGTCGTGGGCTCCCCCCCCGACGATGTTCTCGAC
Source organism: Acidimicrobiaceae bacterium (assembly GCA_003151955.1). GTDB lineage: Bacteria > Actinomycetota > Acidimicrobiia > Acidimicrobiales > UBA8190 > PALSA-743. Next base: position 29,504 of record PLZB01000018.1, read on the forward strand.
GGTGAGCATGGCCGTGTACATGGAGTGGTCCTGGTTGTTGTACTTGTGCATGCCGTTGCGCCCCACGGGGTGGACGTTGGGCACCTCGGCCTCGACCCACTTCCGGATGGTCTCGACGGCTTCCCGGTAGGTCTCGTCGTAGACCGGGTAGGCCTTGGGCTGGCGGACGACGTAGCCCATCTCGACCTGGGAGGCCTCGACCAGCCCGATGGCCTCGAGCTCCCGGGTCCCGAGGGCCACGAGGTCCTCGTCGGCCATGGCCCAGGTCTCGTCGTCCTCGAAGACGAAGTACTCGAGGCCGAGGCAGGTCTTCCCGTCCTTCACGAGGAAGGGGGACCAGGATCCGAAGTTCTGGATCCGCCCCACCTTGACCCCGGGGTAGTGGATGTAGATCCAGTTGTCCGGGAAGCCGGCCGCCTCGGGGACGACGAGGGCCACGGTGAGGAAGTCCCGGTAGTGGAGGTTGTCGGCGGCGGCCTGGACCTCGGCCGGGGGCGGGGGGTCCATGATCCGCATCAGCGTCGAGAAGGGCATGGAGGAGATGACGTGGCTGGCCGGGATCCGGACGGTGTCGTCCCCGGTGCCGTGGCTGACGGCCTCGGCTCCGGCCGGGCCCCGGTGGATGGCGGTGACGGGGCGCTCCATCTCGACCACCCCGCCGGCCGCCTCGACCTTCTCCCGGCACCGCTCCCACATCATCCCCGGTCCGAGCTTCGGGTACTGGAACTCCTCGATGAGGCTCGTGACCTGCTTGGCCCGCTGCTGGCGCCGGCCCACCAGCCGGCTCCGGACCGGCTCCCAGACGGCGCTGAAGAGGGACATCCCCTTGATCCGCTGGGCCCCCCAGTCGGCCGAGAGCTCCGAGGCGGGAACGCCCCAGACCTTCTCGTTGTAGGTCTTGAAGAAGTGCCGGTAGAGCCGCCAGCCGTAGTTGGCGACGATGTAGCCCTCCAGGGTGGTCTGGTCCTTCGGGGGACGGACCCGGACCCAGAGGTAGGAGGAGACGCAGCGGACCGCCTCGACGATCCCGAGGTTCCGCAGGGCCTTCACGGGCCGGATGGGGTAGTCGTAGAACTTCCCCTCGTAGTAGATCCGGCTCATCCGGGGCCGGAGGAGGAAGTCCTCGTCGGGGAGGATCTCGTGCCAGAGGGCCTCGACGGGCTTCACCTTGGTGAAGAACCGGTGGCCCCCGATGTCGAACCGCCAGCCGTCGCGCTCGACGGAGCGGCTGATCCCACCCACCACGTCCTCGGCCTCGAGGACCGTCACGGGCTCCCCGGCCTTCGTCAGCTGATAGGCGGCCGTCAATCCGGCCGGACCGGCTCCCACGACGACAACCCCTGGGCGGCTCTCCACGTTGCTCCCTGCTCCTCGGCGTGGTGCGACCACCCTCACCTGGCGACCCGCCGGGTGGACCCGGCCAAGATTACCGGTTCACCACCGGGGGGTGGCGAACCCGGGGAGCGGTTCCTCAGGGCACGTAGATGCCGGTGAAGGCCAGGAGGGCGTAGCCGACCAGGCCGACCCCCGAGACGACCAGGACGGTCCGCTCCACCGTGGGCCCCGAGGTGACCGAGGCACCGGCCAGGACCAGGGGAAAGGCCGAGAGGGCGTAGCGCTCGAACCCGTCGAGGTTGGCCGCCGTCAGGGCTACGGCCACGGTGGCGAGAGCCAGGGCCCCGTAGGAGGCGGGCCAGCGCCGGAAGCAGACCGCCGTCAGGGCGAGGGCGAGGAGGACCCAGGGGAGGTGGAGGGCCTCGCTCAGGTGCTGGCCCTCGGCCAGGAGCCGGGCGTCGTGGGCCAGGGTCTGAAGGGGATCGGTCAGGGTTCCCCGGTGGCCTCCCTCGACCTGGATCCGGAGGGGGGCCAGGACGTCGTGGTAGCGCCAGCCCACCCAACCCAGGTAGGAGCCGCAACCGGCCGCCGGGGCCAGGGTGGCGAGTGCCGGGACCAGCCGCCGGGGACCCGTCGGCCCCTCTTCCGCCCGCCAGGCCCGGACGGCCTCGACCGCTACCGGCACGAGGAGGAGCACCCCGAGGGGCCGGGTCAGGCCGGCCAGCAGCCCGAACAGGGCCCCCCACCACCACCGCCCCCGCCGGACGGCCAGGAAGGTGGCAGCGGCCAGGACCAGGAGGGTGGCCTCCGCGTAGCCCATGGCCAGGACGAAGGCGACCGGGGCCAGAGCGGCCAGCCAGGCGGCCCGGCCGGCCAGGGCCACGTCCCCGGTCTCGGAGCGGACCAGGGCGGCCAGGACGGCCAGGCCGGCCAGGGCACTGAGGTTGGAGACGACCAGGAGGGCGGCCCCGACCCCGACGCCGGGGAGGAGATGGAGGCCGGCGGTGAGGGCGGGGACGAGGGGGAAGAACCGGAGGGATCCGTGCCCGGCCCCGGCGTAGCCCCCCCGGGCGATCGACTCGTACCAGCCGGCGTCCCAGCCCAACAGCCCCTGGTGGACCCGGGTCGCCAACCCCGGGGCGACCTGGCCCCGGGCCACCAGCTCCCGTCCCACGACCAGGGCCACCCCCACCGCCACCCGGGCCACCAGCCAGGGCACCACGGCCACCCGGAGCGCCCACCGGAAACCCTCCCCGGGCGCCGTCGACCCCCCCTCGGTCTCCCCGCCGGTCATGCCGCATGGTACCGACGGCGGGCTCGGGCTCCGGAAAATCCCCTGCCGGCGTCCCTTGACCTCGTCCCGGCGGGGACTAGATTGGCCGGGGCCGTTCACCAGGGGAGACGGCTCCCGACACCGGCCGGACCGGTGCTCCGGCCAGACCAGGGGGAAACGTGACGAGATTCGGTGACCGGTACGGCCGACGGGAATTCCTCTCCCGGGGGGCCTCGCTGACCGCCCTGGGCATCGGGGGGACTGTCCTCGGCGCCTGCGGAACCTCCTCCTCCAGCTCCGGCAAGGTCTCCGCCCACCCCGGGATCGGCTCCGGGACCCCCCGCCGGGGCGGGACGATCACCGTCGGGGTCGCCTCCGACATCGACGGCTTCTCCCCCGCCAGCAGCCACTGGGACGCCACCGGCCTCACCTACGCCAACGTCGTCTTCGACAGCCTCACCGCCATCGCCAACGACGGGACGGCCCGACCCTTCCTGGCCCAGTCCGTCACCCCCAACTCGGACTACACCGTCTGGACGCTGACGCTGCGGCCCAACGTCGTCTTCCACGACGGCTCCCCCCTCAACGGCGCCGTCGTCGTGGCCAACATCAACGCCCTGCGGGCCTCCCCCTTGACCGGCCAGGCCCTCTCCCCGGTGACCTCCGTGACGAGCCCCTCGACCCTGACCGTCGTCTTCACCATGAGCGCCCCCTTCGTCCCCTTCCCCTATGCCCTGTCGACCCAGGTCGGCTACATCGTCGGCCTCTCCCAGCTGGCCGACAAGAACGGCTCCCAGAACCCTGTCGGGACCGGTCCCTTCTCCATCGTGAACTGGACCCAGAACAACGAGTTCGTGGTCAAGGCCAACCCCCACTACTGGCAGCCCGGCATCCCCTACCTCGACGGGATCACATTCAAGCCCATCGTCGCCGACGCCACCCGGGAGAACACCCTCCGCTCCGGCGGCGTCGACCTGATGGTGACCCGGGACCCCACCGCCATCGTCGATCTCGGATCCGACTCCCAGTACCAGCAGGTCAGCGCCCTCGACCAGAAGATCGGGGAGCCCGACATGGACTTCATCGTCCTCAACACGACGGTGGCCCCCCTGAGCGACCTCACCGTCCGCCAGGGCCTGGCCTACTCCCTCGACGTCGTCACCCTGGGGAAGCTCTTCGGGGGCGGCATCTCCAAGCCGTCCACCTCCCTCTTCCAGGAGGGATCCCCCTACTACGCCCCCAACGGCTACCCCGAATTCGACCTGACCAAGGGGAAGGCCCTCATCAGCCAGGCCAAGGCCAACCACGGCGGCTCCATCTCCTTCAGCCTCGAGACGATCCCCGACCCCAAGCTCGAGGCGGCCGTCCAGGCCATCCAGCAGATGTGGAACCAGGCCGGCTGCGACGTCACCATCGGCACCATCCAGCAGGTCGACCTGATCCAGAACATGGCCACCGGCATCAATTTCCAGGCCTACACGAGCGAGCAGTTCGGCGCCTTCGACCCCGACCTCAACTACGTCTGGTGGGACTCCTCGTCGGCCAAGGGACCGATCGCCCTCAACTTCGCCCGGAACCAGGACCCCCAGATCGACGCGGCCCTGACCCTGGGTCGGACCTCGGCCGACCCGGCCACCCGGATCAAGGCCTACCAGACCGTCGACCAGCGACTCGCCGCCGACCTCCCCTACCTCTGGCTCCGGATCGCCCCCTGGTCGATGACGGCCTCGACCAAGGTCCAGAACTTCGCCAACGCCGGCCTGCCGGACGGGTCCCACGGCTTCCCCTTCAACGGCGGCGTCTTCAACCCGACCGCGATCTGGCTGCAGGGCTGACCGTCACCGATGTGGAGCTACCTGGGCAAGCGGCTGGCCCAACTCGTCGTCATCGCCTTCGTCATCTCCATCCTGGTCTTCCTCCTCGTCCACCTCCTCCCCGGCGATCCCACCGTCACCATCCTCGGCCCCAGTGACACCCACCAGGCCCGCCAGGAGCTCCTGAAGCAGCTCGGCCTGGACAAGCCCCTCTACGAGCAGTACTTCATCTGGCTCTGGAACATCCTCCAGGGGAACCTGGGCCAGAGCTTCCTGACCCACGAGACCGTGGCCAGCGCCGTCGGCCACGCCGCCCCCATCGACATCGAGCTCATCATCGGCTCCCAGCTCGTCGCCGTCCTCGTGGCCGTCCCCCTGGCCCTGCTGGCCGCCCTCCGCCCCAACCGGGCCTTCGACCGGTCGGCCACCACCACCACCTTCGGCCTCCTCTCCTTCCCCTCCTACGTGGCCGGCGTCCTCATGGTCGACGCCTTCGCCGTCGGGATCCACCTCTTCCCGGCCAGCGGCTTCACCCCCATCACCCAGAGCCTGACCCAGAACCTCCGGGGCGTGACGATGCCGATCATCGCCCTCACCCTGGGGTCGGTCGCCATCTACTTCCGCCTCCTGCGGGCCGACCTCATCGCCACCCTCCAGGAGGACTTCGTCACCATGGCCCGGGCCAAGGGACTCTCCACCCGCTACATCCTCACCCGCCACGCGCTGCGACCCTCCTCCTTCGCCCTCCTGGCCGGGGCCGGGATCAGCATCGGGAGCCTCCTCACCGGCACCTTCGTCATCGAGTACTACTTCAACATGGCCGGGATGGCCGCCACCCTGGTCGACGCCATCCAGCAGCGGGACTACCTCGTCGTCCAGGGCCTGGCCCTCATCATCTCGGTCGCCTACGTGATCATCAACATGGTCGTCGACTTCCTCCTCACCCTCCTTGACCCCAGGATCCGGCGTGCCTGACGGTCACCACGACCCGCCCGGCGATCCCCGGATCCTGGGTGCCCCGGCCGCCTTCAGCCCGGCCGTCGACGCCGAGGTCGGCCAGGTCGCCCGCCACCTCCACACCTCCGAGCCGGCCACCCCGACGGGGTCGACCTCCAAGCGGGGCGGGCTCGGGGTCGTCTTCTGGATCGCCGCCGGCTGGGTCGGGCTCACCGTCCTCCTGGCCCTCCTGGCCCCGTTCCTCCCGCTGCAGAGCCCCACCTTCCAGGACTACTCCGTCGTCAACCTGGGCCCCTCGACCCACCACCTCCTCGGCACCGACGACCTGGGCCGGGACATGCTGTCCCGGATCATCTGGGGGTCCCGGGACTCCCTCGTGATCAGCATCGTGTCCGTGGTGGTCGGGATGCTGATCGGGGGATCGGCCGCCATGGTGGCGGGCTACTGGGGCCGGAAGGTCGACGCCGTCCTGAACGCCGCCTCCTTCGTGGTCCTGGCCTTCCCCCCCCTCCTGTTCATCCTGGCCGTCGAGGCCTTCTGGAAGCCGCCCCTCAAGTCGATCGAGCTCTGGAAGCTGGTCGTCATGTTCACCGTGGTGGCCGCCCCCCAGCTCTTCCGGGTCATGCGGGCCAGCACCCTGGCCGTCTCCAACCGGGAGTTCGTGGTGGCGGCCCGGTCCATGGGCGCCTCCACCTGGCGGATCCTGACCCGGGAGATCCTCCCCAACGTCCTCCCCGCCGCCCTCTCCTTCGCCCTCATCGGGATCGCCCTGGCCGTGATCATCGAAGGGGCCCTGGCCTTCCTGGGCCTCTCGGTAGCCCTCCCCACCCCCACCCTCGGCAATCTCATCAACGAGGCGGCCCAGATCTACAACCTGAAGGCCAACCCCACCGCCGCCCTCTGGCCCTCCCTCTACATCTTCTTCCTCGTCGTCGGCCTCAACCTCATGGGGGACCGGCTCCGCAGCACCTTCGACGTCCGGGAGGGGAACCTGTGAGTCCCAAGGCCGACGGCCAGCTCCGGTTCCCCGATGTGGCCGACCTCAACGGCCCCATCCTGGAGGTCGAGAACCTCACCACCCACTTCCAGAGCGACCGGGGTCTCGTCCGGGCCGTCGACGGGGTCTCCTTCACCCTGGACCGGGGCCGGACCCTGGGGGTGGTGGGCGAGTCGGGATCGGGGAAGACCGTCCTGTCCCGGTCCGTCATGGGGCTCCTCCAGGGGAACCGGGTGGTGAAGGGGGGCACCGTCCGCTACGCCGGCCACGAGATCTCCGCCCTCTCCCCGGCCGAGCTCCGCCAGGTCTGGGCCGTCCAGATCGCCATGGTCTTCCAGGACCCCATGACGGCGCTCAACCCGGTGGTCCGGATCGGCCGCCAGGTCACCGAAGGGCTCCGGATCCGGCTCGGCCTGGACCGCAAGGCCGCCACCGAGACCGCCGTCGCCCTCCTCGAGTCGGTGGGGATCCCCTCCCCGGCGGCGAGGCTCCGGAACTACCCCCACGAGCTCTCGGGGGGGATGCGCCAGCGGGTCATGATCGCCATCGCCCTGGCCTGCGGCCCGAAGCTCCTCCTGGCCGACGAGCCCACCACCGGCCTCGACGTCACCGTCCAGGCCCAGATCCTCGACCTCCTGGGCGAGCAGCAGCAGGAGCGGTCGATGGCCATGATCCTCGTCACCCACGACCTCGGGGTGGTGGCCAACCGGACCGACGAGATCGCCGTCATGTACGCCGGCAAGATCGTCGAGAAGGCCCCCACCACCGAGCTCTTCGCCCACACCAGGATGCCCTACACCGAGGCCCTCCTCCGGTCCATCCCCCGGCTCACCGACCCCAGCCACATGCGGCTCCGGGCCATCCCGGGCCGGCCTCCCGACCTGGTCAACCCCCCGGCCGGCTGTCGCTTCGCCCCCCGCTGCCCCTACGTCCAGGAGCAGTGCCGCCAAGCCGAGCCCCCCCTCCGCAACGCCGGACCCGGCCACCAGTTCGCCTGCTGGTTCCCGGTCGGATCGAGCGAAGGGGAGCAGGCCCTGGCCTACAACCTCCACCACAAGGTCCCCGCCGCCCTGGCCTTCACCGGGACCCGGGCCGACAACGCCCTGGCCGCGGTCCCGCCCGAGCCCACCCCCACCGGAGACGGGGAGGTCGCCTCATGACCGGCGGCGGCACCGCCCACCTCCGCAGCGGCCAGGACATCCTCCTGCGGGTCCAGGACCTCGAGGTCTCCTTCGGGTCGGGGCCCCACCGGGTCCAGGCCGTCTCCGGGATCAGCTTCGACGTCGCCCCCGGCGAGACCCTCGGCGTGGTGGGGGAATCGGGATGCGGGAAGTCCACCACCGGCCGGGCCGTGGCCCAGGTCCACCGGCCCGACGCCGGCACCGTCCGCTTCGACGGGACGGAGCTCACCACCCTCGGGTCCCGGGAGCTCCGCCAGGCCCGGACCAAGGTCCAGATGATCTTCCAGGACCCCATCTCCTCGCTCAACCCCCGCCGGAGGATCCTCGACATCGTGAGCGAGCCCCTGGCCATCTGGGGACTGGGCACCAAGGAGGAGCGTCACCGCAAGGCCGCCACCATGCTCGAGGCGGTCGGGATCGACCCGGCCCAGGCCGGGGGCCGCCGGCCCACCGAGTTCTCGGGGGGCCAGTGCCAGCGGATCAGCATCGCCCGGGCTCTCATCCTCGAGCCCAAGCTCCTCATCTGCGACGAGCCCGTCTCCGCCCTCGACGTCTCCGTCCAGGCCCAGATCCTCAACCTCCTCCAGGACCTGAAGGAGGAGCGGGCCATCACCATGGTCTTCATCGCCCACGACCTGGCCGTGGTGAAGAACGTGAGCGACCGGGTCGCCGTCATGTACCTCGGGAAGCTCTGCGAGCTGACCACCCCCGACGCCCTCTACCGGCAGCCCGCCCATCCCTACTCCGAGGCCCTCCTGGCTTCGATCCCCGAGCCGGTCCCCGGCTCGGAGCGGGGCCACACCGGGCTGACCGGCGACCTCCCCTCCCCCATCGACCCCCCCTCGGGCTGCCGCTTCCGGACCCGCTGCCCCTACGCCCAGGAGCTCTGCGCCCGGGAGGAGCCCCCCATGGCCGAGGTCGCCCCGGGCCAGTTCGCGGCCTGCCACTTCCCCCTGGTGAAGCCGGGCCAGGTCCTCCCCGAGCCTGGTCCGGCCCCCGAGCCACCCCGACCGGTGCTCTGAGGGAAGGGGCCCCGGTCCCGGACACCCGGTCGGAAAAGGGGCTACGGTCACCGAAGTCCCCAGAGGAGGCACCATGAGCGGAGACCCCATCGAGGGAAATGGCGGCCCCGGCCGCACGAGGAAGGGCCGGACGACCCTCGGGGTCCTCACCGCCGTGCTGTGCGCCGGCCCCGTTGTTCTGATGACGTCCCCGGCCGCCCACGCCGCCTCCGGGGCCCGCTCGGTGCAGCCCCGGCTGATCGCCCCCGGTCCGACCTTCACCGTCAACACCACCGTCGACAGCCATGACGCCACCCCCGGCGATGGCATCTGCGCCGACGGGACCTCCCAGTGCTCGCTCCGGGCCGCCATCGAGGAGGCCGACGCCCTGTCCAAGTCGGTGACCATCACCGTCCCGACCGGCACCTACCTGCTCTCCCTGGGCGCCCTGAACGTGACCGACCCCGCCGGAGTCACCATCAACGGAGCCGGCCAGGGCACCACCGTGGTCGACGGCACCCCCGAGTCGGCCCGGATCCTGACCCTGAACGAGGACGTCAACAGCAACGGCGCCTTCGTCACCGCCTCCAACCTGACCCTGCGCAAGGGAGCCGGCTCCGACGGTGGGGGTGTGGCGGTCAACGACAACAACGACAACCTGGTCCTGAACAGTGTGACGGTGGCCGACAGCACCGCCACCACCGAAGGTGGCGGCATCTACAACCTCGGCGCCCTGTGGATGAACAATTCGACGGTATCGGGCAGCACCGCGCCCAAAGGCGGCGGCATCTACAACGACGGCGTGTCCTTCGAGCTGGTCAACACCACCGTGATCAACAACGTCGCCCACGCCATCGGCGGCGGCATCTACACCAACAACCCCACCACCATCGAGGGAGGCTCGATCAGCGGCAACATGGCCCTCACCTCCTCGGGCACGGCCACGGCCGGCGGCCTCGAGGCCGAGGAGGTGTTGTAGGTGGAGAGGCCGCCGCCGTAGGCGTTGCCCGAGCCGCTGGTGCTGGCCGTGTTGTTCGTGGCGTTCACGTTGGTGAGCACGACGGCCCCGTCGGTGGTGTTGAGGCCGCCGCCGGCGGCGGCTCCGGTGCCGGTGCCGATGGCAGAGTTGCCGCTCAGGGTGACGTTGGTGATGTTCCCCAGGCCGTAGTCACCGTTGATGCCGCCGCCGTAGGCGATGACGTTGGTGGGCGCCGGGCCCGGGCCGGCCGTGTTGTTGGAGATGACCGTCCCGGTGATCGTGGTGGACTCGTCCAGGAGCACCGGCCTCCTCCAGGTGTCGGCCAGCCAGGTCTCGGGCAACCGGGCCACGGCCTCGGGCACGGGTCTGGCCGACGGCGGCGGGATGTCCGACTACCCGGCCGGCGCCCTCACCGTCACCGGGTCGACCATCACCGGCAACGTGGCCACCAACCCCGCCGGCCATACCAGTTCTGGGGACGGCGGCGGCGGCGTCTACGACGGATCCTGCGGCTCGGGGGTGGTCATCACCTCGACCACCATCACCAACAATCAGGCCATCAACACCCAGGGCGGCGGGCTCTACAACTCCGGCTGCAACGAGGTCCTGACCAACGACACCGTCACCGGCAACAGCGCCACCGGCCTGGCCGGATCGAGCGGCTCCAGCCGTGAGGGCGCCGGCGGCGGGCTGTCGTTGTACGACGTGACCACCCTGACCAACACCGTCGTCGCCAACAACCACGCCGACACCATCGGCGGCGGCGCCTACAGCGACGACGAGCAGACCCTGACCGGCGACACCTTCTCCGGGAACACGGCCAACCAGGGGGCCGGCTACTACACCGACGGCTACGGCCTCTTCACCAAGTCGGCCGTCATCGACAACACCGCCAGCGGGGCGTCGAACGCCGGCGGCGGCATCTACGACAACAGCGGGATCGCCCTGACGTACACCACCGTGGCCGGCAACGTCTCCGACAGCGGCGCCGGCATCTTCAACAACGACTCCGGCGGCTCCCTCCAGGCCGCCGTGGTGGCCGGCAACCGGACCAGCGGCGGGGTCGAGCAGGACTGCGCCGCCAGCCCCGGGGCACCGTTGGGCTCGGCCGGGGGCAACACCGTCGGGGACACCACCTGCGCCCTGACCACCCCCACCGACCGCCAGGGAGCCGGCGACCAGGGCTACACCCTGGCCGCCTCCGACGGCGGCATCTTCGCCTTCAACACCGGCTTCTACGGCTCGATGGGCGGCACCACCCTCAACAAGCCGGTGGTCGGCGTGGCCGTCGCCCCCGACAACCAGGGCTACTGGGAGGTGGCCTCCGACGGCGGCATCTTCGCCTTCGGCTCCGCCCACTTCTACGGATCCATGGGTGGCCACCACATCAACGCCCCCATGGTCGGCATCGCCCCCACCCGCGACGGCAAGGGCTACTGGGAAGTGGCCTCCGACGGCGGCATCTTCGCCTTCGGCGACGCCGCCTTCTACGGATCCATGGGCGGCACCACCCTCAACAAACCAGTGGTCGGCATCGCCGCCACCGTCACGGGCCAGGGCTACTGGGAAGTCGCCTCCGACGGCGGCATCTTCGCCTTCGGCGACGCCGGCTTCCACGGATCCATGGGCGGCACCACCCTCAACAAACCAGTGGTCGGCATCACCCCCACCACCGACGGCCAGGGCTACTACGAAGTCGCCTCCGACGGCGGCATCTTCGCCTTCAGCGCCCCCTTCTTCGGGTCCATGGGCGGCCACCACCTCAACGCCCCCATGGTCGGCATCGCCGCCGCCCCCGACATGGCCGGCTACTGGGAATTCGGAGCCGACGGCGGCGTCTTCGCCTTCGGCTCCGCCCCATCCCAAGGTTCGCTCGGTCACACCCACCTGAACGCCCCCGTCGTCGGCGGCGCCGGGACCTGACCGCGCTCAGTCTCCGGTCATCGTGCCTCCCGCCGTGATGAGCCCGACGTAGGGACGGATCACCACTCGGACACCCAGTGCCGTCAGACGGTGCGCGACCCGATCGAGGAAGCTCTCGACCACTTCAAAGCCGAGCTGGTGCGTCGACGACTGCGCGGCGAGGTCGGCGAGCTTCGGGGCGGAGCCATATCGTGATCGGCCCGAACGGTCTCCTCGGGCGTCAGGAACCTCGGCCTCGACGACCTTCCCGGCCACGACGATCTCGACGGCCTCCAGGGCGTCGGCCTTGTCGACTCCAGCCTCATCGGCCATTGCTGTCTCGATGGCCGCTCTCGGCCACGTAATCGGCCCAGGCCGCCTGGGCCTCGGTCTCCCGGCGTAAACCCGGCGTCGGCGATGTAGTTCCCCTGCTCGGGGAGGTCGACCTGGTGGACGGCCATCTCCGAGATGTGGACGAGAGCTCACCACCCCCGCTGCCCCTACGCCCAGGACAGCTGCGCCCGGGAGGAGCCCCCCATGGCCGAGGTCGCCCCCGGCAGCCGCTATGCGAAGCTCGGCGGCTTTGTTCCCACGTGGATCAGGTCGGTCCTTCCGGTCCGGTAGTCCTCCTGATAGATGACATCGACCCCCAGCCTGATGTCACCAAGTCCCATCTATGAGGCTTCCGCCAACCTGGCCTTCAGGGCAGCGGCCTTGGTGCGGAGCATCGCCATGAAGGCGGTGTCACGTCCATGCTCATCAATCGCCGCCTGGGTTTCCTCGTACCAGTCCGAGAGGAATTGTCTGCCGAAACTCCGTTGCCCGGCCATTCCTACCGCTGCTCGGACTCACCGTGCTGCCCTCATCCGGGGCTCATCGTGTGTCTCACACGTTACCGCGCCAGCTCGACACCGCCGCGGCTCCCCGGCCGCTTTCCTCGGATGACGGAAGGGCGGCACCCCGTGGATGCCGCCCTCCTCGTGCACTGCTGTTCGGGCCTGCTCAGGCCTCGGGAACGACCTCGGTCTCGACGACTTCTCCGGCCACGACCGTCTCGACGACCTCGGGGACGACCTCCGGCTCCACCGTCTCGACGGCATCGAGGGCGGCGGCCTCGTCGACCGGAGCCACCTCAGCCACCGCGGGCTCGGCGACCGGGGCAGGCG
>PLZB01000082.1 GCA_003151955.1 Acidimicrobiaceae bacterium
GAACCCCCGAAACACCAGGGGGGGGACCCGGGTAGCGGGGAGTGCGGGAGCCCGATCGGTTCCCAAAGCAACTCCCGATAACCCCTGTGAGAGCGCTCCACGCCATCCGGCGGGTCGACCGGCCCCTGGACCACCTCTACTTCAGGAGTCTCCTAGGCTGAAGGTTCCTGAGACGGGGAGGACAGCAGTGGAGCAGCTCATCGACATGCCGGCCGAGGACTGGGCCGTCCTCGAGACGGTGGAGCGCTTCGCCCGGGAGGTCCTCCGGCCGGCGGGCCGGGCCCTCGACGCCCTGGCCGACCCGGCCCAGGTCATCGAGCCCGGGTCGGTCCTCTGGGACGTCTTCACCGAGTACCGGGCCCTCGGGGTCGACTCGGCCGAGCTCGGCGCCTCCGGCATGCCCCCGGCCCGGGAGGCCAGGCTCCGGGCCATGATCGGCGAGCTCCTGGGCTGGGGGGACGCCGGCCTGGCCATGAGCCTCGAGGTCTCGAGCTTCCCCCGCATCCTGGCCCGCCTCTCGGGCCGGCCCACCCTCATCGAGCGGTTCGACCGGCCCGAGGCCATCGGCTGCTGGGCCGTCACCGAACCCGACCAGGGCACCGACATGTTCCTCCACGGGAGCGACCCCCTCCGGAAGCCTGCCCATCCCAGCTGCGTCGCCGTCCTGGACGGGGAGGACTGGGTCATCTCGGGCCAGAAGTCGGCCTGGGTCTCGAACGGGAGCATCGCCACGGCGGCGGCCCTCTTCTGCCAGGTCGACCGGGGTCAGGGTCCGATCGGGGTGGGCGGCTTCCTCGTCCCCCTCGACCCACCCGACGTCTCCCGGGACAAGCCCGTCGACAAGCTGGGCCAGCGGGCCCTCAACCAGGGGGAGCTCTTCTTCGACGACCTCCGGGTCCCCCTCGACCACCTCGTCCTCCCCCCCGACGAGAAGAGCTTCGGCGGCGACTTCGCCCTCTCCTTCGCCAACTCGACCATGGGCTCCACCTTCACCGGGGTGGCCCGAGCCGCCTACGAGGCCGCCCTCGACTACGCGCAGGAGCGGATCCAGGGCGGGGGCCCGATCATCCGCCACCAGAACGTCCAGGGGAAGCTCTTCTCGATGTTCCGGGCCGTCCAGGCCTCGGAGGCCCTCAGCAGGGACGTCGTCATCCGCAATACCGTCGCCGGCCACTCCCTCCCGCGCTCCATCGCCTCCAAGGTGACGGCCACCCAGACCGCCTTCGACGTGGCCAGCGAGGCCCTCGGCATCTTCGGGGCCAACGGCCTCAACCGGGCCTATCCCATCGAGAAGATCCTCAGAGATGCCCGGGCCTCGATGATCGAGGACGGCAGCAACGACGTCCTCGGCCTTCTCGCCGTCCAGCGGATCGTGGCCAGGACCCCCACTTGACGATGTGAACACCGGTAAGACTCTCGCTACACTGAGAGTATGACTCCCAAGAAGGAACGACTGACGGTGACGGTCGATCCCCACCTCATCAGGGCGGGGAACGAGGCCGTGACCATGGGAATGGCCGACTCCTTGAGTGGCTGGGTGAACGATGCGCTGGCCGACAAGGTGGCCCACGAACGTCGACGGGAAGGGATGGCCAAGGCCGTTGCCGCCTACGAGGCCGAGTTCGGTGAGATCACCGAGGAGCAGATGGACGACGCGGTGCGACGGAGTCGGGAGAAGGCCGTCGTCGTCCGCGGTTCGAAGCGGCGAAAGGCGTCATGAACCTCGTCTTCGATGCCGGTGGGCTCATCGCCCTGGAACGGGGGGAGCAATTGGTGTGGGCCCTGTACAAGAATGCCCTGGCCCGCGATGACCGGCTGGTGACCAACGCCGCCGTCCTGGGCCAGGTGTGGCGGGGCGGCCCCCGCCAGGCCCGCCTTTCCCTCGCGCTGGTGGGAATCGACGTCCGGCCGGTCGACGAAGAAATGGGTCGGGCCGCCGGGAAGCTCCTGGGCTCCGCCCGGACCTCGGACCTCCTCGATGCCACCGTCATCCTGTTGGCCCACGATGGTGACGGGATCATCACCTCCGGTCCGGGAGACCTCGAGCCGCTGGCCGCCGCGTCCGGCCGCCATGTCGAGCTCGTCCATCCTTGAGGGCCAGGCATCTGTGACCAAAGCACGGCCTTTTGCAACAGAGTTGACGCGTTGGCCCTGAGCTGGCGATGGCCAGACGGGCAGCCCTCGCCGCCCGAGACTGGAGCAACTGCGCCACCCTCAGACGGGACAACCGAGAGAACGAGCGTGCTCGGAGACCGAGCCGGTGACTGTCACCTCGACCCTGGTTCGAGGGCGAGCGGTTAGGTTTCGGTGCGCTCGCCGGGGCTGAGATGGCGTAGATGCGAGCGGATCCCCCGAGGATGCGCACCGTCCCGGACTTGACCGAGGATGTCGTCAGCTTCGTTCTGTGTCATCGAGCCGTCGGCGACAGCGGCTTCGAAACGATTCCCGGCATGGCGAACACGGACATCACGAACGGCTACATCGAATGCTTCGTCGCCGTCGGCCTCACGGATGCGGTTCGCCTCGTCCTCGGCCATCTGGCCCTTCTTCACCATCTTGTTGAGGCCCCGGAGGATGGACTCTCGCTGTCGAGGCGTCGTGGGCTGGTTGGAGTCGTCGGTCAACTCTTCACCTCGGGATTGCTGTGGTGGTCCGGGTCGGTGTCGAAAGCTGAGGCGCAGCCGGGACTGCAGAAGGAGTAGGTCACGCCGTGGTGGTCACGGTGGGCGGCGGCATGATCGGGATCCAGCGGCATTCTGCAGACCGGATCGACAACGGTGGGCTGTCCCGGAGACGGATTTGCCGCGAGTGTCATCGTTGCCACCTGTTGTGTGCCCGGCACCTCTTCGCTTCGTCCCGATAGGAAGCGGTTCCGGCAGCGGTCGGAACAGAAGTAGGACGTCGTCCCGTCGACGACTGCCGAAGCGGGAGCGTCCGCCGTCCGTACCTGCATCCCGCAGACCGGGTCGATGGCGTATCCGTCGCCGCCGCCGAAACGCGTCTTGTTCCGGGCGAGCCACCAGACAGCGAGGGCGAGGAGGAGGAAGATGATGTTGAGGTAGGTCGTGTAGTTCCACTCGAAGTGCGCGGATGTCACCTGGAGCGGCCGGGTGGTCGGGACGGCGTTGAAGAGACGGAAGATGCCTTCGGTCAGAAGTCCTGCTGTCGCCATGAGCACGTAGAACAGGCCCACCAGCCGAAGGGTGAGCTTCGGTCCGTAGAACTTCCGGTAGATGAGGATGAGCGGCATGGCGATGAGGTCGGCGAAGATGAAGGAGATCACGCCACCGAAGCTGATCCCTCCCGACCACAGGGCCGCGGCAAGCGGGACGTTGCCGATGGAACACACCCAGCTCACGACAGCGATGATCGGGCCGACGAGGGCGTTCTCGAGACTCGTCCAGAAGCCGTGGCCGTGGAGGAAGAGCGCGTTCCAGACGTGCGTTGGGACGAGCACCGCCAGGAATCCCGCCACGGTGTAGCCGACCACCAGCTCACGACGGAGCATGGTGACGTCGGCGACGGCGTAGCTCGCCGCGTCCGACCAGGCCGCAGGGGACCGCGCCTTCGAGGACCACGACGCCTTCTCGAGCTCTTCTTGCCGCTCTGCGGAGACGCCGGTCATGGCGGCGTGGTCATGGGCATGAGCACTTTCGCCCTGGACTCGACGACGGGCCGCCTCCACGAGCGCAGAGCGGAAGATGAACCCGCCGAGGATGGCAAGCAGGATGATCATGATCGGGCCGCCGACGAACTCGGCTGCCATGAACTGCCAGCCGAGGAGCACGAGCATGACGATGCCGAGCTCGACGACAAGGTTCGTCGAGGCGATCAGGAAGACCATGGCGGCGACGAAGTCCGCACCTTTCGCGAAGAGGGACTTCGACATGGCGGAGGCTGCATACGAGCAACTCGACGACACCATCCCGTAGCCGGCAGCCCGGCCGACGGCGGCGGGCCGATGGTTGCCGAGCTTCGCCTGCATCTGTTCCTTGGAGACGAACGCCTGGACGACACCGGAGAGCGTGAAGCCCAGGACGAGCGCCCAGAGGGTCTCCCAGAACATGAAGAAGCCTTCACGAAGGCTCCTCCCGATGTCGACGAGCGGAGAGACCGCCGCCACGACGTGGATCACGATCGCACCATGCGGGCGATCGCCGCGGTCGCCTCGTTGATCTTGTCGTCAGCCTCCTGGCCACCGGCAGCGACCGCGTTGACAACGCAGCGGGTCAGGTGATCGTCGAGGAGTTCGAGAGCGACTGCCTGCAGAGCACGAGTCGTCGCAGACACCTGGTCGAGGATGTTGATGCAGTACGTGTCCTCCTCGACCATTCGTTGCAGCCCACGGACCTGACCTTCGATCCGGCGGAGCCGCTTCTGGATCGCAGCCTTCTCGTCGATGTAGCCGGGCATCGTCATCGCAGCACCATCCTCCCGAGAGGAAGTATACCCCATAGGGGTATTATGCGCCAGGGGGTACCCGCTGATCCCGGATGCCGGGATCAGGAGATGACGGTGAAGGTTGCGTACATCCCGTCGGCATAGTGCCAGGGCACGTCGCAGAGCAGCTCGTAGTGGCCGGGGCGGAGCGTGAGCGTGACCCAGCTCCGGGAGCCGGTCGAGATGCCGTCCCCCTGACCGGCACCGCAGGAGGTCGATGCTTCGCCGAGGCTCTGCGATTCGTCGATCTTGCCGTCTGACCCGACTGGCCTGGTGCCGACCCCGTCGGCAGGCACGGGAAGCACGAGGAACT
This sequence comes from Acidimicrobiaceae bacterium, assembly GCA_003151955.1. GTDB lineage: Bacteria > Actinomycetota > Acidimicrobiia > Acidimicrobiales > UBA8190 > PALSA-743. The sequence goes on from PLZB01000082.1 coordinate 4,754, forward strand.
CGTGATTCAACGCGCCGTAATTCGTGACGACGAACGTCACCTGACCAGCGGACCTGCTCGTCGGGCTCGGGATCAGCCGGAGCATCATCGGGGCCTGGCTCATCATGCCGCCGCCAGCGTCATAGAGACCGACCTGGACGACCTGACTCGCCTCATGTGACGGCTCACACGACGTCAGCGACGTCGCCGCCGTGGTGCTCCCACGGTTCGTCGCAACAAGCCCGCCGATGAGCGCAGTCGATGCTGCGGCAAGCAGCACGACGATGAGTACCAACAGTCCGTGGGATCGAAGACGGGTTGCCATCACAGCTCCCGAAGCGTGGCAAGCGTCTTTCGGAACTGCTCCTCGTCGATCTCCCCTCGGGCAAGCCGCCCACGGAGAATCGTCTCAGCCTCTGACACTGGACCAGACGCCGGACCCGGTGGGGTGTCGTGGCTGTGTCCGAGGTAACGCACGAGTGCGACCACCCCGAAGACGACGATCGCCCAGAAGATCACCATGGCCACCGCCATGACGATCCACATCCCGAATCCCCAACCGCCCTGGTAGCCCCATCCGTGCATCATTCGCGACACCTCCAACCATCTCCCGCCAGTCTGCGACCGTGCGCCGGCGCTGGCCTAGAGGCGAAAGGCCCTCGGGCCAGGGCCCGGACCAGACGCCCTACGTCACCACCCTGAGGAAGCGCTGAACAGCTCGTGTGGCCAAGCCCCTCTCAGGCCCGCTGTCCCGAGTGACCGCCTGGAATAGCACCCACTTCGAATACGCCGCTCCACCAACAAAGCACGGCCTTTTGCAACAGAGTTGACGCGTAGGCCGTGAGCTGGCGGCAGATTCGATTCCCCCCTGGTGGTTCGAGCACCCCCGCCGTGACCCTGGCACGGTGGGTAGATGTTCCCGCTGCCCGGACGTCCAGAGCACCAGACCGAGATCCCGGTTGACGATGCAGAGGAGCAAGCGGCCGCTCACGACTTGGCCATTCTCATTCCCGTCCGTCGGCCGGTCCCGCTCGCGTTCCTTGCCGGAGCCGCCCTCTCCATGGCAGCCGGGGGCATCTTGAACGCCTACGTCATCAGCTTCTCCTCCTCTTCCGCCCCCGAATTCTGGCAGCGAGTCTCGAACTACCTGATCTTCACGACCTACGCACTCGGTGCTCTCGCAACCCCGTGGGACTGGCCATAACCCGGGGCCCCACCACGATGCGCCGCGGTGATGCCATCTCGCTGGCCGGCGTCGCGCTGGCGTTCTCGCTGTTCTGCCTCCCATAGCGCTGTTCACCCACGACACGACCACAGTGGCCCTCAGCGAGCTGCCTGGAATCCTTGGGTGGTCGACGCTCGCCGGCGTGCTCATCGCCACCATCTACCGGACCCGGCACCAAGACGAGCAAGGCTCTGTGGGTAGCGTCTGACGGAGGTGGCGCAGGGTCTCAGCCTCCGCCCTCTCCAGCTTCACCCCACCGAGGCCCTCAACCCCGCCAGACGGCGTCGTACGCGTCATCAGAGGGGGAATAGCACCCACTTCGAATACGCCCCTCCACCAACAGCTGTCACCGCCAGGGCAGGTCCTCGACGTAGGACCAGCTCCGCCGGTGGACGGCGGTCAGGCCGTAGCCCCGGAGGGCGAGCTGGTGGGTCTGGGAGGGATAGCCCTTGTTCCGGTCGAAGTCGAATCCGGGGTAGCAGGCCGCGTCGGCCCGCATGAGCCGGTCCCGGCTGACCTTGGCCAGGATGGAGGCGGCCGCCACCGACATGCACCGGGCGTCCCCCTTGATCACGGTCTCCACCACCGGCTTCCAGCCGGCCGGGAGGGGGTCCTCGTCGAAGAGCCCGGGGGCCTCGAGGGGGGTGACGTAGTCGAAGTTCCCGTCGAGGACGACGGCATCGGGGAGGAGGTCGGGGGGGAGGGCCAGGAAGGCCCGGCGGGAGGCGAGGCGGAGGGCGGCGGTCATCCCCAGCCGGTCGCAGTCGGCCGGTGAGACGTGACCGACCCCCCAGGCCCGGGCCCAGGAGACCACCGGTCCGTAGAGCTTCTCCCGGCGCTCCTCGACCAGGAGCTTCGAATCCCGGAGCCCCCGTGGCATCGGCCCCGGGGACGCCCCGATCACAACGACCGCCACCGTCAGCGGCCCCGCCCACGCGCCCCGCCCCACCTCGTCCACCCCGCCCACGAAGCTGTGGCCGGCCTGCCACAGCGCTCGTTCATGGAGGAGCCGGGGAGCGGACCGGGACGTCTTCCGGGACCGTGACAGCTTGGACAATGTTGGGGGAACTCCCTTGCCTAGGTTGCCTGCAGCACGCATCATGGGACTATCGAACCCCAGCTGCAAAGCCTGTCATCACGGGAGGAGCGGGGCATGGTCAATACGATGGCGGACATGACCAGGACCGAGTCACCGGGGGAATTCGAGGTGGGGACCCGGGTCGACGTCCGGAGCCGCTACGTCGGGGCCTGGTCCCGGGGCTTCGAGATCGCCGAGCGCCTCGACGACGGGGTCCGGGTCCGGCGGATGTCGGACGGGAGCCTCCTCCCCGACGTCTTCGACCTCGACGACATCCGGCCCGAGAAGCGCAAGCAGGGGATGTGGTGGTACTGACCCGCTGAGGGCCTGCCACACTGGGGATCGTGGCCCGCCCGACGGCGATGGACGAGCAGTTCGTCCACCAGATCCCCGAGCTCCTCCCCGACGTCGCCAGCCGGAGCCCCCACTGGCGGGAGAGCTACTTCTTCGAGCTCCACCGTCCCGACGCCCGGGGCGACGTCGTCTTCCTCACCATGGCCACCTACCCCTCCCGGGCGGCCCTCGACTCGATCCAGATGGGCCGGGTCGACGGGGAACAGCTCCTCGGCCTCCTGGGCCGGCCCGCCGACGGGGACCCCCACACCACCGACGTCGGGGGGGCCCGGGTCGAGATCGTCCGGCCCTTCGAGGAGATCCGGCTCTGGGCCGACCCCGACCGGGCCGCCATCGGCCTCGACCTGACCTTCCTGGCCCGGACCCTCCCCTACGGGCTCCGCCGAGGCACCATGCGGGCCGGCGACGACGTCGTCTGGGACCAGTCCCACATCCTCCAGTCCGGCACCTACACCGGGACCTACACCGTCGGGGGCGTCGCCCGGGAGGTCGACGGCTGGCTGGGCCAGCGGGACCACTCCTGGGGCATCCGGGACCACGGCCGCTGCCCCCTCTGGCTCTGGTTCCAGCTCCAGTTCGAGGACGGCTTCCTCGGGGTCTGGCACTGGGAGCTCCCGAACGGGGCCCACATCTACACTGACGGCTGCTGGGCCGGGACCGACCGCTCCGACCCCGTCCCCCTCGTCGGCTTCGACCACGACCTGGTCTGGACCGGTCCCGACGGGACCCCCGCCCCCTACGGCCCCGACGGCTCCGCCGTGGCCGGTCTCCGGGGCACCGCCACCTTCACCCTCGAGGGAGGGAGGCGGGTCACCGTCGAGGCCGAGGGGACCTTCGACCGCCCCTACGAGCCCTTCCACCGGGGCGGCCTCAGCCAGATGCGGGTCCGGGCCGACGACGGCCGGGAGGGGACCGCCATCTACGAGGTCACCGGGGCCCGCCACCACCGCTACTTCCCCGACACCCGGGTCGAGGGCACCCTCCCCTGGTGACGGCGGCCCTCCCCCACCCCGACCACCCCGACGGGCTCACCCCGGCCTGGCTGACCGCCGCCCTCCGGGACTCGGGCCGGCTCGAGGCCGGGACCGCCGTCACCGCCGTCGAGGTCACTTCCGTCGGGACCGGCCAGATGAGCGACAGCCTCCGCCTCCGGCTCTCCTACGACCGGGACACCGGGGCCCCCGCCAGCCTGATCGCCAAGCTCCCCTCCACCGACGGGGCCACCCGGGCCACCGCCCTCGCCCTCGGCTCCTACGAGAACGAGGTCCGCTTCTACCAGGAGCTCGCCCCCCGGCTCCCCGTCCGGACCCCCGTCGTCCACCTGGCCTGGATCGACCCGGCCACGGCCTCCTTCGTCCTCCTCCTCGAGGACCTGGCCCCGGCCCGGGCCGGGGACCAGCTGGCCGGCTGCTCCCCCGCCGAGGCCGCCGTCGCCCTCCGGGAGCTCGTGAACCTCCACGCCCCCCGCTGGGACGACTCCACCCTGGCCGACCTCCCCTGGCTCCACCGGGACCCCGAGGCCGGCCGCCAGTTCCTCCTCATGCTCCTCCCCGGATGCTGGGACGGCTTCCGGGACCGCTACCGGGACGACCTCGGCCCCGAGGTCCACGAGGCCGGCGACGCCCTCTTCGCCCACCTCGAGGCCTACCTCCTGGCCGACACCGCCCCCTGGACCGTCGCCCACGGGGACTACCGCCTCGACAACCTCCTCTTCGACCCCGACCCCGACCGGCCCGGGGTGACCGTCGTCGACTGGCAGACCGTCACCCACGGCCCCGGCCTCTCCGACGTCGCCTACCTCCTCGGCGCCGGCCTCGACCCCGCCGTCCGCCCGACGGTCGAGGAGGGCCTCGTCCGGGACTACCACGCCGGCCTCCTCGGAGCCGGGGTGGCCGGCTACGACTGGGACCGCTGCTGGGCTGACTACCGCCGGGGGACCTGGGCCGGTCTCGTCATGGCCGTCGCCGCCAGCATGCTCGTGGAGCGGACCGACCGGGGCGACCTCATGTTCCTGACCATGGCCGCCCGCCACTCCCGCCACGCCCTCGATCTCGAGGCCGCCGCCGTGATCGGGACCTGAGCCCGGTCAGCCCTCAGGCGACGCCCCCGACAGGGGCAGGCTGAGGGTGGCCTGGGCGACCGTGACCGAGCCGTTGGCGGCCTGGGCGAAGAAGAGGTCCGAGGCGTCGGTGAGCTGGAGCTCGAGCGTCGAACCCGGGGTGACGGCCCAGGAGATGTCGTTGAGGGAGACGCTGGTGGTGTGGGTGGCCCCGTCGAGGACCAACGGGACGGCGGTGGCCTGGCTGTCGACGACGAGGTTGGTGGAGGTGTCGACGAGCTGGGCGAAGACCGGGGTGTCGGCCACGGAGGCCGTCCCCTGGTAGGTGACCGTCAGCTGGGGCGCCCCCGCCACCTCGGCCGCCGCCGCCGGGGCCGGGACGGCGATGTTCAGGGCGTTCGAGGCCGGGGTGGCCTCGACCCCGAAGAAGCCGGAGGAGTCCGTGGTGCTGATCGAGAGGTGGCCGCTCCCGCTGGCCGTGAGCGCTCCCGCCGGGGCCGGGGGGAAGGCCGGGGCCGAGTTCCAGGTCCCGGTCTGGTCGAGGTACTCGAAGGCGGGGCCGGTGGAGACCTGGGCTCCCTTCAGGTACTTGTCCAGGAAGGCCATCTCGACGTTGACGACATGGCCGGCGGGGCCACTCGGGACAGTGCAGATCCCATGTCCCCCGCAGTACCACATCATCTTGACCGGGGTCCCCGCCGCGGCCAGGAGCTGCTCGTTGGCGACGTCCTGGGCCAGGGGGAAGAGAGTGTCGGCCGTCCCCCCCAGGAGGAGGGTCGGGGTCGTGATCTGGCTGACCCGGCCGAGGGGGCTGGCCGCATCGCCGTAGGAGATGTCGCTGGGGGAGGCCACCCCCGAGGTGAGGTCGTTGGTGCAGGTCGAGGTGAGGGCGGGGGCGTACTTGGCCCCGACGACGTTCCCGATGGTGCAGAGGAGACTCCCCCAGCCGGACTTCACGACCCCGTTCGGGTCGAGGCTCCCCATGAGGGAGTTCCAGGCCATGTTGGGCTCGATGACGGCGATCCGGTGGTCGTTGATGGCGGCCGAGATCTGGTCCCCCCCGCCGTAGCTGACGCCCGTCATCCCCACCACCGGGTCGTTCGGGCCCTTGAGCTCGGCGGCCGGCTGGGTGGCCACCCAGTCGATGATGGCGCTGACGTCGCGGCCCTCGTAGGCGGGGCTGTCCAGGTTGACCTGGCCCCCCGAGTTGTACCAGCCCCGGTTGTCCCAGGTGACCACGTTGTAGCCGGCTGCGTTCAGGGTCTGGGGCCCGACCAGGGCCGCCCCCACCGACTGGGAGCCGATGGTGATCTGGTCGACCGTCCCGATGCTGGCCGAGTAGCCCCCGGCTCCCCAACCCGACCCCTCGAGGACGGTCGGGGCGTTCTGGCCCACGGCCAGGTTGGTGGCCGGGTAGAAGTTGACGGCCAACCCGACCCCGTCGAAGGAGGTGACCGTCGTCGTCACCGTCGGGTAGAGCTGGGGTGGCGGGAAGGGACTGGTGCTGCAGCCGGCTGCGACCAGACCCACCGCCAGCACGACACAGGCGAGCGCACCGCTCCGCCGCGAGAGAAGCTTCCCCATCAGACTGCCCCCAGTCCATCCCCGGCTGGTTCGATGCTCGAACCGTCCCCCCGGCGGATGTCTCCGCGAACCTACCCGTCGGTAACTCCCCAGGTCAACCGACCTTTCTGAGCGTGGCTGACCCGATTCGGAGAGTGACCTACCCGCCCAGGGCCTCGATGAAGTCGTCGATGGGGATCGCCGTCAGGGTCTTCGTCTTGAGGGTCCCCCGGGCCCCCAGGGTCACCGCCACCCGGGTCACCGTCTTCTCGTCGGGAGCCTCGAGGATGGTGGCGAAGTCGTACTGCCCGAGGAGGGCCCATTGGGCCACCACCTTGGCCCCCATGGCCGCCACCTCGTCGTTCACCTGCTTCAACCGACCCGGGTTCTCGGCCAGGGTGGCCATGCCGTCGGGGCCGAGCGTCGAGAGCATCAGGAATGTCGCCATGGCTGCACGGTAGTTGAAGGTAGTCCGGGAAGCTCAGACGGATCTGGCCCGTTCGCAACCCGGGGTGTTTCCGCGGAAACGTCCCCGGACGTCAGGCCAGCCGGAACCGGGCCTCGGGACGGCCGACGACCCCCAGCCCCTCGACGGCCATGACCCAGCCCGCCTCGGGGGCCGGCGGGGCCTCCTCCCCGAGGTTCAGGGCGATCGAGGTCAGGAAGAGCCGATCGAGTCCAGGCCCCCCGAAGGTCACGTCGCTCGGGTTGGCCATCGGGAGCTCGACCACCCGGTCCAGGCCGTCTTCCGTGAACCGGGCCAGGGCCCCCCGACCGAGGACGCAGCTCCAGACTCCGCCGTCGGCGTCGGCCGTGGCCCCGTCCGGGGCGCCCCCGAGAGGGGCATGGTCCCCGAGGACCCGCCGCTCCCCCACCGTCCCGGCGGCTCCGTCGTAGGGGTAGCGGTAGACGACCCCGACCGGGGTGTCGGCCAGGACCAGGGTGGTCTCCCCTCCGAGCTCAGCGACCAGGGGGCCGTTGGTGTTGGCGATGTCGTCGTCGAGGAGCCGCCAGCCCTCGAGGGCCGAGAACCACCAGACCGATCCCGGGGCCGGACCCAGGTTGAGGGTCCCCGTGACGAGGTTCCCCGAGCCGTCGGCGTTGGCGTCGTTGGCCCGGCCCCCCATCCCCTCCGGGTAGGGCGCCAGGAGCTCCGTCGTCCCCGCATCGGAATCGACCACGTGGAGGCCGTCGGCGAGGCAGACCACCAGCCGGTGATCCTCCGTGAGGACGACCCCGGTGGCCATGGAGGGGAGCGCCATCGTCTCGAGAGGCGGCTCCCCGGCCTCCAGCCAGTGGAGGCACTGGCCCATGCAGTCGACCAGGTAGAGCCGGTCCCGGCGGTCGTCCCACCGGAGGCTCTCCCCCCAGGGCACCATGAATTCACCGATCCGGGTCAGCTCCATCCCCCCATCCTGCCCCCCGGTGACGCGAGGGTAGGGAGAGCCACCATCGCGGCGTTTGTGGGAACTTGCGGCACGGTCGACACGGAGCAGGGCTCGAGGCGCTGGGAGCGGCCGTCCCTCGGCAAGGGTCTCCCAATCCCTGCCGGATGAGCGAGGCCGCTCCGATAAGCTTCTGTTGTTACCGAATGGCGGAAGGAGCGGAGCTTGCTATTCTTTGTTGACGAGTCTTTTCAAACGCTGGGCGGACAACAGGTTGGCGCCCTCGGGGCAATCGCGATACAGGCTGAGAACTACAACAAATTCTGCAACACCATCTATCGGGCCAAGCGGGACCTGCTTGGGGCATCTGAACTTCAGCACAAGGAGCTAAAGGGGAACACCTGTCTCACGAAGGCTCAGTTCCATCGATTGGAGAAGTCCGGAAACTCGCCGCTATTGGACACGGTCGACGCCCTCGTCTCCAGCCTGGTTGAGTGTGAAGCGACCGTATTCGGCCTCTGGACGTCGAAGCCCGAGCTCCTCAGCCTGCACAAGGTAGCGACCACTACACAGCTCACTGTTCCATATATCAAACTCCTGCACTACTTTGCCCTTTGCCCATCTGGTCCGATTCAAATCTCGGGGCCACCTGGGTGCCCTCTTTCTCGACCAACTCGGTCATGCCGAGGATATGCATGCCGCTTGCACGATCTCAAACTACCTCTCCAGACCCAAGGGAAGCGCGTGGCTTCGCTCGTACTTGTTGCAAGTCCCCCACTACACACACAGCGCCGTTAGCCCCGGTCTACAGGCCGCCGACCTTGTAGCCTATTTGATGGCTCAGCAGGCCAACAGTGACCAGCGACCTGAACTCAAGCCCTGGTGGGACCGCTTCAACGCACTGGCGTGGTATCAGCACGGACGGACGGGTTCCGGTGCCCCCGAGCTGAGACGCACCACGGGCGAACTCGCGGGGCTCACGTGGCGCACCGGAACCGTCTCGCCCTCATAAGAAGCGACCGGCGAGCCCGAAGGCTCTAAGCGGCGTATAGAAGCGACGCACCGGTCGTCGCATCCAATCTACCGGAAGCGCGCCGACGAACTCAACACCCGTGACTGGCGCCCTGCTCTCGGGTCAACAGCCTGGGCTCTCCTGGGCCACACTGGGGCCATGGCCGGTCACTACGAGCTCAAGGTCACCACCCCCACCGACGTCGAGGCCGCCGCCCTCGGGGAGGCCGCCCTCGGGGCCCGGCTGGCCGCCTGCTTCCAGATCTCCGGACCGATCAGCTCGACCTACCGCTGGCGGGGCGAGGTCGAGCAGTCCACCGAGTGGCTCCTGACCCTCAAGACGGCCGCCGACTGCCTCAACGCCGCCATGGACCTGGTCCGGTCCCTCCACTCCTACGAGCTCCCCGAGATCATCGCCCTCCCCATCGAGGCCGGCAGTCCCGACTACCTGGACTGGATCACGGCCGAGACGAGGCCGGGCTGAGCCACTCGTCGAGCCGCTCGTAGGACTCGATCATGCCGCCCTCCATCCCGTTGGCGATGTGGGCGTCCCGGGTCTCCAGGGTCGGGTGGAGGGTCCGGCTCCCGATCATGGTCCCCCCGTCGACGGGGGCGAAGGTCACGGTGTCGACGGCCTCACCGTCGGGGAAACCCTCGAAGGCGAAGGTCATGACGAGGCGCTGCGGAGGATCGACCTCCCGGTAGCCCCCGTGGAAGGCGAACTCCCTGCCGTCGGGGGCCCGCTGGACGAACCGGTAGCTCCCCCCGACCCGGAGGTCGATCTCGCAGACGACGAGCTCGAGGTGCCGGGGACCCCACCAGTGCCGAAGGCCCTCCGCCGTGGTGAACGCCTCGAAGACCAGGGCCGGGGGGGCCTTCACGAACCGGCGCATCTCCATGACGGGCTCATCGACGGGGATGGTGAGGTCGAGATCGGTCCTGGTCATGATGGTTCCTCCTCCTTCTGGAGCTCCTCCAGGTAGTCGTCGAGTCGTTCGAAGCTCTCCTCCCAGAACTCCCGGTAGGAGCCGAGCCAGTCGGAGACGTCCCGGAGCCGTCGCGCCTCGAGCCGGCAGAACCGCTGCCGGGCCTGCCGGTGCCGGGAGATGAGCCCGGCCCCCTCGAGCACCTTCAGGTGCTTCGAGACGGCCGGTTGGCTCATGGCGAAGGGGCTTCCCACCTCGGCCACGGCCGCCTCCCCCGCCGCCAGCCGGGCCAGGATGGCCCGCCGGGTCGGGTCGGCCAGGGCGGCGAAGGCCCGGTCCAGCTCGTCTTCCGACAGCACCGCCGCCTCCGACACCTCAGACTGACTCATAACCATATGGTTATCTATTGGCCGCCCGGAGTCAAGGGGCTCAGCCGTGGGGCTCGTCGTTCCTCGGTATCTCCGTGAGCCAGCCCGAGGCCGGCCGGCTCGGGTGGTCCGGGGTTCCGGCCGAGCAGGGCCCGGGGTCCTGGCGATAGCCGTACCAGGTTCCGGTCCGGGGCACACCGAGGGTCACCGCCGCTGGAGCCGTGTCGGCGCTCAGGATGTACCAGCAGACGTCGGAGGCCGGGCTGAACACGGCCAGGACGACGGCCTGGCAGGCCGGCCCGTCGGCACAGGTGTCGACGCCGATCGCACCGTCCGCGAACGTCAGGCCCCGGGTCGGGCCGTCGGGGATCCAGTCGAACGCCGGGGCCGATGACCGGAGCAGGGCCGTCGTCACCGGGGCGTAGCTCGACCCCGTGGCCTTCTCGGCCGCCCGGACCAGGGTCAGGCCGTTGACCAGGTTCGACTGGGCGCCCCTGTTCAGGGCGACACCCGTCGTTCCGGTTAGGGCGCTGAAGAAGACCCCGGCCACGATCACCACCCCGGCCACGGCCACCACGAGGAGGACGACCCATCGGGGCATGGCCCGGTCGTCGGGGACACCCGGCGGGGTCACTGGAGCTCCCCCCGTTGGACCTTCCCCATGGCGTTGCGGGGGAGGGCATCGACGAACCGGACGAGACGGGGCCGCTTGTAGGGGGCGAGGCGGTCGGCGGCGTAGGCCATGAGGTCGCCAGGGGACGGAGGTGGCCCGGCCGGGACGACCCAGGCCGTGACGACCTCCCCCCACTCCTCGGAGGGGGTCCCGGTGACGGCCACCTCGGCCACGGCGGGGTGGGCGAGGAGGACGTCCTCGACCTCGGCCGGATAGACGTTGAACCCCCCCGAGATGATCAGCTCCTTCGACCGACCGAGGAGGCGGAGGTAGCCGGCGTCGTCGACGGCCCCGAGGTCACCGGACCGGAACCAGCCGTCGGTGAAGGCCTCGGCCGTCGCCACCGGTCGCTCCCAGTAGCCGGCGAAGACGTTCGGTCCCCGGAGGAGGACCTCCCCGCCGTCCTCCCCCCCGCCCTCGATCCGGATGTCGACGCCGGGGAGGGGGAAGCCGACGGTCCCGGCCCGGCGGTCCCCGTGGAGAGGGTTGGATGCGTTCATGAGGGTCTCGGTCATCCCGTAGCGCTCGAGGACGGTCACCCCGGCCGTGTCGGCCAGCTCCCGGTGGAGACCGGCGGCCAGGGGGGCCGATCCGGAGACGGCCAGCCGGAGCCGGGCCAGTTCCCCGGCCCGGCCCGATGCGAAGAGCCGGTGGTACATGGTGGGGACCCCGAAGAAGAGGCTGGCCCGGTGGTCCCGGGCCGCGTCGAGGACGGCCCCGGGGTCGAACCGGGGGAGGAGGACGGCGGAGGCCCCGGCCAGAAGGGTGCCGAAGAGGCCGACGCAGAGGCCGTGGGCGTGGAAGAGGGGGAGGCCGTGGACGAGCCGGTCGTCGGGCTCCCAACCCCAGGCCAGCCGGAGGGCCTCGGCCCCGGCCAGGAGGTTCCCCTGGCTGAGGACGGCTCCCTTGGGGGATCCCGTCGTCCCCGAGGTGAAACCGATGAGGGCGGGCCGGTCGGGATCGGGGGCGTCGAGGGGAAGCTCCCCCGGGTCGCCGACCGACGCCGGAGACCCGTCGGCCGGGTCGAGGTCGGGGCCGAGGACGGCGGGGGGGACCCCGGTCCCGTCGGCGAGCCGTGCCACCCGGGCCGGGTCGGCGGTCACCAGGGCCCGGGGGCGGACGTCGGCGATGACGTCGGTCAGCTCCCGGTCGGCGGAGTCGGGGTTGGCGGGGACGAGGACGAGGCCGGCCCGGAGGACGGCGACGGCGGCGACGGCGGCGGCCGGACCGGCGGCCAGGTGGGAGAGGACCCGGTCCCCGGGCCGGAGGCCGAGGGTGGCGAACCGGCCGGCGGCGGCTCGGGTCCGGTCGTCGAGCTCCCCGGCCGTGATCCAACGGTCGGGCCGGCCGGCGAGGTCGAGGAGGAGGGGCCGGTCGGGGTCGGCGGCCCAGCGGGCGGCCCAGACGGCGGGGAGGCTCCCCCCGGCCGTCAGGTCGAGGGAGCCGGGGTCGGCACCGGCGGGGAGGTGATCCTTCCAGGATCGGAGCGCCATGAGGTGGTCAGGGTAGTCCTGCGACGACTACCGACCGCCGCGTAGCCTGGCGGCCATGAGCCGACGCGTCGCCATCGTCCCCCACAGCCACTGGGACCGGGAGTGGTACGAGCCCTTCCAGAGCTTCCGGCTCCGGCTGGTCAGGATGCTCGACGGGCTCATCCCCCTCCTCGAGTCGGACCCCTCCTACGCCCGGTTCATGCTCGACGGGCAGATGGCCGTCCTCGACGACTACCTCGAAATCCGGCCCGAGAACGAGGACCGGCTCCGGGCCCTGGCCGCCAGCGGCCGGCTCACCATGGGGCCCTGGTACATCCTCATGGACGAGTTCCTCGTCTCCGGGGAGACGATCATCCGGGACCTCCAGCTCGGGATGGCCCGGGGGGCGGCCTTCGGGGGGGTCATGGAGGTGGGCTACCTCCCCGACATGTTCGGCCACATCGGCCAGATGCCCCAGATCCTCCAGCAGGCCGGCTTCGGGCACGCCGTGGTCTGGCGGGGGGTCCCGAGCGAGGTGACCAAGACGGGGTTCTGGTGGGAGGCCCCCGACGGGTCGACGGTCCGGGCCGAGTACCTCCCCGTCGGCTACGGGAACGGGGCCTCGATCCCCGACGACGCCAAGGCCCTGGCCCGGCGGATCGAGGACCACAGCGCCGAGATCTCGGGGTTCCTCCTCGAGGGGCTCCTCCTCATGAACGGGACCGACCACCAGGAACCCCAGCCCTGGCTGGGTCGGGTGGTGGCCGAGACGAACGCCCTCCAGGACGACTTCGAGCTCGAGATCACGGGGCTGGCCGACTACCTCCGGACCGCCCCCACCGAGGGCCTGACCCGGTGGAAGGGGGAGCTCCGGAGCGGCTTCCGGTCCAACATGCTCATGGGGGTGGCCTCCAACCGGGTCGACATCAAGCAGGCCGCGGCCCGGACGGAGCGGGAGCTCGAGCGGCGGGCCGAACCCCTCTCGGCCCTCTTCCTCCCCGCCGACCGCTGGCCGGAAAGGCTCCTCGACCTGGCCTGGCTCGAGGTGGTCCGCAATGCCGCCCACGACTCCATCTGCGCCTGCTCGGTCGACGACGTCGACGACGCCGTCCTGGTGCGCTTCGCCGAGGCCCGCCGGGTGGCCGAGGGACTGGCCGACGAGGCCCTGACCGGCCTGGCCCGGAGCCTGTCCCGGCCGGGGACGACCCTGGTGAACAGCTCGCTCCGGACGAGGTCGGCAGCCGTGGAGGTGGTCGTGGCCGGCGAGGAGTTGCCCCCCGGGTGCCAGGCCCTCCCGGAGAAGGCGGGAGCCTTCGGGATCCCCCGGGGCCTCGGGGCCCTCACCCTCGACGCCGCCACGGTGAAGACGATCCTGGGGATGCTCCCCAACGGGAGCCAGATCGACGCCCACACCTGGATCCAGGGGGTCCAGGTCGAGGAGGACGAGACCGGGATCGACGTCACCATCGCCTTCGGGACCGAGGAGCGCTTCGACGTCCCCATCGCCTCGATCAAACAGGACCTCTACACCCGGCTCGGGGCCCGGCCCGACTCCGTCGTCCGGATCCGGATCGACCAGCCCCCCGTTGCGCTGGTCCTGGCCCGGACCGCCCCCGTCCCCGGGTTCGGCTGGGCCCCCCTCGAGATCGTCCCCCCCGTCCACCCGGTGACCGCCGAGGAGAACGGTGGGGCCGTGGTCCTGTCCAACGGGCTCCTCACCGTGGCCGTCGACCCGGCCGACGGGACCTTCTCCCTGAACGGCCTGGCCGGGTTCGGCCGGCTCGTCGACGGGGGGGACCACGGGGACTCCTACAACTACTCCCCTCCCGGCTCGGACCGGATCGTCGACACGCCCGGGACCGTCACCGTCGTCCTCGGGGAGCGGGGGCCGGTCCGGGCCACCGCCGTCATCACCGCCGACTACCGGTGGCCGGAGTACGTCGACGGATCGAGCCGGTCCCGGACCGGGGAGGTCCCGGTCACGGTGACGACCACCCTCGAGCTCCGGGCCGACGAGGCCGCGCTCCGGGTCACGACCTCCTTCCGGAACCCGGCCCGGGACCACCGGCTCCGGGTCCATCTCCCCCTCCCCCGGCCCGCGGCCGGCTCCGAGGCCGAGTGCGCCTTCGCCGTGGTGGAGCGGGGCCTCGAGGCCGAGGGCCGGCCCGACGAGTTCGGCCTCCCCACCTTCCCCTCCCGCCGGTTCGTCTCGGCCGGGGGCCTGACGGTGGCCCACGAGGGGCTCCTCGAGTACGAGCTCGTCGACATCGCCGACAGCGGGGGGGGACCCCGGGCCGGGACCCTGGCCCTCACCCTCCTCCGGTCGACGGGGATGCTCTCCCGGCTCGGGATGGCCTACCGGCCCCTCCCGGCCGGACCCCTCACCCCGGTCGAGGGCCTCCAGCTCGTCGGGGCGAGGCTCGAGGCCCGCTACGCCCTGGCCCTCGACTGCCCCGACCCCTACGCCCTCGTCGACGACGTCTTCCTCCCCCTCGACCAGGTCCAGTCCCTGGGCGGGGGCCCCCGGCCCGCGGCGGGGACGGCCCTCGAGGTCACCGGGGCCGAGGTCTCGGCCGTCCGGCGCCGGGCCGGCCTCCTCGAGGTCCGGGTCTTCAACCCGAGGGCCTCCGCCACCGAGGTCGGTCTGGGGGACCGGTCAGGTTGGCTCGTGGACCTCCGGGGCCGGCCCCTCGCCGCCGTGGACGGAGGCTTCGAGCTCGGGCCCTTCCGGTTCGCCACCGTCCAGCTCGCCGCCGACTAGGCCCCTGAGGCCGACCCGGCGGACGGCGGGCCCCGACAGCCGGCCGGTGACGAAGGCCCGCTCGCCCCGGATCCGGAGCTCGTCGATGTCCTGGGGGACCTCGGAGAGACGGTCCCAGCGGCGACCGGTCCGGCGGTCGGCGCTGGCCGGCTCGGCCCCGGCCCGGGCCAGCGTCCAGAGCTGGACCCGGCCCAGGTCCTTCAGCTGGCGGGGCCGCATGGCCTTGCAGGCGAATTCGCCCCCCTCCGCCCCCGAGGAGGGATGGTCCAGGGCCATCAGGGCCCGGTGGAAGTCGTCCGAGATGAGGACGCTCCCCGGGTTGGCGATGTTCACCACCCGGCTGGCCAGGTTGACCACCGGGCCGAAGTGGTCGCCGTCCTGGACCAGGACCGGGCCCACGGCCATGGCCACCCGGACGTCGGAGAGGAGGTCGTCGTCGGCGTAGGCCTCGGCCAGGGACAGCCCGATCCGGGCCGCCGCCTCCACCGACTCGCTGACGAACATGGCCTCGTCCCCGATCATCTTCACCACCCGGCCCCCGAGGGAGAGGACCGTGTCGTGGGCCAGCTCCTCGAACCGGCTGACGACGGCGGCCAGCTCCTCGTCGGAGAGGTGCTGGCTGAGCATGGTGAAGCCGACCATGTCGGCGAAGCCGACCGTGATCTCGGGGAGGGCCGAGCCGCTGCCGCGGACCCGCTGGAGCATGGCCCGACGGGTGGCGGCCTGGACATGGCGGCGCCAGACGAACTCGATGAGCCGTCCCATGGCCGGGAGCGAGCTCGAGGCCAGCTGGGCGAACCGGTCGGCCTCGAAGACGCTGTCGCCGACGAGGACCCCGGGGAGGCCGGGCATGGCCGGGGAGACCTCGGCCTCGGCGATCCGGGCCATCGAGGAGCCGATGACCCGGGCCAGTTGGACAGCGGGGTCGATCTCGACGGCCCCGATCTCGACCATGGCCTGGAAGATGAAGACGGCCTCGATGTCGAGGTCGGTGAAGGCCCGCTCGTCGGGCCCCACATCGGCGAAGCCCAGGGCCCGCCAGAACTTCCCGACCAGCTCGGCCGGCATCCCGGTGGCCCCGGCCACATCGGCCACCGTGTAGCGGGCCCGGGAGGGGACGAGGAGCCGGTCGGCCACGAGGAGGTCGAGGACGTCGTCCTCGGCGGCCCGGGCGATCTCCTCGTCGGTGGTCCCATGGTCGACCAGGAAGGCCTTGACCCGGTCCAGGGCCGCGGCCCGGGCCGGATCGGCCTGGTCGCCCGGGACCTCCGTCACGGCCGGGATCCTGTGGGCCGGCGGTCGAACTCGGCCCGGGGGGCCCGCTCCATGAGGGTCCTGATCCCCTCGGCCGGGGTGAGGACCCCTTCCAGGACGCCGACCACCATCTCCCCGATGGGCATCTCCACCCCGTAGCCGGCGGCCAGCTCCACCAGGGGCCGGGCCGTCTTCACCCCTTCGGCCACCATGGGCCGGTCGGCCAGGATCTCGGCCAGGGCAGTCCCCCGACCCAGGAGCTCCCCGGTGGTCCGGTTCCGGCTCAGGGGGCTGGTGCAGGTCGCCACCAGGTCGCCGATGCCGGCCAGCCCGGCCACCGTCATCCGCTCCCCGCCCATGGCCACCACCAGCCGGCCCAGCTCGGCCAGTCCCCGGGTGATGATCCCGGCCATGGAGGAGTCCCCGAAGCCGAGCCCCGCCACCATCCCCGCCGCCAGCGCCAGGACGTTCTTGGTCACCCCGGCCACCTCGCAGCCGAGGACGTCCTGGTTGGTGTAGATCCGGAACCGGTCCGTCATGACCAGGTGCTGGACCCGCTCGGCACTGGCCTCGTCGGACATGGCCACCACGCCGGCCCCGGGCTGGCCGGCCGAGATCTCCCCGGCCAGGTTGGGCCCGGTGAGGACCCCGACGGGTCGGCCGGGGGCCTCCTCGGTGACGACCTCCGTCATCCGCCGGTTCGTCCCCCCCTCGAGTCCCTTGGCCAGGCTCACCACGGGGACCCCGGGGCCGATCTCGGCCGCGACGGCGGCCATGACCTCGCGAAAGCCGTGGGAGGGGACGGCCATCACCACCAGGGTGGCATCCCCGACGGCCTCGGCCAGGGAGGCGGAGGCCCGTAGCGACGGGGGAAGGGCCACGCCGGGGAGGCGGTCCGGGTTCTCCCCGGTCTCCGAGATAGCAGCGGCCAGGCCGGGCCGGCGGGCCCAGAGCACCGTGGGGGCCTTCCCGGCCACCAGGGCGGCCACCGTCGTCCCCCAGGCCCCCGCCCCGATCACCGCCACCCGTTCGACCACGGAGGAAACCCTACGGCTCCCCGTACACTGGCCGCGTGACCGGACCGCCGGGCCCCGAGCCCCTCCCGACCCGGAGCGTCGTCCTCGTCCCCGTCAAGGCCTTCGCCGAGGCCAAGGCCAGGCTGGCCCCAACCCTCGACCCGGCCCACCGGGCCGAGCTGGCCCGGACCATGGCGGCCCGGGTCCTCCGGGCCGCCGCCCCCCTCCCCGTGGCCGTCGTCTGCGACGACCCCGAGGTGGCCGCCTGGGCCCGGGACCTCGGGGCCACCGTCCTCCCCGAGCCGGGCCGGGGCCTGAACGGGGCCGTCCAGGCCGGGGTGGCCCGACTGGCCGCCGACGGGGCCGGGGAGGTCCTCGTCGTCCACGCCGACCTCCCCCTGGCCGCCGACCTGGCCCGGCTGGCCGGCTTCCCGGGGATCACCCTCGTCCCCGACCGCCGGGACGACGGGACCAACGTCATCGTCGTCCCCGCCACCGCCCCCTTCCGCTTCGCCTACGGCCCCGGCTCCTTCGCCCGCCACCGCCGGGAGGCGGCCCGGTCGGCCCTCCCCCTCCGGATCATCCGGGACCGGTCCCTCTCCTGGGACGTCGACGTCCCCGACGACCTTCCCCCCGCTTACGTCCCCGGCCCGGTGCCGTGACCCCTGACGGCGCCCCGAGCGGCCTCCCCGTCGGGGACCTCCCCCTCCACGGTCCCTGGACCGTCGACCTCCCCGTCCCCGGCGTCGCCCTCGCCGTCGGGGCCCACCCCGACGACGTCGAGTTCGGCTGCGGAGCCACCCTGGCCAAGTGGGCCGCCGCCGGCGCCGCCGTCCACCACCTCGTTCTCACCGACGGCTCCAAGGGGACCTGGGACGGCGAGGAGGACAGCGCCGCCCTCGTCGCCACCCGCCGCCGGGAACAGGAGGAGGCCGCCGCCCTCCTCGGTGGCGGCGGCGTCGACTTCCTCGAGTGGCCGGACGGCGAGCTCGAGTCGGACCTCCCCCAACGCCGCCAGGTGGCCGAGGTCATCCGCCGGGTCCGGCCCGACGTCGTCCTCGGCCACGACCCCTGGCGCCGTTACCGGCTCCACCCCGACCACCGCCACGCCGGCTGGCTCGTCACCGACGCCGTGGTGGCAGCCCGGGACCCCAAGTTCTTCCCCGATCTCGCCCTCTCCCCCCACCGGCCCCGGGCCCTCCTCCTCTGGGAGGCCGACGAGCCCAACCACCTCGAGACCGTCGAGGGCTTCGCCGATCGGAAGGTGGCCGCCCTCCTGGCCCACCGGAGTCAGTACCCCTCCACCTTCGGGATCGGGGCCGCCGGGGACGGCGCCGGGGACCTCGGCGAGAAGGTCCGTCGCCAGCTCGCCGCCCACGGGGCCCGGGCCGGGCTCCCCCCCGGCGAGGCCTTCCGTCTGCTCGACGATCTCTGACCCACCCAGCGGCCGACATAGAATGCCCCCCCGACAGATGGGAGCAGCAGTGCCAGACACGGTCAAGCTCGACGGTCATCACCGCTCGACGGTGGAGAAGCTCTTCCGCCACCCCACCAGCCACAACATCGAGTGGCATGACGTCATCTCCCTCCTCCAGAAGGTGGCCACCGTCGTCGAGGGCGAGAACGGCCGCTTCACGGTGACCCTCGGGGAGGAGACCCAGGTCTTCGACGAGCCCCGGCACCACGACTGCGACATCCAGCAGGTCATCGACATCCGCCGGATGCTCGACCAGGCCGCCATCACGCCGGAGACCACCCGCCGCCACTGACCGGCCCCGGACGCGAGCGAGGGGCCCGAAGGCCCCCCACTCGAGACGGTGGTCCGGCGCCGGTCCCCCGGCGCCGTCGACTCAGCGCTTCTTGGCCGGGGCGGCCTTCTTGGCCGGGGCCTTCTTGGCCGGGGCCTTCTTGGCCGGAGCGGCCTTCTTGGCGGCCGCCTTCCCGTTGACGGCGGCCTTGAAGTTCAGGCTGGGTCCGAACCGGACACCCTTGGAGGCGGCGATCTTCACGGGGGCGCCGGTCTGGGGGTTCCGACCCACCCGGGCCTTGCGGCTGGTCTGGGTGAAGCTCCCGAACCCGACGATGGCAACCCGGTCGTTCTTCTTCACCGCGGCGATGACCGTC
Source organism: Acidimicrobiaceae bacterium (assembly GCA_003151955.1). Classification (GTDB taxonomy): domain Bacteria; phylum Actinomycetota; class Acidimicrobiia; order Acidimicrobiales; family UBA8190; genus PALSA-743. Next base: position 24,002 of record PLZB01000082.1, read on the forward strand.
TCCACCACAGCGTTGACGGCACCTTCAGCATCACGCCTCGCCAGTCCGGTTGACTTGCAGACTGCCTCGACGAGCTCCGACTTGTTCACGCGGTTCCTCCCTAGTTGTCCGTGGAATCTGGACAATCAAAGAGTGTTTTGGGGTCGAGGTCAAGCATCCTCCCCGTTTCGCCAGGAAAAGCAAGGGGGAACGGCCGATCGGTGCAGAGGGTCAGGAAAAAAATCCGGCCCGAGCCTCTGGACGGGAAACCCGTTCTTTGCCAGGGTGTTTCGATGCCGGTCCTCCCCGATGGCGCCTACGACGTGATCGTGGTGGAGGCCGAGTCCGACGACGCCGGGGGGGTGAGGCTCGAGCTGACCATCACCCTCGGTCCCCACCTCGGCAGGATCGTGGCCCTCCGTGGCCACCAGCTCGACAGCCGCCGTGGGCTCGTCGGCGAGGGGGACCCGATCTCCCTCCTCGGCATCCCCGGCACCCTCCGGGTCAGCGACGGCGTGCCGTCGTTCCGGCCCGAGCGCGTGTGACCGCCGCCCGGATCGCCCTGGCCCGCACCGCCATCCGGGCCGCCGCCGCCGCAGCCGAGGGCGGGATCTACCTGGGGGCGGGAACCCGGGGACCGAGGTGGGCGGGGCCCGAGCGGGCGGCGCTGATCCTGGGTCCGCCCCGGTCGGGCAAGTCCTCCTGCGTGGTCGTCCCGGCCATCCTCACCGCCCCCGGGGCCGTCGTCTCGACCTCGACCAAGCCCGACATCCTGGAGGCCACCGCCCCGGCCCGGGCCGACATCGGGCCCTGCCTCCTCTACGACCCGAGCGGGACGGTCCCCGTCCCCCCCGGCGTCGAGCCGGTCCGGTGGTCGCCGATCGCCTCCTGCGCCGACTGGGACGAGACCCTCCTGGTGGCCCGGAGCCTCGTCCTCACGGCCCGGTCGGTCTCCCGGGAGGACCACTGGTCGGGCCGGGCCGAGGCCCTCCTCGGCGCCGTCCTCCACGCCGCCGCCCTCGACGGGACCGGGATGAGGACGGTCCTGGGCTGGATCGACCGGCACCAGGGGGCCCCGGCCCTGGCCGTCCTGGACCGGGAAGGGGCCGAGGGGGCCGCCAACCAGCTGGCCGGGATCATGATGACCGACAGCCGGGAGCAGAGCGGCATCTGGTCGACGGCGTCAGGGGTCCTGGCCGCCTACCGGAGCTCGGCCGCGCTGGACAGCACCGTCTCCCCCAACTTCGACCCCTTCCGGTTCCTCGACCAGCGGGGGACCCTCTACATCTGCGCCACGGGACGCCACCAGGCCGTGACCGCTCCCCTGGTGGTGGGGATCTTGAACGACGTCCGGGCCGCGGCCTACGCCCGGTCCTCGGCCCGGGTGGGGGGGCCTCCGGTCCTCCTGGCCCTCGACGAGGTGGCCAACATCGCCCCCCTCCCCGACCTCCCGGCCATGGTCAGCGAGGGGGGCGGCCAGGGACTGCTGACCCTGGCCTGCCTCCAGGACCTCTCCCAGGCCCGGCTCCGCTGGGGCCAGGCCGCCGAGGGGTTCCTCTCCCTCTTCGGCTCCACCGTCGTCCTCCCCGGCATCGGGGACGTCCGCACCCTGGAGTCCCTTTCGGCCCTGGCCGGCGAGGAGGAGGTCCTGACCCGCTCGATGAGCGTCCCCCTCCCCCCGAAGGGTCCCACGGTGGCCAGGGCCTTCCTCCGCTTCCTGGGCGGCCGACGGGTCGGCCCCGAGCCCGACCGGGTCCCCTCCCTGACGACCTCGACGGTGCGCCGGCCCCGGCTCCCCGTCGACGAGCTGAGCCAGGGCCGGCCCGGATCGGCCCTGGTCGTCGGTGACCGGAACCGGATGAGCTGGGTCCGGCTCACTCCCTACTTCGCCGAGGAGCCCTGGCGGACGGCGACCAGGGCGGGACCCGGGCTGGAACCGGGCCGGGAGCGGCTGGGCCCGGAGCGCGACCTCGAGGGCCGGGACCCGGGGCCCGATCTGGGCCGCTGACGGCCGGACCCGCCCCCAGAGGCGGTGGCTCTACGAACATATGTCCGATACGCTGGAGCCCATGGACCCCCGCCTCCGGGCCCGCCCCACCGGGTCGGGCCAGATCGACGACCTCCTCCGGAGCCGGGCCCGGCCGACCTCGTCGAGCCGGGACCAGCTCCTCCCCGTCCTCCCCGTCCTGGCCCCCCTCCTCCCCGGCCGGGGGCTCCAGCGGGGGACGGTGGTGACCGTCGGCGACGACGACCACGGGGTGGGGGGAGCCACCACCCTGGCCTTCGCCCTCCTGGCCGAGATCTCGGCCCGGGGGTCCTGGTGCGCGGCGGTGGGGGTGGCCGACCCCGGGGTGCTGTCCCTGGCCGAGCTCGGGCTCGACCTCGACCGGCTCGTCCTCGCCCCGGCCCCGGGAGCCCACTGGGCCGAGGCCGTCGCCGTCCTCCTCGACGGGGTCGACGCCGTGGTGGTCAGCCCTCCCGGGACGGTCCGGCCCGGCCTGGCCCGGCGGCTGGCGGGCCGGGTCCGGGAGCGCCGGGCCGTGTTGGTCGTCCTCCCCCGCCGGGGGGGATGGACCGAGGGACCCGAGGTCCGCCTCGGGGTCGACTCCGGGGCCTGGGTCGGCCTGGGCCGGGGGCACGGCCACCTCCAGGGCCGCCGGGTCGAGGTCCGCTCCACCGGACGGCGGGCGGCGGCCCGGCCGGCCCGGGCCACCCTCTGGCTTCCCGGCCCGACCGGTGCCGTGACGGCCGGGTGAGGACCGGGCGGCCGTGGAACGGGTCCTCGTCGTCTGGTGCCCCGACCTCCTCCTCGAGCAGGAGGAGGGCCGGGAGGCCCGGGCCTTCGCCCGGGTGACGGCGGCCCTCGAGACCTTCTCCCCCCTGGTGGACCGGATCCGGCCGGGCATCTGCGCCCTGGCCACCAGGGGCCCTTCCCGCTACTTCGGGGGGGACGGGAAGCTGGCCGTCCTGATCGGCCGGGCCCTGACCGGGATCCCCGGAGCCGACGGGGAGGCCCTGGCCTTCGGGATCGGCGTCGCCGACGGCCTCTTCGCCGGTGTCCTGGCCGCCACCGTCGGGACCCGCACCGGCCGACCCTCCCTCGTCCCCCCCGGGGAGACCCCGGCCTTCCTCGCCGGCTGGCCGGTCACGAGCCTGGACCGGCCCGAGCTGGCCGACCTCCTGGGCCGGCTGGGGATCCGGACCCTGGGGGCCTTCGGGGCCCTCCCGGCCCGGCAGGTCCTGGCCCGGTTCGGCACCGAGGGGGCCGCCTGCCACCGGGTGGCCCGGGGGATCCTCGGCGACCTCCCCGGGTTCCGCCCCCGCCCACCGCGCTCCCCGGCCGGACCCGGTGACCCGGCCGCCCGGCAACCGGGATTCTGGGGTGGAACGGCCGGGGCCGACGGCCGGGCCGCCATCGCCCTGGGCCGGCTCCAGGACCTCCTCGGCCCCGAGGCCGTCCTCCTGGGCCGGCTCCAGGGTGGCCGGGGTCCCGGGGAGCGGGCCCGGCTCGTCCCCTGGACGGGACCGACCACCGGGGACGGCCCGGCCGGCCCCGGTCCGACCGGACCCCCCTGGCCCGGCCAGGTCCCTTCCCCGGCCCCGGCCGTCGTCCTGGGTCGACGGCGGCCGGCCCAGCTCGTGGACGGGAACGACCACCCGGTCGGGGTGACCGGCCAGGGCACGGCCACCACCACCCCGGCCCGCCTCTCCATCGATCGGGGGCCCTGGACCGGGGTGGACAACTGGGCCGGGCCCTGGCCCACCGACGAGCGGTGGTGGTCGGCCCGGGGCCGGCGGCGGCGGGCCCGGATGCAGGTCGTCACCGCCACCGGCGCCGCCCACCTCCTCAGCCTCGAACGGGGGGGCTGGTGGCTGGAGGGGACCTACGACTGATGGACGACAGATGTAACGACTACGCCGAGCTCCACTGCCACTCCAACTTCAGCTTCCTCGACGGGGCCTCCCACCCCGAGGAGCTGGCCACCGAGGCGGCCCGCCTCGGCCTGGCCGCCCTGGCCCTCACCGACCACGACGGCCTCTACGGCATCGTCCGCTTCGCCGAGGCGGCCCGGGGGTTCGACCTCCCCGCCGTCTTCGGGGCCGAGCTCACCCTGGCCGCCGACGACGGCACCCCGGCCGCCTCCCGGACCGGCACCCTCGATCCGGCCGGGACCCATCTCGTCGTCCTGGCCCGGGACCCCGAGGGCTACGCCCGGCTCAGCCGGGCCATCGCCGAGGCCCACCTGGCCGGGGGGGAGAAGGGCCGGCCCCGCTCCACCCTCGCCGACCTGGCCGGCCGCCACGGGGGCCACTGGTTGGTCCTGACCGGCTGCCGGAAAGGGGCGGTCCCCGGTGCCCTCACCACCGGGGGCCCCGCCGTGGCCGGCCACCGGCTCGACGGGCTCCTCGAGGCCTTCGGCCCGGAGAACGTGGCCGTCGAGCTCTGGGACCACGGCGATCCCCTCGACACGGCCCGCAACGACGCCCTGGCCGCCCTGGCCGTGGCCCGGGGGGTCGACCTGGTCGCCACCAACAACGTCCACTACGCCACCCAGGCCCGCTGGCCCCTGGCCACCGCCCTGGCCGCCGTCCGGGCCGGTCGTCCTCTGGCCGAGCTGGACGGCTGGCTCCCCCCGGCCGCCACCGCCCACCTCCGGTCCGGGGGGGAGCAGCACCGGCGCTTCGCCCGTTGGCCCGGGACCGTGGCCCGGGCCGCCGAGCTGGGCCGGGCCTGTGCCTTCGACCTCCACCTGGTGGCCCCCGGCCTCCCCGACTGTGCCGCCCCGGAGGGCCACAACGAGCAGAGCTGGTTGACGGAGCTGGTCCGCCGGGGGGCCGTCGACCGCTACGGGCCCCGGCACGGGGAGCGGGTCCCCGGGGCCTGGGCCCAGCTCGACCACGAGCTGGAGGTGATCGGCGCCCTCGGCTTCGCCGGCTACTTCCTCATCGTCTGGGACATCGTCGAGTTCTGCCGGCGGGAGGACATCTACTGCCAGGGCCGGGGCTCGGCCGCCAACTCGGCCGTCTGCTTCGCCCTCGGCATCACCCGGGCCGACGCCGTGGCCCTGGGGCTCCTCTTCGAGCGGTTCCTCTCCCCCGAGCGCGACGGCCCCCCGGACATCGACATCGACATCGAGTCGGGCCGGCGGGAGGAGGTCATTACCTACGTCTACGACCGCTACGGCCGCCACCACGCCGCCCAGGTGGCCAACGTCATCACCTACCGGGCCCGCTCGGCGCTGCGGGACATCGGGAAGGCCCTGGGGCACGCCCCGGCCGAGGTCGACGGCTGGGCCAAGGCCGTCGACCGGGGCGACGCCCTCGACCGAGCCGGGGACATCCCGGCCCAGGTGGCCGAGCTGGCCGGGCAGATCCTCGACTTCCCCCGCCATCTCGGCCTCCACTCCGGGGGGATGGTCCTCTGCGACCGGCCCCTGATCGAGGTCTGCCCGGTGGAGTGGGCCCGCCACCCGGGGCGGAGCGCCCTCCAGTGGGACAAGGAGGACTGCGCCACCGTCGGCCTGGTCAAGTTCGACCTCCTCGGCCTGGGCATGCTCGAAGCCCTCCATCACATGGTCGACCTGGTGGACGAGGCCCACGGGGTTCCCCTCGACCTGGCCCTCGTCCCCCAGGAAGACGCCGTCTACGACATGCTCTGCCGGGCCGACACCGTCGGGGTCTTCCAGGTCGAGAGCCGGGCCCAGATGGCCACCCTCCCCCGGATCCGGCCCCGCTGCTTCGCCGACCTCGTGGTCGAGGTGGCCCTCATCCGGCCCGGGCCCATCCAGGGCGGGGCCGTCCACCCCTACATCCGCCGCCGCCAGGGTCTCGAGGCCCCCGACCCCCCCCACCCCCTCCTCCAGCGGGCCCTGGCCAAGACCCTGGGGGTCCCCCTCTTCCAGGAACAGCTCATGCAGATCGCCATCGACGGCGCCGGCTTCACCCCGGCTGAGGCCGACGAGCTCCGCCAGGCCATGAGCTCCAAGCGGTCGGGGGTCCGGATGGCCCGGCTCCACGACCGCCTCCTGGCCGGGATGGCGGAGCGGGGGATCACCGGGGAGGTGGCCGAGGACATCATCGGGAAACTGGCCGCCTTCGCCAACTTCGGCTTCCCGGAGAGCCACGCCGTCTCCTTCGCCTACCTCGTCTACTCGAGTGCCTGGCTGAAGCTCCACTACCCGGCCGCCTTCTGCGCCGGGCTCCTCAACGCCCAGCCCATGGGCTTCTGGTCCCCCCAGTCCCTGGTCAGCGACGCCCGCCGCCACGGGGTCAGCGTGGAGCGGGCCCACGTCGACCTCTCCGGGGCCGGCGCCGGCCTCGACTGGGGGGTGGCCGGCCCCCCCACCTCCGGCCCGGTGGGTGGCCCCACCCGCCAGCCGGCCATCCGTCTCGGGCTCGGCTCCGTCCGCTCCCTCGGGACGGCCGTGGCCGAGCGGGTCGCGGCCGGCCGCCCCTACGCCTCGGTCGAGGATCTCGTCCGCCGGACCGGGGTGGGCCGTCCCCAGCTCGAGGCCCTGGCCACGGCGGGCGCCCTCGAGGGTCTCCCCCCACGCGACGGAGCCCCGGTGGTGGAGAGCCGCCGGGGAATCCTCTGGGCCGCCGGCCCCCTGGCCCAGGCCACCCCCGACCGGCTCCCCGGCCTGGTCAGCGGGGACGAGGCCCCCACCCTCCCCGACCTCTCCCCCCTCGACGAGGTCGAGGCGGACATGTGGGCCACCGGCCTCACCGTGGCGGCCACCGCCGTCGAGTTGACCCGGCCCCGGCTCGACGCCCTCGGGGTCATCCCGGCCGGGCGGCTGGCCGGGGCCGAGATCTCGGGCCGGGTCCTCGTCGGGGGGGTCGTCACCCACCGCCAGCACCCCGAGACGGCCAAGGGGACCGTCTTCCTCAACCTCGAGGACGAGACGGGCATGGTCAACGTCATCTGCTCACCCGGCGCCTGGGAGCGGTGGCGTCACATCGCCCGGCGGTCCCCCGCCCTCCTCGTCCGGGGCCGCCTGGAACGCACCGACGGGGTGGTCAGCGTGGTGGCCGAGCGGTTCTCCCCCCTCGACCTCGGCCCCCCGGTGCTGGTCCCCCCCTCCCGGGACTTCCGGTGACGGGGAGGCTACCCGTACGGCATCCACGAGGCCTGGGTCGTGATGGGCCAGGCCGTGGGGTCGACGACGAGCCGCGACCGCCAGTCGGTGGGGGCACTGGCGGCGTCGCAGACGGCCACCGCCCCGTCCGACTCGGCGTAGAAGGTCCCGCCGGTGGTGACATCCCCGAAGTTCCCGTAGACGCCGGGCACGCCGGGGGCGGGGTTGGCGCTGAGGTTCATGCCCCAGACGCACTGGCCCGTGGTCGACAGGCCGGCGAGGACGATCCCCTGGACGTCGTCAGTCTCCCCGACCGAGATGGTCTCGGCGCTGATGCCGTTCGGAAGAGGAGGCACGGTGGAGGCACCGACCCACGCGAACTCGGGGGCGCTCTGCGTCAGGATGGGCCCGATGTCCTGGTAGGTCTGGTTGTTGTTCTGATACTGCGAGGCCGCCTCGGTCAGGCCGTTGACGATGTTGAAGTCGGTCTCCAGTCCGGCGGTCACCACGGCGCTGTCCAGCGGGGGAAGGTCCGGTGGGACCGTCGACGCCCAGGCCCCGGACCCGTCCGGGGCGGCGGACGCCGTGCAGGCGCCGGTGGCCATGAGGGCCTGGGCCCAGTAGGAGCCGACGGCCGTCACCCCATGGGCACCCGCCCCCGAGAGCATCGCCGGGACCTGGAGGTACCACCAGCACCGACCCGACGAGGACCAGCCGGCCAGAACGATGGCCTGACCGGGAGTAACCCCGGATGGGGCGTCGTCGACCCCGAGGGTTCCCGCCTCGATCACCGCTGCGGTCGGCCCGAAGAAGCTCTCGGTCGGGTCCAGGGCGGACAGCCGGGCCGGGGTGTCGATGACCAGGTCGGCGGTCGACAGCCAGAGAGCGTGGTAGAGGGCCAGCTCGGTGGCGGCATCGCTCACCTGCGGCCGGACCACCACATGCACGGCCAGGCCCGTGATCAGGGCGGTCGCAGTCCCGGGCGCCAGGGAGCCGACGACGGGGGCGTCCCCGAAGGCCGTCACGACACCGCCCGCCCCGGCCAGCCAGTAGCCCTCACCATCGGGGGTGGCTGCCACGGCCACCACCGGGGCGGCCCGCCGAGCCAGGACCACGCTGCCGAGGAAGGGAGCGTGCCCGAAGGCGAACACCCCACCGTCGG
>PLZB01000079.1 GCA_003151955.1 Acidimicrobiaceae bacterium
TCTCCGACAAACCCAGGCCGGTTCAATCATGGGCCGCATGTCCGACACAGCTGATCTGATCGCTGAAGCTGGACGCCTCGGTGAGCAGGTCAACGGCCACCCAGAGAATCTGCCCCTGGCGCTCCCCCGACTGCTTGCGATGCTCGACGAATCGGACGAGCCGGAAGCGCTCGCCAGCGTCATTGCGGCGCTCGGACATGCGTGGGACGAACGGGCCTCCCTGGCCGTCCTTCGATTCGCCTCGCACCCGGACGAGGGGATTCGGCTCACCGTGGCGCAAGCTGCCCCCGGAGGCGTCACCAACGAGGAGGCGGAAGTTCCCGTTGCCGATGCGCTCATCGACCTGTCATCGGATCCGGTCGACGAGATCCGGGACTGGGCGACATTCGGCCTTGGCTCCATGCTCAACATCGACTCGCCGAAGGTACGAGAAGCGCTCGCCTCCCGACTCGAAGACGGGCACTTCGACACGAGATGCGAAGCCATTGTCGGCCTGGCCGAGCGCAAAGACGAGCGCGCGCTGGAGCCGACCCTTCTTCTCCTCGACTCCGAATCGGTCCCCCGATTGGCGGTGGATGCTGCCAGAGCGCTCGGCGACCCAAGGCTCGTTCCGGCGCTTCGGAGATTGGAGAGTTGGTGGGACGTCGACGCAGATCTGGTGTTCCCCGCTTGAACCGGACACGTTTCTACGCTGCTGCTTGACCGTACCAGGACTCCTCGAACTCCTCGGGTGGAGCTTGGCCGAGTGAGCTATGGAGCCTTTGGGTATTGTACCATACAATCCACTCAAAGATAGCGATTCTCGCTTCTTTCTTTGTGCTAAAGTAAGTGCAGTCGACCAGTTCACGCTTCAAGGATGCCCAAAGACTTTCAGCCATGGCATTATCGTAACTATCGCCGACAGTCCCCATCGATTGCACGATCCCCATAGCCCGACAGACTTCACCGAACTGGTCGCTCGTGTACTGGCATCCATGGTCGGAATGGAAGATGGTGCCGTCGAACCGGACGCGGCCTCGGGTCAGCGAGGCGGCCTGGAGGGCGTCGAGGCAGAGTTCGGTCCGCATGTGGTCCGCCATCGACCAGCCCAGCAGCCGTCTCGAGAACACGTCGAGCACCGACGCCAGATAGAGCCAGCCCTCACCGGTCGGGATGTAGGTGATGTCGCCGCACCACAGATCATCGGGTGCGGCGGCAGTGAACTGCCGTTCGACCAGGTCAGGAGCGGGCTGGCGGCTCGGGTCTCGCTTCGTCGTCTTCGGACGCTGCCGCTCCCGGCCCGAGATCCCGGCGATCCCGAGCTCGGCCATCAGCCGGGCCACCTTCTTCTCGTCGACCAGCTCGTCTTCTCGCCACAGCACCGCCGTCACCCGAGGTGCTCCGTAGCGGCCCCGGGTCGCCCGCCAGATGGTGAAGATCCGGTCAGCCAGGTCCGCCTCGTCGACGACGGCCTGGTCGGGCCCTTCACCCTTCGCCAGCCAGGCGTAGTACGCCGATCGTGACACCCGACAGACCCGGCACAACGTCGCCACCGCGAAATTCGGAGTTTCCGCCTCGACGAACCGGTAGACCCGGAGCCGTTCCGGGCCCCGCTCGTCGAAGCCGGCCAGACGCCGGGAGATCTCCGCCTCGTCCTCCAACCTCCGAACCTGCCGGAGTAGCACCACCACCCGGCCCGTCACCGGCCGCCCTCCTTCACCCAATATGACGTGAACTTCTTCAAGATGCTGATCTCCTCTTCCAACTCGCGGACACGCTTACGGAGCCGGGCCACCTGCTCATCCTCGGTCTCAACCCGAGGCGCTGTCTTCGACGCGGCCCGAACCCACGACCCAAGCGACGTGTCACTCACGCCCAACTCGTCAGCGACTTCCTTGATCGGCCGCCCCGACGATCGGAACAACGCCACCGCATCCTGCTTGAACTCCGCCGAGTACCGGCGCTGTGTCGGACTGCCACTACCCATTCGTCCATCCTCCCCCAGCTCACGCTGGCGTCAGGTGTCCGGCCAACCAGGGGAATTTCAGATCTTCTTCTTGCAGCGATCAGGGCGTGCGAGGCCGAGGCCAATCCGTAGGTCCAGCGCAAGGGTGGCGGGGATCACCGGCCCGGCGCCAGGAGGCACCCTCACCCCTTGGAGAAGTACTCGTGAATCCGTTGCTGGATCATGCCGACGACCTCAATGAACTGGTGTCCCGGGAACACCTCGACCTTCAGATCGTCGGCCAGCAGCTGGCATGAGGCGTCCTTGGAGCCGATGAAGAAGTGCCTCTGCGATCTGCCCCGGAAGTAGGCGGTCCCGATCGACCGGTTGTTGTAGTCGTCGATGGCCGCACTCCAGCCCGAACCCTCGACCTCGAAGAAGCCGTGTTCGAGCCCGTCTCGGGCATCCTCCCAATACGCCTCCTCGTTCGGGTAGCCGAACACGACCTGCGTGAACCCGACGCCGGTCACCAGGGCTGGGCATTCGACCCGATCCGGGCTGTGAAGGTCCGGCGTGTAGCCCTGAAGCACGATGTAGCAGTGATGCACCTCCTCTTCCTGGACTGCGTGCAACCCGCCACCGGAGGGCGAGGGGACGAAGTCACATTCCAGTCTCCGAGGAACACCGCTCAGGTAGTCCAACATGGGTCAACGATGGCATGTCCCCGGCGGTCTCTGACGTCGAGGGACCGTTCAGCCCCAGGCGCAGGGGCCGTGGACAGCCGGGCGTCGCTCAAGCGACGTCGAGTTCGATCCAGAAGAGCAGATCAGGCTGTACCAACTCAGAAGCGCCCGACAAGGGACTCGTCGAGACGCTGGAGCGTTCGAGGGTGGATCGAGCTTCCACCGGCTCCAACTGCTCAACGGGCACGAACATGCGGCCCTCCCGACGCTCGAATCGGAGAGGGACCAGCTGGATCCGGACGACTGTTCCTCGAACCGCTACTTCCTCGTTGGTGTCTCGCCATCTCGCCGATCACGCAGAGCGGGGTCTCCACCCGGCGTTCCCATGTCTCGACCAGCTCCCTGTCAACATTGCGACAAGCGATATCGATGTCGAAATGAATGTCGCCGAAGACTCCGTCGACGCTCGTAGGCCACTCGATCGTCAGACCCCCAAACTCCTGAAGAAAGCTGACGACAGGACTCCAGATCCCGAATCCATGTCTGCTGAGGATCTCTACCGACGTGCTCGCGTCAACAGCGCGGCCCGGGTGCCAACCGGCCCTTCTCAGTTGAGCTTCGGTCGTCGCCTCGATGCCTCAGTCTTCCACCGACCCACAGCCTGGGCCCGCGAACCAGGAACGTTGCCTGACGCGGCACTAGCATGAGTCAACCCACTTGGGAAGGGGATACAGATGGCTGATGGCCTCGTGATCCGTCCCAGCGCCATGCCTTGGAAGCCCTCTGAGCAGGTTGAGCTGGAGGCGGTCTACAACCGGTACGACCACCCCCTTACAGGCGTGATCCGCCAAGGGGGAGACCCCTACCTGTTCCACTGCATCCTTGGCCACGGTCAGGTCGGCTCACTTTGGGTCTTTGCCCTCTTGGAGGCGTCCGAGGTCGACCGCCTCAACAAGACGGAGGGGGACGAGTTCGACCAGGCCCTTCGTGACGCCCTGACCGGGCGGGAACTCGTGATCGCTGTTTCGTCCTACGAGAACGGGTTGGGGTTCTGGATCATCGTGGATCCCCAACCGGTTGCCCCTGCGCTGGACTCAGCCGAGGGGATCCAAGCCACCGAGCGGCTGGTCAACGCCCTTCTCGACGCCCATGACCGCGACGGTCCCACACTGCACACCCTGCGCGACGAGGTCGAGGACCTGATTCCTGCCTGACCCCGGTGGGAGTTCAGCCTCCACCAGTTTGGGCGGCCAACCTCGACCGACCGGCGCCCAGCACGGCATCGACGGACACCCTGGTCTGGTCCTCGCTGTCCGGCCACAGGTGGGAGTAGGTGTCCAACGTCTCGACAACCGGGAGGAGGCCCTGGCCCGGGCCGACCGGGACCCAGATCCCGAGCCCGGGCCCTAGCGGGGGCCGGTCAGCAGCCGGCGAGGCGAGGCCTGGACGTCGACCCCGGCGCCTTCGGACGGGTACCCTCTGGGGTATCGGGAACGAGGTGGAGGAGGGGTCCGGTGGAGCTCCCAGTCGAGGTGGTCGATGATCTCCGGCGGCGGCTCCGGCGGGCCGAGGGGCAGGTCCGGGGGGTGGAGGCGATGCTGGCCCAGGGACGGGAGTGCCGGGACGTCGTGACCCAACTCAGTGCCGCCACCCGGGCTCTCGAGCAGGTCGGCTTCCGGCTGATCGCCAGCGGCCTGGCCTGGTGCCTGGAGCACCCGGAGGCGTCCGAGGCGGCGGGCTATCCCCTCGACGAGGTCCAGCGGCTCTTCACGAAGCTGGCATAGGGACAGGGTCGGCCAGTTCCCGGGCCCGGGTGGCGGCCCACCAGGTCCGGTAGCCGCCGTCGAGGTTCCGGGCCTCGATCCCCAGCTCCCGGAGGAGGGCGGTGGCGGTGTGGCCCCGCTGGCCCACCTCGCAGTAGACGACGACCCGGCCGGCGGCGAGGGAGCCGATGTGGTTCCGGAGGACGTCGAGGGGCAGGTTGACCGATCCGGGGATGGCCCCGGCGGCGTGCTCGGCGGCGCTGCGGACATCAATGAGGAGCCATCCGTCGTCGGTGAGCCGGTCGAGGCCGGCAGCGTCGACGACCACGCAGGAGCCGCCCCGGATGTTCTCGGCCATGTAGCCGAGGAGGTTGACGGGGTCCTTGGCCGAGGAGAAGGGGGGGGCGTAGGCGAGCTCGAGGTCGGCGAGGCCGTCGGCGGTGATCCCCCCGGCCATGGCCGTGGCGATGACGTCGATCCGCTTGTCGACGCCGTTGGCCCCCACGATCTGGGCCCCGAGGATGGTGCCGTCGTCGAGGTCGAAGAGGAGCTTGGCCGACATCCGGGTGGCGCCGGGGTAGTAGGAGGCGTGGTCGAAGGGGTGGGAGTGGATGGCCTGGACGCGGCGGCCGCTGGTGGTGAGCCTGCGCTCGTTCCAGCCGACGGTGGCCACCACCAGGTCGAAGACCTTGACGATGGCCGTCCCGAGGGAGGCGACGGCGTGGGAGGGATGGCCGGCGATGTGGTCGGCGACCCTTCGGCCGTGGCGGTTGGCCACGTTGGCCAGGGCGATCAGGGAGCTGGCGTGGGAGATGGCATCGGCCTTCTCGGCGGCGTCCCCGACGGCGTAGACAGCCGGGTCGGTGGTCTGGTTCACCTCGTTGACGGCGATCCCCCCGTTCGGCCCGAGGGCCAGGCCGGCCTCTGTGGCCAGGTGGACGTCGGGCCGGACCCCGATGGCCCCGACGACGAGCTCGGCGGGGAGGACCCGGCCGTCGGCCAGGGTCACCGTCCGGTCGTCGACCGAGGCGACGGTCGCTCCGACCTCGAGCCGGACACCGTGGGCGAGGAGCTCGTCGGCGACGAGGACGGCCAGCTCGGGGTCGAGGGGGGGGAGGACCTGGGGTGAAGCCTCGACGATGGTCACGTCCAGGCCCAGGCCGGCCAGGTTCTCGGCCATCTCGAGGCCGATGAAGCCGGCCCCGATGACGACGGCGGTGGAGGGGGCCCCGCCGACGTCGGCGGCCAGGCGGGCGGCGTCCTCGACGGTGCGGAGGGTCCGGACCCGGTCGTAGCCGGGGATGGGGGGTCGGACGGGGGCGGCCCCCATGGAGAGGACGAGGCGGTCGTAGTCGACGAGGGTCTCGGCCCCGGTCCGGGTCGAGCGGGTGGTGACGAGCCGGGCGGCCCGGTCGATCCGGACCACCTCGGTGTCGACCCGGACGTCGAGCCGGAACCGGTCGAAGAGCTGGTCGGGAGTCTGGAGGGTCAGGTCCTCCTCCTCCTCGATGAGGCCCCCGACGAAGTAGGGGAGGCCGCAGTTGGCGAAGGAGACGTGGCCGGAGCGCTCCAGGACGGTGATGGCCACCCCGGCGTCGAGGCGGCGGAGTCGGGTGGCGGTCGACATCCCGCCGGCGACCCCCCCGACGATGACGACCCGGTTCGGGGCCGCCAGGGGACCCGGTTCTGCTGCCATACCCCCAGCATACCCCCGGAGGTATCTGGCCGTCCCGGGCCGAAGGTCCCGAATCCGCCCGGCACCGGCATCGCCAGGGGTGCTCCTCCCCGCCGGGGGCGGAGCGGGGGCGGTACAGTCGGCCCACCGTGAACCCGGATCTGAGCCACGTCCCCGAGTCGCCGACGCTCCCCCGGTCCGCCGAGGGGGCGGCCCGGGGCTTCGACGTCGCCGACCTCTACCGGGGGCCGCTGGCCCAGCCGTCGGCCGGGGAGGGACCGGCCCTCGACGAGAAGCTCCGGCAGGCCTACTTCTGGATCGTGAACCAGGCCATCATCTCGACCCACTACGACATCGAGTACCAGGAGGGGCCGAGCGCCGGGTTCAGCTTCGGGGACTCGAAGGCCCTGGTGGAGCTGCCCTCGGGGCAGAGCTATTCGAGCTTCGTCCTCCTCCCCCTCCTGACGTTCGCCACCCGGCGGCGGTGCCTCTTCATCGGGGGGCCGGGTCGGGGGAAGACGGCCAGCGCCGTCCTGATGGGGGTGCTGGCCGGCTACAGCGTCTCCGAGGTCCGGCGGGGGATGCAGCACGGGCATCCCCAGATGACGGTGGCGGACCTCCTGGGGAGCCCGCTGCCGGCGGACCTGGTCCGGGCCGAGTCGGCGGCGGAGATCCGGATCGCCTGGCGGAGCTGGCTCTCGATGCGGGTCCGGATCATCGACGAGTACAACCGGATCCCGACCCGGACCCAGTCGGCGCTCCTGACGGTGCTGGGGGACAACTACGCCGAGCTCTACGACCAGATCTACGAGTGCCCGGAGGCGGCCTGGTTCCTGACGGCCAACGACGACGCCGGCGGGGGGACCTACCCGGTCATCGAGGCCCTCCGGGACCGGATCGACGTGGTGGTCCAGGCGCTGGCCTTCAACAACCGGTTCCTCCCCCAGCTCCTCGACCGGGTGGAGCAGGGCTACCGACCCGAGGAGGTCGTCCCCTCCCGGCTCGTCTTCACCCCCGACGAGCTCGACGCCATGCACGGGGAGGTCCTGGCCGTGGCCCTCCCGGGGCCGGTCCGGCGGCGGCTCGAGTTCTTCGCCTCCCAATTCGAGTTCTTCGAGCCGGCGGGGGCCCAGCTCGAGTACATGACGAAGGACACGGCCCGCCTGGCCGGGGTCGACCTCCACCTCCTGGCCTCGGGGGAGACGGGCCGGGACCGGGTCGCCGACGTGGGGGCCCAGACCCGGAACGGGCTCTCGGTCCGGACGCTCCAGACGCTCCTCGTCTACTCGAAGGCCCTGGCCTTCTTCCGGGGCCAGCCCGTCGTGGGGCTGGAGGATCTCCGGCAGGTCATCCCCTTCGTCCTCCACGAGAAGCTCCTCCCCGACCTCGACGCCCCCTTCTTCGAGGGGGCCGGGAACCAGGTCCTCCGGGTCGACCGGGTGGGGTGGGTCCGGCGGCTCTTCGACCTCTCCTGCGCCGAGTACGACCGGCTCGATCTCGACCGGGAGGACCCCGTCGGGGCCATGCTGGCCGAGTTCGGGGCCGGCCTCCAGGGGGTCAGCGAGGAGGAGACCCGGCGGCGGCTCCAGGAGATCGAGCGGCTCCTCCAGGCCTGGAGCGGGGGGAGGAAGCTCTACGGGACCGTCTACGACGACGTCCTCGTCTGCAAGTACCTCCACCAGCGGTACACGAACTACCTGCGCTGGCTCACGTGGTCGGGCTGATCAGCGGGGCCTTCGCCGGCTACCTGGAGGCCCACCGGAGCGAGATCAACGCCCGGGTGGCCGAGACGAGGCGGACGGCTCCCGGGTTCGACCCGGCCGACTTCGCCGAGGTCCTGGCCGGGGTCCTCCCCCCCATCGTGGAGGCGGTCGACCGCCGGGGGGAGGGGTTCACGGCGGTCGTGGCCGAGGTCCTGGTCGAGGCGGCCCTGGAGCTCTGCGCCGGGGGCCGGTTCGGGGGGGCGGTCCGGTCGGGCTGGGAGGACCTCCTGCCGGTGGTGGCGGGACCGCTGACCGCCGATCCCCGGGTGCTGGTCGCCTCGGTGACGAACGCCCTGGCCAACCTGGAGGAGTCCACCTCGGGGCGGCCGGGGCGGTGGACGGAGATCATGGTGGCAGTGGCCGGGAGGGAGCCCACCGTCGGGGAGCTCCTCCGGGCCGGCCAGGTGGGGGCCTGGCGGTGCGGAATGGCCCCCTACCGGGAGGGGGCCCTGGAGATCGCCGGCGGTCTGGGGGAGGACCTCCTGGCTCTGGCCCTGGGGGCCACCCCGGCCGAGCTGGCCCGGATGGGAGCCGACCCCTGGTTCGACCCGGGGAACCCCCCGGCCCGGCCGGGCCCGATCCGGGTGGGTGGGTTCCGGGGCTTCGGGGGGACCTTCCTCCGCCCCCCGACCCTCACCCTCGACCCCACCGGCCGGGTGGTGGCCGACGACGGGGTGGAGCGGTGGCTGGTCTTCGCCGACTGCTTCGGCTCGGCCGTGATCCGGGCCGGGGAGGCCGGCGGGTCAGCAACACCCGGGCCCGGGGGTCCCCCGCCTCCCGCCCTGGCCCAGATTCCGGAGCTGACCAGCTGGGTCGCGGTGGCCGGGGGGCTGGCGGCCAGCTCGGCCCTCGGCCACGCCGTGACCTTCCTCCCCGGGGCAGTGGCTTGAAGCCTGGGATATAAGGCTATGGTATTATAGCCTGATGAGGACCACACTTCGGCAGGCACGTCAGCAAGCAGGAATCAGCATGGCGGATCTGGCCGCGCGGCTGGGTGTGTCAGTCCCCTCGGTCTCGTCGTTGGAGCTGAACGACGTACAGGGCAGAGCCAAGGCCGCCACGGTCGAACGGGCGCTCGAGGCTCTCGGGCTGGCGCGTTGGGATGTCGTGCTCCCTGCCGCCGAGATGTCCGCCATGGTGGACAGGGCCGAGGCCATCGCCAGGCGGTCAGCCTGGACAATGGGGCTCGAAGCCCAGAACGTGAGTGACGACGCCGTCTCCAGGCTCGTCCAGAGCCTCGTGGCCAAACAGATCGCTTCGCGGTGAGCAGGACAGAGCCAGCCCATTCCTGGGACGCCCACGCAACCCAGTTCGGGCAGACGCCCATCGAGGAGGGCGACCGGGAGTTCTTGACCCCGGCCTCTCGAGCCATCGTGACGCTCGATGAACTCAACGAGGCCGAGTTGGACAACATCGCCCAAGCCGAATTCTGGCTCGAGGACAACCCCTTCGACGCCCCCGCCGCCCTCCTGAGTCAGGTGGCGCTCCGGAACCTCCACCGGAGGATGTTCGAAGACGTGTGGACCTGGGCCGGCAAGCTCCGCTTACGGGAGACGAACATCGGGGTGGATCCGGTGATGATCGCCGAGAACTGGGAGGCCCTCCTTCGCAACACCCAGACTCAGATCGAAAACGACAGCTACCCGGCCCCTGAGATCGGAGTCCGCCTGCACCGGGGGATGGTGGCCATCCACCCCTTCACGAACGGGAACGGGCGTCACGCCCGAATGACAGCCAACGAGCTGGCGCGGGTCATGGGCCTCGGGTCGGGGCTCTACTCGTGGGGAGAGCGAAGCCAAGCCGACCAGGAAGCGGTGCGGCGGAGGTACCTGGACGCGCTTCAGTCGCCCGGTCCTGAGCCCGCGCGCCAGGAGACGAGCGAGCCCGTCCGGATCAGAGCCCCTCGTCCTCGGCCTGCCTCCGGGCCAGGACCTCGTCGAACTCGGCCGGTCCCGACCCCTCCTGGGGCTTCGGCTCGCAGGCGCAGTCCTCGTCGGGGTTCCCCGTCCCGGCCCAGCTGCCGCCGGGGATCAGTGAGAAGCTTCCCCCGATGGGAGCGACGGCCACCCTGGAGGAGGTCCGGGAGGCCTGGACGGCCCGGTGGCCGGAAGCCCTGGCCCTCTGGAGCCCCTTCACCCGGCTCCGGCCCCCCCGGTTCTGCCTGACCGAGGAGGAGGAGGGAGCCGAGGGGCTGACGGGGAGCTTCGCCATGATCCGGCTGGCCGACCAGCGGGTGGTGATCAGCCTCCGGCAGGTCTCCCCCGACCTGGTCGGGTTCCCCCTCGAGATCCTCGGCCACGAGATCGGCCACCACATCCTCTGCCCGGCCGACTTGGCCGACAACGCCCGGATGTTGGCCCGGATCCGGCTGAACCTCCCCACCGTCGAGGGCCATGCCCCCATGGTGGCCAACCTCTACGCCGACCTCCTCATCAACGACCGGCTCCAGCGGGCCCGGGGGCTCGACATGGCCGGGGTCTACGCCACCCTGGCCGACGCGCCGGCGACCGGGGACGCCGACGGGGAGGAGGGGGCGGGACGGTTCTGGGCCTTCTACATGCGGCTCTACGAGGTCCTCTGGAGCCTCCCCCGGGGGCGGATCGCCCGGGGGGAGCTCGACGAGCGGCTCCTCGGGGACGCCCTCCTCGGGGCCCGGCTGGTCCGGTCCTTCGCCGGGCGGTGGCTGGAGGGGGCGGGCCGGTTCGGGGCGCTCTGCCTCCCCTACCTCCTGGAGGAGACCCCGGGGGCCGAGGGGGCCTGGACGGTCTGGCAGGACGCCCTCGGGGCCGGGGCCGGGGGGTTCCCCGACGGGCTGACCGGGGTGGAGGGGTCCGAGGGCCGGCGGGCCCTCCACCCCTCGCTCGACCCGGAGCTGAACGGGGACCTGACCGGTCCCGCCGGGGAGGCCCCGGCCGAGCCCGAGGCGGGCACCCAGGGGGGGTCACGGGGGCAGTACCGGGAGCCCTTCGAGTACGGGGAGATCCTCCGGGCCTCGGGGCTCGACCTGAGCGACCACGAGGTGGCCGTCCGGTACTACCGGGAGCGGGCCGCCGGCCAGCTGATCCCCTTCCCGAGCCGGCGGTCCCCGGTCGCCCTCGACCCCCTCCCGGAGGGAACGGAGCCCTGGGACGCAGGCGAGGAGCTCTCGGAGATCGACTGGGTCGAGACGGCCCTCCAGGGACCGGTGGTGATCCCGGGGGTGACGACGGTCCGGCGGGTCTGGGGGACGAGCCCGGGGGCGGAGCCGGAGCGGGTCCCGGTCGACCTCGACCTCTACGTGGACTCCTCCGGGTCGATGCCGAACCCCCAGGTGACGGTGAGCTACCTGGCCCTGGCCGGGGCCATCGTGGCCCTCTCGGCGCTGCGGGCCGGGGCCCGGGTCCAGGCCACCCTCTGGAGCGGGGCCCTCGAGTTCACCTCGACCCGGGGGTTCGTCCGGGACGAGGGGGCCGTCCTGAAGGTCCTGACGGGGTTCTTCGGCGGGGGGACGGCCTTCCCGATCCACGTCCTCCGGGACACCTACGGCTCCCGGCCCCCCTCGGCCGGGCCCGCCCATGTCCTGGTCGTCTCCGACGACGGGGTGAACACGATGTTCGAGCTGGACGAGGCGGGCCGGCCCGGCCGGGAGGTGGCCCGGAAGGCGCTCCGGGAGGCGGGGGGCGGGGGGACGATGGTCCTGAACCTCTGGGCCCCCGTCGACAAGGTCCCGGGACTCCACGAGGCGGCCGAGGACGGCTGGGAGATCTTCCCGGTGAGGGACTGGGCCGACCTGGTGGCCTTCGCCCGGGCCTTCAGCCGGCGCCGCTACGAGGAGCCTGGGATGGTGGGCCGTTGACCGCCGCCGGCCCCCCGGTCGAGGTCCTGACCCGACGGCTCCTCGAGACCCCGGGGGAGTTCCTGGCCCCCACGACGGTGGTCCCCGCCCTCGTGGCCGACCTCCTCGCCCTCCACGGGGCCGTCAGCCTCGACCAGGCCGCCGGGGCCCTCCTCCGGCCCCTCGAGAGCCCGGAGGCCCGGAACTGGCTGGGCTGCGTGGCGGTGTCCTCCTGGCTCCTGGCCGACCCGACCCTGGTGGCCCCGGGATCGGGCGAGCGGGCCTGGGTGTTCCTGACCGGGGACGACCTCCGGGAGCTGGCCTCCCTCGTCCCCGCCCCGGCCCTCGTCTCCGAGCCGGACCGACGGGAGGAGCTGGCCCGGCGGGCCCTGGCCGCCCTGGAACTGGTCCCGGCCGGGGAGACCGAGGCCGAGGCGGCCGACCGTCTCACCACCCTGGATTCCTCGGAGCGGGCCCGGGTGGTGGCGGCCACCCGGGAGGCGGAGGTCCGGGCCGAGGCCGTCCGGGAGGCGATGCACGCCAAGGCGGCGGCCGAGGCGGCGGCGAAGGCCTCGAGGGAGTGAGCCGACGATGAGCCCGACGCCGGAGGGGGGGCTGACCGAGGAGGAGCGCCGGCCCCTCATCGACAACGAAGGCCGGGCCCTGCTCTCGAAGCTCCTCGAGGACCCCCGGGCCCCCCGGTACAACCACACCTGCGGGGACCGGCTCACGACGGCCGGGCTGGCCCGGGTCCGGGCCTTCGAGCAGGAGACGGCGGCCCGGACGGGCTGGGCCCAGGGCCGGCCCCCGGCCTGGGTGGCCGGCTTCGCCTCCCGGGTCTCGACCCAGGTCCCGGCCTACCGTCGGGCCGGGGCCCTCCCGGCCCGGTTCAACCAGATCCCCACCGTCTCCCGGGCCGACCTCGTGAGGGATCCCTACGGGTTCGTCCCCGACGACCACCCCCTCGACGACATGGTCGTCTACACGACCACCGGGACGGGGGGGACGGGAGTGGCCTACATCGCCTCGACCCCGGAGGCGGCCGCCTCCTACTGCGTCCTCCTCGGGGCCGCCCTCGGCCTCCACGGCCTCGCCCTCGAGGGGGGACCGGGCCGGACGGCGGTGGCCCAGGTCTGCTGGCAGCGGTCGACCTACACCTACGCCTCGGTCTCCTCCTTCCTCGACCAGGGGGCGACCTGCAAGCTGAACCTCTCCCCCGCCGACTGGCGGGCCCCCGGGGATCCCGAGGCCTTCCTCGAGGCCATCGCCCCCGAGGTCCTGACCGGGGACCCGGTGGCCTTCGCCCGGCTGGCCTCCCTCGATGTCGACCTCCAGCCGAAGGCCCTCCTCTCGAGCGCCATGGCCCTCCTCCCGGGCCTCCGGGCCGAGCTCGAGACCCGGTTCGGCTGCCCCGTCATCGACGTCTACGGGATGAACGAGTCGGGGCCGATCGCCGCCGGACTCCCCGACGGGTCCGGCCACGGTCTGCTCCAGCCGGGGCTCTACGTCGAGATCCTCGACCCCGCCGGCCGGAGCTGCCCTCCGGGGGAGCGGGGAGAGATCACCCTGACGGGAGGGTTCAACCCGGCCCTCCCCCTGCTGCGGTACCGGACGGGGGACTTCGCCGCCCTCGACTGGCGGGGGGGCCTCCCCGTCCTCGTCGGCCTCGAAGGCCGGGCCCCGGTCCACTTCGCCGCCGCCGACGGCCGGGCCGTGAACACCATCGACGTCTCGGTGGCCCTGGGCCGGTTCCCGCTGGCCCGGTTCTCGGTCCACCAGGCCGCCGACAGGTCACTGACCGTCGGGTTGGACGGTTCCGGCCGGGCCGCCGACCCCGGGGTCCGGGAGGTCCTCGGGGAGCTCTTCGGGGAGGTTCCCGTCACCGTCGTCGACCTGGCCGGGGCCGAGGAGGCGGTCAGCTACTCGTCGGAGCTGACCGGGGGGTGAGGGCCTCCCCGGTGGAACCGTCGACCAGAACGAGGAGCTGGGTGCCGGTCCAGGTGACCGTCAGGTGCGCTGGCGATACGAGCGGGAGAGGAGGCAGTGTCGTCCAGGTGCCGGTGCCTGGGTCGTAGACAACGCCGTCGCCAGGCGACAGGGTATAACCGGGACCGCCACCGGAGACGCTCTGGTTGATTGCGACGAGGGCCTGGCCCGTCCAAGCCTGGCTGGCGGCGCCCGATCCGGAGGCGACGGCGTTCCCCGGGATCGTTCCCCACGACCCGGTGGCGGGGTCATAGGTGGCGCCGGGACGAAGCAGGCTCGGGGGCGGGCAGCTGAAGAAGAAGCAGCCGCCGCCGCCGAGGAAGAGAACCTCCTGACCGGTCCATGCCGTCGTCGCTCCGTAGGGGTCGGCGTCGGAGGGAGGCGGAGGGAGCTGCTGCCAGGTGGGCCGCCCGATCCTGAGCGAGATGTTCTCTCGATCGAGTCGCTCCTCGGACCCGGTCGAGAACTGATGCGATCGCAGGTAGACCTCCCAGACGAGGAACTGCCTTCCGGTCCAGGCCACGGTGGACTGGTCTGGCCGGCCAAAGCCGGCGGGCGGGTCGGGGAGGAGCGTCCACCGGTCGGTGGCCGGCTGGTAGACAGCCCCGTCGAATTGCTCGTTCCCCTGCGCATCGTCGCCTCCGAAGACGATCAGCTCGTCGCCGGTCCAGATGGCGGTGGCGTCGAGGCGGGCGCTCAACGGCGAGGGAGGGAGGAGATGCCACCGCCGGTCAGTGGGGTCGTAGGCGGCGCCATCGGCGAAGGCCTGGGTATTCCCGCTGTTCGTCCCTCCCCAGATGATGGCCTCCCGACCCGTCCAGACCGCCGATGCTCCGGAACGGGCGGCCAGGGGAGAGGGGGGAAGCGCTCGCCAGGTCCCGGTGGTCGGGTCGAAGGCAGTCCCGTCGGCGTAGACCTCTTGATCCAGCCTGATCGAGCTCACCCCGCCCCACTCGATGAGCTCGGTCCCGGTCCAGACGGAGGCCTGGTCCTGTCGGGGCGCCAACGGTGAAGCCGGGAGCGGCGACCAGGTAGCCCCGGCCAGAGCGGCGGCCGTTCCCAGAGGGCTCCCGCAGCCGGGGGGCTGGCCGGCGCAGGGCCCGGTGTCGAGGCTGGAGAGGACGGCGGGGGCCTGGGCCGGATGGGGCCACCAGGTGACGGCGCCGACCAGGACGGCGAGGACGACGACGGTGGTGAGGCCGGCTCGGGCCGCGACCTGGCGGCGGGGCCGGCGGTGGGACCGGGACCGGAGATCGGCGGCCTCGGGCC
This sequence comes from Acidimicrobiaceae bacterium, assembly GCA_003151955.1. Taxonomy (GTDB): domain Bacteria; phylum Actinomycetota; class Acidimicrobiia; order Acidimicrobiales; family UBA8190; genus PALSA-743. The sequence goes on from PLZB01000079.1 coordinate 14,878, forward strand.
AGTCGACCCGGTCGGCGCGGTCGGTGGCCTCGGTCAGGGCCGCTTCCATCCAGTCCGTCGTCATGGGGTTCCCTCCTCTTCATCTTCCCGGCCCAGGCTGGCGGCCATGGCACTCCGGCCCCGGGCCAGCCAGGACTTGACAGTCCCGGTAGGGGCTTCGAGCTCGGCGGCGGTCTCCTCGACGGAGAGACCGCCGAGGTGGTGGAGGACGATGGCCCGGCGCTGGTTCACCGGAAGGGCTGCCAGGGCGGCCGAGACCGCCATCCGGGTGTCCGGACCGCTCCCGTCAGCGGTCTCCGGATCGGGTTCGGGTCGTTGGTCCCGGGACCGGCGGATCCGGCGCCAGCGGGAGACGGCCAGGTTGTGGGCCACCCGGCGGACCCACGCCTCGGGGTCGTCGTAGCCGGCCACCTTGTCCCAGTGCTGCCAGGCCCGCATGAAGGCCTCCTGGACTACTTCGGCGGCCTCCGAGAGATCCCCCGTGAGGGCGAGGACCTGCCGGACGATCCGGCCCCGGGCGGAGATGTAGAGCTCCTCGAACCCCGCCTCCCCCGCCCCGGTCACCTCTGTAACACGCCCTCAGCCCCCCGGGGGTTGCAGCAGGCCGGCCAGGACCTGGGTGTGGTGCCGGGCCAGGTCCTCCAGGAGGTCGCCGGGAGCGAACCCGGCGACCCGGGCGGTCCGGCCGGCGGGAGGGGGGAGGTCGGACACCGTCAGGCCGGTCCTGGCGAAGACCTCGGCGTTCAGCTCCCAGACGGCCCGGGAGAAGGCGAGGGCCCGGTCGGGGGGGATCTCGGCCCGGGCGGCGGGGTCGACGGCGGGGAGGAGGTAGGGGGCTCGGCCCACCGTCCCGTCGGGGAGGGCCAGGACGAGGCCGCCGTCGTCGGTCCCGAGGAGGAAGTCCCGGCTGTCGGCGATCTCCCCCGGTCCCTCCGGGAGGGAGAAGACGGTGCCGGTGACGGTGACCCCGGGGGGGAGGCCGGTGGTGACGAGGGCCACGGTGGCCCCGGTGGCCCGGTCGTCGTCCCGGAGGATCCAGTCCCCGGGGGGAACGGCGGCCAGCTGGTCCTCCAGGGGGGGATGGTCGGGCCGGGCCACATGGCCGAGAAGGTGGTGGCCGCCGAGGTCGTAGAGGCGGCTGAGGGCCAGGTCGACCTGGCCGGGGAGGAGGGGGTCGAGGCTGATGGTCCCGGCCCGGGGGGGCTCCCCCTGGTCCTCGATGGGGACGGAGGTGAGAGCCGTCCGGGCCCGGAGCTCGGCCAGGAGGGCCTCCTGGAAGGCCCGCCAGGCGGACCCGGGGAGTCCGAGGGTGGCGACGGCCCGGACGTCCTCGAGCCGGAGGGTGAGGGCGGGGGGACCCGGGGTCGGGGGCTCGGCCGGAAGGGGGCGGAGGGCGGTGGAGGAGCCGGGGTGGTCACCGGCGGCCCAGACGATCCTGGGGTTCCCGACCAGCCGGGGGTCCTCCCGCCACCGCCGGACGGTCTCCTCCGAGCCGGGCCGGCCCACCACCACACAGCCCCCGACCTCGGAGAAGGCCAGGGCGAACCGGGCGTTGTCCCCCCCGGCCACGTAGACGACCTCGACGGCCGGGTCGAGGAGGGACCCGAGGTAGGCCTGGAGCCGGGCGGTGACGTCGGTGTAGTTGACGGCCACCCGCCGGGCCAGGGCCTCCCAGGGGTCGACCGAGAGCCAGCCCGTCGGGGCCAGGACGGCGGCCAGCCGGGCCAACCGGTCGGAGACGGCCCGGTCGACCCTCCCCCACTTGTGCCGGATGTAGTCGTCATGGGCCGGGGAGAGGTAGCCCCCGACTACCCGGCGGCCCCGATCCCCGAGGGCCCGACGGGCCGTCTCCATCATGGCCAGATGACCGTCGTGGACGGGATGGAAGGCCCCGGTGGCGAGGAGGACCACGGGCGGCCCATCCCCCGGCTGTCCTCGGGCCAGGGCCCGGCGGACGAGCTCGGTCGGCGTGGAGAGCCAGCCGGTGTCGTCGAGGGGGGCGTTGCCGGGGTCGCCGTCCTCGAAGAAGCCGGCCTCCTCCACGGCGGGGAGCCCGTGGCGGAGGGCCAGGGCCCGGAGGTAGGGGTCCCGGGCCACCTTCCAGGGGAGGCTCACGGGAGGGACCGTCTCACGGGAGGGACTGTCTCATGGGAGGGTCTGGCCGTCGGGGACGGCCTCGTAGACGACGTCGGCTCGGATGACGACGCGGTCGCCGGGGCCGGCCCAGCAGTCGACGTCGTGGGGGCGGCGGTGGTCAAAGCAGAGGGCCGCTCCCTCCTCGGGAAGGACGGCGAGGAGAACCTCGTCGGGCCGGGCGTCCCGGTCCCAGTCGGTGTGGTCCCGGTCCCAGACGGGCCTGGCCTCCTGTCCGTCGGTGAGGAGCCGGGTGGCCCCCCCGGTGCCGGGGCCGGAGCCGGTGAGATAGAGGACGACGGAGGTGAGCGTCCGGCGGCCGTCCCTGTAGTCGTGGCCGGCGTCGTAGTGGCCGAGGTGGCGGCCCCCGGGCTCGTAGCGCATGAACCGGAGGAGGGGGCTGAGGCCGACGACCCGCCAGGTCCGGTGGCCGGTCCGGTCATCGGTGGCCCAGCTCTCGGTGGGGTCGAGGGGCCCGAGGAACCGGACGGTGGCGAGGGCGGGGCGGAGCCGGTGCCAGAGGGCGGCGGCGAGCTCGGGCGCCCAGGCCGTGGCCCGGACCGATCCCACCCCGGCCGAGGCCCGGACCCCGGTGACCCCGACCGGCTCGGGGTTGGCCGTCTCCTCCATGGCCCGGATCAGCCGGCGGCAGTCGGCGGGGGTGAGGACACCCCGGGCCATGGTGGCCAGGCCGGAGAGCTGGTCGACCCGGGGAAGGCCCGTAGGGGGGTCGAGCTCGACCGGCGGGGGGTCCCAGCGGCCGGGGACGGCTCCGGGGGCGGGGGGGTCCTCCCGGCGGGGGGAGAGGGTCTCGTCGGCCCAGCCCCCGGGGACCCCCCGGGGAAGGACGTCGAGGTGGACGGCCGGGGAGCCCACGGCGTACTTGTGGGCATTGGCCCGGTGGAGTCGGTCGACGGCGGCGGCGGCGGCCCCGCCGGCCAGGGCCCCGGGGTCCCGGCCCAGCTCGAGGAGACGGAGGACGGTCTCGACCCCGTCGTAGTCGACCCCGATCATCTCGGCGTCGGTCCGGCCGTCCCAGACGTCCCCGGCGGGTGGGGCGGCGATGACCTCGGCGGGAACCCCGAGGAGACGGGCCAGGGCCCGGACCTCGGACTTGTGGAGATCGGAGATGGGCTGGAGGTCGACCATGGCGTCGGAGGCCTTCCCGAAGAAGCCGAGGTAGACCCCCTCGTCCCGGTTGGTCGTCCCCACCACCACGGCCCGCGCTCCGGCGGCCCGGAGGAGGGCGACGGCCCCGTAGAGGGCGGGGGTCCGGGAGACGGCGAGGAGCTGGCCGGCCGACCAGCCGTCGAAGGCGAGCCCGGAGCCGGCCTCGAGGGCGGCCCGGGTGGCGGCCTGGGCGTCTCCGAGGGGGGCGAGCCAGGTCTCGGCCCCGAGGGTGGCGGTAACGAGGGACGCCCGGGCCGTGGCCTCGGCCTGGCCGGTGGCCCCCGGACCCTCGACGGGGAGGAGAAGGGCGACCACACGACGGAGGGGGGAACCGGGCTGGGCCTGGAACCGTTCGAGGAGTCCGAGGACGACGGCGGAGTCGACTCCCCCGCTGACCCCGACCACGGCGGCGTCGAGATCCTGGTCAGCGAACCATCGGGCCAGCCGGCCGAGCTTGGCCTCGAGGACGGGTCCGGCCTCGAAGCCCCGGCCGGCCCGGAGGAAGGCCAGGAGCTCCTCGGCGGTGACCTCGGCGGAGAAGGGGCCGGCCATCAGGGGCAGGCTACCGGCGGCTCCACACTGACGTGGGCGGACAGAGGCAGCATTCAGGCCTGTCGCCGAGAAGATAAACCCCGCCACTCTGGATGGCCGAGGCCATTCCGAAGGGCGGGGAGGATTGCTGCCACGGTACAAGCAATCTCCGGTCTGAGCTACAGCCAGCCCGTGTCATCGATCAGAGGTTGGACCAGAACTCGACCGGGGCCGGCCTCGAAGCCCCGGCCCGGCCCGGAGGGCGGCCAGGAGGCCCCCGCCGTCGACCACAGCGGAAAGGTGGTCGGTCATCGGGGCGAGGCTACCGGCGGCAGTCGGCATCCCGCCCCCGGCGCCGACAAGATTCTGCTGATTAGCGTTATGCCGATCCGCATAACGCTAGGTTGTATAATCTCGGCCATGGCCAGCCGCCCGAATCCGTTCCACTACGGCACCCCCGCCGAAGGCGATTTCTTCACCGGCCGGAACCGGGAGGTTCAGGCCCTCGTCAGCAGGATCACCAACCACATCAACGTCGTCCTGGTCTCACCCCGACGCTATGGGAAGACCTCGGTCCTGCTCCGGGCCGAGGCCGAGCTGGCCGACAACGACCGGGCCATCATCCATGTGAACGTCCTCCGCTGCCGTGATCTCGGCGCCCTGGTCGGGAAGCTCACGGGCCAGGCCTATGCCATGAGGGGCGCCCGCTGGCACCGGGCCAAACAGGCCGTCCCCGAGTTCCTCCACCGCCTCCGCATCACCCCCGGCGTGACGTTCGATGCCGGTGGTTCACCCTCATTCACGTTCGGGCCCAACATGACGCCACGAGACGCAGACGACATGGTCGCCGATGTCTACGCCCTGCTCGCCGAGGAGGCCGCCGATCGACCCGCCGCCCTGATCCTCGACGAGTTCCAATCCATCCCGGACCACGGCGGCCACCTCCCGGACCTCCTCAAGGCCCTGGCCGACGAGCACCCCAAGGTGAGCCTGGTCCTGGCCGGCTCCAAGCGTCATCTGATGGACCGACTGGTCACCGCCCACGATGCCCCCCTCTACAACATGGCCCAACGTCTGGCTTTGGGCCCGATCCCCGACGCCGAGATGGCCGCCTATCTCGAGACCCGGTCGGCCGACGGGGGCGCTCCGATGACCCCGGAGGTGGCCGCTGCCATCGTCGCCTTGGCCGGTCCCGTCCCGAACGACATCCAGCACCTCGCCTATGAGGCCTTCGAGGTAGCGGGACGGCGGATCGACCGGGCTGCGGTGGCCGCCGGACTCGAGCTCGCCGTCGACCATGAAGCCCCGACCTACGTCGAGGAGTTCAGTCGGCGGGCACCGGGACAACGCCAGGTCCTGATCGAGCTCGCCCATGGCGGAACGGACGCCCCGGCCTCGGAGACATTCGTCCGGGCCTGCCGCCTCGCTAACGCCTCCTCGGTCTCGCGAGCCCTGACCGCAATGGACACGGACGACCTCGTTGCCCATCGTGATGGACGGTGGGTAGTCGCCGATCCGTTCTTCGCCACATGGCTCCGCCAGGCCGATCTCTGACCGACGTCCGTCACGGTCCCGCCGACGCCTCCCCAAGGGCCTCCCGGAGGAAGGCCCGGTCGAGCTCGGGAACGGCCCCGTACCGCCCCTCGAGGTAGGCCTTCTCGAGGTTCGTCGTCCGACGGACCCGGTCCCCCCCGTGGTCGGCCAGGGCCGTGAGAAGGGTGGCACCGTTCCCGTCCCGTTCGGTGAGCCAGACCTCGTCCCGGTTGAGGACGCCCAGGAGGCTGGTGTCGTGGCTGGTGAAGATGAGCTGGGCTCCCTGGGGATTCGTCTCGGGGTCCTGGAAGAGCTCGAGGAGCTGGGCCGAGAGCCGGGGGTGGAGGTCGGCCTCGATCTCGTCGATGACCAGGATCCGGCCCTGGCGGATGGCGGCCAGGATGGGCCCGATGAGGGCCAGCCAGCGCCGGGTCCCGGCCGACTCCTCGGCCAGCTCGAAGTCCAGCTCCTGCCCACCGGCCCGGTGGGTGAGCCGGAGCTTCCCGTCCTCCCCGACCCGCATCCCCTCGATCCCGAGCCCGGCGAACCGGAGAAGGGCCTGGGTCGACCGCCAGGTGGCCGAGGGGTCAGGGTCAAGCTCAGGTTGAGGGTTCCTCTCTGGTGTGTGCCTGGCTCCGAACGCCCTGATGCCGGCGAGGGCCCGGGCCACGGGCTGGACCTCGGTCCCCTCCAGGCCGAGAGCAGCCGAGAGGACCGGGATAGCCGGGTTGAGGCGCTCCTCGACACCGACCAGGTCCCCGAGGCCCCGTCGGACCCGGAGGTCGGCTCCCTCCCGCTCGAAGACGACCCGCTTCCGGCGCTCCGGAAAGCTCCAGAGGCTCTCGGAGAGCACGACGGAGTCGTCGACGGTGAGGCTGTAGGCGCAGCGGACGCCCTCGACCAGCAGCTCGACCTCGAAGCTGGAGGGGGTCGTCGGACCGGAGCCGAACCGGAAGGGCTGGCGCCCGGTGCCGGCGGCCGGGTCCCGGGCCGAGCCGTCCACGGCGGCCGCCAGCCAGACCAGGGCGTCGACCAGGTTCGACTTCCCCGAGGCGTTGGGCCCGTAGATCCCGGCCAGGGCCAGGACCCGCTTGGTCAGAGCCTCGGAGGCCCGGGCCTGGGGCCGGTCCTCGTCGAGGGCGATCATGGAGAGCTCGACCGGCTCGAGGATGGACCGGTGGTTGGAGACCTCGAACCTCAAGAGCATCGCCGGTTCCCCCCGTCGATCGTCCCGATCTGCACGTTCGAACGACGATACGTCATGAATCGACGGAAACCAGCATGAACCGGAGGGGCCTCCTCGTTCTGTGTACGTCAAACAATGTACGATGGCTGCCGTGGCAACCAAGACAGAGCGGATGAGCCTGCGGCTGACGGCGGACCAGAACGAGATCCTCCGCCGGGCCGCCGAAGCCCGGGGGGAGTCCGCCAGCGACTACGTCCTCCGCCATGCCGTGCTGGCAGCCGAGTCCGACCTGGCCGATCGGCGGGTCTTCGTTGTCGACGACGCCGCCTGGAACGAGCTCCAGGCCCTCGTCTCGGCACCGGCGAAGCTCCCGAAGTCGATGATCAGGCTCCTCGCCACCCCGTCGGTCCTGGAGACCCCCCAGTCGTGACCTACCGCGGTCCGGAGCTTCTGGTCGCCGGCCACCAGCTGACCGGATTCGATTGTGGGGTACCTCAACTGAATGACTGGCTCCTCCGACGGGCGCTCGCCAACCAGTCTGGTGGCACCAGCCGGACCTGGGTGGTCACCGGGTCCGACGATGAACGGGTCGTCGCTTTCTACGCCTCCTCCACGGCCTCGGTCCTCCGCTCGACCGCCCCCAAGGGATTCGGTCGGAACCAACCGGAGGAGATGCCTGCCATCCTCCTCGGACGGATGGCCGTCGACAGCAAGCACAAGGGCCGGGGCCTGGGTGCGGCGCTCCTGAAGCACTTCGTCCTCAAGGCCCTCGACGTCTCCGGGTCCGTCGGGGTCAGACTGCTCCTGGTCCACGCCAAGGACGAGGAAGCGAAGACCTTCTACCAACACTACGGGTTCGTCGAATCGCCGATCGACTCGCTGACCATGATGGGGTTCCTCAGCGTGCCGCAGTGGCCCCTCCGAACCAGGTCGTGAGGGCCTGGGGCAGCGCCGGGTCCGTGAGGTCTCCCACCCAGGCGACATGCCCGTCAGGTCGGATCAACACGGCCCGGGGAGCCGCAACCTCGCCGAGGACCGGGAGCTCCCACACGCCGTCGTGCCTGGCGTCGACAAACCGGACTCGATCCGCCCAGGGTGAACCGTCGAAGCCGCCCGGTTCCCCGAGGTTGAGGAGCAGGGGCCGGGCCTCGTGGAGCAGGGTGAACACCCGAATCGGACCGTCGGCGGTGTCCAGGTCGAGATCGGGCATGCGGCGCCCGGCCAGGGGGTGGCCCTCACCGAGGTCGTAGTGGATGTCCAGCCCGGAGAGCATCCCGGCGAACCGCTTTCGGGGCTCGTCCATGGCCAGCAGCTCGGTCAGGACGTCTCGCAGCGCATCGATGCGCTCGCCGGTGCCGCCGAGGGCGATCTGGGCCATGGTGTTGTGGAGCACCCGGGCACCGACCGGATGCCGCTCGGCCTGGTAGGTGTCCAGGAGGCCGTCCGGTGCTGTCCCGTTAACCACCTGGGCCAGCTTCCATCCGAGGTTCACAGCATCCTGGACACCGGTGTTGAGGCCCTGGCCACCCTGGGGGGGATGGACGTGGGCGGCGTCGCCGGCGAGCAGGACCCGACCCTGGCGGTAGGAGGCCGCCTGCCGGGTCATGTCGGTGAACCGGGAGATCCATGTCGGACTGTGGACCCCGTAGTCCGTCCCCTCGGCGCTGATGAGTGCCTGGCGGAGATCCTCGAGGGTGGGCTCTCCGGTGTGTTCGAGGTGCTCTTCGGTCAGGACGACCCGTATCGACCCTCCGTCCCCCCGGCCGATGCCGCCACCGTTGCGGATGCCTAGTTCCGGCTCCTCGTCCATCTCGACCTCGGCGATCAGCCAGCTGGTCGTCGGATCCCACCCGGGGAACTCGATGCCGGCCGCCTTCCGGACCACACTCCGTCCTCCGTCGCACCCGACGAGATAGTCCGCTCGGAGCGACCGGCCGTCGGACAGCTCGACATCGACGCCGGTCTCGTCCTGGGCGAAGCCCGTCACCTCACGTTCTCGGGCGATGGGCACCCCCAGCTCGCCGACCCAGGCGGCCAGGATGCGCTCGAAATGGCTCTGCCAAAGCGCCAGCCCGTAGTTGTGGCGGCTGGGGAAGTCGCTGATGTCCAACGGGACCCCGGCGAAGGCCTGGACCTGCATCGCCTTGCCCTCGGCCAGGAACCGGTCGGCGACGCCCCGCTGGTCGAGCACCTCGATGGTGCGGGAGTGGAGACCGCCGGCACGTGATCCGTCCATCTCCTGGCCGTCCCGCCGCTCGACGATGGCGACGTCGACCTTCGCCAACGCCAACTCCGCCGCCAGCATCATCCCCGTCGGACCTCCACCGGCGATCACCACCCCATGCCCGGTCATCGCCTCACCACGCGCATTCCACCACTCCTGGCTCCAGGGGATCCGGGCCCCCGGGCGGTCAGCTCAGCCGGGCGATCCGGGCCACCCGCCAGCCCTGGTCCGTGCCGAGGACGGGCTGGTGGCAGTAGGAGCAGATCCCGGCGATGTCGGTGGAGAGGGGGGCCCCGCAGTTCGGGCACTCGGTCAGCGCAGCCGGCTTCCCGCTCTTCGCCGTGGGGAGCCGGTTGAAGGTCCAGTCCTCCGCCCACTCCTGGAACTGCCTGTCCCCGGCGATCGTCTTCCCGGTCCGGTCGTCGACCTCGTAGTCGGCGCAGCCGGCAGTGATCCGGATGGTGATCCAGTCCTGCTGGGGGTCGGCCCCGGCCGCCATCGGGGTGACCGAGGCCACGGCCAGGTCCCGCATGACGTCGGTCTCGTGGTTGGCGATCATCGCCTCGATCTGCATCTTGTGCTGCTGCCAGAGGCCCTCGGCCATGACCTGGTGGGAGAGATCGGGCTTCCGCTGCATCCAGGCCGACTGGACGATGAAGAAGGTCCGCTCGGCGTCGTTCTGGAATGCGGGGAGGCTGAAGTCGGGGTCGTGGGCCGTGATGGCGGCGATCCCCCCGGCCAGGGGGTCCGGCGCCGGGGCCCGGGGAGGCGGGGGCCGGTCCGTGAGGGGGGTGGCCACGTGGCTGCCGAATCCGGCCGGGAAGCCCGAGGCGTTCTCGGGCACGGCGGTGGCCCCCCCGAAGTGGGGGTAGCCGGGGGCCATCCCGGGTTCGTAGACGACGAAGGGCCGGGTCCCCTGGGGAGTGGCCTCCGTGGGGGTGATGGGGTTCTGGGGTTCGACGTGGGCCCGGGGGTCGGGCTGGTTCGGATCGTAGGGTCGCCGGGCCCCGGGGTCGGCCGGGGCCGGAGGCTCCCCGGCCCCCGGGGTCACGCCCCGGCGGGCGGAGCCGTCGGGTTCCCGCAGCTGTCGCAGAACTTGGCCCCGGGCCGGAGCTCGGCCTGGCACTGGCTGCAGTGGGCCGGACCGACCGAGGTCCCGCAGTTGTCGCAGAACTTGGCCCCGGGCCGGAGCTCGGCATTGCAGTTGGGACAGAGGGCCGTGGCCACAACCGGGGCGGCCGGGGCGGCGGGAGCGGCCGGGGCGGCCTCCACCGGGGCGGCGGCGGCAGGCTGGGCGTAGCTCCCCCCACCGGCGAACTGGCCGGCCGGAGGGGGCGGCGGGGGGGCCGTCCCCGGGACCCCGGGAGCCGTCCCCTGCATCATGTTCCCGGCCATCCCGAAGCCGGCCCCCATGAACATCGGGCTGACGGCAGCCCCGCCCTGGGACATCCCCTCGCCGGCCCCCTGCATGGCCTGGGCCGCGGCGGCGGCCCCGAAGGAGCCGGCCAGCCGGGTGTAGGAGGTGTCGCTGGCCAGCTGCTTCAGCCGGGCCGAGTCCTCCTCGGCCAGGTTGATGTCGACGTTCCCGAGCCGGGTGATCGTGACCCCGTAGTTGGCCAGCTGATCGGCCGCCCCGGCCAGGGCGGCGGCCTCGATCTCGGGGAGGTGGGCCGAGAGGCCCAGGATGGGCCAGTTCCCGGTGACGAGCTGGGTGGTGACGGCGGTCCGGGACACCTTCAGGAGCTGCTCGGACATCCAGGAGGTCACGGCGGTGTTGTCGGTGACGTTCACGGTCCCGACCAGGTTGAGGATCAGCCGGTTGGGGTCGACGACCCGCATGGCGTACTCCCCGAAGGCCCGGAGGGTGACGACGAGACCGCTCTGAGGGTCCTGGACGTCGTCGAGGCGGCCCCCGAAGCGGTTCCCGGTGAACTCCCGAGTCCCGACGAAGAAGATCTCGGACTTGAAGGCGTTGCTCCCCGAGGCCCAGTCCACGAACATCCCGAGGAAGGGGATCTCCTTCGAGTCGAGGGTGTGCTGGCCCGGCTGGAGGACCCCCATGATCTGGCCCTGGGTCATGAAGACGGCAACCTCGTCGGGCTCGACGATGGCCCGGGTGAACTTCCGGATGTTCTCATCCGGCCACTTGAAGACGATCTGGCCCCGGTTGGCGTCGGGGACGGCGATGAATTCCCGGCGTACCTCGTGCATGAGGCCCATGACTGATCTCCCTCTGTCCCCTGGTCGTCTCCGCCGAACCCTCGGCGGATCAAAGCGTAGTCAGACCTGGATCGGCGTGTAGGG
>PLZB01000104.1 GCA_003151955.1 Acidimicrobiaceae bacterium
CGACCAGCAGAAGAAGGTCGGCCAGCTCTCCGGAGGCGAGCGGAACCGGGTCCAGCTGGCCAAGGTCCTCACCCAGGGGGGCAACGTCCTCCTCCTCGACGAGCCCACCAACGACCTCGACGTCGATACCCTCCGGGCCCTCGAGGAGGCCCTCCTGGCCTTCCCGGGCTGCGCCGTCGTCATCAGTCACGACCGCTGGTTCCTCGACCGGATCGCCACCCACGTCCTCGCCTTCGAGGGGGATTCCGAGGTCCGCTGGTGGGAGGGGAACTTCAGCGACTACGAGGCCGACCGCCACAAGCGGCTGGGCGGGGAAGCCGACCAGCCCCACCGGATCCGCTACAAGCCGCTGGTGAGGGACTGACCGGAGGAAGAATCTCCCCGGATCCCGTCACAGAATCGTCCTCCCCTCGTTAGGAAGAGGTGAAGGGACCGTTCCGACCGGGAGGCAGGGCGAATGACTCCAGCAAAGCAGTGGAACGAGAAGGTCTGGGCCATGACCACCGTGCTCCGGGGCGAGGCCTCCGCCTCGGCGGTGGCCGAGCAGCTCGGGGTGTCCGAGCAGACCATCTCGAGCTGGCGGAAGATGTTCATCGAGGCCGGCGTGGCCGCCCTCGAGCCGGCTGACACCAGGGTGGTCCTCGAACGGGAGGCGGCCCAGGCGGAGGAGATCCGGACCCTGGCCGCCGCCCTCCGGCTGGCCGAGCTCGAGCTCTCCGTCTGGCGCATCAACGCCGAGATCCACGTCCCCTTCGAGACCCTCGAGGAGCTCCGGGTCGGGGCCGGCGTGACCGTTCCCAGGTTCACCAAGCTCCTCGGGGTCTCCCGTCGGGTCTATCTCGACAAGCTCCGGGCCGCCGCCCACGCCACGCCGGCCCCGGTCGACGAGCCGGTGGGGGTGGCCTCCGAGGTCGGGGGCCCCGCCGACGAGGATCGTGCGCTGGTGGCCAAGTGCTCGGCCGTCTGGCCCGCCTTCGGCCCCCGCCAGATCTGGGCCCTCCTGCAGGCCGAGGGGCAGGACATCTCGGAGGACCGGGTGGAGGCGGCCATGGACCGGGATGTCGCCGTCTCGGTCTGACCCTGACCCGACGGAACCGGCCCGTCCTCCCGGCGACTACCGGGCGTTGATGTAGTCGAAGAGCTCGGCTGTGTTCTTCTCGAGTTCCCCGATCCGGCTCTTCACGACGTCCCCGATGCTCACGATCCCGCAGAGGACTCCCCCCACCACGACCGGAACGTGCCGGATCCGCCGCTCCGTCATGATCGACATCAGGGACTCGACCTCGTCCTCGGGAGAGCAGGTCGTGACCGACGCCGACATGATCGAGGAGACGGGCTCCTCCAGGAGCTTCCCCTGGAGCTCGTGGAGCCGCCGGACGACGTCCCGCTCGGAGACGATCCCGTCGATGTGGGCCCCGTCCGAGGAGACGACCAGCGCCCCGATCCGGTGCCTGGCCAACTCGGCCACCGCCTCGGCCACGCTGGCGTGTCCGGGAATGGTGGCGACTTTGTCGCTCTTCGTGTCCAGGAGGGCGGAAATGAGCATCGGCTGACTCCTCAGCTGAGGGTGTTCCTACTGCCCAGTGTAGGAGGCTGCGGGGTGGACGGGAAGGGATCCGGTCAAAGGAATCGGGTCACAACCAGGTAGGACACCGCCACCATGGCCAGCGGGACGGCCGGCAGGCCGGCCACGACCCCGCCGGCGGCCGTCCGGGAGACCGAGGCCCCCTGGCGGCGGTGCCGGACCATGGTCAAGCCGCAGAGGAGGGGACCGACGGCGCCGAGGGCGAAGTCGAGGAGGGCCCAGAGCCAGGCCGATCCCCCCGACCGGGCCAGCCGGAGCCCGAAGGTCCCGTAGAGGACCACCTCCACGAACATCCCCCAGCCGACGACGGCGGCCCCGAGGGCCACCGCCCCGAGCCGGACCCGGGTCCGGTGCCGGTAGCCGAGCCGGGCGGCCCGGCCCCATGTCATGACCCGGGCCGCCTCCACGGGCCCATTCTCCCCACGCCGGCTCCCTCCGGCGGTGGATCCTGGCACCGGGCCCGCCCGTCCCATTCCACCGTCCCCCGATCCTCCGTTTCCGTGATCGTCTTACTACCGAAAGTGGTGGTTAGGGCGGTCTTTCCAATCTGTCCGTGAAGTGGGACCATTTGACGGCCATGCCCGCAAGTGAACTGATCGAGCAGACCGCCTCCCTGGCCGAGGAATTCATCCCCAAGCTCCCCGAGGCCCAGGCCAAGGAGCTCCGCGGCCTGGTCAAACGACTCCGGGAACCCATGCGGGTGGCGGTCGTGGGCCGGGTCAAGGCCGGGAAGTCGACCATCGTGAATGCCCTCCTCCACCAGCGGGTCGCCCCCACCGACGTGAGCGAGTGCACCCGCCTCGTCACCTGGTTCCGCTACGGCGCCCCCCAGCGGATCGTCCTCGAGATGAAGGACGGCACCGAGATCGAGACCCAGATGACCTCGTCCGGGATGCTCCCCGACCAACTCCCCGTCGATGCCGACAATGTCGCCTCCATCCAGGCCTATCTCACCAACGACGCCCTGAAGAACGTCATCCTCATCGACACCCCCGGGCTCGGGTCCGTCCACGCCGAGTACAGCAAGGTCACCGAGGAGCTCCTCGCCAGCCGGACCACCTCGGCCACGGCCCAGGCCGACGCCGTCGTCTTCCTCATGAGCAACGTCGTCATGCAGGACGAGCACGAGGTCCTCCGGTCCCTCGCCACCGGCAGCGACGAGGCCGGTTCCGCCGCCAACACCGTCGGTGTCCTCTCTAAGGCCGACAAGCTCGGCGACGGCGAGCGCGACCCCTGGGTGGTCGCCCTCGAGCTCGCCGGCCGATTCAGCCAGCGCTTCAGCACCGAGGTCTCGACCGTCGTCCCCGTCATCGGCCTCGTGGCCGAGACGGCCGAGGCGGCCACCCTCACCGAGATGGACTTCCGTCACCTCTCCACCCTGGCCGCCCTCCCCCCCGACGTCCTCGAGCCCCTCCTCTGGTCCCAGGACCGCTTCGTGAACATGGAGGCTCCCGTGCCCGAGAGCGCCCGGGCCCGGCTTCTCGAGATGCTCGACCTCTATGCCATCGAGAAGGCCATCGGATTCATCCAGGAAGGGGCCACCAGCGCCACTACCCTCCGGGACCGCCTCGCCGACCTCTCCGGCCTTTCCGAGGTCCACCGGGTCATCGACGCCCTCTTCAACGACCAGGACGACGTCCTGAAGGTCCGCTCCGTCCTCGATCTCCTCAACACCATGAGCTACGAGCGGGACACCGCCGCCCCCGCCGCCGTCCTCGTCGATCTCCGGTCCAAGGTCGAGGCCCTCCGGATGGAGCCCATCATGCACCCCGTGGCCGAACTCGAAGCCTGGCATGCATGCTGTACTGGGAAGGTGGAGCTCCCCGAAGAATTTGCGGCTGAATTCCAGCGACTCGTCACCCCCGGTTCCCAGGCCGCCCGGCTCGGGGTCCCTGAAGGCGATCCCCTGGCCATCCAGACGGCCGCCAAGGAGGCCATGGCCCGCTGGCGCTCCTTCATGGTCTCCGATGCCGACCCGGGCCAGGCCAGTGTGGCCCGCGTCGCCCTCCGCTCCTTCCAGCTCGCCTACGCCGGAGCCCGCGATCCCCGGATCGAGAGCGCCCAGTCCTCGGTCACCTCCTCCTGACCATGTCACTCTCTCCGCCGGGACCTGACCCCTCTTCGCCCGGACCCCGCCAGGGTCCTCCCTCCGAGTCTCCCCCCGGCGCCGCCGACGGCCCCGTGAAGAAGGCCGGGTTCGCCAAGAAGGCCGGGTTCGTCCGGAAAGCGGCTGGTGGAGCAGAAGGGGAGGAACCCTCGACCGCCGAGGACCTTCCGGCCGGGGCCGAGTCCCCGGCTCCAGATCCGGCCCAACCCCCCGCTGCCGAGCCCGAGCCTGTCGCCGCTGCCGACGCGCCAGCTTCGGCGGCCCCCGAACCCGGGGTGAAGAAGGCGGGGTTCGCCAAGAAGGCGGGGTTCGCCAAGAAGGCGGGGTTCGCCAAGAAGGCCGGATTTGCCAAGAAGGCCGGGGTTGCCCTTCCAGCCGGAATTCCGGATTCGGGCACCCCCGAGGGAACGAACACGGATCCCGAATCCGAGCAGCCTTCCCCGGTCACTGTCGCCTCGCCTGTTGAGGTCCCGCCGGTCGAGGTCGAGCCGGTCGAGGTCCAGGCGGCCGAGGTCGAGTCCGATGAGGTCGATGCGGTGTCCGAGTCGCCCGGGGAGTCCACCCTCGACCCGGCTCCCCAAGAGGCCCAGGAAGTCTCCGGGGGGGTCAAGAAGGCCGGGGGGGCGAAAAAGGCCGGCTTCGCCAAGAAGGCTGGCGCTGTTGTTCCGGGCCTGTCCACGGAAGAGGCGGCCGTATCGGCGGAGCCGGGGGAAGCGCTCGCTTCGGTTCCGGTAGTCGTCGAAGCCCAGGTGTCGTCGCCCGTGGCGGTGGAGGCCGGTTCCGGGCCGGGAGTCCCGGAAGTCGTAGCCGTCGAGCAGGTTGAAGGAGCCGGGAAGGTGGCCGGGGCTGACCTGGCGGCGGGGGCGAAGAAGGCGGGGTTCGCCNNGGTTCGCCAAGAAGGCCGGATTTGCGAAGAAGGCGGGGTTTGCGAAGAAGGCGGGTGGGGCGAAGAAGGCGGGGTTCGCCAAGAAAGCGGGTGGGGCGAAGAAGGCCGGATTTGCCAAGAAGGCGGGTGGGGCGAAGAAGGCCGGATTTGCCAAGAAGGCGGGTGGGGCGAAGAAGGCCGGGTTCGCCAAGAAGGCCGGCTTCGCCAAGAAGGCCGGCTTCGCCAAGAAGGCCGGCTTCGCCAAGAAGGCCGGCTTCGCCAAGAAGGCTGGGGCGATCAAGGCCGCCGGGCCCCTGGTCTTCGAAGCCGAGACCTGGGCCCGGAAGGTGAAGGCGCTCCACATCCGGGAGGGTCGGACGGATCAGGCCGACCTCATCCAGGAGCAGATCGACAAGCCGCCGTCGGCAAAGCCGACGGTCATCGTGGCCGGGGAGGACAAGCGGGGGAAGAGCTCGCTGATCAACGCGCTTGTCCGCCGGCCCGGGCTTTCGCCGGTCGGGGTCGAGGTCACGACGGGCGCCCCGATCACGCTCTACGCGGCGGAGGAGGACCAGGGCTTCGTCATGTACTACGGCGATCCCGAGCGCCATCCCTTCCCGTTCGACGAGGCCCGGAGCCTGGCCACCGTGCAGGGCAACCCGAGCAACGACGAGAACATCCGGGGTGTCGCCCTCGGCATCCCCGACTGCGAGATCCTCGAGCAGCTGATCCTTATCGACACCCCTGGCGTCGGCGGATTGGAATCGGGACATGCCGCCCTGACGCTCCAGCGCCTGAAGGATGCCGACCTCCTGCTGTTCACGCTCGAGGCGGGCGCCCAATTCCGGGGACCCGAGCTCAAATTCCTCCAGCAGGCCGCAGAGCGGATCAACCGGGTCGTCTTCGCCATGACCAAGGTGGACAACAACCGCGGCTGGCAGCAGATCATGGAGGACAATCGGAAGATCCTCGAGGAGCAGGCCCCCCGATTCGCCGGTTGCCCGATGATCGCCGTCAGCAGCACCCTGGCCCAGAAAGCCGCCACATCCAGCCATACCAGTGCCGGTGAGCTCTGGAAGGAGGCCGGCTTCGAGGAGCTTCAGCGGGTTCTCGAGGAGCAGGTGATCTCCAACACGAATGTCCTCCGGGCAGGAAATATCGTCCAGGGGGGTCTCGGGAGCCTGCTGGCGGTCGAGCGGAACCTGGCCGAGAAGATCGAGGCGCTGACGTCCCCGGAGGCCGCCCAGGCCGCCCTGGCCGCGGAGCGGAGCCGGCTCGGGGAGCTCCAGCGAGAGCGGGTCGACTGGCCCCAGACCCTCCAGGTCGAGCTCCGGCGTCTGGCTCTCGACCGGAACGAGGAGCTGGCCCGGGGTGTCATGGAGTGCCGTGGCCGCTACGACGAGCGGACGAAGGAGATCAAGAAGGAGGAGCAGGAGACCATCCCCGGCGAATTCGTCGCCGATCTCACCGCCCTGGTGGCCAAGCTCAACGAGTGGACCGAGGATCGACTCATCGGGATCGTGGGGAAGCTCGTGGGCGAGATCGTCGGGGAGGGTGCCGACATCGCCGAGTCGGTCCGGAGGATGTCCGACGCTGCCTTTGCCGAGGAGTTGGCCTCGGTCGAGCTCGGGAACATGAAGATGGACAGCATGGACAAGATGAACGTCATGATGGGGTACTCGACCGGCCACGGGCTCATCAGCATCCTGTTGATGAGCGGGATGTTCGCCGTCGCCGCCCCGATCGCCCTGGGAGTCGGTGTGGTGGCCGGTGGGGGGATGGCCTACGCCAAGTTCCGGCACAGCAAGCAGACCAAGTTCGTCCAGGAGTTCAAGTCCTGGATGATGGAGCAGGTCCAGCGAACCCAGCTGAACGCGACCAACTCCTTTCAGCGGGCCCAGATCGAGGTCGAGGTGGGCATCCGGAACACGTTGAAGGAAGCCTTCGCCGCCCGTGAGGCGGAGATCAACGAGGCCGTGGCCATGTGCAACCGGGCGCTCCAGCAGGAGCAGGGTGAGCGCCAGCGGGAACGGCAGCAGAGCAATGTCAAGCTGGAGGAACTCAAGAAGGTCAAGGCCGAGGGCTTGGCTGTCCTCGCCAAGGCCATGGCCTAGGACGCGAGGTTCGGGGCATGGGAAGCTGGCAGCTGGGCATCGACTTCGGCACGAGCTACACCGTCGCTGCCGTCTTCGAGAACGGCCAGGTCAAGGTCATGGACATCGAGTCCAACGGCCAGTCCCGCATCCCCTCGGTGGTCTTCGCCAACTCGGATGGTGTCCTCCTGGTCGGGGCTCACGCCCAGCATCAGGCCATCTTCGCCCCCGAGCGGTTCGAGCCGTCCCCCAAACGCTGCATCTCCGACGGTGAAGTCTTCCTCGGGGAGGAGTTCATCCCCGTCTCCGATCTCATCGCCGCGGTGCTCCGGAAGGTGTACACCGAGGCCTGCCGGCAGCACGGCGAGGTGATCCCATCGGCCACCCGGGTCACCCACCCCGCCGAGTGGGCCGCCGCCCGCCTCAACATCCTCCGGGCTGCCATCGAGAAGGCCGGGCTCCCCAACGCGGCCCTGGTCCCCGAGCCGGTGGCCGCCGCGGCCTGGATCGCCATGGCTCGAACCGCCCCCGGGAGCCACATCGCCGTCTACGACTTCGGGGGTGGGACCTTCGATGCCGCCGTGCTCAGGCGGACGCCGGACGGGTTCGAGGTGGCCGGCCCGCCATCAGGTCGGGATCCGCTCGGCGGCGAGGACCTGGACCGGCGGATCATGGAGCACCTGGGCCACCTCCTCGACGCCGAGAACCGGGACCAGTGGGGCCTGTTGATGAATCCTCCCGACGCCTCCTGGCGGCGATCGGCGACGGCCCTGCGGGCCGAGGTCCAGCGGGCCAAGGAGACGCTCAGTGACGTCATGGTCTGCCAGCTCTGGGTGCCCGGAATCGAGAAGGAGGTCCAGATCACCCGGGCCGAGCTCGACGAGCTGATCGGACCCGACGTCAACGAGACCGTGAAGTCGCTCATCGAGGCCATTGCCGCCGCCGGGGTCGAACCCGCCAAGCTCGAGGGCATCTACCTGGTGGGGGGGTCCAGCCGGATTCCCCTGGTTGCCGACGCCATCTGGAGGGAGATGGGGATCCGTCCCACCGTCCAGGACAACCCCAAGTCGGTGGTGGCCATGGGTGCGGCCGCCTGGGGATCGGCGCTCAACACCGGAGCCGGTCCCGGCCAGGAAGCCCCGGAAGCCGAGTCGGTCCCGGTCGAGGCGCCGGTCGTCGAGGTCCCGGTCGAGACCGGTCCGTTCCGGTGTCAGCTCCTCCTCGTCAAGGGGGCCGGCTCGGAGGAGCGGGGCTCGGTCTACACCGGGCTCTTCGTGGCCGAGGGCGCCGGGGCCACCATCCGGGTCCGAGACGAGCCGGCCAACGGGCGGGACACCCTGGGGCTGGCCCAGGACGTCCTCCAGGTCCGCTCGACCAGGATGCCGGGCTTCGTGGACCTCGGCGTCGAGCCAGTCGACGCGTTGGGCCTGCCCGGCGGGCTCGAGCGCCGCTTCTCCGGGGTGGCCGGCGGTGGGGTCGTCGAGATGTTCGAACGGTACGTCGTGACCGGGAGCCGGGCCATCGTCCTGGCCGGGCCGGCCGAGAGCCGGGAGGTGGCCGACACCATCGAGCTGGCCTCCTCCTCCCTTCCCGACGACAAGTACTTCGATCTCCGCCTGACCCTGCCCGTCCCCGACGGCTGGAGGATCAGCGAGCGGCTCGTGCTCGTCCAGGGCAAGACCGGTCACCAGGTCACAGCCGACAGGATGTTCAGCCAAACCCCGATGAGCCAGGCCGACTGGTACGACCGTCAGGTCAGTGCCCTCCTGGCCCAGACCCCCGGTGCCGCCGTCGTCTCCCGGGCTCCGGGTCGGGTCCTCAACCGCCTCGAAGGGGAGGAGGTCCTGGTCAAGTCCTCCCAGGGCCGGACGGCCCTGCTCACCACGCTCTGGCTGGCCGCGGCTGAGGACGGGAATGCCTACGAGGTGACCATCACCCTCAGGGAGAAGGAGAAGCCCCTGTTCACGGCCTTGGCCGCCGTGGCCCTTCTCAACCCGAACGTGGTCGCCCGGCGCTGAGGGAGCGTCGGCTCAGCAGCCGGCGGTCGAGGTGCAGTCGATGTTGGCGGCGTTCCCTGAGATCTGGGCCAGGGTTACGGTCGCCGGATCCGAATCGTGGTTGCCGGTGGAGGAGTCGTAGTAGTACACGAACACCGGCACGGTGACACCCTTGGCCGCCGTCAGCGACAGGAACGCCGAGAGCGACGACCCGCTCGTGATCGGGTTGTACGACGAGGCATTCGTCGCCCCGATCCCCCAGATCACGTCGCCAACTTTGAGCGGGATCGAGGATGCCGGACTGGCCTTCCCGCCGATGCTTGCCGACACAGCCGTCACGGAGACGCCGATGATCGGGTTGCAGGTGGCGTTGAAGCACGTGGTGACCTGCGTGCCGCCGGAGTTCTTGAGGGGTGCTCCCGCTGAGGCGACGGTGACCCCGAGCGTGGGGATGGTCCCAGTCCCACCACCGGTCGTGGTCGCCGTGGAGGAGGTTCCCGCCGCCGACGTTGTGGAGGTCGTGGAGCTGGGCGAACTGCCGTTGCTCCCGAGGGCGAGGAACGCGACCACGGCGATGACGACGACGACGACGCCGATCCCTCCGAAGAGGACGCGCTTGTCCAAGCCGCCAATTCCGCCCCCGCCTCCAGGGGTCGACGGTGCCGGTGGTGTCAGGCCACCCTGCCAGCCCGGATCATCCATGCTCATGATCTCTCGCTCCTGCCAGTGGAACTTGATGGGAGTCCACGTCCGGGACCCCTGGAAGGCCCCGACAGTAGCGTCACGGGACCCGGGTTGCAGCATGCCCAGACCGTCGGCGGCCGTGTCCGCTCCGCCGGGCGGTCGGGACCGTGGCGGAAGTGCCGGCCCGGGTCCACCGAAGCAGCCTGGCCCTGAGGCCACGGTGACGGTGTGGTGACACGGCCAATTCCATGGTGTGGCGGTGGCGAAACGCTCTGGACGAGCTTGTGTCGGGCTTCGCCGGGTGGGTCCGTGTCCCGGGGGTGGACGGCTCGACCGGGTCCGGTGCTGGGAGACGAGAGAGTTGACGCACGATGAGTGAAGCCAGGACAGCCGGGTCTCCGCCCTGGGCCGGTTCCCGGCCCCGGGTCAGCGTCGTCGTGGTCACCCACAACGAGGGTGAGAATGTCCGCCGGACCGTCGACGGCCTCCTGGAGACGATCGGCGAGGACGACGAGGTCGTCGTGGTCGACGACTGCTCGAACGACGGCAGCACCGACTTCCTCACCCCTGGCCACGACCGGACGACTCTGGTCGTGAACGATCGATCGGTCGGGATCTCGGCGGCTCGAAACCTCGGGGGTCAGGTCGGCTCGGGTGACATCGTCGTGTTCAGCGACGCCCATGTCGACGCCACCCCCGGCTGGCTGGCGCCGATCGTGGACGCCCTGGCCGACCCCACCGTCGGCGAGGTGGCACCCGTCATCAGCAATCGGTGGCGCACCCACCTCAAGGGCTACGGCTTCACCTGGGGGGAGCCGTCACTGAAGATGAAGTGGCTTCCTGCCACCGATGCGTCGGAGCCCTATGACATCCCCTTCATCTGCGGCTGCTTCCTGGCGCTTCGCCGGGAGGTCTTCGAGGAGACGGGGGGCTTCGACGAGGGCATGTACCGGTGGGGGTCGGAGGACGCCGAGCTCTCCCTCCGGCTCTGGCTCCTCGGCTACCGCTGCCAGGTCGTCCCCGGTTCCGACGTGGGCCACCTGTTCCGGAGCCGGTTCCCCTACGAGGTCGACATGAGCGGCATCATCTACAACGTCCTCCGGATGACGACGATCCACCTGGGTCAGGATGCCTCGACCCGCGTCGTCGACCACTACGCCAAGAGCCCGGCCTTCGCCCGGGCCTGGGCCCGCCTCCTCGAGAGCGACAGCTGGCGCCGACGGGACGAGGTCCGGGAGCTTCGGCGACGGGACTTCGACTGGTTCAACGACCGCTTCGCCATCGAAGCGTTCGCCTGAATGGCCCGGCAGACGCGGCAGGCTGGACCCTGATGTCGTCAGATCCCACCGAAGACGGTGACCCCGGGAGCATCGCCCCGGCCCATCCCGCCGGTGTCCTCGTGCTCGGGATGCACCGCAGCGGGACCTCAGCCGCTACTCGCCTGGTCAACCTGCTCGGCCCCCGGACCTGTGTGGCCGAGGATCTCATCAACGACCCCCGGGGGAATTCGAAGGGTCACTGGGAGAGCCAGACGCTGGTCGACCTGAACGACCGGATCCTGGGGGACATGGGCCGGGCCTGGTGGTGTCCACCACCGGCGCTCGAGCACTATTGCGAGGCCGCGGCCCGGGTGTCGGTTACTCCGGCCGAAGCCGTCGAGGTCTTCGACAAGGTCCACGTCTCGTCCCCCTGGGTCTGGAAGGACCCTCGGGCCACCGTCACGCTGCCCTTCTGGCGCGCCGCCCTGGCCCGACCCATGGTGGCGGTGGTCATCTTCCGGAACCCGCTCGATGTGGCCGCCTCCCTCCAACGCCGGAACAAGTTCTCCACCTTCCTCGGCGTGGCCCTCTGGGAGCGGTACAACCGGCTCCTCCTCGCCCACCTCGACGGTCTCCCCACCCTGGTGAGCCGCTACGACGACCTCGTCCGGGCCCCGGTGGCCTGGTCCGAGGAGACCCGGCGATTCCTGGCCGGTCAGGGCGTCGCCGTCGTCCCCGCCGTGGACACCGAGGAGGTGGCCCGGTTCATCGACGCCGACCTCCGCCACAGCCGCCACACCAGGACGGTGCTCAGAGCCACCTTCCCGTCCGTCGCTCTCGTCCACGACGCCCTCGAGGCCCAGGTCGGCGCCCACGCCGCCTTCGTGTCACCGCAGCTGCCGGGCGAACTGCCGTCCACCGAAGCCGAGTTGGTGGCCATCGCCCTCCAGGCCAGCCCCCCGTTGCCCCGCCCCTCGCCACCCAGCCTCTCGGTCATCGGGATCGCCGGAGCCGCCGATCCGGCCGAGTACGCCGGCCGCCTGGCCCGGAGCATCCCCAGCTTCGCCGAGGCCCTCGTCGTCTGCACCGAAGTCCCCTCCATGGACCCGGGGCCGAACATCCGGTTCGTCAAGGTTCCCTCCGGGATCCGCCGGGGCCAGGCCCGGTCGTTGGCGGTCGAGCAGTCCGAGGCGGGGATCCTCCTCTTCCGTGATCCCACCGTCCAGATGCCCCAGGGCTGGGCCGCCGAGGTCCGCCATGCCGTGGCGGCAGGCTTCGACGCCGTGGCGCCGGGCATCACCACCCCGTCGGGGCGAGGCGGCTACGGCCTCAGCTGGACCGAGGACAGCCTGGCCGTCCAGTGGCTCCCCTCGCGGATCGACGAGCCCCACGAGATCCCGTTCCTCCCGGACCCGTGCTTCGCCGTGACCCGGGAGGCTTACGACGACGTCGGGGGGTTCGACCCCCTCCTCGGGGCCAATGGCCGCGACGTCCATGAGCTCTGTCTCCGCCTCTGGCGGCTCGGCCATCGCTGTGGCGTGGTCCCCTCGGCCCTGGCCACGCTGGACGAACCGGGCGTCCACGGTGCCGACGAGGCGTGGTTCGTCCACGACGTCCTACGTCTCGCCACCCTCCATCTCGGGCCCCCCGGACTCACGACGGTCATCCGAGCCCTCGAGCCCCGTCCCGAGTTCCCGGAGGCCATGGCCTCGGTGCTCCTGGGCGACGCAGTCGAGCGGGCCCAGGCGCTGCGGGACCGGGGAGCCCGGGACACCGGGTGGGTGCTCGGGAGGTTCGGTCTCGGCATCGGCACAGGGGACACCGGTGCTTCCTGAGACCCGGAGCGACCTGGCGGCGGTGCTCACCGGCGAGCACTGGTGGCGCTACGAGACGCCGTTCCCCCATGTGGTCGCCCACAACGTCTTCGTCCCGGAGGTCTACGGGGCCATCGAGGACTCCTTCAACCGGGAGCTCGCCAACGGGTTCGGCACGGAGCCGGGCCAGTTCACCCGGCAGTTCCCCCGCGACGACGAGGCTTTCCGCCTCTTCGGCTCCCGCCAGTGGCACGACCTCCTTGGCGAGGCGATGGGGGTCCCCGGCTGGGGTGACGTGGAAGCCGGGATCCACCACCACGAGCCCGGGGCCGCCAGCGGGTTCCCGCACAACGACCTCAATCCCGGTTGGTTCGTCGGGGAAGGCACCGAGCTCGAGGTGGCCATGCCCCGAGCGGAGATCTGCAACTTCTACAGCGGCGAGCTCTACGCCGAGGGCTACGAGAGGCGTGAGATGGTCAGGTCGGTGGCCATGCTCTACTACGTGGCCAACCCGCCCTGGAGCCCCGGCGACGGCGGCGAGACCGGGATCTACCGATCGGCCTCGTGCCCTATCGACCGGCCGGCCTCGGCCATCCCCCCCGTGAACAACAGCATGATGCTGTTCCACTGCACCCCGTACTCGTTCCACGGCTACATGGGGAACAATCGTCACCCCCGGAACAGTGTGATCCTCTGGTTGTACGTGCCCAGGGCCGAGGTCGCCGACCGATGGGGAAAGGAGAGCATCGTCGAATGGAAAGAAGCCCCAGGAAACGGGTATGCCTCCTGACCGGTGCGGGTGGGGCGTTCGGGAGCGCCTTCTGCCAGCAGCTCGCCTCCGACTACGACATCGTCGCCGTCCACCGGGGCGCGCCTCCCCAGGTTCCCACCCAGGACCAGTCCCGGATCGACCCGCTCGATCCCCGCAAGCCGCTCGTGGTCAACACCCACCGGGTCTTCGCCGTCCAGGCCGATCTGGAGGATGACCGGGAGATCGACCGGGTCGTCGAGCTCGCCCTGGCCCGCTACGAGCGGATCGACCTGCTCGTCAACGCGGCGGTGTCGTACTCCTTCGGGCCACTGCTGGGATCCCGCCGCCTCCTCGACAGCCTGGAGCAGCAGTTCCGGGTCAACAGCATCCTGCCGGTCAAGATGGCGGTGACCGTGGCCGAGCGCTTCTGGCAGGTCCACGACCAGGACAACCTCTCCGAGAACCGGAACGTCGTCAACCTGTCGAGCACGGCCAGCTTCACCGTCCGGGCCGATACCGGCGGCGCCGGATACAGCACCTCCAAGGTGGCGCTGAACTACCTGTCCCGGTTCATGGCCCAGGAGTTCAAGCGGGTCGGGGTCAGGGTCAACGCCCTCGCCCCGGCCGCCTTCCCGACGGCCGAGGTTCCCATGAGGGCCGTCCTCGACGGGGTCCGGCAACTCGACAGCGGTGCCATGACCGGCCGCATCCTGGTTCTCGACGGGCAGGGACCTCAGCTCCGATGACGAGCCCGGCCGTCAGCAGGGCCCGGTCGGGGCCACCGCCCCCTCTCACCGAGGTGCTGGCTAACCGTCGGTGGTGGCGCGACGACCGGCCCTTCCCCCACTTCCGGGCTCAGGGGGTCTTCACCCCGGCGTTCTACGACGCCCTGGTCGAGCACCGCCGGCGGGTCGAGCGACGAGGTCGGAGTGAGACCGCCGATCCCTCTCGGCTGTCGCGGAACATGCTGAACTCCGACGCCTACGCCTGGGACTTCCCCCCCGATCTCGGGGGCCCGCTCTCGATCTTCGTCTCCCGGGCCTGGCACGACATGATCGCGGCGATGACCGACGTGCCGGCCACCGGCGACGTCAACTGCGCGCTCCACCACCACCACGCCGGGAGCAGAGACGGCTTCGTCCACGGCGACCTCGGGGTGGCCTGGTTCTCGCGGCAGCCCCGAGCCGACGGCATCAACCCGATGGACCTGGCCCGCTGCTCCTACACCGACGGGAGCGGGCCCGAGCATGCCTCCGCCGTCGACCGGGTCCGGGCCGTCACCGCGATCTTCTACCTCGACAACGAGGGTTGGCAGCCCGGCGACGGGGGAGAGACCGCCCTCTACCTCCGCCAGAGCGACCCCGTGCGTCGCCCTGCCGTCGCCGTTGCGCCCGTCGACAATTCCATCCTCGTCTTCGAGAACACCCCCCACTCGTACCATGCCTTCCTCCGGAACCCGACCCGGGCCCGCAACAGCGTCATCCTCTGGCTGCACCGGGCCAACAGCGACGTCATGACCCGCTGGGGCGTCGAGGTGGCCAAGTCCTGGGGTCAGGTTCCCCTCGACGGGGGCATCGACCCGTGAGCCGGGCCGTTCGCGTCAGTGTGGTCCTCCGGGTCGACGTTCCGGATGTGGAGCGGTCCGGACAGGTCAAGGCTCTGCTGGCCGAACTCCCGCCAACCAGTGAGGTCCTCGTCGTCGGAGACGAGCGGGCCGCGGGCGAGTTGACGAGGAGCGATCCGGACCGGATCCGTCTCGTCCCCGGGGCCACCGGGAGCTCGGCCCAGGCCTTCGCGGTCGGAGCGGCCCAGGCATCGGGGTCCCTCCTGCTCTTCGCCGAAGGTTCGTTCGAGATCCAGGCCGGCAAGGTCGCCCCGCTCCTGGAGGCCGTCGAGGATCCGACCGCCGGGCTGGTCGGTCCTGCCCTCCTACCGTGGGAGCACCGGGACCAGCCCGTGGCCGGGCTGACCTACGTGGACGCGGCCATGAACACCCGATGGATGTCGGTGGGACCGGGGATCTCCGAGGCACCGGTGATCGCCGGGCCCCTGGTCGCGATCCGTCGGGACGCCTACGAGCAGGTCGGGGGCTACGACGTCGGCTTCGGTGCCGGCGGTTTCCACCACCACGCGCTTTCCATGCAGGCCTGGCGGGCCGGGTACCGCTGTCTCGTGGTCCCTGCCTCGGAGGTGGCCTACCCATTCCCCGTCGCCCCTGCCGAGGGCCCGGCTTGGCTCGTCCACCTCCGTGACCTCGTCCGGCTCGTCTCACTCCACCTCGACCCCCCCGAGCTGGTCGTCGCCCTCTCGGCCATCTGCTCCAACGAGGCCTTTCCCATGGCGGCCGGCCAGCTCCTCGACGAGGACCTGGCCGCTCGTCGGGCCCAGCTGGCCGAGCGTTCCGTCGAGACCGTCGCCGCCGTCCTCGGGCGGCTTTGCGGACCCATCTTCGCCGCCGGCGACCGGACTCCCCTGGGACCGGCCCCGGAGGCAGCCGGTGGGCAGGGTCCCGCCCCCTATGCCGAGGCCAACCGGAAGGTGTGGGCCCACTGGGCGTCGAGTGGAGCCCACTCCTCCCGACCGGTGGTCCGGTCCGACCTCGAAGGGGCCCGTGACACCCTGGACCCGGAGGGTTGGCTGTCCTGGTCCGAGCTCAGCACCGTCCTCTGCCTCGGAGCAGGTGGGGGGCAGCAGGCTCCGCTGTTCGCCTCCCTCGGCTACGAGGTCACGCTGCTCGACCTCTCCCCCGAGCAATTGGCCCTCGATCGCCAGGTGGCGGACGCCCTCGAACTCAGCCTCGAGATCGTCGAGGGGGACATGCTGGACCTGACCGTCCTGGGCGGCCGAGTGTTCGACCTGGTCTTCCAGCCGGTGTCGGCCTGTTACATCCCGGACGTGCATCTCCTGTACGAACAGGTCCGGCTCGTCACCCGACCGGGCGGCCAGTATCTGGTCGAGCACTGGAACCCCACCCAGATCCAACTCGAGGGTCATGGCCAGTGGGACGGGACCGGCTACCGGCTCGTCCATCCCCAGGGGGGCGGTCGACCGGTTCTCTGGGAGGTCCCCGGCCGAGGGCCCGAGGTCGAGCCTCTGACCACCTGGCACTACATCCATCCCCTGACCGACCTGATCGGCGGGATGCTCCGGGCCGGATTCTCCATCCGGCGTTTCGCCGAGCGATGGGAAGGTGATCCTACCGCCGATCCTGGAACCGAACGGCACCTGGCCAGCTTCGCCCCACCCTTCCTGCGGATCCTGGCCGAGTCACCGGCGGGTCCCGACTCGCCGGCCGGATCGAGGCACAGCTGACGGTGGATGAGCTGCCCTGGGCCGATCACCAACTGGTCTTCGTGGGCGGCCTGCACCGCAGCGGCACCTCCCTCGTCGAATCACTGCTGAGCGGTCACCCGTCGGCCAGCGGGCTCACCGGGACCGGAGCTCCCGAGGATGAGGGCCAGCATCTCCAGGACGTCTATCCCACGGCCCGGGCGCTCGGCGGCCCCGGACGCTTCGCCCTGTCACCGCAATCCCACCTGACCGACGACTCACCGTGGGCCGTCCCGTCGAGCGCTCCCCGCCTGTTCGACGCCTGGAGCCCGTTCTGGGATCTGTCCAAGCCCGTGCTGGTCGAGAAGTCCCCGCCCAACCTCATGAGGAGTCGCTTCCTCCAGGCGCTGTTTCCGGCCGCCAGGTTCGTCATGGTGGTCCGGCACCCGGTCGAGGTCTCCCTGGCCACCGAGAAATGGACCCCCGACCTTTCCTTCTCCCGGCTCCTCGAGCACTGGTTTGTCGCCCACGACCGGTTCGAGAAGGACCGGGGCCGGATCGGTCAGATCCTGGTCGTCCGTTACGAACGGCTCCTGGCCGAACCGTCCCGGGTCCTCGCCGAGCTGGCCGCCTTCACCGGCCTCGAAGGATTGACGGACAACGACGCCATCGACGCCACCGTCCATTCGACCTACGGGGAGCGCTGGCAGGATCGGATCGACCGGGAAGGGAGTGCCTGGCTCGGCGACCTCACCGACCGTTTCGGGACCCGGGCGGCTGCCTATGGCTACCGGTTGGACGACCTCTCGACATTGGAGAGGGGTCAGCGGTAGAAATCCAGGTCAGTCGTCATGTTCGGGGCCAACGCCCTTGTCGAAAGGCCCGGAGACGCCCGAAGGTTTCTCACGGGATGTGGGGCGTGGGGCGTGAAGCTCTCGGCTTCGGCCGTGGGAGGGATTGCCCTACTCGGGCCTTCGGTCCGGTCTTGGTGGTACACCCGGCTGGCAGAGTTCTTTCGATGGCTTATCGCAGCGCAAACAGGTGTGCTCGGCCAAGCGCCATCTGATTTGGTGCCCGGAGTACCGCCGTCGGGTGTTGGTCGGCACGGTGGAGACCATGGCGGACCAGGTCTTTCTGCTGGTCGAGGTGCCGGCGGCGGTCCCGATGGGCAAGTTCATCGGGGCACCGCAGGACCGTTCTTCTCGGATCCTCCGGAAGGAGTTCCCCCAACCTGCGACGGTTGCCGCGGCTGTGGACACCCCTCGTGGTTCATGTCGACAGTTGGCGGCGCGCCGCTCGAGGTGGTGCGGCGCCACGTCGAGAACCAGGAGCAGGCCGTGTAGATGGTCGTTCACGAAGCTCGTTATCGCTACCGGCTGCGGGTGAACAGGCGGGAAGCCGATCTGTTGCAGGGCGTCTTCGACTCCTGTCGGTTCGTCTGGAACCAGGCGTTGGGTCGGTGGAACGACCTCTGGCGTGACGAGGGGGTCAGCCTGCGCCTGCCCGGCGCGGACCGGGAGTTGACCGACTGGCGCAGCCGGTTCGACTGGCTGGCCGAGCAGCCGAGCGTCCCCGAGCAGCAGGTCCTCCGGGATCTGTTCGCGTCGGTCTCGGCGTTCTTCGAGAAGAAGAACCCGGCCGGGCGACCCAACTTCAAGACGCGTCGGCTTGGCTATGCCACCGCCCGGTGGACAAAGAACGGCTTCAAAGTGGCCGGCACCGGCCTGGGCCGGGCCGGTGACCGCCTCGAAGTGGCCGCCGCCGGGGCCGCCTCCCGCTTCGGGTGGTGTGGTCGAGACCACTTCCAAGTGAGCCGACCAGCGTGACCGTCCACAAGGACCCGGCCGGCCGGTGGTGGGCCAGCTTTGTCGTACGGATCGAGGTGCCCGACGCTCCGGTCGATCCGACCGGCCTGTCCACCGGACTCGACGTGGGCCTTGACCACGTTCGCCACCACCGAAGACCCCGACACCGACGTCGAAACCCCCCGGTTCGCCCGGCGCGTGGCCGATCAGCGGGCCGACTTCCACCAGAAGGCGGCCCGGCCACTGGTTGTCACCTACGACCGGGTCGGTATCGAGGACCTCCGGATCAAGAACACCTGACTTCCGCAGAATGTAGAC
>PLZB01000099.1 GCA_003151955.1 Acidimicrobiaceae bacterium
GTGCAAGCCGTCCGAACCCGCGATCAGACGCAGGCGGTGCACGGCCGGCGTGCAGTCCCGGGTCCGTGAGGAGAGCGGGCGACGAGTATCGAACTCGCGTTCTCAGCTTGGGAAGCTGATGTTCTACCTCTGAACTACGCCCGCGAAGCTCTACAACACTATCGTGCTCGGCGTGGTCCTCTCAGATCGGACAATTCGGGAGCAGCTCGACGCAGGTCGGATCATCATCGACCCCCTCGGCGAGCAGTGCATCCAGCCCTCATCCGTCGACCTTCACGTCGACCGGCACTTCCGGCTGTTCCGGAACCACACGATGCGGGTGATCGACGTCCGCCAGGATCTCGAGGACCTGACCGAGCTCGTCGAGGTCCTCGAAGGGGACGCCCTGATCCTCCACCCGGGGGAATTCGTGCTCGGATCCACCTCGGAACGGATCGGTCTGCCCGACGACCTGGTGGCCCGGCTGGAGGGGAAGTCCTCCCTGGGCCGGCTCGGACTCCTCATCCACTCCACCGCTGGGTTCGTCGACGCCGGCTGGGACGGCCACCTCACCCTCGAGCTCTCCAACGTGGCCAACCTGCCCATTACCGTGTACCCCGGCATGAAGATCGGTCAGATCAGCTTCCTGCGGATGACCACCCCGGCCGAGCGTCCCTACGGGGCCGCCGGGCTGGGCTCGAAGTACCAGGGCCAGCGGGGACCGACCCCGAGCCGGTACTCCGAGAACTTCACGTCCTGACCCGCCAACCTGACCCTCACCCCCACCAGGAGACCCCGTGCCCGTCAGGATCATCATCGGCCTGCTCGTCACCGCCGCTTGCTTCGCCGTCGCCGGCCGGCGGTTCTACTTCCTCTCCAAGCTGGTCCGCAGCGGCCAGGCCGACGAGGGCCGGTTCCTCAACATCCCCGCCTCCATCCGGGCTGAGCTGGTCGAGGTCGGCGGCCAGAAGAAGCTCCTGAAGCGGCCTCTTCCCGGGCTCGCCCACGCCTTCACCTTCTGGGGCTTCACCGTCCTGATGTTCACCATCATCGAGGCCTACGGGGATCTCTTCCAGCGGAGCTTCTTCGTCCCCCTCATAGGCCGGGGCCGGGCCCTCGGCTTCACAGAGGACTTCTTCGCCGTGGCCGTCCTCCTCGGCCTCGCCACCTTCGCCACCATCCGGATCAAGAACTCGCCGGCCAAGATCGAGAAGAAGTCCCGGTTCTACGGCTCCCATCTCGACGCGGCCTGGATCACCCTCGGGTTGATCGCTCTGGTCATGGTTACCCTGATCGCCTACCGGGCCGCCCAGAGCAACGTCCCCGGTGACTTCCCCTACGGCGGATCCCGGTGGCCCTTCGCCTCCCATGCCCTCGGGCTCCTCTTCCACCACCTCGGAACCGGGGTGAACTCGGTCCTCGAGTCGGTGTTCCTCCTCCTCAACGTGGCCGCCATCACCGGCTTCCTCGTCTTCCTCTCCTACTCGAAGCACCTCCACATCGGCCTGGCCCCCATCAACATCCTGGCTTCGCGCCGGCCCCGGGCCCTCGGCCCGCTCTACAAGACGCCTGACATGGACATGGAGAACGTCTCCGAGGACACCGTCTTCGGAGCCGGCCACATCGAGGACCTGAGCTGGAAGAACCTCCTCGACACCCTGACCTGCACCGAGTGCGGCCGCTGCCAGGACGCCTGCCCGGCCTGGAACACCGGCAAGCCCCTCTCCCCCAAGCTCCTCATCATGGGTCTCCGGGACAACCTCTTCGACTCCTCCAAGCGCCTGGTCGGGGTGAGCGTGCACCCGGAATTCGGTGAGCACGAGAACCCCCTGGCCGCCACCATGGCGGCAGCCAAGGCCGCGGCGCCGACCCTGGTCCCCGACACCATCGCCGAGGACGTCCTCTGGTCCTGTCTGACCTGCGGAGCCTGCGTGGAGGAGTGCCCCGTCGACATCGAGCACGTCGACACCATCGTCGAGATGCGCCGCTACGAGGTCCTGATGGAGTCCCGCTTCCCCCCCGAGGCCGGCCTCATGCTCAGGAACCTGGAGAACCAGGGCGACCCCTGGGGACTGGGCGGCTCCAAACGGACCGACTGGACCGCAGGCCTCGACTTCGAGGTTCCGGTTGTCGACGGCACCATTCCCGACGACGTCGAGTACCTCTATTGGGTGGGCTGCGCCGGTGCCCTCGACGAGCGGGCCCGGAAGTCGACCCAGGCCACGGCCCGCCTCCTCCATCGGGCCGGTGTCACCTTCGCCATCCTCGGCCCCCGGGAGTCCTGCACGGGGGATCCGGCCCGCCGGCTCGGGAACGAGTACCTCTACCAGGAGATGGGGAAGGCCAACATCGAGACCCTGAACGAGGTCGGGGCCAAGAAGGTCATCGCCTCCTGCCCCCACTGCTTCAACTCCCTGGGCCGGGAGTACCCGGGGCTGGGGGGAAACTTCGAGGTCATCCACCACTCCCAGCTCCTCGGCCACCTGGTCGGGACCGGGCGGCTCGAGCCCGGCCGGATGGACGCCAAGGTCACCTACCACGACCCCTGCTACCTGGGACGCCACAACCGGGTCTTCGACGAGCCCCGGACCGTCCTCGACGCCGTGGCCGGCGTGGAGCAGATCGAGATGAAGCGCTGCCGGGAGAAGAGCTTCTGCTGCGGCGCCGGAGGAGCCCGGATGTGGATGGAGGAGACCATCGGGACCCGGGTCAACCTGACCCGGACCGACGAGGCCCTCACCACCGGGGCCGACATCGTGTCGACGGCCTGCCCCTTCTGCCTCATCATGCTCGACGACGCCGTGAAGACCAGGGGCCGGGAGGAGGAGGTCCGGGTCATGGACCTCTCCCAGATCGTCGAGGAGTCCTTCCTGGTCGGCGTCGGGGCCCACGCCGCCCCCGACCATGGCGAAGCGGGCCACGGCGACGCCGCCGAGGTGTCCGACGCCGAGGCCGAAGCTCCGGCGGCCGAGGAGCCGGGCTCCGGGGAGTAGCGGGCCGGCCCCTCGACTACTTCTTGGGGGCCACCACCTGGCCTGTGGTCCGGTCCCAGGTGCCGTAACGGGGGTTGACCGTCACCTTGGCCTTGGTGACGGTGTGCTGGCCGCCCGAGAGGACCGACTGGTGCTCCCCCAGGGCCGTGAGCCTGACCTGGGTGGCCTTGAACGGGTCGATCGGCTCACTTGTGATCTCCAGGACGGCCCAGGTGCTCGACCCGGTGGTGGGATCCTGGACCTGGGTGGGGGCCGACACCTTCCCGACACCACCGACGGTGGCCAGCTCCGAGGCCAGACCCGCGTACTGCGGGTTCGTCGCCAGCTGGATGTTCGTGAGGCAACCCTGCTGGGCCGAGGGCTGCTTGGACAGGTCGGTCCCGGCCGCGGCTGTGGCGTCGGCCTGGCTGGTGAAGGTGGCCTCGACCAGGCAGACCGCCCCGAACTGGTCGGGGTGGGCCTGGTAGTAGGTCTGGAGGCCCTTGGTGCTGAGATCGAGGTGGGCCAGGCTGGCGATGAGCTGTTCCTCGCTGGCCAGGTAGTTCACCTCGGCGGTAGTGGAGCTGGCCGGCACCTGGCTCAGGATCTTGGTTCCACCGGCCCCGGGACAGGTCTGGGACCCTTCCAACTCGGTTTCGAGGTCCTGGCGGGCCGCGTTCACGACGGCGGCCGTGACCGGGGCGTGGAGCTTGGCCAGCTCCTGGTCCTGGTACTCGGTGACGATCAGGCCGGTGAGGATGGCGGAGGTGGCGGCCGAGCTCATCGCCTTGCTCCCCGGGGCGCCCGCTCCCGAGAGGCCGGCGATGCACGCCGCCTGCTTCTGGGTCGCGGTCGGATGGGCGGTGGTGGCCCCCACGGCGTCGAGCTGGCCGTCGAGCGTCGACTCGGGAATCGAGACCCCGTTCACGGTGGCGGCCGAGGCTGTCGGGGCGGAGGCCAGGGAGAAGATGCCCGCCCCGCCGGCCAGGACCATCAGGAGGCCGAGGCAAGCGGCGGGCACGAAGCTCGGGGACCCGGCGGGTCGGCCCCGGCCCGGGTCAGGCCAACCCGGGTCGGTGGTCTCCTCGGCCCAGGAGCCCGGCGGGGCGGCGGGATCCTCCGAGTCGAGCGCTTCGTCCTGGGTCGGCCCACGCTGATCTGCCGGACCGGACGGTACCGTCACCACGGCAACCGGCGGCCGGGCCACCCGGCCCCGAGCCCCCTGGGTCCTCTCCTCGATGGCCCGACTGTCGACCTCCGGCTCCCGGTCGTCGGTCATGGGTGGCCTCCCGACCGGTTGAACATGTCGCACATGGCTTTGGCGATCCCTTCCCGGACGTGCTCTGAGCTGAGAGGCGAGAGCATAAGCGAGCAGGTCGCCGCCACCCGGGCGGGCCGGGCCTCGTCGGCCGATGGTGAGCGCCAGACGCCGGGGGCCGCCCGCCCGGCCGGTGCGTCTAGTGGAAGGCCCGGGCGTCGGCCTCGCGGAGCCGTGAGGCCATGGCCACCAGGAGTTTGTGGGAGAGGGCCGGGATGGCGTCGAGGAGGCCGTTGAACCGGCGCTGCTCGAGGACCAGGAGCTTCATCTCGGTGTCGGACACCACGGTGGCCGAACGCGGCTTCCGGTCGAGGAGGGAGAGCTCCCCGAAGTACTGACCGGGGGTGAGGACGGCGGACTTCCGGCCGTTGCGCTTCACGGCGGCGGTGCCCTCGACGATGAAGAAGAACTCCCTGCCCACCGTCCCCTCCTCGCAGAGAACCCGGCCGGGCGGGACGTCGATCTCCTCGACGGCCTTCCGGATAGTCCGGAGCTGGCTAGCCGAGCAGGCCGAGAAGAGCCAGATGTCGCCGAGGTCGAATTCCTTCACGTGAGTCGCCATGTCCCGAGGTTAGCCAGCGTCAGCCCCTTCGGCCCGTTCCCGGCTTCGCCGGGAATCGGCCCCCCGGGCTACCCTGCAGCATGCCCGGCAGTGGAACCGACGCGTCCGACGACGACGCGCCCGGGCTGAGCGTCTGGCAGCGATTCCTCCTGGCCCTCCCCCGGGTCAACCGGGACGGCGAGAAACGGCCCCTGGGCACCAGGGTGAGCGAGGCGATGCTCAAGCCGCCGCAGGAGGGAACCGGGAAGGGGTCCCGCAGCGGCGAGGAGGACCTCAGCTCGGCGGAGGAGCTCGAGGCCGCCGTCCGCTGGGCCGACGACAACGAGCGCCTCATCGGCCTGGTCCTGGCCCCCCTCGCCGCCGCCATCGGCTTCGTGATCACGAGCGCCCAGATCAGCCGGGACAAGACCGGTCAGACCGCCGGGGCCGTCCACCACGTGAACGCCCTCTATCTCGAGCTGGGTGCCACCCTCATGCTCCTGGCCCTGGTGACCCTGGTGGCGGCCTGGCTCCGAAAGCGGTTCTTCATGGGGGCGGCCCTGGCCCTCTACGGGCTGGCCGTCTTCAACCTCCACTACTGGGAATTCGGCGTCCCCTTCCTCCTGGCCGGATCCTGGTATCTCGTCCGCGTCTACCGCCTCCAGGCCAAGCTGAAGCTGGCCCTAGCCGAGGAAGGTGGCGGATCCCGCCCGGGCACCGGCCCCACTCCCAAGCCCAACAAGCGCTACACCCCGCCGTCGGGGCAGTCCAAGCGCAAGCCTCCAGCCAAGCCGCAGGACGACCAGCCGGGAGGCTGAGCACCCGCCACGGAGAATTTCGCACCGGCCGGGCCAGTTCACGCACTGGTAACACGGGCGTGACCCAGCGGAAACCCCTGGATTGCATCCTGTGGGCGGCAGGGCGAACCCCGCCTGCTGTGTCCTGGTGCCCGGTGCCCTCTTCGATGGCGTCCGGTGGCGCCCGGACGCATTGGATCGTACGAGAGGAGCACTGTGCTCGCCGCCGCATCCGTATCCGTGCCGTATCCAGCTTGGCTGAATCCGGGAGACAACACGTGGCAGCTCGTCGCCGCCACCTTCGTCGGCCTGATGAGCCTTCCGGGACTGGCCGTGCTCTACGCCTCGATCGTCCAGAAGAAGTGGGCCGTCAACGTCCTGGCCATGCAGTTCGCCGGGTTCTCCCTGGTCCTCGTGGCCTGGGTCCTCTGGGAGTACAAGATGGGCTTCGGGGGAACCTCGGTCGGAGGCGGTGTCACGACAGTTGGAGGGGTCCCGGTCGCAAACGATCTTTCGGGTGTCGGAGGGTTCAAGCACTTCTTCGACAACTTCATCGGCGTGCCCGGTGGGATCACCGACACCTACAACGAACAGGCCCCGGCGGTATCGAACGCCAACTCGTTGATCCCCTTCCACTTCCCGCAGACGACCCTGGCCTACTTCCAATTCGTCTTCGCGGCCATCACGCCCCTGCTGTTCATGGGAAGCGTCCTGGGCCGGATCAAGTTCAGCGCCTGGTGCCTGCTCGTGCCCCTTTGGTCGACCTGCGTCTACAGCGTGGACGCCTTCCTGCTCTGGGGCGGTGGCTACTTCGCCCAGGAGGGGTCCCTCGACTTCTCCGGCGGCTACGTCATCCACATGTCGGCCGGGGTCTCCGGCTTCGTGGCCGCCTGGGTCCTCGGGCCGAGACTGCTCCGGGACCGGAAGCACGCCCTCCCCAACAACCTGGTCATGGCGGCCGTCGGCGCCGGGATTCTCTGGTTGGGCTGGAACGGCTTCAACGGTGGTGACCCCTACTACGCCGGGGTCGACGCGGCAGCGGCCGTGGTCAACACCAACCTGGCCACCGCGGCGGGGGTGCTGACCTGGATGGCGATGGACGCCTGGCTCACCAAGCAGAAGAAGCCCACCTTCCTGGGCGGTGTGAACGGGATGATCTGCGGCCTGGTCGGGATCACCCCCAGCGCCGGCTGGGTCGACGGCCAGGGTGCCCTCGCCGTCGGGGTCATCTGCACCGTCATCGTCTGGGTGGCCTGGAACTACCTGTCCAAGGTGAAGCCCTTCTCGAAGGTGGACGACGCCCTCGGTGTGGTCTACACCCACGGTATCGCCGGCTTGATCGGCGGCCTGCTCGTCGGCATCCTGGGCGACCCGGGCATCATCGAGTACCCCTGCGGTCCGGCCAGTGTGCCCGCCACCTACGCGCCCAGCAGCACGGCCTGCGCCCCGTTCTCGGTGAACGGCTGGATCTACAACGGTGGAACGGACCACCAGCTCATCGAGCAGATCAGAGCGGCCGTCTGGGTCATCTTCTGGTCGGCGCTCGTGACCTTCATCCTGATGAAGCTGATCGGCCTGGTCCTCCGTGGGGCCCGGTACTCCGACGAGATCCTCGAGATCGGCGACCTCGCCATCCATGACGAGGAGGCCTTCCCCGAGGAGGGCTTCGCCGAGCGGATCGGGGCCTCCTCCATGAGCGGGGATGCCGGGCCCGTCTCGGTAGCATCGAAACCACCGGATGACGGGCCACCGCCCGCCGCAGTGGACAGCTGACCGGACCCTACGGACCAAAAGGAGAAACCATCATGAAGCTGGTCGTAGCGGTTCTCAAGCCGTTCAAGCTCGACGAGGTGAAGGAGGCGCTGAAGAACCTCGGGGTGCAGGGGATGACCCTGACCGAGGCCCAGGGCTTCGGACGCCAACGGGGCCACACCGAGGTCTACCGGGGTGCCGAGTACGAGGTCGACTTCGTCCCGAAGATCCGGGTCGAGGTGCTCGTCGACGACACCCAGGTGGACGAGGTCGTCGAGACCATCGTGACCACCGCCGCCACCGGGAAGATCGGTGACGGGAAGGTCTGGATCATCCCCGTCGAGGGTGTGGTCCGGGTCCGGACCGGCGAGCGGGGGCCGGACGCCCTCTAGCCGGACACAGCAGTGACGCGGGAACCGGGAGGTTCCCCGCCGAGCAGGGGCCCGTCGGGCCGGCCCGGACCGTGGCGATCCAGCTGCGGTTCAGCCGGCCTGGCGGGCCACTGCCTCTTCAGCGGCGGCGATGGCCTCGGGATCTCCGAGCCGACGGTCCTCGGTCACGGTGAGGTCGTCCGCCAGCCTGAAGAGCCAGGGCACCCCCGTCGGGATCTCGAGCTCGACGATGGCGTCGTCGCCGATGTCCAAGAGGTACTTGACGAGGGCCCGCAACGAGTTCCCGTGGGCGACCACCAGGACCCCCCCCGAGGCGAGCAGGTCGGGGGCGATGGCGTCCTCCCAGTAGGGGACCATCCGCCGGACCACGTCGGCCAGGCACTCGCTGGCCGGGAGGGCCCCGGCTGGAACTCCCCGGTAGCGGTCGTCGTTTACCGGGTGGTGCTCGCTCTCGGTCGTGACCGGCGGGGGTGGGGTGTCGTAGCTCCGTCGCCAGGTCTTCACCTGGTCGAGTCCGTAGCGGTCGGCCGTCTCCTTCTTGTCGAGTCCCTGGAGGGCCCCGTAGTGCCGTTCGTTGAGCCGCCAGTGCCGGCGGACGGGGAGCCAGGACCGGCCCAGCTCGTCCAGGGCCAGGTTGGCGGTCCGGACGGCCCGGGTCAAAACCGAGGTGTGGAGGACCCGGAGATCGAGACCCTCCTCGGCCCGGAGCAGCCGGCCCGCCTCGACGGCCTCCTCCTCGCCCTGCGTGGTCAGGCCCACGTCGGCCCAGCCAGTGAAGAGGTTCTCGGCGTTCCACACGGACTGGCCGTGCCGGAGGAGGACCAGATCAGGCATGGACCCGAGCGTAGTGGCGGGCCGGAGGAGGGGCTCGGACCACGCCCCGCGGATCCGGGAGGACCGCCCGGCACCCACCTCCGCCTCTGGGTCAATCTTCAACGGTAGAAAACTTGATGGCAATACACTCATGTCTGCTACACTGACAACCAGCGAAGCACCACTCCGGCGACAGGCGCCGGGGAGAACCAGAGAGTCGGAGGCAACCAAGATGCCCAAGGCCGTCGGAATCGACCTCGGCACCACGAACTCGGTGGTCAGTGTCCTGGAGGCCGGCGAGCCGGTCGTCATCCCCAATGCCGAGGGGAGTCGGACCACCCCCTCCATCGTCGGCTTCTCCAAGTCCGGGGAGGTCCTCGTCGGTGAGGTGGCCAAGCGCCAGGCCATCACCAACTACGACCGGACCATCAGCTCCGTGAAGCGCCACATGGGGACCTCCTGGACGATCGACATCGACGCCAAGAAGTACACGGCCCAGGAGATCTCGGCCCGGATTCTCCAGAAGCTCAAGAGGGATGCCGAGGCCTACCTCGGCGACACCGTCACCCAGGCCGTCATCACCGTCCCGGCCTATTTCGACGACGCCCAGCGGACCGCCACCAAGGAAGCCGGCCAGATCGCCGGCCTCGAGGTCCTCCGGATCATCAACGAGCCCACCGCTGCTGCCCTCGCCTACGGCCTCGACAAGGAGAACCAGGAGCAGACCGTCCTGGTCTTCGACCTCGGTGGTGGCACCTTCGACGTCTCCGTCCTCGAGATCGGCGAGGGGGTCTTCGAGGTCAAGTCGACCCACGGGAACACCAGCCTGGGCGGCGACGACTGGGACCAGCGGATCATCGACTGGTTGGTGAAGACCTTCAAGGACACCGAGGGGGTCGACCTCGGGGCCGACAAGATGGCCCTCCAGCGCCTGAAGGAGGCGTCGGAGAAGGCCAAGATCGAGCTGTCCCAGGTCCAGGAGACCCAGGTCAACCTGCCCTTCATCACGGCCACCTCCGAAGGCCCCAAGCACCTCGACGTGAAGCTGACCCGGGCCAAGTTCAACGAGCTGACGGCCGATCTCGTCGACGCCTGCAAGGGTCCCTTCGAGCAGGCCATCAGTGACGCCGGTCTGACCAAGTCCGACATCCACCACGTCATCCTGGTGGGCGGCTCGACCCGGATGCCGTCGATCCAGGAGCTCGTCTACAACCTGACCGGGAAGGAGCCCCACAAGGGCGTCAACCCCGACGAGGTCGTGGCCATCGGGGCCGCCGTCCAGGCCGGGGTCCTGAAGGGCGAGGTGAAGGACGTCCTCCTCCTCGACGTGACCCCCCTGAGCCTCGGCATCGAGACCAAGGGCAGCGTCATGCACCGCCTGATCGAGCGGAACACCACCATCCCGACCAAGCGCTCCGAGGTCTTCACCACGGCCGAGGACAGCCAGCCCTCGGTGGAGATCCACGTCCTCCAGGGCGAGCGGGAGATGGCGATGTACAACAAGACCCTGGGCAAGTTCCAGCTCGTCGACCTGCCCCCGGCCCCTCGTGGGGTCCCCCAGATCGAGGTCACCTTCGACATCGACGCCAACGGGATCGTCCACGTCTCGGCCAAGGACCTGGCCACCTCGAAGGAGCAGTCGATGACCATCACCGGTCAGTCCTCGCTGGCCAAGGACGAGATCGACCGGATGGTCCGCGACGCCGAGTCCCACGCCGACGACGACCGGAAGCGCCGGGAGGAGGCCGAGGTCCGGAACCAGGCCGACACCCTCGTCTACCAGACCGAGAAGCTCCTGAAGGACCAGGGGGAGAAGTTCGAGGGTGACGAGAAGGAGTCGGTCGAGGCCGGGCTGAAGGCTGTCAAGGAGGCCCTGGCCGGCACCGACCTCGAGAAGATCAAGGACGCCACCGAGGCCCTCGTCAACGCCAGCCACGGCTTCACCCAGCGGCTCTACGAGGAGGCCTCCGCCTCCCAGCCCGGCGCTCCGGCCGGGGGCCAGGGTCCCGCCGACGACGCCTCCGACGACGAGGTGGTCGACGCCGAGATCGTCGACGAGCCCGGCGCATGACCGGGACCGACGAGGGGCCCGAGCCCGTCGACGACGCCGAGCCCGTCGACGACGCCGAGCCCGTCGACGACGCCGAGTTCTCCGACGACGCCGAGTTCTCCGACGACGATGTCGTCGAGGGGGAGGTGGTCGACGAGGAGCAGGAGTCGGCCGAGTTGGTCGGCGAGGACCTCGAAGATGCCGTCACCATCGCCGAGCGCGAGCGCGACGAGTATCTCGACACCCTCCGACGGGTCCAGGCCGACTTCGAGAACTACCGGAAGCGGGTCCAGCGCCAGCAGGAGGAGCTCGTCGAGCGGGCCGCCGAACGGCTCGTGGCCGGCCTCCTCCCGGTCCTCGACGCCCTCGACCAGGCCGAGGCCCTCCTCGTCGGTGACGAGGAGGCCTCCCCGGCCGGCCTCCTCCAGGCCGTCAGCCTCCTCCGGGACGTCCTGGCCAAGGAGGGCCTGGCCCGGGTGGCCGAGGTCGGGGACGCCTTCGATCCCAACGCCCACGACGCCGTCGACCACTCCGAGACGGAGGAGGGCGAGGAGTCGGAGGGCCCTGTCGTCGAGGCCGTCCTCCGCCCCGGCTACGTCTGGAAGGGTCGGGTCGTGCGGCCCGCCATGGTGAAGGTCCACGGATGAAGGGTCGGTGAGCCCCGGTGCCACCGCAACGGGAATGGCTGGAGAAGAACTTCTACGAGGTCCTCGGGGTGCCGGCCACGGCCACCGACCAGGAGATCACGCGGGCCTTCCGGAAGCTGGCCAAGCAGTATCACCCTGACGCCAATCCGGGCTCCGAGGAGAAGTTCAAGGAGATCAGCGCCGCCCACGAGGTCCTCGGGGACCCGGCCAAGCGCAAGGAGTACGACGACGTCCGCCGGCTCGGGCCCCGCAGCTTCGGGGGGTTCCCCGGTGGCGGTGGCGGGGGGGGCGGGAGCTTCCGGGTCGAGGACCTCGGGGACCTCCTCGGCGGCCTGGGCGGGATGTTCGGCGGGGGCGGCGGAGGAGGGATGCGCCGGACCCGGGGCGGCACGGTCGGACCTCGGCGGGGTGCCGACCTCGAGGCGGAGCTCCACCTCTCCTTCGAGGACGCCGTCCGGGGGGCCACCACCTCGGTCAACGTGGCCGGGGAGGGCCCCTGCGAGACCTGCAGCGGGACCGGGGCCGCCCCCGGCTCGAAGCCGGTCACCTGCAACCGCTGCCACGGGAAGGGGGTCCAGGAGGACAACCAGGGCCTCTTCGCCCTGAGCCAGGTCTGCCCCGAGTGCGGCGGCCGGGGGACCAC
Organism: Acidimicrobiaceae bacterium; assembly: GCA_003151955.1. Lineage (GTDB taxonomy): Bacteria > Actinomycetota > Acidimicrobiia > Acidimicrobiales > UBA8190 > PALSA-743. Next base: position 11,905 of record PLZB01000099.1, read on the forward strand.
CATCGACAAGCCCTGCCCGACCTGCCGGGGGACCGGCATCTCGGCCCGGACCCGGGAGGTCAAGGTCCGGATCCCGGCCGGCGTCGAGGGCGGCCAGCGGATCCGGGTCAAGGGCCGGGGCGCCTCGGGCCGGTCCAACGGCCCGTCCGGGGACCTCTTCGTCACCGTCCGGGTGGCGGCCCACCCGACCTTCGGCCGGCGGGGCCGGAACCTGACCCTGGCCGTCCCCGTCACCTTCTCCGAGGCCACCCTGGGGACCACCGTCACCGTCCCCACCCTCGACGAGGCCGTCACCCTCCGGGTCCCTCCCGGGACCCCCTCGGGCCAGACCTTCCGGGTCCGGGGCCGGGGGGTCCCCTCGTCGGGCAAGAAGCCGGCCGGGGACCTCCTCGTCTCCGTCGACGTGACCGTCCCCAAGGAGCTGACCGACGAGCAGCGGCTCGCCGTCGAGGACCTGGCCCGGATCCTCGACGAGTCCCCCCGGTCCACCCCCGAGCCGGGGGTGACCGATGGCTGACGTCCGGGGCCAGCTACCCGGCCTCCCGGGCCGGCTCCGCCGGATCGGGAACGCCGGGGACCCCCGGACCCGGGCCGTCTACGTGATCTCCGTGGCGGCCGAGCTGGCCGGGGTCCACCCCCAGACCCTCAGGGTCTACGAGCGTCGAGGCCTCGTCGACCCCTCCCGGACCGACGGGGGGAACCGGCGGTACTCCGAGGAGGACATCGACAGGCTCCGCCGGATCCAGGAGCTCACCAACGCCGGACACAACCTGGAGGGGGTCCGGGCCGTCCTGGCCCTCGAGGCCGAGCTGTCCCGGCTCCGGGCCGAGCTCGAGCAGGTCCGGTCCGAGGCCCGGGAGGCCCTGGAGCGGACCCACCGTCAGTACCGTCGGGACCTCGTCCCCGTCCGTCAGGCCGAACTGGTCTGGCGGGCCCGGGGCCCGGCCGACCCGAGGAGGTAGTCCCATGGCCCTCGACCCGAACCGCTGGACCCTGAAGACCCAGGAAGCCCTGGCCACCGCCACCGAGCGGGCCCAGGGGAAGAACAATCCCGAGGTCACCTCCGACCACATGATCGAGGCCCTCCTGGGCCAGGCCGAGGGTCTGGCCCTCCCCCTCCTCAGCCGGGCCGGGGTGGAGCCGGCCGTCCTGGGCAACGCCGTGGCCGACCGGTTGGCCAAGCTCCCGAAGGCCTACGGCGGGGGGGAGACCCAGCTCTCCCGGGATCTCCGCCAGGCCCTCCAGGCCGCCGATGTCCTCCGGGTCGACATGGGCGACGAGTACCTCTCCGTCGAGCACCTCCTCCTGGCCCTGTCCGAGCCCCTGGGGGTGTCGACCGAGGCCCTGATGGCAGCCATCCAACAGGTCCGGGGCAACCACCGGGTCACCTCCCAGAGCCCGGAGGAGCAGTACCAGTCCCTCGAGCGCTACGGCCGGGACCTCACCGAGCTGGCCCGCCAGGGGAAGCTCGACCCCGTCATCGGCCGGGACGAGGAGATCCGCCGGGTCATCCAGGTCCTCTCCCGGCGGACCAAGAACAACCCCGTCCTCATCGGGGAGCCCGGCGTGGGGAAGACCGCCATCGTCGAGGGACTGGCCAGCCGGATCGTCGAGGGGGACATCCCCGAGAGCCTCAAGAACAAGAAGGTCGTCTCCCTCGACCTCTCGGCCATGGTGGCCGGGGCCAAGTACCGGGGCGAGTTCGAGGAGCGCCTCAAGGCCGTCCTGAAGGAGATCGTCGACGCCGAGGGCGACGTCATCACCTTCATCGACGAGCTCCACACCATCGTCGGGGCCGGGGCCGCCGAGGGGGCCATGGACGCCGGGAACATGATCAAGCCCATGCTGGCCCGGGGCGAGCTCCGCATGATCGGGGCCACCACCCTCGACGAGTACCGGAAGCACATCGAGAAGGACGCCGCCCTCGAGCGCCGCTTCCAGCCCGTCCTCGTCGGGCCCCCCTCCGTGGAGGACACCGTCGCCATCCTCCGGGGCCTGAAGGAGCGCTACGAGGTCCACCACGGGGTCCGGATCCAGGACGCCGCCCTCGTCGCCGCCGCCGTCCTCTCCGACCGCTACGTCTCGGGCCGGTTCCTCCCCGACAAGGCCATCGACCTCATGGACGAGGCCGCCAGCCGGCTCCGGATCGAGATCGACTCCATGCCGACCGAGATCGACGTCGTGACCCGCCGGATGAAGCAGCTCGAGATCGAGCGGATGGCCCTCACGAAGGAGACCGACCGCGCCTCGGCCGACCGCCTGGCCCGCCTGGAGGAGGAGCTGGCCAACCTCTCCGAGCAGGCCGACGCCATGACGGCCCGCTGGCAGTCCGAGAAGGAGGCCATCGCCTCCATCCGCCAGCTGAAGGAGGAGCTCGAGTCGGCCAAGGGTGACGCCGAGCGCTTCGCCCGGGACGGGGACCTGACCCGGGCCTCCGAGATCCGCTACGGCCAGCTCCCCGAGCTCGAGCAGCGGATCGAGCTGGCCACCACGGTCCTGGCCGACCTCCAGGCCTCCGGCGCCATGCTGAAGGAGGAGGTCGACGCCGAGGACGTGGCCGAGGTGGTGAGCCGCTGGACCGGCGTCCCCGTCACCCGGCTCCTCGAGGCCGAGATGCAGAAGCTCATCCGGATGGAGGACGCCCTCCACGAGCGGGTCGTCGGCCAGAACGAGGCCGTGACCGCCGTCTCCAACGCCATCCGCCGGAGCCGGGCCGGCCTCTCCGACTCCAACCGCCCCATCGGCTCCTTCCTCTTCCTCGGCCCCACCGGCGTGGGCAAGACCGAGCTGGCCCGGGCCCTGGCCAACTTCCTCTTCGACGACGACAAGGCCATGGTCCGGATCGACATGGGGGAGTACCAGGAGAAGCACTCCGTGGCCCGACTCGTCGGGGCCCCCCCCGGCTACGTCGGCTACGAGGAGGGGGGCCAGCTCACCGAGGCCGTCCGCCGCCGGAGCTACGCCGTCGTCCTCTTGGACGAGATCGAGAAGGCCCACCACGACGTCTTCAACATCCTCCTCCAGGTCTTGGAGGACGGGAGGCTCACCGACGGCCAGGGCCGGACCGTCGACTTCACCAACACCGTCCTCATCATGACCTCCAACCTCCCCGGGGAGCCCACCGACTTCTTCAAGCCGGAGTTCGTCAACCGGATCGACGAGATCGTCCGCTTCGGCCAGCTCACCCGGGAGGACCTCCGCCGGATCGTCGACATCCAGCTCGACCGCCTCACCGGCCGCCTCGCCGCCCGCCGCCTCGGCCTCGAGGTCACCGACCCGGCCCGGGACTGGCTGGCCACCGCCGGCTACGACCCCGCCTTCGGGGCCCGCCCCCTCCGCCGGGTCCTCCAGCGCATGGTCGAGGACCCCCTCGCCCTCGCCCTCCTCGAGAACCGCTACCCCGAGGGGGCCACCGTCACCGTCGACGCCGCCGCCGAGGGGGTCGACGGGCTCGTGATGCGCTGAGTGGCCGGCCGCCGATCCCCATCCGGGCCGGCGGACGATCCGGTGGAACCGCCAGCGGGCCACCCTGAACCCGTTCTGGGCCCTGGGTGCGGCCTTCTTCGCTCTCCTGGCCGTCGCCCAAGGTCGGGCTCGAGACAGGGCCCGGTCGGAGGGGAGCCAAGGCCAGGACCTCGGCCGATCGGCGACCCCGCGGCTTCGTTTCACGTCGTGACTGCGGGTGGTACTTTTCCCGACGAGTACGCGTCCCAGGGACAGGATCGCATTCCCGGGCGGGGAAGGACGAAAACGATGGGCGGGGGATTCCGGCTCGGGTTCGGCCGCCGTCGGGGCCTGCAATGGCAGCGGATGTCCCGGACGCAACGGATCCTCATGGCCTCCGCCTTCGTCGCCATCGGCGTCATTGCCACCGCCCTCGGGATCCACGCCTTGCTCCAGCTCCAGGCCCAGACCGCTCACATCACGGCCACGGTGGAGTCGTGTGGGTCGCACCGCAGGGGCGGCGAAAATTGTTCGGTCACCTTCACCCTCGACGGGGCCAACGACTCGGCCGACATTGCCGTGAACGGCGCCCCGAGCCCCGGGGACCAGGTGGCCCTCCAGGTCGATCCCAACGATCCCTCCAATGCCAGCGAGGTCGGCGTCCCCGCCCTGTTCGACTACCTCCCGTTCGTCGTCGGTGTCGTCTTCCTGCTCCTCGGCGTCTACCACCTGGTGGTGGGGCCACGGAGGGCGGCGGGGCGCTCCTCTTCCGGGACGGACCTTCCGGTGGGACCTGGCCTGCCGTACGATCCCGGCTTCCCGCCCACCGGGGGCGGCCCGGCCCGGGCCGGATGGCCCCACGGGTCGTCGGGGACAGCGGAGTACGGCCCGGCACCGGGATTCCATTCAATGCCCGAGCCGCAGGGGCCGTATCCGCAGCCGTTTTCGGCCCCTGTTCCCCCACCCCGCAGCCCCCCGCCAGGGCCGCCGACGCCGGTAGACACCCCGCTCGGTCCCCAGCCACCCCCCGGCTGGTCCTGACCGCCGGGGGCTCGCCCCCGGAATGTCGGTCGGGTTCGTCAGGCTTCGAGCGTCCGTTCCAGGCCACGAGCTGTGGCACCGGCCCCCGTCGGCCGAGGTCGAAGGGCCCCCTCCCGCCCCCGGGGTACACTGCCCCGTAATCCGCTGCCGTTCGCCGGAGGAAGCACGTGCCCGCAACCGTTGTCGTCGGGACCCAGTGGGGTGACGAGGGGAAGGGCAAGCTCACCGATCTCCTGGCCCGGGAGATGGCCATGGTCGTCCGGTACCAGGGGGGCCACAACGCCGGGCACACCGTGGTGGTCGAGGGGGAGCACTTCGCCCTCCAGCTCGTCCCGAGCGGGATCCTCTACCCCCACATCGTCCCCATCATCGGGAACGGGGTCGTCGTCGACCCCGGGGTCCTGCTGGCCGAGCTGGACGGGCTGGCGGCCAAGGGGGTGGACACCTCGAAGATGGTGGTGAGCGGGAACGCCCACCTGATCATGCCCTACCACCAGGAGATCGACCGGGTCACGGAGCGGTACCTGGGGAAGAACGCCCTGGGGACGACCCGGCGGGGGATCGGCCCGGCCTACGCCGACAAGGCGGCCCGGGTCGGGCTCCGGGTCCAGGACCTCCTCGACGCCAAGATCTTCAAGCAGAAGCTCGAGGTGGTCCTGAAGGAGAAGAACGCCATCCTGGCCAAGGTCTACAACCGGCTCCCCCTCTCGGCCGAGGAGATCTGCGAGGCCTACCTCGGGGAGTACGCGGCCCGGGTCGAGCCCATGGTGGGGGACGCCGTCGGCCTCATCCACGAGGCCCTCGAGGCGGGGAGCAACGTCCTGCTCGAGGGGGCCCAGGCCACCTTCCTCGACCTCGACCACGGGACCTACCCCTTCGTGACCTCCTCCAACCCGGTGGCGGGGGGGGCCTGCACCGGGACGGGGGTGGGCCCCCGGGCCATCGACTCGGTCATCGGGATCGCCAAGGCCTACGTGACCCGGGTCGGGGCCGGGCCGTTCCCGACGGAGTGCCTCGACGAGACGGGGGACATCCTGGTGGAGCGGGGCCACGAGTTCGGGACGAACACGGGCCGTCGGCGGCGGTGCGGCTGGTTCGACGCCGTCATGCTCCGCCAGGCCGTCCGGCTCAACTCCCTGTCCGAGGTGGCCCTGACCAAGCTCGACGTCCTCGACAGCTTCGAGACGGTGAAGGTCTGCGTGGGATACCGGGCCGGGGGGGAGACCTTCCGGTACCCCCCCTACCACCAGTCCACCTTCCACCAGGTCGAGGCCATCTACGAGGAGCTCCCGGGCTGGCTCACCGACCTCTCGGCGGTGACCGAGGTCGGGGACCTGCCTGGCGCGGCCCGGGACTACGTGGCCTTCCTGGCCGACCAGATCGGGGTCCCGATCAAGCTGGTCGGGGTGGGGCCGGGCCGGGAGCAGTTCGTCCGGTTCGCCGCCTGACCGTGGCGGGCTCGGCCACGGCGGCAGGAGAAGGTCGGTGAGGGTCTGCCTGGTCGGCTCGGGCGGGCGGGAGCACGCCCTGGCGGTGTCCCTGTCCCGGACGGCCGAGGTGGTCGTCACCCCGGGGAACCCGGGGATGTCGACGGGGCCGGGCCGGGCCGACGACCGCCGGCGGATCACCGTCACGGAGACCCCGGCCGAGCATCTCGAGGCCGACCTCTACGTCATCGGACCGGAGCAGCCCCTGGTCGAGGGTCTGGCCGACCGGCTCCGGGGGGAGGGCCGGCTCGTCTTCGGGCCCGGGGCCGACGGGGCTCGAATGGAGGGGTCGAAGGCCTTCATGAAGGAGGTCCTGGCCGAGGCCGGGGTCCCGACGGCCCGGTTCGGGGCCTTCGACCACGAGGAGGTCGGCGAGGCCATCTGGTTCCTCCGGAGCCTCGAGGGTCCCTGGGTGGTGAAGACGGACGGGCTGGCGGCCGGGAAGGGGGTCCTCGTCACCGAGGACCTGGGGGAGGCCGAGGCCGACGTCCGGGCCAAGCTCTCGGGGGAGTCCTTCGGGGAGGCGGGCCGGAGGGTCGTCATCGAGGAGGGGCTGGTCGGGGAGGAGTGCTCCCTCCTCGTCGTCACCGACGGGACCCGGGTCGTCCCCCTGGCCCCGGCCCAGGACTTCAAGCGGCTCCTCGACGGGGACGGGGGGCCGAACACGGGGGGGATGGGGGCCTACTCCCCGGTGGCGGCCGCCACCGACCGGCTCGTCGACCAGATCCTGGACGAGGCCGTCGAGCCCACCCTGGCCGCGCTGCGGCGGCGGGGGATCGACTACCGGGGGGTCCTCTACGCCGGGCTCATGCTCACCGCCGAGGGGCCCAGGATCCTGGAGTACAACGTTCGGTTCGGGGACCCCGAGACCCAGGTCGTCCTGCCCCGGTTCGAGGAGGACCTGACCGCCCTCCTGGCCGAGGCTGCCTCGGGCCGGCTCCGGCTCCAGCCCCGGACGAGCCCCGGAGCCGCCGTCTGCGTGGTCATGGCGGCCGAGGACTACCCGGCCTCCCCCCGGGTCGGGGACCGGATCGACGGGCTCGAGGCCGTGGCCCTCCTCCCCGGGGTCACCGCCTTCCACGCCGGGACCCGACTCGACGGGGAGGGGGCCGTCGTCACCGCCGGGGGTCGGGTCCTCGGGGTCACCGCCACCGGGGCCGACCTCCCCACCGCCCGGGACCGGGCCTACCAGGCCGCCGAGCTCATCTCCTGGGAGGGGGCCCAGTACCGGACCGACATCGCCCTGGCCGCCGCCCGGGCCGCCGCCCCGGAGTCGACCACAGGAAGGAACCGATGATCCCCCGCTACTCCCTCCCCGAGATGGCCGCCCTCTTCACCGACGAGGCCCGGATGGAGCTCTGGCTCGAGGTCGAGGTCCTGGCCGTCGAGGCCTGGGCCACGGTGGGGGCCATCCCGGCCGTCGAGGCGGCCGCAGTCCGGGCCCGGGCCCCCAAGGTCGATGGGGCCTTCGTCGCCGCCGTCAACGAGCGGGAGGCCACCACCGACCACGACGTGGCCGCCTTCGTCGACATCGCCCAGGCCGCCGTGGGGGCCCCGGAGGGCTGGTGGGTCCACTACGGGCTGACCTCCTCCGACGTCGTCGACACCGCCCTCTGTGTCACCCTGACCCGGGCCGCCGACCTCCTCCTCGAGGCGGCCGACGGGCTGGTGGCCGTCCTGAAGGGGCGGGCCGGCGAGGAGATCGGGACGGCCATGGCAGGCCGGACCCACGGGATGCAGGCCGAGCCGACCACCTTCGGGGCCAAGCTGGCCCTCTGGTGCCTCCAGGCCGACCGGGACCGGGAGCGGCTCCGGGCCGCCCGGGCCCGGGTGGCCGTGGGGAAGCTCTCGGGGGCGGTGGGGACCTACTCGAACATCGACCCGGCCGTCGAGGAGTACGTCTGCGGGGCCCTGGGGCTGACCCCGGTGCCGGCCACCCAGGTCATCGCCCGGGACCGGCACGCCGAGCTCCTCTGGGCCTGCGCTGCGGTCGGGGCCACGGTCGAGACGATCGGGACCGAGATCCGGCACCTGGCCCGGACCGAGGTGGGGGAGGCCGAGGAGCGGTTCGGGTCGGGCCAGAAGGGGAGCTCGGCCATGCCCCACAAGCGGAACCCGATCCTCTCGGAGCGGCTCTGCGGGCTGGCCCGGGTGCTGCGGGGCTACCTCGGGGCCGGACTCGAGGACGTGGCCCTCTGGCACGAGCGGGACATCTCCCACAGCTCCGTCGAGCGGGTCATCCTCCCCGACGCCTGCCTCCTCACCTACTACGTCCTGAGGAAGGCCACCGGCCTGATCGAGGGGCTCGTCGTCCACGGGGACCGGATGCGGGAGAACCTGGTCGAGGGGTCCCATGGGCTCGTCTTCTCCCAGCCGGTTCTCCTGGCCCTGGTGGCGTCGGGGATGGAGCGGGACGCCGCCTACCGGATCGTCCAGCGCGACGCCCGGGCCGCCTGGGACGGCCGCCGCTTCCTCCGGGACGTCCTCGAGGCCGACCCCGAGATGACCCTCGACGCCCCCGCCCTGGACGAGGCGTTCAGCCTGGACCGGGCCCTCCGGCACGTCCCCCGGTTCCTCGAGGCCCTGGACGGCGTGGAGTGACTACCCTGGCGCCATGACCCTCGAACTGGTCCACTCCGGGAAGGTCCGGGAGCTCTACGAGGTCGACGCCGACCACCTCCTCATGGTGGCCTCCGACCGGATCTCCGCCTTCGACGTGATCATGGAGGAGGCCATCCCCGAGAAGGGGAGGGTCCTCACCGCCATGACGATCCACTGGCTCGAGGCCCTGGCCGACCTGGCCCCGAACCATCTGGTGACGGCCGATCCGGCGGGGCTCCCCCCCGGGGCCGAGACCCTGGGCGGGGAGGCCGGACTGGCCGGGATCGCCGGCCGGGCCCTGCTGGTCAGGAAGGCGGAGATGCTCCCCATCGAGTGCATCGTCCGGGGCTACCTGGCCGGGTCGGGCTGGAAGGAGTACCAGGCCTCGGGCACTCTCCACGGGACCTGGCTCCCCGAGGGGCTCCGCCAGGCCGACCGGCTCCCCGAGCCGATGTTCACCCCCTCGACCAAGGCCCTCGAGGGTCACGACGAGAACATCTCCTTCGACCAGGCCGCCCACCTGATCGGTGCCCCCGCCGCTTCTGCGGCCCGGGACCTCTGCGTCGAGGCCTACCGGCGGGCGGCGACGGCGGCCGAGGCCCAGGGGATCATCGTGGCCGACACCAAATTCGAGCTCGGGTTCATCGACGGGGAGCTGGCCCTCTGCGACGAGGTCCTCACGCCGGACTCCTCCCGGTTCTGGCCCGCCGAGCGCTGGGAGCCGGGGACGAACCCCCCCTCGTTCGACAAGCAGCCGCTCCGGGACTGGCTCGAGGCGCAGGACTGGGACAAGAAGCCCCCCCCGCCGGCCCTCCCGGCCGACATCGTGAGGGCCACCTCGGAGCGGTACGTCGCCGGCTACGAGCGGATCTCGGGCCGGTCCCTGGCCGGCTGGTACGGTGCCCGGCCATGAGGCCCCTCCGGTGAGATTCGACGTCCTGGTCGAGGTGAAGCTCCGCCCCGGGATCGCCGATCCCCAGGGGGCCACGGTGGAGCGGGCCCTCCCCGCCCTGGGGTTCGCCGGGATCGACACCGTCCGGGTCGGGAAGGCCATCCGGTTCGCCGTCGAGGCTGCCGACGAGGAAGGGGCCCGGACCCAGGCCGTCGAGGTCACCGACCGGCTCCTCTCCAACCCCGTCATCGAAGAGGCCGAGATCACGGTGGGCCCGGCCCGGTGACCAGCCGGGTCGGGGTCGTCGTCTTCCCCGGGACCAACTGCGAGCACGACGTCGTGGCCGCCCTCGGCTCCCTGGGGGCCGCCGCCGAGCTGGTCTGGCACGGGGCCGACTCCCTGGCCGGACTCGACGCCGTCGTCCTCCCCGGGGGGTTCGCCCACGGGGACTACCTCCGGCCCGGGGCCCTGGCCCGGTTCTCGCCGGTGATGGAGGCGGTGGCCCGGTTCGCGGCCGAGGGCGGACCGGTCGTCGGGATCTGCAACGGCTTCCAGGTCCTGACCGAGGCCGGGCTCCTCCCCGGTGCCCTCCAGAAGAACGCCGGGCTCCGGTTCCTCTGCACCACGGTCACGATCCGGGTCGAGACCTCCCGGTCGGTCCTCACCTCGGGGGTGGCCCCCGGGACGGAGCTCCGGATCCCCATCAACCACTTCGAGGGGAACTACACCTGCGACGAGGACACCCTGGCCCGGCTCCGGGACGAGGACCGGATCGTCTTCCGCTACGTGGAGAACCCCAACGGGTCGGTCGACGGCATCGCCGGGGTCTCGAACGAGGGGGGGAACGTCGTCGGGCTCATGCCCCACCCCGAGCGGGCCTCGGCCGCCATCCTGGGATCGACCGACGGGATCGTCCTCCTCCGGGCCCTCCTCGCCAGCGCCGGGCTCCGGTCCGGGTCCGGACCGGCGGCGCTGGCCGGTTGAGACCTCAGGCCCGCTTCCCTCCCGGGGCCCTGGAGATGCCGGCCCGGGTCAGGACGGCGGCGGGGACCGCGGCGGCCCGCCAGGCGTTGAAGCCGATCCCCTTGCGGTTCCCGTAGTCCCGGGCCACGGCCACGAAGGCCGCCTCCAGGGCGGGGAGCTCGGGGTCGGGACCCAACCGTTCCAGCTCGGCCTCGAGGTCGTCGCGCTCCTGGAGGAGGTGGAGCCGGGTCAGGCTGTCGGCGGTGGGGAGCCGGCCGGAGACGACGGCCAGGCGGGCCCGGACCGACTCGGGGGTCCGGCGGGGACCCCGGCGGGGCTTCCGCTCGTCGAGGGCCTCGAGGTAGCGGCGGACGACCCGGCCCTCCTGGCGACCCCGGGCCAGGGCCTCCTTGTGTGCGGGGGACATGGGGGGCCGGGCCATCCGGTCAGTATGCCGTCACGGGGCCTACGGTTCCACGATGGACGAGACCAGGGCCCGTCGGCGGATGGCCGTCCTCCTGGCCGTGGTGGCTGCGGTGGTGGTGGCCTACTGGGTGGTCTGGTTCGCCGACCGGGGACTGCTGGCCAGCGAGACCCGGCCGGCCTACTACGAGTTCGAGAACGCCTTCCCGGTCGCCGACGGCTGGCTGGTCGTCTGCCTGGCCGCCTCGGCCTGGACGCTGTGGACCCGGCGGGCCGGCGCCCTGGGCTGGCTGCTCTGCGGGGCGGGGGCGGGGGGCTACCTTCTCGGGATGGACGTCCTCTACGACCTGGAGCACGGGATCTGGGCCCGGGGGGCGGGGGGGATCGTCGAGCTCGGGATCAACCTGGCTACCCTGGTCCTGACGGCCGGGGTGGCCCGGTGGGCCTGGCGCCGGCGGGAGGCCCTCCTCGCCGGGCGGTGAGCGCCGGCAGGTACGGTGTCGGGCGATGCCAGTCGCAGACGACTCCCTCCACCGCGCCCTCGGGCTGACCGACGACGAGGCGGCCCGGATCGCCGAGATCCTGGGCCGGTCGCCGAACCATCTCGAGCTGGCCATGTACGCCGTCATGTGGAGCGAGCACTGCTCCTACAAGTCGTCCCGGATCCACCTGAAGCGGCTCCCCACCAAGGGACCCGGGGTCCTGGTCGGCCCGGGGGAGAACGCCGGGGTCGTCGACGTCGGGGACGGGATCGCGGCGGCCATCCGGATCGAGAGCCACAACCACCCCTCCGCCGTCGAGCCCTACCAGGGGGCGGCCACCGGGGTGGGGGGGATCCTCCGGGACATCTTCACCATGGGGGCCCGGCCCATTGCCCTCATGGACCCCCTCTTCTTCGGGCCCCTCGAGGACGCCCGGAACCGGTGGCTGGTCGAGGGGGTGGTGGCCGGGATCTCGGGCTACGGGAATTCGGTCGGGGTCCCGACCGTCGGGGGGGAGCTGACCTTCTCGCCGGGCTACTCCCGGAACCCGCTCGTGAACGTCCTCTGCCTGGGGGTGATGCCCACCGAGCGGCTCGTCCTGGGTCAGGCCTCGGGGGAGGGGAACCTGGCCGTCCTCCTGGGGTCGTCGACGGGCCGGGACGGGATCGGGGGGGTCAGCGTCCTGGCCTCGGCCGGGTTCTCCGAGGACGGGGCCGAGGACGCGGCCAAGCGGCCCAGCGTCCAGGTCGGAGACCCCTTCGAGGAGAAGCGGCTCATCGAGGCCTGCCTCGAGCTCCTCGACCAGGGGCTGGTGGTCGGGATCCAGGATCTCGGGGGGGCCGGGCTCTGCTGCGCCACGTCGGAGACGGCGGGGCGGGCCGGGATGGGGATGGACGTCGACGTCTCGGCCGTCCCCCGCCGGGAGGCGGGGATGGAGCCCTTCGAGGTGATGACCTCGGAGAGCCAGGAGCGGATGCTCGCCATCGTGGAGCCGGGGGACCGGGCCGCGGTGGAGGAGGTCTGCCGGAAGTGGGAGGTCCGGGCCGCCGTGGTCGGGATCGTGACCGCCCCCACCCCGGTGGGCGGGGGCCGGCTCCGGATCGTCGAGGGGTTCGGGGGGGAGGTCCTGGCCGACCTGCCCGCCGCCTCCCTCTCCGACGACGCCCCCCTCTACGAGCGGCCCCTGGCCCCCCCGGCCGACCTGGCCGACCGCCGGGCCGACGACCCGGCGGCCCTGGAGGCTCCCGGGGACTGCGGGCCGGATCTCCTGGCCCTCCTCTGCGACCCGACCTGGGTCTACCGGCAGTACGACCACCAGCTCTTCCTCAACACCGTCGAGGGCCCCGGGGGGGACGCCGCCGTCCTCCGGCTGGCCGCCCCCGGACTCCCCCCCAGCCGGCGGGGCCTGGCCCTCTCCACCGACTCGAACCCCCGGTGGGCCGCCGTCGACCCCCGGGTGGGGACGGCCCTCACGGTGGCGGAGTCGGCCCTGAACGTGGCCTGCGCCGGGGCCCGGCCGGTGGCCCTGGTCAACTGCCTCAACTTCGGGAACCCGGAGCACCCGGAGGTCATGTGGGAGCTGTCCGAGTCCGTCGACGGGATGGCCGAGGCCTGCCGGGAGCTGGCCGTCCCCGTCGTGGGGGGGAACGTCAGCCTCTACAACGAGAGCGCCGGGGCCGACATCGAGCCGACGGCCGTCGTGGCCGTCCTCGGCCTCATCGAGGAGCTCGACCGCAGGCCCCCGGGGGCCGGCTTCACCGAGGGGGGGACCCTCCTCCTCCTCGGAACACCGGACAAGTCCCTGGCCGGGTCCCGGTGGGCGGTGGAACGCCGTGGTCACCGGGGGGGGAGCCTCGTCGGACCGGACTACGGAGCCCTCCGGGCCCTCCTGGTCCTGGTGGCCGGGCTCGCCAATTCCGAGGGTGTCGTCACCGGGCTCCACGACGTCTCTGGCGGAGGGTTGGGCCTGGCCCTGGCCGAGTGTGCCGTCCGGTCCGAGGTGGGTTGCGAGGTCGAGTCGGTGGCCGACCATGCCGAGCTCTTCTCCGAGAGCCCCGGCCGGGTCGTGGTCTGCACCGACGATCCCGCCGCGGTGGAGGCCCGGGCCGTCGCGGCCGGGGTGTCGGTCCGGTTCCTGGGCCGGGCCGGGGGGGACCGGATCACGGTGGCGGGACTCCTCGACGTCGACCTGGCCGAGGCCACCGAAGCCTGGCGGGGGGCCCTCCCGGTCGCCCTGGGGGAACCGGCGCCGGCCTGAGTTGACCCTGGCCGGTCAGGGGCGGCGGGCGGCCAGGGCCTCGAGGACGGCCTCCGGGACGCAGAGGTCGCCCTGGGCGGTCCCGACGGAGAGGTCGGGCTTGAAGGCACCGTGGTAGTCGGAGCCGCCCGTGGCCACCAGCCCGTTGCGGGTCGCCATCCGGGCCAGGGCCCGGCGACGGTCGGGGGTGTAGCGGCCGTAGTGGGCCTCGATGCCGGTGAAGCCGGCCTCGGCCAGCTCCCGGACGACGGCTTCGAGGGAGGAGAGGTCGAGGCCGAGGCTGAAGGGGTGGGCCAGGACGGCGACCGCCCCCGAGGCGGTGGCGAGGGCGGCCACCTCGGCCGGGCCGAGCCGGCTCTTGGGGATGTAGGCGGGGCGGCCCTCGGCCAGCCAGCGGTCGAAGGCGTCGTCGAGGTCCTCGGCCGCCCCCGCCTCGACGAGGGCCCGGGCGAAGTGGGGCCGGCCCAGGCCCTCCTCGGCGCCGGCCCGGGCCACGAGGGCGGCGTAGTCGAGGGTGACCCCGAGGGTGGCGAGCCGGTCGACGAGGGCGAGGTTCCGGGTCCGGCGGTCGGACCGGAGGCGGGTCAGCTCCTCGGGGAGGGGCCCCTCGTCGGCGTCGACGAAGTAGACGAGGACGTGCATCGACCCGGAGCCCCGGCCGGTCCGGCAGGAGATCTCGCAGCCCCGGACCAGGGTGATCCCGAGCCGGGCGGCGGCCCCGGCCGCCTCGGCCAGGCCGGCCAGGCTGTCGTGGTCGGTGAGGGCCAGGGCGGTGCAGCCCGCCGCCGCGGCCAGCTCCACCACCCGGTCCGGGGGGTCCGATCCGTCGGAGACGGTGGAGTGGGTGTGGAGGTCGATCACGGCCGAAGGCTACCGGTGGCCGGATTGAACCACGGTCCGGGTCGGCACGGTAGGCTCGACGGGGCGACGGTAAGGAGACGCGTGGACCAGGGTCGGCGCGACGAGGGCAGTCGGTGAGGGCCGGGTGAAGGAAGCCTGCGGAGTCTTCGGGGTGTTCGCACCGGGTCGGGGTGTGGCCCAGCTGACGTTCGACGGCCTCTACGCCCTCCAGCACCGGGGCCAGGAGTCGGCGGGGATGGCCGTCAGCGACGGTGAGGCCATCACGGTGGTGAAGGACATGGGCCTCGTCACCACGGTCTTCGACGAGCGGACCATCGCCTGCCTCCCCGGGCACATCGCCATCGGGCACACCCGGTACTCGACGACGGGGAGCTCGGAGTGGCGCAACGCCCAGCCCGTCTACCGGTCGGTTGGCCGGGTCGGGTTCGCCCTCGGGCACAACGGGAACCTGACCAACACGCCGGCCCTGGCCGAGCTCCACGGGATGCTCCCGGGGGTGGTGGCCACCGACAGCGACCTGGTGGCCGAGCTCCTGGCCCTGGCCCACCCGGCGGCCTCCGCCGACGCCTCGCCCCTCGACATCCCCGATCCCGCCGACCGGGACGGGGGGCCCCTGGGGGGAGGGCTGCTGGAGCTGGCCCTGCGCCAGGTCCTCCCGCTCGTCCAGGGGGCCTTCTCCTTCGTGGTCCTCGACGGGCACCATCTCATGGGGATCCGGGACCCCAACGGCTTCCGGCCCCTCTGCCTGGGTCGGCTCGGCCCCACCGACGCCCCCGAAGGGTGGGTGCTGGCCTCGGAGTCCCCGGCCCTCGACGTGATCGGGGCCAGCTTCGTCCGGGAGCTCGAGCCGGGGGAGCTGATGGTCATCGACGAGAAGGGACCGAGGTCGGAGCAGATCTTCCCGGCCGAGCGGCTCGAGACCCATCTCTGCATCTTCGAGTTCGTCTACTTCGCCCGGCCCGACAGCCGGCTCTACGGCCGGGAGATCCACGGGGCCCGGCGGCGGATGGGGGAGCTCCTGGCCGAGCAGCGCCCGGTGGAGGCCGACATGGTCATGGGGGTCCCCGACTCGGGGGTCCCCGCCGCCGAGGGCTACGCCCGGGCCAGCGGGATCCCCTACGGGCAGGGGCTGGTCAAGAACCGGTACATCGGCCGGACCTTCATCACCCCCGACCAGGGGGCCCGGACGGCGCTGATCCGGCGGAAGCTGAACCCGCTCCGGGACAACATCGCCGGGAAGCGGCTGGTGGTGGTGGACGACTCGATCGTCCGGGGGACGACGACCCGGGCCCTGGTGGAGATGCTCCGGGACGCCGGGGCCTCCGAGGTCCACATGCGGGTCTCCTCCCCCCCGTTCCAGTGGCCCTGCTTCTACGGGATCGACACCCCCACCCGGGAGGAGCTCCTGGCCGCCAGGATGAGCCGGGAGGAGATCGAGGAGTACCTGGGGACGGACTCCCTCGAGTACCTGACCCTGGAGCACCTGGTGGAGGCGATCGACGCCCCGGGGGCGGGTTTCTGCAACGCCTGTCTGACCGGGGACTACCCGGCCCCGGTCCCGGTCTCGTTCCGTCAGGCCGCCCCGGCCTGAGATGGCTCCGCCCGAGACGAGCACCCCGGCTGCCTCCGACGGCCCGGCCACCTACGCCGGGGCCGGGGTGGACATCGGGGCCGGGGACGAGGCCGTGGACCGGATCCGGGCCCATGTGGCCTCCACCAGCCGGCCCGAGGTGATCGGGGGGATCGGGGGGTTCGGGGGGATGTTCGCCTTCGACACCGCCCGCTACACCCAGCCCGTCCTGGTGGCCTCGACCGACGGGGTGGGGACGAAGGTCGACGTGGCCCGGGCCACGGGGCGGTTCGCCACGGTGGGGATCGACCTGGTGGCCATGGTCGTCGACGACCTGGCCTGTCTCGGGGCCGAGCCCCTCTTCCTCCTCGACTACGTCTCCACCGGGAAGCTCGACCCGGACCAGATGGAGCAGCTGGTGGCGGGGGTGGCGGCCGGCTGCCGACAGGCGGGCTGCGCCCTGCTCGGGGGGGAGATGGCCGAGCATCCCGGGCTGATGGCCCCGGGGGAGTTCGACCTGGCCGGGTTCGCGGTGGGGGTGGTCGAGCGGGATGGGGTCCTCGGCCCCGACCGGGTCGGCCCCGGGGACGTCCTCGTCGGACTGCCCTCCCCGGGGCTCCGGTCCAACGGCTACACCCTGGCCCGACAGGTCCTCCTGGAGCGGGCCGGCCTCCCCCTGGAGGGGCCGGCCTGGGCGGGGGCCGGGCAGAGCCTGGCCGACGAGCTGCTCCGGCCCTCCGTCGTCTACGCCCCGGCCGTCCTGGCCGCGGTGGCCGCCGCCGGGGTCCACGCCGTGGCCCACATCACGGGCGGGGGGATCGTGGGGAACCTGAACCGGGCCCTCCCCCCCGGCTGTGACGCCGTGGTGGAGGTGGGGACCTGGGAGGAGCCCCGGATCTTCGGGGAGATCCGGCGGCTGGGACCGGTCACCGAGGAGGAGATGGCCCGGGTCTTCAACCTGGGGCTCGGGATGGTCCTGGTCACGGCAGCCCCGGACGTCGAGCCGGCCCTGGGCGCCATCCGGTCGGCGGGGCACGAGCCGGTGGTGGTGGGAACCGTCGTCGAGGGGACCGGGGTCGTCCGGATGGTGGGGGTCCGGTGACGGGGACCGACGAGCTCCGGGCCCACCTCCTGGCCCACTCGGTGCGGACGGGGGACTTCGTCCTGAAGTCGGGCCGGCGGTCGATCTGGTTCATCGACTCCAAGCAGACGGTCTGCCGGCCCGGGGGGATGCTCCTCGTGGCCGAGGCCCTCCTCGAGATCCTCCCGGAGGAGGCCACCGCCATCGGCGGGCTCACCATGGGGGCCGACCCGGTGGCCTTCATCACAGCCGGGGTGGCCGCCGGCCGGGGGCGGGCCCTGAAGGCCTTCAGTGTCCGGAAGGAGGCCAAGGACCACGGTGGGGGGGGCCGGATCGCCGGGGCCCTCGACGCCGGGGACCGGGTCGTCGTCACCGAGGACACCGTCACCCGGGGGACCTCCCTCCTCGAGGCCGTCGAGGCCGTCCGGGAGGCCGGGGCCGAGGTGGTCCTGGCCGTGGCCGTCGTCGACCGGGGGGGGACGGCGCAGTCCATGCTGGCCGGGGCCGGGGTGCCCTTCCGGGCCGTCCTCAGCGCCCCCGACCTCGGTTTCGACTACGAAGGGGCCTGACCGGTCGGGTCCGCGGAGCCGGGCTCAGCGGGAGAGGACGGAGCGGGCGACGGACTCGACCTGGGCCAGGGTGGCCTGGGCGGTGATGTCGACGAGCTCGGAGCCGTCAAGGATGAAGATGGCGGTGGTGGCTACCCCGCTGGAGTTGGTGGCGGCATCGTTGAGGGTGAAGGTGTAGGCGGCGTCGCCGAGGCCGGGAACCGGGGTGGTCGTGACCTTCTGGGCCTGGGCCTCCGAGTCGGTGACGGACTTCAGGGTGGCGGCGGTGGTCCCCGGGCCGGGGCTGAACACCAGGACCAGGTCGGCGCCGGAGGCGGGATCGGCGTAGCTGCAGGAGACGGTGCCCGACGAGCTGTTGACGACGGGGGCCGGGTATGTGGATCCGGCTGCGGCGGTGATGGCGGCCCCGGTGGGACAGGTGGCGGTGACGGCCCGAGCTGCGGTGGTCGACGGGGACGAGGAGGCCGGGGTGGCCGTCGTCGGCGTCGTGGCCCCGGCCGATGGGGAGGAGCTCCCCGACGAGGTGCAGCCGGCCAGGAGGAGTGCGAGGAGGAGGGGGCCGGCGACGACGGCCCGGGGGCGGATCCGGACCCCGGGGGCCCCGGGGCGGTCGCGAAGGGGGTCGTTGCGTCCGGGGGTTGTCTCCATGGGTTCGGGCCTTCCTGTCGGTTGCCCGTGTCGGCGTCGCCCCGGAGAGTGTGCCACCCCGGACCCCGGAGCGGGTCATCGGTGCCGTCGGGGACTCCCTGGCAGATGTCGAGGTGAGGTTCTATCGTTCGCCACGACACGGATTCCGGACAGGGATCCCGGACAGGGAGGCGGACATGGCAGGAGACTTCGCGGTGGGGGTCCAGGTGGCCATCGGCGATCTGGACCTGCTCTACACGGCCGGGCTGGAGATCGACATCCTGGTCGACCTGACCCACAACGCCAACTTCGTCACGGTGGGCGACGACGGTGACGTGATGCAGAAGGGGATCGAGCTCGACGTCCGGATCAGCCGGGGGGCGGCCACCCAGGCCGCCTGGGACGCCCTGGTGGTGGCGGCTGCCGCCGCCGGAGGGGCCGTCCAGGCCATCGTCAACGGGATGGTGGCCTGGGGTGGGTTCGCCCAGCTGAACCAACGGGCCTGCAAGGTGGAGATCCCGACCTTCGCCACCGACATCTTCGATCCGGGATCGCCCCCGGACGCCACCTCGACGATGGCGGTGGCTGCCTGCCTGGCTGCGGCGGCCGCCTTCGACGCCCTGGACGACTACGAGCGGCAGTGCTTCGGGATGTACCGGAGGGCGGCCAACGGCTCGGTGGCGGCTGTCGAGGCGGCCCGGGGACCCCGGACCAGGAAGCCCTGACCGCCACGGTCGGTGATGCCCCTCAACCGGGGTGCCGGGGGAGTCGATAGTGGGGCATGAGGTCTGTGACGACGCCGCCCCCGGTCGCGGGCGCCGAGTACGTCCTTCCGCCCCGGTGGCGGGAGCGGGCCGTGGCGTGGTGGATCGGCTCGTCCCTCATGGTCTCGGGGCTGTCCGTCGCCATCCACGGGCGGACCCTCTTCATCGCCACCCTGGTGATCGCCTCCGGCTTCTGCACCATCCCGGGTCTGGCCCTCTCGGCGCTGCTGGCCCGGCGCTGCCACCCCGAGCACCGCCTGGTGTGGGTGACCTGTCTGATGGGATTCCGGTTCTTCGTCTTCTGGGGCGTCTCGATGGTGCTCGTCGACATGTCGGAGGCCGCCGTGGGCGGTGGTGGTTCGCCGGCGGTCTGGTTGGCGGGCCGTGAGTTCGTGGCCGTCTACACCCTGGCCATCGGGGGATTCGCCCTGTGGGCCAACCGGTGCCCGGCCGCCCGCCGCCCCGACGGGAGTGTGGACTGGAAGATCGGCGACCTGATCACGGCCGGGCTGGCGATGGTGTGCATCGCCCCCGTCGGAGGCGGGCAGGGACTCCTCCGGCATCTGGCTCCCCTGCTCCCGACCCTGAAAGTGGCGTCCTTCGTCATGGCCAGCCTGGCCGGGGGGTGCTGGCTGGTGGCGACCCTCCGGCTCATGAGGATCAAGGCCGGGACCCGGTCGTTCTGGGTCGACGCCCTCGACATGGTCGTCTGTGCCGTGGCCCTGGCCGGACCGGCCCTGATCGTGGTCGGCCCGATGGTCCTGGCCGACCGGGCCGACCAGTGGCTCCTGGCCCCGTTGCTGGAGCTGGCCCTGTTCGTCCCGATGGTCGTCGGGACCACCATGCTGGCCTTCGCCCGGCTCCCCCGGGGCCAGCGGCGGATCATCGGGGTCATCCTGCTGGTCTTCCTGACGTCGCTGGTCGACATGTGGGCCCAGATCGTCCAGGTCCTCCACCACTTCACCCTGCTCTCGGCGCCGTTCATCGCCGCCGCCTGCGTCAACTTCGGGTTCATGATGATCATGCCCCTGAGCGAGACCGGCGAGGCCCCCCGGGGCCTGGACCGGCTGTCCATCGGGGACCAGCTCCGGGGCTGGAACTTCGTCCCGGCCGTCGAGGTGGTGGCGATCGGGGCGACCATCTGGGCCGCGGCGGTACTCCAGCACCGGCACCGGTGGTCCGTCTGGATCGCCGTGGCCGTCCTGGCCTCGGTCATCGGGCTGACGGTCCTCCGGAACCTCTACACCATGACCGAGACCCGGTCCCTCAACCGGATGCTGTTCCAGCAGTCGAGGACCGACCCCCTGACGTCGCTCCAGAACCGGAGGGCCCTGTTCGAGGAGCTCGAGGCCCAGCTGGCCCGCAACGACCGGACCCAGGGGCCGCTCTGCGTGGCCATGATCGACATCGACCGGTTCAAGGAGGTGAACGATCTCCACGGTCACCAGGCCGGGGACGAGGTCCTGCGGCGGCTGGCCGGCATCATCCGGTCGACGATCCGGCCCTACGACACGGCGGCCCGCTACGGGGGGGAGGAGTTCTGCATGGTCTTCCCCGACACCGATGTGGTCGAGGCGGGGACGATCGTCGACAGGATCCGGATGATGAGCGCCATCCCGAGCGGGGAGGATGCCGAGTTCACCTTCTCGGCCGGGATCGCCCAGCGGTTGTCCGGCGAGGAGGTCGACGTCCTGGTCCAGCGGGCCGACGGGGCGCTCTACGAGGCCAAGTCGGCGGGTCGGGATCGGGTGGTGGTGGCCTGACCGGCGGCCGTGGCGTCGCTGTACGCTGAGCCTCCCTCCCGCTGGTCGGTTGGCGCAGGGAGTCGAGGAGGACGGGCGTGTTCGGAGACCGGAAGGACCAGGAGGATCAGGCTCCCCCGGCTCCGGCGGCTGCCGACCCCGCTCCCGCGGCTCCAGCGGCCTCCGACACCGGCTCGATGGCGGAGTTCGGGGACCGGCTCCTGGCCATGGGCCAGCTGGTGATGTCCCTGACCGGGGGTGGCTCGGGGACGGCCACGATCACGGCCGTGGAGGAGGTCTTCCACAACGACATGGCCACCGAGTTCCAGGTGACGGGGGATGTCCTCCCGGACGGGGGAGAGCCCTTCGAGGCCAGCTTCCCCGTCTTCCGCCAGGGACTCCAGGGCGCCCCCGAGGTGGGGGGGACCTTCCAGGTCCTCTTCGATCCCAACGACCACAGCCGGGTGGCCAAGCTCCCGGACATCCAGGCTCGGAAGGCGCAGTCCACCCCGTGGGTGGTGCCCGACCACTGTCCCGAGTGCGGCGCCGTGGTCGACCAGTCGGTGGCGTCGATGGCCGCCCACCCCACCTGCCCGTTCTGCCAGAACCCGCTGCCCTGCCACCGGTAGTCGGGGCTCGGGACCTCATCGAGGCGGTCCTGGGGAGCTGACGCGGGGGGGAACCAGGAGGCCTGGTCGAACGTCGACCGCCGGCTGTCTGCAACGTGATGTGTGTGACGCCCGGCGTCGACTTCACCGTCAGGGCCCTTCTGGTGGACGGCCCCCTGGACGTCCGGGCCTGCGTGGGCGGGTCGTGTCGGACGTGGACGGCGGAGGCTGCCACCGCGGAGGAGGTACTCCCCGTACGAGACTTCCCCTCGACGGCTTCCGCCACCCTGGAGGTCAGCACGGTCGGGGGTCGGGTCCTGGCCGACGGCACGGTCCGGGTCAGGGGTCGGCCTCCGCCCCGCCCCCTGCCACTGCCCGGTCGATCCGGTCGTGGCCGCCGGGCCTGACGGGACGGTGACCGTTCAGACCTGACGGGGTCGGCCCCGCCCCCCGGACCTCCGGAGCGCGGAGGATGCAGAGGGCGGGGCCGTCCGTCGGAGGTCAGCTGTGGTACTCGTTGGCGCAGAGGGCCTGGACACCGGACGGGTCCGCCGGCCGCTGGAGGAGGGAGACGTCCTGATGGCCGAGGCCGTCGTACCAGTAGGCCTCGAGCGCCGGGTACTTGTCCACGGCGGCGCCGAACGGCTCCCAGGTTTCGGCCTTCAGGGCCCCCTGGTCCGTCCAGAGGTGGAAGCCGACGTCGATGGCGCAGTTGTAGGGGGCGGGGGCGCTGAGCGGCCCGATCCTCGACCAGGCGTTCTTGGCGCTCAGGAGGAGGTAGATGTCGATCCGGCCGCCTGCTCCGGTCACCACCGTCGACCGGAACCCGTTCGTGTCGGGATCACCGATGGTGGTCGAGAAGGGCTCGGCGTCGCGGCAGGGGGTGTAGCTCGGTGTGCTCCCCGGTCCGAGGATGGCCAGGTGGAGATCGACGCAGCTGTCGTTCATGTAGATCTGTCCCGATCCTGAAGCAAAGTCGAGCTGAATCGACATCCGGCTGGCGAAGGCGTCGGTGGTCGGATCCGGCCCCCGGTTGTCGCCGACCCCGGAGATCTCGGCCGCGCCCAGAAATGGGCTCACCAATTTGGCCGCGGAGATGATCCAGCTGGTCGGCTCGGGCAGCCACGGATCCGGGATGTAGGCGTTGATTCGGACCTTGCCGAGCGCCGCCGCGGTGGGGATGGAGAAGCTCGCCAGCCGGCCCCTGGCGTGCATTCCGGAGTTGGCCACGACGAAGGACTGGGGATAGCTGGCGGAGGTGTCCGGGGTGATCTGCCCGAAGACGAAGGCCGGGGCGGTGGTGTTGCAGGCCGACATCAGGAGGCCGGCACCGACCATCAGGGCGGAGACCGGGATGAGGCTGCGTCGGAGCCCGCGCCGGGACGGGCCGGATGACCCTCCCCGTTCCGTCTGAGCCGTCCGCCGACGTTGTTGTGCACGCATGATTCTCACCTTTCGCTGTTGGGTCAGCGGGACCGCCGCCCGAGGGGATCGGGCCGCCGGGAAGCTCCCGGAATCTCGCTAACAGGGGTATGAGCGAATACACTCACAGACTTGTGGACGAGAATCAAGAGGGCATGGTGGGCTGGGGCCGTCAGAAGTACCCGGGTTCGAGGGTGGAACTCCCGTCGCCCCGGAGTTGGACGACTGATCGGGGCTTGCGACCGGTCCGGTATCCGGCACGGAACCTCCTTCGCTCAGCAGGTCCATCGGTAGTCTGATCACGATGCGGGAGCGAATGATCGGCTATGCCGTGAGGCACCCGCTCCCACCGTTCGTTGTGCTGATGCTCGCCACGGCCGGCTGCTTCGGTTTCGGGGTGTGGCGGCTTGCGACAGAACTCGGCAAACCCAGCACCTCACCGGTCCTGATCGTGCCGGTGGTCATCGTGGCGGTGGTCTCCGGCCTCGTCTTCTCGTCCATGTTCAGAACGGCCGGGCGAGCCTGGAGCGTCGCCTCTCAGGGCGTGTTGGCCGTCCTCGCCTGCTTTGCCGCGCTGCCCAGACGGTCCGGTCAGGCGTTTCCGCAACCGGCGTGGATGCAGGTGGCCGGTGCGTCGTTCTGGGTGACGTTCGCGGTGGTGATGGTGGTCAACCGCATCCGCAACAGGGGTTGGCAGTCCTTCTGGGGTAGGACTGCCGAAGACGGGGCCTCTCGGCGGGGCCAACGACGGCCCAGCTCTTGGCGGTCCGGACGGTGATCTGAGCGGGGAGGCCGAGGCGGTCCTCGGCCCGATCAGCGGCGGCGTCGAGGGCCTCCCGGGAGGGCGACCCGATGACGAGGATGTCGATATGTCTTCTTTGGACGCGTCCGGGGCGGATGAGCTGCTTCGATCTGGCACGACCACGATCCAATCTGGCTCGTATCTGGCACGGCGCCGGACCCCGGGAAGCACAAAGTCCAGGTCAACCTCCTGACCTGNNGCGTCGATCCGGTGACCTCACGCTTCTTTTTTTTTTTTCAGGAGGTTCCGGGGCCTCAAATCTGTTGACGAGAAGTCCCGGTCAACGCCTGTTCTCCCTGGTCAGCCTATGTTTGTTGCATTCTGGTGATGACCGCCGTTGTCCCGAGAATGCCCATCTTTTCCGCTCGATCTGGCACGTATCTGGCACGAAATTGGGGCTCTCAGAGGCGTCCGTGGGTGGCACCTATCCGACACCGACGATGTAGCTGTCGCTCGCCGGCCGGACGAACTCCACCACGACCTTCTCGCGAAGCTGGCGGTCCATGCTGTGGACCTGGAGAGCCAACTGGCGGGAGGTCTCGGCGGCAGCCACGACCTGGCCGTCGGAAACGGCAATCCACTTGCCGACGAAGTCGTCCAGCGCCGCCGGCCGGGGCGCAGGGGCCACTCGGCGCGCCGGTGCGGGCGGAGTCATCGACTCACTGACGCTCGCCCCGATAAGCCCGGTGCCCGGTGGGTCGACGTTGCGAGCGGTTCGAGGAAGAGTCTCCCCGGTCCCTCTCCTTCGACCCGGAGTCGGCCCTGGGACGTCAGCTTCTGGAGCAGGCGCGTCGCCTGCGGTCGGTTCAGCCGGCACAACTCACCGGCTTCGGACGCCGTGATCGCCCCGTCAGGGTGGACGAACGCCAGCACCGCCTCCTCCTGCATCGGTTTGGTTGCCCACGGTCCGCTCCAGGCCGTCCAGATTGTGAGGGCGAAGACAAGGCCGAAGACGCCGTGGTCGGTGAGTGAGATGCCGGTCGCAAGCCCCGCCGCCAGGATCAGGATCCCGACACCGAGAATCGACCAGGCCACGGCGTTGGCCAGCCGGCGCCGGCGGGCGTCCTCCGGTTGGTCAGGGTCACGCCGGGCCCAGGGCGGGTCGAAGCGGCCCAGCACGAACCAGCCGACCGCGAAGCACCCCAGGTAGGCCGTGACGGCGACGCCGGTGCCTGCCACGATGGCGGCGAGGGTCGGGACATGCATCCGGAGGTAGTCGTCGTAGGCGACCGTCCCCGGCGAGGCCAACCCTACGAGCGCCAAGACTCCGCAGCCGACGACCCAGGTCCAGCCGACCACCCTCCCAACCGTCGGAGTCACCAGCCCAGGTTACTCACCTCCCCCAACCAGTACCCGAATGACAACCCGGTGTGGGGGGGCAGGAGCGAGCTGCCCTTGGGGGTCGAGGTTCGACGGCCGTGCTGTGGGCGCCGACGCCGTCTACCTGATCGTCTACGGCCCGAAGACGGTGAGCCGGCCGGACCGCAGGAGCCGGTCGGCGTCGTCGACGATCTGGGTGGCGACGTCGATGCCGCTGCGGGCCTCGTCGACGTCGACGGTGGGGGTGGTCATGTCGGCCGGGTACTCGGAGGCGGCCCGGCGGCGGCGGAGACGGCTGAACCGGGCGAAGGACTGGACGCCGGAGGGCCCGTTGAACTGCTCCTCGATGGCGGTCTGGACGGCGACGTGTCCGCCGGAGGTGGTGGGTCGCAGCCCCTGGGTGGCGAGGAGGGCGGTGCAGGCCTTCCGGGCGGCGTCGTAGGCGAGTTGGAGGGCGCCGGGAGCGTCGGTGGCCACGATGCTGTCGGCCGATGCCAGATGGGCCCGGGCGTCGGACAGCAGTCGGTCGGCGACGGCTTCGCTCGGTTGGACCCGTTCGAGCTCCCGCATCTCGAGGAGCCGGTCGACGGTCTCCCGTCCGCGTTGCCAGGTCATCGGTCGTGTCCTCCGGGGGGGGCGAGGGCCAGCAGGGGCCGGCGGCGGACCTCGGCCAGGAAGGGGTCGTCCTCGCCGGCCCAGCTCTTGGCGGTCCGGACGGTGATCTGGACGGGGAGGCCGAGACGGTGCTCGGCCCGGTCGGCGGCGCCGTCGAGGACTTCCCGGGAGGGGGTCCCGATGACGAGGACGTCGATGTCGTGGGGGGCGGGGCCGGGGTCCCCGAGGTAGCGGGCCGTCCAGGATCCGTAGAGGTAGGCGGCTTCGATCCGGTCGACGCCCGAGAGCTCCTCGGCGAGGACGGCGGGCGGGCCGAAGGTGGCGGCCAGCAGTTCCTGGAGGGGCCGGGTCAGGGGGCTGTCGGCCCGGGCCCGGACCATCCGGTTCCGCCCGATGTGGCGGCTCTGGGCCACGCCGGCCTGTTCGAACCGGTTCACCTCGCGGACGACGGTGGCCAGTGACGAGCCGGACAGGGCGACGAGCCCGGTGATCGACCGCTCCTCGTCGGGGTGGAGGAGGATGTCGGCCAGGAGCCGGCCCTGGGCCTCGGAGCGGAGGATCGGGAGGAGCGGTGGCGCCGCTGATTTCATTAACGTGATCATATCATCGTGTTATTGAGGCATTTTCGGAGGAGCGGTCTCTCTGGCTCGCTTCCCTGACCATCTCGCCGAGGGCGTCGGCGATCCGGCGGTCCCGGTCCTCGGTGGCGTGCTGGTAGATCATGGCGGCCCGAGCCGAGGCGTGGCCGAGACGGGCCATGAGCTCCTTGGTGGTGGCCCCGGTCCGGGCGGCGAGGGTCCCAGCGGAGTGCCTGAGGTCGTGGAACCTGAGACCGTCGAGCCCGGACTTCTCGGTGGCCGGATCCCAGACCCGGCGGCGGAAGTTGTTGCGCTCCAGGGGGAGGCCCTCGCTGGAGGTGAAGACGTAGGCATCGTCTTCCTCGGGGACGAACCTTTCGAAGTGGGTCCCCAGCTCGTCGACGAGGGGTTCGGGGAGGGCGACGGTGCGTCGTCCGGCAGCGGACTTGGGGTCGTCCTCGATGACGATGCCCGAGGCGAGGCGGAGACGCTTCCGGCGGACGTGGATCTCGCCGGCGTCGAGGTCGACGTCGTCCCGGCGGAGAGCGAAGAGCTCGCCCTGGCGGAGGCCGGCGAGACCGGCGGTGAGGACCATGGCCCGGTACCGGGCGGGGACGGCGTCGGCCAGGTCGAGGAGCTGGTCGACGGTGGCGAAGCGCCGCTCGGGGTGGTGCTCGACGCCGCCTCGCTCGATCCGGCAGGGATTCTTGGCGATCCGGTCGTCGTCGACGGCCCGGGCCAGGATCTGGCGGAGCCGGACGTAGGCCTTGGCCGCGACCGACGGGCTCCGGTGGTCGGCCAGGGCCCGGTACCAGCGGCGGACGAGCTCCGGGGTCAGGGCCGCCAGGGGCACCTTCCCGAGGGCGGGAACCTTGTCGTCGACGAGGGGGAGGATGTGGAGGCGGAGCTGGTCCGAGTAGATCTCCCTCGTTCTCGGGGAGAGTCCGGTCCGCTGGTCGAGCCATTGGATGGCGTAGACCTCGAGCGTGCCGACCTTCGTCGCTCCCGACGGACGAACCCTGTGGTTGCTGGAACGCTCGGGCCTCGTCGCCATGGATCTCGACACCGGTAGGACCCGGCCCCCTATCCCCATCCAGGGAACCCCGACGGACATGGCCTTCGCCTCCGGCACCTCCACCGCGTGGGTGCTCACCAACGACGAAGCCAACAAGCAGTCCAGCCTCGTCTCGATCAACCTGAAGACCGACAGGTCCGGGAACGCCATCCCCCTCCCCGAAGAGTCAGCGTTCGGCCTTACGGTGCCATCGATGGGCGACAGCGTGGTCCTGGGATCGAACGGATCGACGGCCTACGTGGCGAATGGCATCGACCACGTGATCCCGGTCGATCTCGACACCCACTCGATCGGTACAGCAATCGCCGTCCCCAGCGCAGATCGCGTGCTCTCGATCGAATCCGACCAGGCTTGGGTGGCTGGCCAAGGGGGCCTGACGCTTGTCGACCTCGCAAACGGATCGACCATCGCGTATGACTCGATTCCCGGCCTGACCGATGCCGTCGCCTCTCCCGACGGGAAGACGCTCTACGCTGTCGCGTCGAACCAACTGGTCGGATTCAATTCGTGGTTGAACTCCGTATGCGCAGCCTTGCCGTCCACGCCGACCTCGACATCATCACCGGTCTCGAATGCCACGACCGCTCCGCTGCCATCAACCACGTCATCAGGGCCACCAGCAAGCGATTCCTCCGGCACGACGGGGTCGACCCTTCCCCTGGTCTGCCCGAAGGAGCCCGGATCGGCACTCACTCCGTCCGCTCTGACGCCAGCCGGTACCGACGTCCTCTCGATGATCGACTCCCGGTCGGGTGCTGTTGAGCAGACCGAGTCGCTGGGATTCTCGCCACAGACAATCGTGCTCGGCGCCGGAGGCTCGACCGCCTCCATCGTCGGCTTGGAAGGCGGGGACGCCGTGGTGGCTCCGGTCGACCTCGCCAATCTCACGGTCGGAGCGCCCATCGTCGTCGAAGTTCCCGCCAACCCGTTGCAAGGCATCGAGGACGCCATCTACGCGGCGCTTCTCGCCGCCGCGATGCTCACCATCATCATCGTGGTCGTCGTGGTCATGAAACGTCGAGAAGGCCCAACCATCAACGAACCCTGGAAGCCCGGCCCGGGACCGTCAGAATTCGTGTCCCGCCGATACAACCCGGGCTACGGTCCCGGGTCGGACCTCGACACCGTCAGCCGACCCGGTTAAAGGCGAGCCGGGTAACGCCCCGGATCTGGCACGTCCCCGATCCGATCTGGCACGTATCTGGCACGGAGCCGGACCCCGGAAAGCACGAAGTCCAGGTCAACCTCCTGACCTGGACTTCTCCGGTGGTCGGGACCGGCGTCGATCCGGTGACCTCACGCTTTTCAGGCGCGCGCTCTGCCAACTGAGCTACCCGACCGGGTAAGGGACCCCGCCGGGGCGGGATCTGCGGTCCTGACGGGATTTGAACCCGCGACCTCCGGCTTGACAGGCCGGCGTGCACTCCAGGCTGCACCACAGGACCGTGGTGGTGAAAAGAAACCCCGCACCCCCAACGGGATTCGAACCCGTGTTACCACCTTGAAAGGGTGGCGTCCTCGGCCACTAGACGATGGGGGCAGGACCGATTCAGGGCTCACGCAGGCTATCAGGTCCCCTGGAAGGCCCTTTTCAGTCGTCGGTCCCCCCGTCGGGGAGGAGGGTGGCGAGGGCGTCGACGACCTCGTTCTGGAGGGAGCTCAGGTAGCCGTAGACGGCCTGGTGCATGGCCCTGGGGTCATTCGGGGGGAAGGGGTCCATCTCCTCGGTGACGTCGAGCTGGGTGCCGAGGACGAGGCGGAGGATCTCGAGGCCACCGAGCCAGGCCCGGAGATCCTCCTCGTCGATGGTCTCGGCGTCGATGGTGGCGGCCATGGTGTCGAGGGCGGCCTGGTGGGAGCCGAGGAGCTCGGAGCCCATGAGGTTCCGGTAGTCCTCCTGGGCGGCGGGGTCGCCGGGGTAGGCGACGGGGAAGAGGCGGCCGGTGAGGGGGTCGTCCTGGACGAGGAGGTCCCGGGCCTGGAGGGGGAGGGAGCGGAGGATGTCGCGCTCCTCGGGGCTGAGGCGGGGGCGGAAGCGGCCCTTGCCGTCGGGGCGGAAGTTGCGGTGGAACATCAGGAGGACTGCTCCATGGTGGCCCAGAGGCCGTATTCGTGGAGGCGGAAGACGTCGTGTTCGGCCCGCTCCCGGGGGCCGGAGGAGACGACGGCACGGCCCTTGTGGTGGACGTCGAGCATGAGCCGTTCGGCCTTCTCCCGGCTGAAGCCGAAGAGCTTCTGGAAGACGTAGGTCACGTAGGACATGAGGTTGATGGGGTCGTTCCAGACGATGACGAGCCAGGGCCGGTCGGGGCGGACGTCCTGGTCGCTGTTGGGGAGGTCGACCTCGACGGGGGCGGTGGTCACGTCGGGGCGGGGGCGACGGCGGTGAGAGCGTCGGCGTCGGTGGGGGGGTCGCCGGCGGGGGTCGGGGTGGGAGCGCCGAAGAGGCCGTCGTGGAACCAGAGGTAGGCGACCCAGACGGTGGCGGCACCGAGGACGTGTATCCCGACGAGGAGGGGGGGGAGGTGGAGGAAGAACTGGGTGTAGCCGAGGACGCCCTGGGTGAGGAGGACGGCGAGGAGGATCCGGCCCCGGGCCTGGACGGACTCGGGGGCGGCCCGGCGCTGGAGGCGCCAGAGGAGGAGGAGGGTGAGGCCGCCGAGGGTGAGGGCGAGGCTGGAGTGGGTCCGGACCATGTCGTCGAGGGGGACGGGGATCCGCTTGGCCCCGACCCCGCCGGCGTGGGGGCCTGTCCCGGTGGTGGCGGCTCCGGCGGTGAGGACGACGAAGAGGAAGCCGATGAGGACCCGGGTCAGGGTGACGTCACCGGGGGTGACCTTGGGGGGGCGGGGCCCGGTCTCCCGGCCGGCCCGGAGGACGAGGTTGGCGGCGAGGGCGAGAAGGGCGATCCCGAGGAGGAAGTGGCCGGCGACGACGTAGGGGTTGAGCTTGGAGACGACGACGACCTTCCCGACGAGGGCCTCGGCGAAGACCCCGAGGACGAGGCCGGCGGAGAGCCAGGTGAGGTCCCGGCGGCAGGGGGTCCGACGCCAGGCGCCGAGGAGGACGGCGAAGGTGGCGACGCTCAGGAGGACGACGACGAGGCGGTTGGCGAACTCGATCCCGGCGTGACCGGCCAGAGGGGCGGTGAGGTGGTCCCGGGTGCAGCCCGGCCAGTCGGGGCAGCCGAGGCCGGAGCCGGAGAGGCGGACGGCGGCGCCGGTGACGAAGTTGAGGGTGAAGAGACCGAGGGTGATCCTGGTCAGGAGGAGAAAGGGCCGGGGGTCGAGCCGGAGGAGTCGCACGCACCCGAGATCGTATCGGGGGGTGGAGGAGGGTCCCGGCGGGGTTTTGTGGGGCCGGGGGCGGGGGCCGTAGGCTGGCCGGGATGGCCTCGCCGGCGCTGCCCCTCGTGGGACTCCGGGCCCGGGGCGCGAAGGTTCGCAGCTACGTGGCCCTGACCAAGCCTCGGATCATCGAGCTGCTCCTCGTGACCACGCTGCCCACGATGTTCGTCGCCAGGGGCGGCGTCCCCTCGGTGACC
This sequence comes from Acidimicrobiaceae bacterium, assembly GCA_003151955.1. Taxonomy (GTDB): domain Bacteria; phylum Actinomycetota; class Acidimicrobiia; order Acidimicrobiales; family UBA8190; genus PALSA-743. Next base: position 42,673 of record PLZB01000099.1, read on the forward strand.
CTGATGGTCGCCACCCTGGTCGGGGGGGCTCTCGCCGCCGGAGGGGCGAACGCCATCAACATGGTCGTCGACCGGGACATCGACAAGGTCATGCACCGGACCCGGAAGCGGCCCCTCGTGACCGGGGAGATGACACCCCGGGCCGCACTGATCTTCGCCCTCGCCCTGGAGGTGGCCGCCTTCGCCGAGCTGTGGGGTCTGGTCAACCTCCTCTCGGCCGTCCTGGCCGTCTCGGCCACCCTCTTCTACGTCTTCGTCTACACGTTGTGGCTGAAGCGGACCTCGAGCCAGAACATCGTCATCGGGGGGGCGGCCGGGGCTGTCCCGGTCCTGGTCGGCTGGGCCGCGGTGACGGACAGCCTGGGGTGGGCCCCGGTCGTCCTCTTCGCCATCATCTTCATCTGGACCCCGCCCCACTTCTGGGCCCTCGCCATCAAGTACCGGGAGGACTACGAGGCGGCCAAGGTCCCCATGATGCCGGTGGTGGCCAGCTTCGAGTCGGTGGCCCGGCAGATCATCCTCTACACGGTGGTCCTGGTCGCCACCAGCGTCCTCTTCTCGGTGGTCGGCCACATGGGGGCCGTCTACCTGGCGGCCGCCCTCGTCCTCGGGGCCGTCTTCCTGGCCTCTGCTGTCCAGCTCCGCCGGCAGCAGACCCCGAAGGCGGCCATGCGGCTCTTCCAGTACTCGATCAGCTACCTGACCCTCCTCTTCCTGGCCATGGCCGGGGACGTCCTCATCCGGCACCACTGAGAGGTCCCGTCCCCGTGGACCCCGATGTGGTTGAGGCGGACCGGGGAGGGCCCTCCCCGAGGCCCCGGCACCGGCTTCGGTACGCCGCGATCTGCGGTGTCGCCGTCCTCGGCCTCGTCGGTGTTCTCCTGGCCACGGCCGGGCCGGGGGGGAGCACGGTGGCCCCCTTCACCCTCAGCCGGTTGGGCGGGGGCTCCCCGATCAGCTATCCCGTCCCCGGCGCCGGGGGGAACCCGGTCGTCATCAACTTCTTCGCCTCCTGGTGCACGCCCTGCCAGACGGAGCTCCCGGCCTTCGCCGCAGTCGCCGCCCAGGAAGAGGCGGCCGGCAGCCCGGTCCGGTTCCTCGGGATCGACGGGAACGACGACCCGGCCAGTGGGTTGGCCATGGCCCGGGCCAGCGGGGTGGGCTACCCGGTGGCCCAGGACTACTACGAGTCGGTGGCCAACCACCTGGGGATCAGCGGGCTGCCCGACACCGTCTTCATCGACCGGACCGGCCGGTTGGCCCACATCATCCGGGGGCCGGTCGACGCCGCCACCTTCACGCATTGGATCGCCGTGATCAGCTCCGGCGGTCCTCCCAGCTGAAGGTGAGGGCCGCCGCCAAGGGAGCGGCCAGGGCCCAGGCGGCCAGGACCAGCCAGGACCAGAGGGGGACGGCCGTCCGGAGGCCGAGGGCCCCGTGGAGGGCCTCGGTCAGGGCCGCGGCGGGGAGGGCCCGGGCCGCGTCGGCCAGCCAGCCGGGGAGCTTGGCCAGGGGGACGAGCATCCCGGAGACGAGGAGGAGGACCAGCCAGAGGCCGTTGGCGGCGGCGAGGTTGACCTCGGCTCGCAGGGTCCCGGCCAGGAGGAGGCCGATCCCGCCGAAGCCGGCTGTGGCCAGGAGGGCGGCCCCCACCCCGGCCAGGGCACCGGCCGCGGTGGGGTGCCAGCCCAGGAGGAGGGCCACCGGAACGAGGACGGCGGCCTGGAGGAGCTCGACCGCCAGGACGGCGGCGAGCTTGGCCCCGAGGAGGGCGGGCCGGCCCAGAGGGGTGGCCCCGAGGCGCTTCAGGACGCCGTAGCCCCGCTCGAAGCCGGTGGCGATGGAGAGGTTGACGAGGGCGGTCCCCATGAGGGCCAGGGCCAGGATCCCCGGGGCCAGGAAGGTGATCGGCTCCGGGGTCCCGGTGGGCAGGACGTGGACCTCGGAGAAGAAGACGAGGAGGAGGACGGGGATGCCCAGGGTGAGGAGGAGGGACTCTCCCCGGCGGAGGGTCATGCCGATCTCGGCCGCGGCCTGGGCCCGGAACCGTCTCACAGCTCCCCACCGGAGGTGTGTGTGACGGCCAGGTAGACCTCCTCGAGGGTCCGGCCCCCGACCTGGAGGTCGGCCAGGGCCAGGTCCCGGTCGGCCAGCCAGGCCGTCAGGGCGGCCAGGCGGGCCGGGGTGCCGGGGTCGGCCAGCCGGTAGCGGCCCGGTTCGGGCTCGGTGACCGAGGCGGGGTCGATGCCGAGGGCGGTGGCCAGGCCGGCCCGGTCGAGGCCGGGGGGTGCTCCGAAGCGGACGGCGGGGTCCTCCCCGGCGGTCAGCTCGGCCAGGGTCCCCGCCGCGACGACCCGGCCGTGGTCGACGATGAGGATCCGGTCGGCGAGCTTGGCCGCCTCGGGGAGCTCGTGGGTGGTGAGGAGGACGGCGACGCCCCGGTCCCGGAGCTCCCCGATGAGGCGGCGGACGGCGAGGCGGCCCTCGGGGTCGACCCCGGCGGTGGGCTCGTCCAGGAAGAGGACCTCGGGCCGGCCCACCAGGGCGAGGGCCAGCGAGAGGCGCTGCTGCTCGCCGCCGGAGAGCCGCCGGAAGGGGGTCCGGGCCACCCCGGCCAGGCCGGCGTCGGCGAGGAGGGCGGCGGGGTCGGCGGGGTCGTCGAAGTAGCGGGCGAAGAGCCGGAGGATCCGGGCCGGGCCGAGGGTGGGGTAGAGGCCGCCCTTCTGGAGCATGACCCCGATCCGGGGCATGAGGGCCCGGTGGTCGGCCCGGGGGTCGAGGCCGAGGACCCGGACCGAGCCCCCGGTGGGTGCGAGATAGCCCTCGAGGGTCTCGACCGTCGAGGTCTTCCCGGCCCCGTTCGGACCCAGGAGAGCGAGGACCTCCCCGGGGGCGACCTGGAAGCTGACCCCGTCGACGGCGGTGACGGCCCCGTAGGTGACGGAGAGGTCCCGGCAGTCGACGGCAGGTCCGGAGGGCACGGCGGCGAGGCTACCTTTGGTCCCACCATGATCGACATCCGGCTGGCGAGGGAGGACCCCGAGGCGGTGAAGACCGCCCTGGCCCGCCGGGGGATCGACCCCGCCGAGGTCGAGGCCCTGCTCCGGGCCGACGCTGAGAGCCGGCGCCTCGTCGGGGAGCGGGACGAGGGCCGGGCCCGGGTCAAGGAGCTGTCCCGGCAGGTCGGCGAGGCCCGGAAGGCCGGGGAGTCGGATCGGGCCGCCGGGTTGAGCACCGAGAGCCGGGCCCTGGGGGAGTCGCTCGCCGCTCTCGACACGCAGGCGGAGGCGGCCCAGGGCGACGTCCGGGAGCGGCTCCTCTGGCTCCCGAACCTTCCCGACGACGAGGCCCCCGAGGGGGCCGCCCCGGAGGACAACGTCGAGGTCCGGCGGTGGCCGGCCGAGCCCCGGGTCTACGCCGGGCACCAGCGGGTCCCCCACTGGGAGGTGGGGGCGGCGCTGGGGATCCTCGACATGGAGCGGGGGGCCAAGCTGTCGGGGTCGATGTTCCCCCTGTTCCGGGGGACGGGGGCACGGCTGCTCCGGGCCCTCACCGCCTTCGCCCTCGACCGGCACAGCGACGCCTTCGAGGAGATCCGGCCCCCGACCATCGTCCGGACCGAGACGATGGTCTCGACCGGGCATCTCCCCAAGTTCGAGGAGGAGGCCTACCACCTCGAGCGGGACGACCTCTGGGCCATCCCCACCGCCGAGGTCCCCCTCACCTCGATGAACCGGGGGGAGATCCTGGACGAGGCCGATCTCCCTCTCCGGCTCACGGCGGCCACGGCCTGCTTCCGGCGGGAGGCGGGGGCGGCCGGTCGGGACACGAGGGGGTTGCTCCGGGTCCACGAGTTCGACAAGGTCGAGCTCTTCGCCTACGCCACCCGGGACCAGGCCCCGGCGGTCCACGCCGACATGGTGGCCCGGGTGGAGGCCCTGCTCCAGGCCCTCGACCTCGAGTACCGGGTCCTCGACCTCTGCACCGGGGACCTCGGGAGCTCCTCGGCCCGGACCTTCGACCTCGAGGTCTACGCCCCCGGTTGCGACATGTGGCTCGAGGTCTCCTCGGTCAGCTGGTTCCGGGACTACCAGGCCCGCCGGGCCAACATCCGCTACCGCCCCGAGGGGGGTGCCCCCCTCTTCGTCGACACCCTCAACGGCTCCGCCCTGGCCTGGGCCCGGATCTGGGCTGCCCTGGTGGAGACCTATCGCCGGGCCGACGGGTCCCTCGAGCTCCCCGAGGTCCTGGCTCCCTACCTCGGGAACCGGTCGGTCAAGCCGGCCTGATCAGACCCGGCCCGCCGATCGGCCCGGAGCCGATGCCCGCCGTCAGCCCTTCAGGCCGGGTAGGACGGCTGTGGCGAGCTGCTCCTCGCCCGAGAGCGACGGTCCCGTCGACCCGACGACGGCCACCCGGAGGTAGCTGTTCGCCTTGAGGACGCTCAGGGAGGCCCCCTCGAAGAAGGCCTGGTCCCCGTAGCCCGAGACGACCGTGGCCGTGGGGTGCTTCGACTTGTAGTCGTTGAACCAGGTGGTGGCGTCGCTGCCCTGGACTACCACGACCCGGACGCTGTTGGCCGTGGCCACATCCGGGTCGGTGACGGGCGGCACCGGTGACCCGTAGAACACGCAGGCCTTCCCCCCCTCGACGGTGGCGTTCCCGAGCACCCCGGCCGTGACGGTCTGGCCGAAGGCACTGGACGCCTCGGCTTGGGTCACGTAGTTGCAGGAGTCCAGGGTCCCCGACGCCGCCGTCGTCGAGGTGGTGGCGGCCGTCGTGGCCGTCGTCCCCCCGTTGGTGGCCGTGGTGACGCCGGTCGTCGACGAGGTGGCCGCCGTGGTGGCGGTCGTTCCCGAGGACGAATTCGAGGAGCAGGCAGCCATGCCGAGGGCCATGGCCCCGGCCCCTCCGGCCAGCAGGAGCCGCATCGTCGTTCGCCGGATGGTCATGGGGTGTTCCTCCGAGCTCGGGGTAGAGGCGATCGTAACCGGATAGCTTCGGGGGATGGTCGACGACCTCCAGGACCACCGGCGCCGAGAGCCCCCCTTCCTTCTCGGGGAACGGGCCATGCTCGAGGGCTGGCTCGCCTTCCACCGGACCACCCTCCTCCTCAAGTGCGAGGGCCTCGACGACCGGGAGCGCAAGGCCCGACCCGTCCTCACCTCCAACCTCTCCCTCCACGGCCTTGTCCGCCACATGGCCGAGGTGGAGCGGAACTGGTTCCGCCGGACCCTCCTCGACGAGCCGGGCGCTCCCCCGATCTGGTATGACCCCGCCGTCGAGGACAGCGAGCTCGTCCCCCTCGACGACGCCGACTGGGAGGCCGACCTGGCCGCATGGAAGGCCGAGTGCGAGGCCGCCGACCGGGCCGCCGAGGGCCGGTCCCTCGACGACACCGGCACCCGCAGGGGGGAGCCCTGCTCGCTGCGGTGGATCTACGTCCACATGATCGAGGAGTACGCACGGCACAACGGCCACGCCGACCTCATCCGGGAGCTCCTCGACGGGAAGGTGGGCTGGTAGCGGTGATCGAGCTTGCCCGCTACGAGTCCGACGGGACCGTCGGGACGATCGTGATCGACGACGGCAAGGTCAACGTCTTCTCGATTCCCATGCTCCGTGTCATCCACGAGCTGCTCGACCGGGCCGAGGCCGAGGGGGTCGTGGTCGTCCTCACCGGCCGGGAGGGCTCCTTCTCGGCCGGCTTCGACCTGAAGGCTCTGGCCGGAGGGGCCGAGGAGGTGGTCGAGATCCTCACCCTGGGGGCCACCCTGGCCGAGCGGGTCCTCGCCTTCCCCCGTCCCGTCCTGGTCGCCTGCACCGGCCACGCCTATCCGGCCGGGGCCTTCCTCCTCCTCGCTGCCGACCTCCGGATCGGCGCCGACGGCCCCTTCCGGATCGGCCTGAACGAGGTCAGGATCGGGCTCACCCTCCCCTGGTTCGCCATCGAGCTGGCCCGCCACCGGCTCCACCCCGCCCACTTCGACCGGACGGTCGTCAACGCCGCCATGTACAGCCCCACCGAGGCCGTCCTCCCCGGGTTCCTCGACCGCGTCGTCCCCGCCGCCGAGCTCCGGGCCGTGGCCCTGGAGGCCGCCCACGACCTGGCCGGACTGGACCGGCGGGCCCACGCCGCCACCAAGCGCCGGGCCCGGGCCGGGGCCATCACCGCCCTCCGGTCCGCCATCGAGTCCGAGCTGACCGTCGAGGTGTTCACCGCCGCCTCCGGGTCGAGCTGAGGGGTCAGTCCCCTCGGGGGACCTCGAACCGGTAGCCGACCCCCCGGACCGTGGTGATGATGGCCGGCGTCGAGGGGTCCTCCTCGAGATGGCTCCGGAGCCGCTTGATGTGGACGTCGAGAGTCTTCGTGTCCCCGACGTAGTCCGTCCCCCAGACCCGGTCGATCAGGGTGTCCCTGGTCAGGACCCGGCCCGGGTTCGAGACCAGGAGGGCGAGGAGCTCGAATTCCTTCCGGCGGAGTTGGACCTCCACCCCCCGGACGAAGACCCGGTGGCGGTCGGGATCGACCCGGACGCCGCCGACCTCGAGCGCTCCGTCCTCGCCCGGCGAGTCAGCCGGGACGGCCACCGACGGCTCCAGGTGGGGGACCCGCCGGAGGACGGCCCGCATCCGGGCCACCAGCTCACGTAGCCGGTAGGGCTTGGTCACGTAGTCGTCGGCCCCGACCTCGAGGCCCACGACGGTGTCGATCTCGGTCCCCTTGGCCGTCACCATGATGATCGGGACCGAGGACTGGGCCCGGATGGCCCGGCAGACGTCGATCCCGGACAGCTTCGGGAGCATGATGTCCAGGAGGACGAGATCGGGGGAGACCGACTCGAAGAGGGCGAGGGCCTCTGTCCCGTCCCGGGCCACCGTCACCTCGAAGCCCTCCCGGGCCAACCCGATGACCAGGGCGTCGACGAAGCCCTCCTCGTCCTCGGCCAGGAGGACGGAGATCGGTCGGGACTCCCCGCCGGCGACGGCGTCGACCATCTCAGCCCAGGTCCGGCTGGATGGGGAGGATCAGGCTGAAGGTCGAGCCCTCTCCCTCCCGGGAGTCCACCTCGCTCCGGCCCTGGTGGTTGGCGGCGACATGGCGGACGATGGAGAGCCCCAGGCCCGTCCCCCCGGTCTGCCGGCTCCGGCCCTGGTCGACCCGGTAGAACCGCTCGAAGATCCGCTCCAGGTCCCGGGAGGGGATCCCCACCCCGTGGTCCTCGACCTCGATCCGGACCTCCCCCTCGCCAGTTGTGGCCCGGAAATGGACGGTCCCGGCGTCGTAGGAGAACTTCACGGCGTTCTCGAGGAGGTTGTAGAGGGCCGAGACGAGTTGCCTCCGGTCGGCCAGGACGGCCACCGGTGGGTCGGGCTCGGAGAGCTCGATCCCGACGTCCCGCTGGTCGGCGGCGGCCCGCATCCGCTCCACCGCCTCAGCCATGACCAGGTTGATGAGGACTGGCTCCCGGGGCGGGGCCTCCTCGGACTCGATCCGTGACAGGTCCAGGAGGTCGTCGATGATCCGGCTCACCCGGAAGGCCTCGGTGTGGATCCGGCTGGCCAGCCGCTGGGCCACCACCGGGTCGGTCTCCGAGACGAGGGTCTCGGCCAGGAGCCCGAGGGCCCCCATCGGGGTCTTCAGCTCGTGGCTGACGTTGGCCACGAAGTCCCGCCTGATCTCCTCCAATCGGCGCCGCTCGGAGACGTCGTCGATGACGGCGATCACCCCCAGGGTCCGACGGCCGTCGTCGATCAGCTGGGTCCGGACGGCCAGGGTCCGGCGGGGGGGCCCGTAGAGGTCGAGGGTCCGCTCCGCCGTCCCCTGCTGCCAGGCGTTGGCCAGCAGGTCGACGACGGCCTGGGCGGCCAGGGCGTCGCCGTGCCGGCCCCCCATCAGTCCGACGGCCCGGGCATTGCGGAAGACGACCTCCCCGTTCTCGTCACAGACGATGACCCCCTGGGGAAGGGTGTCGAGGGCCCGGCGGAGCCGGATGGCGTCGGCGGAGGACTCGGCCACGGCCTCGGCGGCCCGGTCCGTCACGAGCTCGAGATGGTGGAGGGCCGGCTCCACCCCCCGGGGCTCCTGGTCGGGGACGTCCACCCCCAGCCGGGCGGCGAGGGCCGAGAGCCGCTGCTCCAGGGCGTGCCGACCGGACCGGCGGCCCAGGAAGGTGGCCAGGACGATCCCGAGGAGGCCCAGGACCCCGATCCCGATGAACCCCTCGACGGCTGTCCCCCTGGCGATGGTGGCGGCGGCGAGCATCGCCCCCAGCATGACAGGCCCCGGGTGCCGTCCTGAGCCTCCCCTCCCCAGCAAGGTTTCCGGCCAGCTCCCCGGCGTGCCGCCCCCCCTACCGTCGCCTCGGCAAGGCCACCTCCCCAGAGCAAGGACCGCCTGATGACCCTCTCGACCCTCGCCGCCTCCCCCCCGACCTCCATCACCATGACCCCTGACGTCGGAAGCCTCCCCGGGGGAAACCTCCTCCAGCAGCTGGCCAACGGGCTGGGCGGCTGGGCCCTCGTCCTGGCCCTGGCCGGCCTCCTCATCGGAGCCGCGGCCTGGGCCCTCGGGTCCCATTCCCAGAACTACCAGCACTCCATGGCCGGCCGCCGAGCCGTCCTCGTCTCAGGCCTGGCCGCCATCCTCATCGGGGCCGCCCCCGGCCTGGTCAACTTCTTCTTCACTGCCGGCCAGGGGGTCAAGTGAGCCTGGTCGGTGGGGCGGCGGGCCTGGTGGCCGGGAGCGCCGCCTCGGATGTGTTCGGCACCGCCGGCCGATGGGTGGCCGACGGGGCCGTCTGGCTCCTCGACCAGATCGGCCACCTCCTGTCCTCGACGACGGCTGTCCCCCTCGGGACCGGATGGTTCGCCGGTCACCAGGCCGTCATGGTGGAAATGGCCGCCGCCGTGATGGTCCCCCTCCTGTGCTGCGCCACCATCCAGGCCGTCCTCCGCCAGACCCCCTCGCTGCTGGCCCGGGCCTTCCTCGTCCAACTCCCCCTGGCCCTCCTGCTGACCGGTGTGGCCGTCGAGCTGGTCCGGCTGGCCCTGGCCGTCACCGACGCCCTCACGGTTCGGGTCCTCTCGGCCGGAGGGGCAGACACCGGGAACGTCCTCGCCCCCCTGGCCGGCTTCCTGACGGCCACGGCCCCGGCCGCCCCCGCCGTTCCGGGCTTCGTCCTCTTCATCGCCGGCCTCCTGGTCGCCGTTGCCTCCCTTGCCCTCTGGCTGGAGTTGGCCGTTCGGGCCGCCGCCGTCTCGGCCGCCGTCCTCTTCCTCCCCCTGGCCCTGGCCGGACTGGTCTGGCCGGCCATCTCCCACTGGGCCCGTCGCCTGGCCGAGACCCTGGCCGCCCTGATCCTCTCCAAGCTCGTCATCGCCGCCGTCCTGTCCCTGGCCGCCGGAGCCCTGGCCGGGGGGACGGGGGCGGCCGGCCCCAACGGCGGGGGCTTCGCCGCCGTCGTCACCGGGGTCGCCCTCCTCCTCCTCGCCGTCGCCTCCCCCTGGACCCTCCTCCGGCTCATCCCCGCCGTCGAGACCGGGGCCGTCGCCCACCTCGAAGGGGCCCGGCACCGGCTCGGTCAAGCGGCGATGGTCGCCGAGCGGGGCCCGGAGCTGGTGAGCAGTCTGGCCAAGGCGGCCGGAGCGGCGTCGGGTGGCGGCTCCGCCGCAGCCGCCGCAGGTGGAGCCGGGGTCGGCGAGATGAAGCTGGTCGGCGCCCCGTCGGGG
>PLZB01000061.1 GCA_003151955.1 Acidimicrobiaceae bacterium
TTGATGGTCATGTCGGCGTGGAGATAGGGCTGGGTGGATCTGATGTCGGCGTGGCCGAGCCAGAGGGCGATCACCGATGTGTCCACGCCGGCCTGCAGGAGCGACATGGCGCAGCTGTGGCGAAGGACGTGGGGGTGGACTCGTTCAGGGCGGATCGAGGGGCATCGGGCTGAGGCGGTGGTGGCGTGCTTCCGGACGAGGCGTTCGATGGCGTCGCGGCTGAGTCGTCGCCCGGTGCGGGTCGGGAACACCGGTTCGTCGCGGCGGCCGGCTCGTTCGCTCAGCCAGACGCCGAGGACGGCCTCGGTGGGTGTGGTCAGTGGGACAGCGCGGTGTTTTCGACCTTTGCCTTCGCAGCGGACGTTGGCGCCGGCGCCGAGGTCGACGTCGGCGCAGTTCAGGCCGATGAGCTCTGAGACGCGGAGCCCGGTCTGCACGCCGACGAGAAGCAGTGCCCTGTCACGGCGGCCTTCCCATCGGGTCCGGTCGGGAGCGTCGATGAGGGCGTCGATTTCGGGTGCGGTGAGGAACGCGACGATCGGTTTGTCGAACCGCTTCGGTGGGATGGCAAGGACCCGTTGGATGAGGGCGGCATGTTCGGGATGTCGGAGGGACGCGTAGATGAACAGCGACCGGATCGCGGTGAGTCGGAGGTTCCGGGTCCGGGGTCCGTTGTGGCGTTCGGCTTCGAGGTGATCCAGGAAGGCGCAGATCATCTCGGTGTCGAGGTCCTCCCATCTCAGGGTGCTCGGGGTCTTGCCGGTCCGGTGGTGCACGAAGACGACGAGCAGGGTGAGCGTGTCCCGATAGGAGGTGATGGTGCGGGGGCTGGCTTGGCGCTGGCTGGCCAGACGGTCGATGAAGAAGCTCTCCAGGGTCGGAGCGACGAGGCTCATCGGGAGATCACCCCTTGTGAAAGCTCCAGGCGACCGGCGGCGAGAGCCAACAGTTCCGGCGCCGCGGACAGATACCAGTAGGTCGAACGTGGGTCGCGGTGACCGAGGTAGGTCGACAGCCGCGGGAGACGAACCTCGACGTTCTCCCCGGCCCGATACCAGCCGAGCAACGTCCGCACCGCGAAGGTGTGGCGCAGATCGTGGATACGTGGCCGAGTGGCCGATTCCGCTCCGATGGCGGTGGCGGTGCGCAGACGCCCGAAGACTTGTTCGACGACGGGGTAGATCAGCCTGTTGCCTCGGACGGAGACGAAGACGCTCGCCGTGGCGGGCCGGGGGCAGAGCCGGTCTCGTATGTCGGAGTAGGAGTCCAGCGCGGCCAACGTGGACGGCTGCACCGGCACCTGGCGGGACTTCCCGAATTTCGACTCGCGGATCTGGAGCACACCTTCGGTCCAGTCGATGTCGGACCGGTCCAGTCGGAGAGCCTCGCCGACCCGCATGCCCGTGGCGGCCAGCAGTCCGAGCACGGTCTCGTGAGTGGCGGCCGGCAACCGCCAGCGGATCATCCGGGCCTCGGCCATGAGCGCGTCGATGTCGGCGGGGCTGTAGATGAACGGAGGACGCCAGCGTTGACGGCTCGGGATCAGCCCGAGGGGTGGGACCTCGGTGCGAGGATCGAGACCGGCCATATGGCGGGCGAAGCCACGGACGATCGTCATCCGTGTCGACCAAACATTGGTCGACGGGCTCACCTCGGGTTGCTGGGCCCAGGCCAGGGCGGCCTCGATGGTGACCGTCGGCGCGCCGATGCCGTCCAAGTATTCGACGAAGCGGGGCAGGAGCCGGTGCGCCTCGGCCAGATCGTGCCCGAGCGAGCGCCGCAGGGCCAGGTAGTTCTCGGCTGTTTCGGAGAGGGCGCTCATTGCGCCGCTCCCGGCCACGGCTGGGCGACATCTCGGAGGGACCCGAGGTCGACCTTCGCGTAGACGGCTGTCGTGGCCAGATCCCGATGGCGGAGAACCTGGCTGACCTCGACGAGCGTGGCTCCCTGACGCAGCAGTTCGGTGGCCAGCGCATGGCGAAGCCGGTGCGCTCCGACGCCGGGTATCCCTACTCGCTGGCAGGCCCGCCTCGTGACGTCGCTGACCAGATCGGGCCGGATGGCCCGCATCGGAGCTTTCCCAGCCAGGAACACTTGACGGATGGAGGTAGCCGGCCGAAACCCGCAGAGATAGGCCGTGAGTGCCTCGCCGACATCGTTCGGCAACGGCAGACGGTCCTGGCGGCGAGCCTTGCCACGCACGGCGATCTCCCCGGCGCGCCAATCGATGTCACCCAGCTCGAGTCGTGCCACCTCGATCGAGCGGAGACCGAGACGAGCGACCAGCGTCAAGATCGCGAAGTCCCGAGCGCCTCCCGGTGTGCTCCGGTCGCAGCCATCGAGCAGACGCTGCACGTCGCTGGCAGCGATCCCGACAGGAACCCGGGTGTCGCGCCAACCAGCGACCGGCGGCACCGCCGTCGCCAACGCCACCGGCGTGACGCCGGTCAGATACAAGAACCGCAGCAGCGACCGCAGCTCCGCCACGCGTCCCTTCGCCGAGTCGACCTGGAGCCGGCCGCACTCCCGCACGAGAAATCCGACCACGTCGACGGCAGAGAGATCGTCGACGAATCGGTCCCGAACGGCTTCACCCTCCTGGAGGAACCGACGGGCCAGCTTCTCGTATCGCAGCACGGTGGCTGCAGCCAGCCCGCGGTCGAGGACCAGCCACTTCTTGTAACGGTCCACAAGGTCGTCGACCGGCGTCAAAGGTGCCGCCGTCTCGGGCAAGAGCACACCCTCGCTCCTCAGGAACTCCAGAAGAGACCCGAAGCTGCGGACGCTCGGCACGCGGCGACGTCCAGCAGCCTGACGAGCGCAGATGAACCCTCCGATCACATCCTTGGTGAGCTCCGAGGCTTCGATCCCCTCGCTCTCCATCCACAGGCCGAGCTGGCCTACCTGCTTCAACACCCCTCTCACGGTTCCCGGTGAGTAGCCCAACTCCAACAACCGAACCTCGAACCGCCCGATGAACGGCTTCATCCGCCCGGGCTTCCTTCTGGTCCCTGACATGGCATCGCCTCCCTACCGGAGCACGACGCTCCGATGGGTCAGCAGGCTTCACCCCGCCCCGGAACTATGCCGACCCTGCCGTCGCTGTCCAGGGCCAGAAGCCCTCCGCCGTCAGGCTGCGACGTTCTCGATCGTCGCCGTGTCGGCATAGTTCCCGGGTCGGCATAGGTCGATCTATGCCGATGTCGGCATAGATCGATGAGGCCCGTCACGTGGCCTTCGGCGTCCTGGCCCTCTCGGGGTTCACGGCCGAGCTCTCCTCGGCCGAGCTCCGGGACCGGGAGGACTTCGTCATCGAGGCGGCCAGCCTGATGCGGGACCGGTTCCTCCTCGACGACGTCTGGGAGCGGATGGGGATCGACGTGGCCGAGGGAAAGGCCTTCGTCCTCTCCAACCCGATCATGGAGGCCTTCCGGATGATCCTCTTCTCGAAGATCGTCCCCAACTTGAACAAGCTGGGCCTGCTCACCCCGAGGGTCCGGGATCACTTCGAGCAGCTCGGGGTCCTCCACTACACCGACGCCCCCGACTCGGCCACCAGCTTCGACCCCGACCTCCTGGCCGACTGAGACCCCCCCCCGGACTCAGCCGGGTCCGGCCCCGGGATCGTCCAGGCCGGCCAGGTCCGCCTCGGCGTTGTCGACATCGGCGACGACGATCCGGGCCGCCAGCTCGACCTCGCCCTCGGCCCGATCGGCCACCAGGATGTCGAGATCCCAGCACCAGGTCCGCTGCTCCCCGTCCGCCGCCACCCAGCTGACCCAGAGCCAGGGGTCGAGGTCGTCGGGCCCGATGGGGCCGAGGTCGACCCGGACCGCCCGGCCCAACGTCCGGAAAGCCCCCTCCACCAGCGAGGAGAGCCAGCTGGCCCGGTCGTCCCGCCAGCGGCGCCAGCGGGGGTCGCAATGGTCGATGGCCTCCTGGACCAGCACCGGGTCCCCACTCCAGACGGCCCGGAGCCGCCGGAGGGCGGGAAGGAGGCCCGGGTCCCCGCTGTGGGCCGCGGCCCGGATGAGGTCCAGGTCGACCTCCCGACCGGTCAGGGCCTCCCGGAGGGGCTCGACGGCCCGGGGGTCGCCCCGGCGGGCCAGACCGACGATGGCCTCGTGGCGGGCTCCCCGGTCGACGTCGGTGAGGCGGTCGGCCAGGGCGGCCCGGATCTCGGGGGTGTCCAGATCGAGCTGGTGGCCCAGGCTGAACAGGGCCCAGTCCCGGACGGCGCCGTCGGGATCCCCGCAGAGCCGGAGGAGGGCGCTTCCCACCCGGGGGTCGGGCGGATCCCCGGCCGCCCCCGGGAGGGCGATGGCCACCTCGAGCCGGACCCGGGCCTCGCCGTGTCCGGCCATGGCCAGGAGGGGGTCGAGGGCGGCCGGGTGCCAGAGCATCCCCAGGGCGGCGGCCAGGGCCACGCTCACCTCGGGGTGGCTCTCCCCGGGGAGGGCGGCGGCCAGGGCGGGGGCCACCTCGGGCACCCGCTCGGGACGACCGGCCGCGGCCAGGCCCAGGACGTAGGCCGCAGCGGCCCGACCCCCGGCCGCCTTCCCCCCCAGTCGGGCCCGGGCCTCGACCAGGACCTCGGGGTAGGTGGCCTCCACCAGGGTGGCCAGCTCCACCTCGACCTGCTCCTCCTCGCTCGAGAGCCCCCGCCGGCCCCAGGGCCGGACCTCGAGGACCCGGGCGAAGACATTGCGCCGCTCGACCCGGTCGGGCCGGTCCTGGCGGTCCTCCGTCATGAATTCCCCGATCGCCACCGCTGCACGCTACCGGCTGGGCCGGCCCGGATCGGGGACGGCCCGGACGGTTCCCGGCCCGGGCCCGTAGGCTCGGCAGTGCACCGACCGGACGACCGAGGAGTGACGATGGAGATGGAGTACCGACGGCTGGGACGCAGCGGCCTCCAGGTGAGCCTGCTCTCCTTCGGCTCCTGGGTCACCTTCGGGGACCAGCTCGACGTGGGCCTGGCCGCCGACTGCCTGGCCGCGGCCCGGGACGCCGGGGTGAACTTCTTCGACAACGCCGAGGGCTACGGCGGGGGGGAGTCGGAGCGGATCATGGGCCGGGCCTTCGACCAGCTGGGCTGGCCCCGCCACAGCTACGTTGTCTCGACCAAGCTCTACTGGGGCCTCCACGAGTCGGTGAACATGCGGAACACCCTCAACCGGAAGTACCTCCGCCACGCCATCGAGGGTTCCCTGGAGCGGTTCGGACTCGACTTCGTCGACCTCGTCTTCTGCCACCGCTCCGACCCCGACACCCCCCTGGAGGAGACGGTCTGGGCCATGTCCGACATGGTCTCCTCCGGCCAGGCCCTCTACTGGGGGACCTCGGAGTGGTCGGCCGACGACATCCGCTCGGCCTGGGACATCGCGGAGCGGCACCACCTCCACAAGCCGGTGATGGAGCAGCCCCAGTACAACATCCTCTGGCGGAAGAAGGTCGAGAAGGAGTTCACCCGCCTCTACGAGGACATCGGCCTGGGCCTCACCACCTGGAGCCCCCTCGCCTCCGGCCTCCTCACCGGCAAGTACCTCGACGGGGTCCCCGAGGGGAGCCGGGCCGCCCTGGCCGGCTACGAGTGGCTCCGGGGGACCCTCACAGACGAGAAGCGCAACACCAAGGTCCGGGCCCTGAAGGAGGTGGCCGACTCCCTGGGCTGCACCCTGGCCCAGCTGGCCATCGCCTGGTGCGCCCACAACCCCCGGGTCTCCAGCGTGATCACCGGGGCCAGCCGACCCGAGCAGGTCACCGAGAACATGGCCGCCCTCGACGTCATCGGCCTCCTCGACGAGAAGGTCCTGGAGAAGATCGACACCATCACCTACTTCTCCTAAAGGGAGGCCCCGGCCGCCTCAGACCCTCGAGAGGCCCGGGATCAGGCCGACAACTCCCCCCGGAGCACCTCGACCGCCCCGGTGAGCCCGAGATCGGCGGCCAGGCCCTCGAACGATCCGTGGGCGCCCCGGACCCCGGCCAGGAAGCCGACCATCGACTCGGGGTCGACCGAGAGGATCACGGGCTCGTAGTGGGCCAGGACGTCGGGGTTGTCGGGATAGTCGAGCCGGAGGGTCTCGAGGAACCGGACCATCCCGGGCCGGCTCAGGGCGTAGTCGGCCACGATGAGCTCGTCGGGAACCCCGAGGAAGCCGAGGATGACGGCGGAGAGGATCCCGGTCCGGTCCTTCCCGATGGAGCAGTGGTAGACGGCGGGGAGCCCGCCCACGCCGGCCAGGAGCTCCACGACGGTGGCGACGGTCCCACCCCCGGCCGCCAGCATGCCGAGGTAGCGGTCGCTCACGAAGGCCGGGTCCTCCCAGTGGGCGGAATCCTCCGAGCCGGGGAGGACGTCGGTGAGGGGAAGATGGTGGTACCGGGCCCCGCCCAGGCCGTCGGGGAAGCTCCCCCGGCTCTCCGTCTCGATGACCGTCCGGAGGTCGATGACGGTGGCGAGGCCCAGCTCGGCCAGGAGGGCCCGGTCCTCCTCCCCCAGCCGGGAGAGCCCGTCGGAGCGGAAGAGCCGGCGCCAGCGGGTGGTCCGGCCGTCGGCGGTGGGGTACCCCCCGAGGTCCCGGAAGTTGACGCAGCCGGCCAGGGGGAGGAGCCGGTCCGGCTCGGAGGGGAGGGTGGTCACCGGCCCATGGTATTGACCGCCGGGACGACCGCACGTTGAGGTGGCGGGCTCCCAGGCTGTAGACCCTCTTCATGTCCCTCCTCGCCGTCCTGGCCGTGGTGGCCGCCGGCCTCGGGGCGGGAACCATCAACGCCGTGGTCGGCTCGGGCTCGTTCATCACCTTCCCCACCCTGGTCGGGGTGGGCTTCGCCCCCGTCCTGGCCAACGTCTCGAACACCGTCGGCCTCGTCCCCGGGTCCCTGAGCGCCGTCGTCGCCTACCGGAAGGAGCTCGAAGGCCAGCGGGGTCGGGTCCTCCGGATCGGGGGGGCCTCGGTGGCCGGGGGCCTGCTCGGGGGCGTCCTCCTCCTGTCCCTCCCCGGAACCGTCTTCGAGCGGGCCGTCCCCGTCCTCATCCTGGTCGCCTGCGGGCTCATGGTGGCCCAGCCCCGGATCACGGCCTGGTTGAAGTCCCGGGGGGACCGCCACCCCCACGGGGGGATCGGCCTCCTGGCCGCCGTCTTCGCCACCGGTGTCTACGGCGGCTACTTCGGGGCCGCCCAGGGCGTCATCCTCATGGCGCTGCTGGCCATCTCCATCGAGGAGGACCTCCAGCGACTGAACGCCGTCAAGAACGTCCTGGCCCTTCTGGCCAACGGGGCGGCCGCCGTCCTCTTCATCGCCGCCACCCACATCAATTGGGAAGCGGCCGGCCTGGTGGCGGCCGGCTCAGTCGTGGGTGGCCAGGTCGGGGGGATCCTGGGTCGGAAGATCCCCCAGCGGGTCCTCCGGGTGGTGGTGGTGGGGGTAGGCCTGGCCGTGGCCGGGGTCCTCTTCGTCAGGTACTGGTGACCGACGTCACGGGCGCCCTTCCCGGACCCACTCGGCCAGCAGTGGGTCCACCACCGTCCAGGGCCCGTCACCACGGACGATGACCCCCTGTCCCGCCAGTCCGTCCAGCACGGCGGAGACAGCTCCCCCCCGGGACCCTGCGTTCCCCGTCGGTAGGGACCCTCACCGGAGGCGACGGCAACCAGGGCCAGTCGCTCGCCCGACGTCAGCTCCGACCATGACGCCCGGAGCTCGTCGACGACGTCTCCCATCAGGGTGGTCCGGGCTGTCTCCCATTCCTCGAGCCCCGCCCGACCTCGGGTGGCGTCCCAAAGTGCATGAGCCGCAGCCATGGCCCGCTGGGGATGCCCGACGACGAGGTCAAGCAGACCGTCGAGTGCCTCCGAGGTGATCTCCTTCCCCGTCTGTTCGAAACGACTTGCGATGTAGTCGGTGAGGTCGACCGGATCGAGCGGATGGAGATGAACGGGCTGGGTCTGGCCGAAGAACGCACGCTTGCGGTCGGCGAAGAGCACCTCCATCATGCGTACCTTCGAGCCGGCAAAGACGTAGCTGGCCGCGTCGGCATGATGCTGGATCTCGCTGCGGACGACGGCGTCCGCCTGCCCTCCGACCTCGTCGAGCTCCTGGAACTCGTCGAAGACGACATGGACCCCGAGGCCGGTCTTCTCGTGAACCTTCACCGGAAGGGCCAGACGATCGACAAGGGCCTCACGGGCCCGCCAAGCCAGATCGATCGACCCGGAGACCGGGATCGGACCGCCGCCCAGGGTGAAGGGCGGCTGAAGCGTGCGACGCAATCCCGTGAACCACCTGGCCACCGCAACGGTCAGGGCGGTGGAGTAGGCCCGCTCGATCCGTCCGGCCAGATCCTCGAGCGTTCTAGGAACGAGAGCCAGAGCACCATCTTCCGAAAGAGTGGGCGAGCCTCAGCTGCTCGGGGCCCCGGCAGTCGCAGGGGTCAAGGCCCCGGAGCGGTTGATGGTCGACTCGTCGGTGCCCAGGTAGGAGTCGATGACCCGGGGGTGGGCCAGGACCTCGGCCGGGGTCCCCTCGGCGATGACCTCCCCCAGCTCCAGGGCGATCATCCGGTCGCAGATGGAGGAGAGGAGGGGCATGTCGTGCTCGATGACGAGGATGGAGCAGCCCGAGTGCTGCTGGACCCGCTGGAGGAGGGGGCCCATGGCCTCGGTCTCGCGCTGGGCCACCCCACCCGAGGGCTCGTCGAGGAGGAGGACGGCGGGGTCCTGGGCCAGGACGCAGGCCAGCTCCACGATCCGCCTGGTGCCGGTGGAGAGCTCCCCGGTGAGCTTCTCCCGGAAGGCCTCGAGGCTCATGACGCCGATGAGCTCGGCGACCCGGTCGGCCACCTTGACCTCGCTGTCGAGTGAGGCCGGGAGCCGGAGGCCGGCAGCGACGAGGTCCCGGGAGTCGAGGTGGCGCTCGAGGGCGACGGCGATGGTCTCCTCCACGGTGAGCGAGGGGTAGAGCCGGGCCTCCTGGAAGGTCCGGCCCAGGCCGGCGGCGGCCCGGAGGTGGCAGGGCCAGGCCCCGATGTCGGCGCCCCCGAGGAGGATCCGGCCCCCGTCGACGGGGAGGAAGCCCGAGATGAGGTCCATCAGGGTGGTCTTCCCGGCCCCGTTGTGGCCGATGAGCCCGAGGATCTCCCCCTGGCGCAGGCCCAGGCTGACCTCGTTCGAGGCCACGATCCCACCGAATCGCTTGACGACGTGCCGGCACTCGAGGACCACGGGGGCGTCCTCGGGGGGGGCGGTCCGGGGCTCGTCGGCGGCCAGGGCAGCCCCCACCCCGGCGTGGACGGCGGGGGCGCCGGCGGCGCCGACACCGTCAGCGTCGCTGTCGTCGGGCTCGGAGCCGGTGACGGCCGAGGCCCCGGCGATGAAGACGGACCGGAGGATGTCGGGGCGGTCGAGGAGCTCGGCGGTCGGGCCCGAGAACCGGACCTCCCCCTTCTCCAGGAAGACGGCCCGATGGGCCAGCTCGAGGGCCACGTTCACGGACTGCTCCACCACCACGATGGTCGTCCCCTGGGCGTGGAGGTCCCGGACCACCTCGAGGAGCTGGGCCACGATGGTCGGGGCGAGGCCGAGGGAGAGCTCGTCGATCATGAGGATCTCGGGCTTCACCATGAGGGCCATGGCCAGGGAGAGCATCTGCTGCTCTCCACCGGAGAGGTTCCCGGCCTGCTGGAGCCGGCGTTGCTCGAGGACGGGGAAGAGCTCGAGGACCCGTTGCCGGGCCGACTCGGCCTCGCCCCGGTCCTTGCGGACCATCCAGGCCCCGAGCCTGAGGTTCTCCTCGATGGTGAGGGTGGGGAAGACCCCCCGCCCGCCGGGCATGAGGGAGAGCCCCTGGCGGGCGACCGCCTCGGGGGAGTTCCCCGTGATGGCCTTCCCGTCGAACTCGACCGACCCCCGGCCCACCTTGACCAGCCCGCTGACCCCCTTCAGGAGGGTCGACTTCCCGGCCCCGTTCGTCCCCAGGAGGGCCACGATCTCCCCCCGCTCCACGTCGAGGTCGACGCCGAAGAGGATCTGGACGGGGCCGTAGGAGACCTCGACCTTCCGGCACCGCAGGAGCGGCGGCGCCGGGCCTCCCGGGGCGGAGCCGGCGAATTCGTCGTCCAGGAGGAGCTCGGCCGCGACGGCCGGGATCTCGGCCGTATCGGCCTCGGCCGGGTACTCGTCGGCGGCCCGCTCCCGGCGGTCGGCCACCAGACTCGGCACGAGGATCCCCCGCCGTTCGGCGACGACCCGGAGGAGGCGGTCCCGGATCCGGTTGACCGCCTCCCCGAGACCCCCGGGGAGGATGAGGAGGAGGACGAGGAGACCCGAGCCGGTGATGAGGAGCTGATACTGGGGGAAGGCGTGGGAGGCCACCTCGATGAGGGCCACCCCCATGAGGGCACCGCTGACGGAG
The DNA here is from genome assembly GCA_003151955.1 of Acidimicrobiaceae bacterium. GTDB lineage: Bacteria > Actinomycetota > Acidimicrobiia > Acidimicrobiales > UBA8190 > PALSA-743. Next base: position 10,417 of record PLZB01000061.1, read on the forward strand.
CCGAGACCGCCGATGACGGCCATGGAGAAGACGAGGAGGCTGTCCGAGGAGGGGAAGGTGTGCTGGCCGATGGACCGCAGGGCCACGGCGTAGAGGGCGCCGGCCATCCCGGCGATCGTCCCGGCCAGGACGAAGCCGACCAGCTTGGTCCGGACGGTGGGAACGGCCACGGCCCCGGCCGCCTTCTCGTTGTCCCGGGTGGCGAGGAGGACCCTTCCGGCCCGGGCCCGGCGGATCCCCTGGACGAAGAGGATCACGACGGCCAGGATCCCGAGGCAGAGGAAGTAGAAGGCCCGGCCGTTGGCCAGGTCGAACCGCTTCCAGAGGACGGGACGGAGGAAGCTCTGGGGGATGGCCGACTCGAAGTTGGTGGGGTTGATGAAGAAGTCGTCGACGGCCACGGCCAGGGCCAGGGTCACGACGGCCAGGAAGACCCCCCGGATCCGCAGGGCCGGGAAGCCGACCAGGACGGCCAGGACGGCTCCGACGGCGCCGGCGACGACGAGGGAGAGGAAGAGGTCGAGGTTGGCCTTCTCGATGAGGTTCCCGGCCACCACCCCGCCCACCCCGGCGAAGGCCATCTGGCCCAGGCTGATGCTCCCCGACCAGCCCGAGAGGAGGACGAGGGAGACGGCCACGATCCCGAGGATCACGGCCACGGTGTACTGGAGGACCGTCCCCGGTCCCGACACCAGGGGGACCACGACGGCCACGGCCACGACGGCGACGAGGACGGCGGCCCGGGCCGCCACCACCTCGGGGAGCCGGCGGAGGATGGACGGGATCGGCTTCATCGTTCCGGTGGCCAGCCAGGACTCCTCGGAGTCCCGGGCCCGGCCCGAGGCCTTCCGCTGGGCCAGGAGGGCGAGGAGGATGACGGCGAAGTTCACGAGGTCGGTGACGGACTGCTTGGAGACGTTGAACCCGATGATGCTGTCGACGACCCCGAGGGCCACGGCGGCCCCGAAGGCCACCGGCAGTCGCTCCATCCGGGCCACGACGGCGGCGGCCAGGGGGAGGAGGAGGAGTTGGGGGCCGGCCCCGGCCGAGAGGGTCAGGCCCTGGGAGGGGGCGTTGACCAGAACCGTCAGGGCCGCCAGGGCCCCGGCGATGACCCAGACCAGGGTGGAGAGCCGCTTGACGGGGATCCCGAGGAGCATGGCCCGGTCCGAGTTGTCGGCCACCGACCGGACGGCCACCCCGGCGTCGGTCCGGAGGAGGAACCAGCCCAGGCCGGCCAGGACGAGGGGAACGACGGCGGCGATGAGGAGGTCGTCGCCGTTGAAGAGGACGGGGTGGATGAGGACGTGGTGACTCGAGAGCGGGGTCTGGAACCCGCCGACCAGGGGCGGTCCCCCCAGCCAGCCCGGCTCGAGGAGTTGGATCCCCCCGAGGACCTGGGCCAGGCCGATGGTGGCCACCGTGACGACGAGCCGGGGGGCGTTGAAGAACCGCCGCATGACGAAGACGTCGACCGCAGCCCCGAGGAGTCCTCCCAGGACGATCCCGACCAGGACGCAGAGGAACCAGTTGACGTGGTGCCCGAGGTTCAGCATCACCCCGAAGGTCCCCGCGGCGGCACCCATGGCCCCGTAGGAGAAATTGATGACCCGGTTGGCCCGGTAGGTGAGGACGAGGCCGAGGGCGAGGAGGCCGTTGACCGCCCCGAGCTCGGCCCCCTGGAGGAGGACCCCGGGGGGGAAGGTCCGCCCGTCGACGGCATTGAGGGCGGCCGCGGCCAGCAGGGCGGCCAGGATCAGGGCCGGGGCCCGGAGCTTCCGGGGGATTCGGGTCAGGGAGAGGGTCGTCATGGGAGGTCGCTAGCAGCTGCTCGGGTAGCAGGACGGGAAGGGGGGCTTGCCGGTGGGGTACTGGCCGGGCAGGTACCGGGGGCTGGCCACCACGTAGGAGCCGGCCTTCCCGTTGAAGGTGGACTGCTTGGTCGGGTTCCAGTAGATGACCCAGGAGTCCCGCTGGGGGGTGTAGGTGCCGGACGGGAACTTCCAGGTCCCGAACTCGGCGTTGGACGCTCCTGCCACGCTGCCCGGATAGGCCCGCATCCCCTGCTCGAAGCTCTGGGGGGTGAGGGTGGGCCCGGCCATCTGGATCCCGATGACCATCATGTACATCTGGGCGTAGAGGAGGTCGACGACGTTGGCCGGCTCGTCGCCCCGGACCGACTTGTAGGCGCTGTAGCCCAGGGTGGCCGCCTTGGGGAGGGTGGGCCCGGCGTAGCTGACCCCGAAGGCGTGGGCCCACTCGGACTGGTCGAAGAGCTGCCCGACGATGTCGGTGTCGGTGAGGGCCACCCCCACCACCCCCCATTCGGGGCTGTAGCTCTGCTCGTGGGCCCGGGAGGTCAGGTAGACGGGGAAGATCGGGTCGCAGCCGCAGAGGATGGTGGTCACCCCGTCGTTCTGGAGCTTCGAGATGACCGATGCGGCCTGGCTGGACAGCGTGGAGAGGTCGAGCTGGTACTGGATGTCGTCGGTGACGGTGATGCCGTGGCCCTGGAGGTACTTGACGGCCGCGTTGGCACAGTCCTGGTACCAGGGGTTGTCGGGGGCGATCACGGCGTACTTCCGGGGCTTCCCGGCCTGGGATCCCCCGGCGAAGGCGGCCGGGCCCGGGGCCAGCTCGTTGACGGCGAACTCGGCGGCGGTGCTGGCCACGTCGTTGCACTCGGTGGCCAGGCTCCACTCGTAGGGGGCCCGCTGGCCCATCCAGTTGGCCGAGAGGTAGGGGGAACCGAAGGCGATGACCTTCTGCTGGGCCAGGGCGTCGTCGTAGGGCTCGCTGACCCCGTTGAGCTCGCCGAAGGCATGGAGCTGTTGGCCGGCCGTGATGGCATCGGCCTGGGCCTGCTGCTGGCCCTCCCCCAGGAGCTCGTTCGTGATGCTCCCCTGGCCGTTGTAGAAGTGGACGTCGAGCTTCCTGCCGTAGAGCTGGAAGTTCTTGTTGAAGTAGTCCTCGAGGCCCTGGATGGTCCGCTCGATGTCGGCCTGGCTGTCCGAGAACTGGGCGCCCCCGATGGCGGCCAGCTGCTGCTGGAAGCTGGTGGCGTCGCTCGTCACCCGGTAGCTCACCGTGATGGTCGAACCGGACACCCCCTGGGAGGTGGCCCCCCCGTTGCTCCCCGAGAAGGCGATGCAGGGCGGGGAGTAGGGGTCGCCGGGAACCTGGAGGCTCTTCCCCGGACAGGGGCTCCCGGGCACCACCGCGGCGGTGGCCCTGGTCGACCCCGAACCGCCGGAGCCGGACGATCCCCCGCTCGATCCACCCGCGGCCGCGGTGGCCCCGGAGGACCCCGAGGATCCGGCCGTGCTCCCGCCCGACCCGGAGCTCCCGGCCGAGCCCGACGAGCCGGCCGTGGCCGCCGACCCGCCCGTCCCCGACGATCCCCCGGTCTGGCCGACCCCGTTGCTGAGGTGGACGACCTCCTGCTCGGGGGCGACGGTGGGGACGAAGAGGGCCATGAGGACGAAGGCGACGAGGAGGACGACGAGGGGGCCGTAGCCCTTGGCCAGGCGTCGTTCCCCCGGGCTGCCCGGCAGCCGGAGCTGGGCCCGGGCCGGGACCGGGGCCGGGACGGATCCGTCGGCGGTGGTCATCGTTCTCCTTCAGGGGCGAACCGCCGGCGGCGGCGGTAGCGGGCCAGGTCGGCAATGGTGAAGCCGACGACGACGGCCACGCCGGCCAGGCCGACGGGGACGGCGGCCCCGGGGCTGCAACCCCCGCCGGCCGGGCTGAGGCTGTGGCAGCTCACGGACCGGGTCAGGGGTCCGAGGGCCTCGGCCCCGGGGGTCCCGGTCGAGGCCGTGGTCCCGGGGGCGGCGGCCCCGGCTGGACTCCCGGTGCTCCCCGTGCTGCCGCTGTCGAGGCTGCCCCCGGTGGTGACGGCCGGGGTGGTGTCGACGGTGGAGCCGCCGCCGAGGTCGACGGAGGGGGTCCCGCCGTCGGAGGCGGTGCTGGACCCCAGGAGGCCGAAGGTCCCGAAGGGGTTCCCGTAGGCGGTCCCGTCGGTGACGGCCCGGGCCCCTCCGAGCTCGATGTCGAGGTTCCCTCCGCCGGCCAGGACCCCGAGGGAGATGTCACCGACGAGGAGGCCGATGCCGAGCTTGCAGGAGACCCCCAGAACGGCCTTGTCGATGGCGTCCCGCAGCGGCTGGGCCGGCCCGAGGAGGGGACCGACCACCGCGGCGCCGAGGGCCGAGCCGTCGATGCCGATGGACATCGGGGTCTCGACCTGGGTCCCGTCCGGTTCCGTGACGGCCTGGGGCGGGGTCAGGTGGAAGCCGGTGGCGACCAGGGCGGTGTTGACGATGGTGAAGACCTGGGCCAGGGAGTCGGTGGACACGGGGATGGCGATTCCGGCCACGGTGACCGATCCGACGGCGAAGGACCCGGTGGCGGTGGTGGTGGCCCCCGTCCGCTGGGTGGACACCCAGTGGAGACCGCTCAGGACGATGAGGCCGCCCATGAGGGAGACCTTCTGGATGTCGGCGGTGGAGACGGCCTCCCGGGTCTGGCCCCCGATGATCTGGGTCTCGGCCGTGCTCTGGGCGCCGGCGATGTCGAAGCTGCCCGGGACCCCGAGGTCGGAGATCTTGGTCACCGCCGAGGAGGAGGGCTGGGAGGTGGCCGAGGCCTGCTCGACCCCGGCGCCCGCCCCGCCCGGAACCCCGGCCACCGTCTTCGTCTGGTTCTGGGTCGAGCCCGTCGACTCGGCCTCGGCCGGCTGGGGGAGCTGGCTGGCGTTGATGGTCGGGGCCGAGCCGTCGCAGCCGGTGGAGGTCAGGGAGAGCCCGATGGCGCCGGTGTCGAGGGTCTGGGACTTGGCCTGGCCCTGGCTGGCCTGGAAGTCGGCGATCGAGGTGGCCAGGGTGACGGCGTAGTTGAGGCCGGCGGTGCTGGGGGCGAAGGCGATGGCCTGGGCCACGGCGGTCCCCTCACCGGGGACGAAGGCGGTGTCGGCGCCGGCCGGGGGACTGGAGGAGAGGGTGGTGACGGCGGAGGCCCCGAAGGTGGCGGCCACGGCCAGGGCAGCCAGCCCGGTCCGGCGGAAGGACCCCCTGAAGGGGACGGCTCCCGCCCGTCGCATCGCCCTGGTGCCTCCCCCGGTGTCCATCGTGAGGGGAACGGGTCAGCGGGGGGAACCTTGCTCAGCTGTCTCCGACCCCGCCCCGGGAGGCGGCCAGGGCAGCCGCCATGGCCTCGAGGACGGAGGGCTCGACCCCAAGGGCGACGGAGACGGCGTGGACGAGGACGTCCTCCTGGATGGCGATCAGGGTGGACCGGTCGAGGTCGCCATGGCGGAGCCAGTCCAGGGTGGACTCCTCGACGAAGCCGACCCATCCCCGGGCCGCCACCCGGAGGGCGGGCTCGGCAGTGGCCTGGCCCAGGGCGTCGAGGACCCGGCCGGTGAAGGTGGCCCGGTTGGCGTCGAAGACGGCCTGGAGCTCGGGATCGGCCCCGGCCGCCCCCCGGACGAGGCCGACGTAGAGGGCCTCGTTCTCGGCCACGTAGCCGACGTAGGCCTCGAGGGAGGACCGGAGCCGGTCCAGGGGGGGGAGATCGCGGCCGGTGTCGGTGACCTCGAGAAGCTGGGCCGCGGCGGCGGCGGCGACGGCGAGGTGGAAGTCCCGCTTGCTGGCGAAGTAGTGGAAGAGCAGTCCCCGGGAGATCCCCGCCGCGGCGGCGATCTCCTCGATCCCGACCCGGTCCAGCGGCTGTGTGGCCAGCATGGTCAGTCCCAGCTCGATGAGCTGGGACCGGCGGTCCTCGGCCTCGAGCCGGACCCGGGGGCGGGTGCTGGTCCTGGTTGCCACGACGCCAAGAGTAGTTGAACTGAGTTCAACAATGCGCAATACTGTCCCGATACTGTTGAACCTAGGTCAATAGAGGTCCGGGAGGGATCAGATGACGACTGTCGATGCAGAGCGGGGGAAGCCGGGACCCGGCTCCGGCGACCGGCACCTGCCGGTGGCCATCGTCGGCAGCGGCTTTGCCGGCCTGGGCACGGCCATCAGGCTGCGGCAGGCCGGGATCGAGTTCGCAGTGTTCGAGAAGGCGGACCGCCTCGGGGGGACCTGGCGGGACAACAGCTATCCGGGGAGCCGCTGCGACGTCCCCTCCCACCTCTACTCCTTCTCCTTCGCCCCCAACCCGGGCTGGACCCACACCTACCCCACCCAGGGGGAGCTCTGGGAGTATCTCGAGGAGACGGCCCGCCGGTTCGAGGTGGCCGACGCCATCCGATTCGGCCAGGAGGTGGAGCAGGCCCGGTGGGACGGCGAGGCCGGGCACTGGGAGATCGACACCACGGCGGGGCGGTTCACGGCCGGCAGCCTCGTCCTCGGCAACGGCCCCCTGAGCGCACCCTCGGTCCCCGACGTCGAGGGTCTCGAGGACTTCGAGGGGACGGTGTTCCACTCGGCGGCCTGGGACCACGACCACGACCTGGCCGGGGAGCGGGTGGCCGTCATCGGGACGGGGGCCTCGGCCATCCAGTTCATCCCCGAGATCCAGCCCCAGGTCGACGAACTGGTCGTCTTCCAGCGAACCCCGGGCTGGGTCCTCCCCCATCCCGACCGGGCCATCCACCCCTGGGAGCGGAGGCTCTACCGGGCCTTCCCCCCGGCCCAGCGGGCCGTGCGCTGGACCATCTACTGGGCCCGGGAGCTGACCGCCATCCCCTTCGTCAAGCGCCCCCGGATGATGCGCCACGTCCAGAGGATCGCCTCCGGGCACCTCCGGCGCCAGGTGGCCGATCCGACGCTGCGGACCAAGCTCACCCCGGACTACTCGCCGGGCTGCAAGCGGCTCCTCCTCTCCGACGACTACTACCCGGCCCTGGCCTCCCCCAACGTCGAGGTCGTCACCGACCGGATCGCCGGGGTGACCCGGACCGGGATCCGGACCGCCGACGGGCGGGAGCGGCCCGTCGACACCATCATCCTGGGCACGGGCTTCAAGGTCGTCGACAACCCCGCCTTCGACATCGTGGTCGGGCCCGAGGGCCGGACGCTGGGCCAGGCGTTCCAGGACAAGGGGATGGCCGCCTACCTGGGGACCACCGTCCCGGGGTTCCCCAACCTCTTCGTCATCGGCGGGCCGAACACCGGGATCGGTCACACCTCGCTGGTGTTCATGTACGAGGCCCAGATCCACTACCTGGTGGCGGCGCTCAGGACCCTCGAGGAGCGGGGGGCGACCAGCCTGGAGGTCCGCCGGGAGCCCTTCGACGCCTACAACGCCGACCTCCAGCGCCGGATGCGGCACACCGTCTGGAGCACGGGAGGCTGCCGGAGCTGGTACCTCGACGCCCACGGCAACAACCCGACACTGTGGCCCGACTGGACCTGGCGGTTCTTCCTCCGGACCCGGACGGTGCGACCCGAGGACTACCGCTTCGAGCCGGCCCGGACCGGGCCGGCCTGACCGACCCGGCCCTCGGCACACCGCCCCGGCCCCTTCGGCCATCATGGGGGCATGACCGCCGAACAGGACCTCGAGGACAGGACCATCCTCATCACCGGAGCCACCACCGGCATCGGGCGGGCCACGGCCGCCGCCCTGGCCGGCCGGGGGGCCTCCCTGATCCTGGCCTGCCGGTCGGAGGAGCGGACCCGGCCCGTGATCGAGGGCCTGGTGGAGGCGTCGGGAAACGACCGGATCTCGTTCGTGCCCCTCGATCTGGCCGAGCTCGAATCGGTCCGGGCCTGCGCCGGCGCCGTGCTGGAACGGGACGAGCCGCTCCATGTCCTGCTCAACAACGCCGGGCTGGCCGGCCAACGGGGGAGCACCCCCGACGGGTTCGAGCTGGCCTTCGGGACGAACCACCTCGGCCACTTCCTGCTGACCGGTCTCCTCCTCGACCGGCTCCGGGCCAGCGCCCCGGCCCGGGTGGTGACGGTGGCGAGCCACTCCCACTACCAGGCCGACGGGATCGACTTCGAGGCGGTCCGGCGGCCGACGAGGAGCCTGACGGGGATGCCGGAGTACGCCGTCTCCAAGCTGGCCAACGTCCTGTTCACCCAGGAGCTGGCCCGGCGGACCGAAGGGGAGGGGATCACGACGGCGGCGGTCCACCCCGGGGTGATCGCCTCGGACATCTGGCGCCGGCTCCCCTGGCCCCTGCGTCCGATCGCCCTGACCTTCATGGGCTCCCCCGAGAACGGGGCCCGGGCTTCGGTCCACTGCGCCGCCGACCTGGAGCCGACCGTTCGGTCCGGTCTCTACCACGACGCCGCCGGGCCCCGGCCGGCCAGTGCCGCCGCCACCGGTGAGCTCGCCGCCGCCCTCTGGGAGCACAGCGAGCGGTGGACCGCGCCCGGACCGGACGGGGCCGAGCCGGACCCCTGAGGGCCGGGGCCGGTCAGACGTCGGCGGCGATGGCGGCGGCGAGGAGTTGGGCCACGGGGCCGCCGATGGGGAGATGGGTGCCGTCGGAGAACCATTCGGGGTGGGCCAGCGCCGCAGCCTGGAGGTCGACGAGGACGGTCCCCGGGGTGCGGGCCACACCGGCGGCGAGGACGGCGTCGTTGGGGTCCTGCCAGGGCTGGTCGACGTGGACGTTCACGAAGACGACCCGGTTGGCCCCGGCCACGACGGCCATCATGGCGTCGAAGTCGGCGGCGGTGATGGGGCCGTTGGAGCCGAGGGCCACGATGACGACGGCACCGAGCTGACCCGAGGCCCGGAGCTGGCCGAGGATGGACTCCCCCGTCGACCACTGCCGGGAGACGGCGGCGTCGACGACGGCACCGGGGATGTCGCCCTGGAGGGGGCCCTCGTAGTCGACCATGACGGAGTCCCCGACGGCGGTGACCCGGCCGGCCACCAGTCCGGGAGCCGCCGGGGCCCTGAGGGGGTCCTCGGTGGTGGTCGTGGTGGGTGGGAGGGTACTGGTGGTGCTGGCGCCCCGGGGGTCGGTGGCCACCTGGGGATGGGTGGGGGCGCTGACCGAGGCCCGGGCCGGGGCCGGTCGGACGGCCCAGATCGCTCCGGTCACCGAGACCGCCACCAGGACGACGGCGGCGAGGATCCAGACCGTCCGGGAACCGGCCCCGGACGGCGCCGCGTGCCGGGCTTGGCGTTTTCGGTGACGGGGAGTGGTGGCGTTGTCTTCCATAGCGGCGAGGGGGGGCCTCAGGGTCAGCCTAGGCCGGTTGCCCGTCGAGTCCGGCAGGAGTTGACGGCACGTTGCTGGCCCCGGGGGGGCGGTCCCGGGGAGACTCGCCTGGTGACGAGTTTCCTCGAGATCGGCCCGGCCGAAAGGGCCGCCCCGTTTCCGGGACTCCCCCGGGCCCGGGGGGCGGTCGTCATGCCCCAGCCCCCAAGTCGTCCCGGATCCTCGTCGTCGACGACGAGGAGAGCAGCGTGGCCGTCCTCCAGTCCTTCCTCGGCAGGTGGGGCTACGGCCGGATCGAGACGGCCGGGGACGTCGCCACCGGGCTGAGACTGGTCCGGGACTGGCAGCCGGACCTGATCATGCTGGACATCCACATGGCCGGCCTCGACGGGTTCGCCTTCCTGGAGCGGCTCTCGGGGGCCATCGCCGAGGACAGCTTCCTCCCCGTCCTGGTCATCAGCGTGGACTCCGGCAACGCGGCCAGGCGGCGGGCCCTGGCCTGGGGGGCCCACGACGTCGTGACCAAGCCCTTCGATCCGAGCGAGCTCCAGCTCCGGACCGAGAACCTCCTGGAGACGAGGCGGCTCCACCGGGAGCTCGACGCCCAGCGGCGGCGTCTCGAGGCGCTGGTCAGGATCCGGACCAACGAGGTCGTCGTCTCCCGCCAGGAGGTCCTGGACCGCCTGGCCCTGGTGGCGGAGTACCGGGACGACACCACCCGGGAGCAGGCCCGCCGGCTCGGCCACAACACCGGGGTCCTGGCCACCGCCCTCCGGCTCCCGGGCCAGCAGGTGGCCGACCTGTCCAAGGCCGCCCCCCTCCACGACCTGGGGAAGGTCGCCATCGCCGACCACGTCCTCGGGAAGCCGGGCCGGCTCGACGCCGCCGAGTACGACCTGATGAAGACCCACACCACCCTCGGGGCGGAGATGCTCCGGGGCTCGCCCTACCCCGTCCTCGAGGTCGCCTCCCGGGTGGCCCTGGCCCACCACGAGCACTTCGACGGCGGGGGCTACCCCTACGGGCTCGAGGGGGAGGAGATCCCCCTGGCGGCCCGGATCATCTCGATCGTCGACGTCTTCGACAGCCTGGTCCACGCCCGGGTCTACCGGGAGGCCTGGACGGTGGAGGAGGCCAGGGCCGAGCTCGAGGCCCAGTCGGGCCGCCAGTTCGACCCCGACGTGGTGACCGCCTTCCTCGGGCTCCTCGGGTCCGGCCAGCTCCTCCTGGACTGAAGGCCGCCCTGGAAGTCGCTCAGATGAAGCGGCGGAGGAGCTTCTCCTTCTGCTCGTCGTAGGGGGGGTAGGCCATGGAGAGGTCGACCCGGGTCCCCCGGCGCAGGACGGGCTTGCGGTGGCTGAGCTCCTCGAAACCGGCCCGGCCGTGGTAGGCGCCGACCCCGGAGGGGCCGACCCCGCCGAAGGGGAGCTCGGGGACGAAGAAGTGCATGGCCACGTGGTTGATGCAGACCCCACCCGAGGTGGTCGAGGCCAGCACCCGCTCCTCGGCCCGCTGGGACCTGGTGAAGAGGTAGAGGGCCAGGGGCTTGGGCCGGTCCTGGACGAAGGCGATGGCCTCGTCGACGGAGTCGACGGCGATGACGGGGAGGATGGGCCCGAAGATCTCCTCCTGCATGAGCGGGGAGGAGGGATCGGGCTCGACGACGATGGTGGGCTCGAGCCAGCGCTCGGCCTGGTCGACCTTCCCGCCCGTGGCCACCGTGCCCCCGCTCCCCTCGAGGAGCCCTTCGAGGCGGCCGAGGTGCCGGGCGTTCACGATCCGGGTCCGGGTCCGGGAGGGGTCGGGGCCCTCGAGCTCTCCGATGGCCCGGGTGACGGCGTCGACGAGCTTCTCGGCCACGGGCCGCTCCACCAGGACGTAGTCGGGGGCGATGCAGGTCTGGCCGGCGTTGAACATCTTCCCCCAGGCGATCCGGCGGGCCGTGACCTCGATGTCGGCGTCCCGGGCCACGATGACAGGGCTCTTCCCGCCCAGCTCCAGGGTCACCGAGGCCAGGTTCCGGGCCGCCGCCGTCATGACGGTCCGGCCGACGGCGGTGCTCCCGGTGAAGAAGATGTGGTCGAAGGGCTGCTCGAGGAGGGCGGTGGCCACGTCGACGGCCCCCTCCACGACGGCGACGGCGTCGGGGTCGAGGTACTCGGGGATCAGCCGGGCCAGGGCGGCCGAGGTGGCCGGGGTCAGCTCCGAGGGCTTCAGGACGGCGGCGTTCCCGGCGGCCAGGGCCGCGATGAGGGGGGCGAGGGCCAGCTGGACGGGGTAGTTCCAGGGGGAGATGACGAGGACGGTGCCGAGGGGCTCGGGAACCGACCAGGCACTGCCCGGGAGGTTGGCCTTCCCGGGGAAGGCCCGCTGGGGCCGCATCCAGCGGCGGAGCTGCCGTCGGGCATGGGCCGCCTCCTTCACCACCGGGGCCAGGTCGCCCATCCAGGCCTCGACCCGGGGCTTCCCGAAGTCCTCGGCCAGGGCGTCGAGGAACTCCTGCTCCCGGTCGACGACCATCCGTTCGATCCCGGCCAGCTGGGCGCTCCGCCAACCGAGGGAACGGGTCCGGCCCCCCCGGTAGGCGGCCCGGACGGCCTCGAAGGTGGCGGCCACCGTCCCGGCCGGGTCGGTGTCGGTCTTGGCGGCGGTCTTGGCGGTCTCGACCATGGCTCCTCCTCGGGGACGTCCCCTTGACCTCCCCAGGTTACCCATCGGTCCGGCCGGCGTCCCCGGGGGCGTGGCCGGCGTGGTGAAATTGGCCGATGCGGATCTTCCAGGTCGACGCCTTCACCACCGAGCTCTTCTCCGGGAACCCGGCCGGGGTCTGCCTGGTCGAGGACGACCGGGACGATGCCTGGATGCAGGCCGTGGCCGCCGAGATGAACCTCCCGGAGACGGCCTTCCTGAGCCCGGGGGAGGACGGCTGGCACCTCCGGTGGTTCACCCCCACGGTGGAGGTCGACCTCTGCGGCCATGCCACCCTGGCCGCCTCCCACATCCTCTGGGAGGCAGGTGAGGCCGACCCCGGGGACAGGCTCCGGTTCCAGACCCGGAGCGGTGTCCTGACGGCCCGCCCCTCGGACCGGGGGATCCTCCTCGACTTCCCCGCCGATCCCCCCACAGCCGTCCCTCCTCCCGACGGGCTGGTGGCGGCGATCGGCGCCCCGGCGGTGTGGTCCGGGCGGGGACGGGTCTTCTGGATCCTGGAGCTGGCCGACGAGGGCGCCGTCCGGGGGCTCCGCCCCGACCTGGGCGCCCTGGGCCGGGCCTGCGACACCGGGGTCGTCGTCACGGCCGGAGGGGACGGGGGGGACCGGGACTTCGTCTCCCGGATGTTCGCCCCCTCCATGGGGATCGACGAGGACCAGGTGACGGGGGCCACCCACTGCATCCTCTCCCCCTACTGGACCGACCGGCTCGGCCGGACCGACCTGGTCGGCTACCAGGCCTCGAGCCGGGGGGGCACCGTGGGGGTCCGACTGGTCGGGGACCGGGTCGAGCTCGGGGGTCGAGCGGTGACATTCCTCCGGGGCAGCATCGACTGAGGGACCGGTCCTCCCGGCTCAGGCGATCTCGAGGAGGGCCCAGGCCGAGCGGCGGGCCGCCTTGGCCTCGTACATGGCCCCGTCCGCCTGGGCCAGGAGGTCCTCGACGCCGGGACGGCCGCTCGGACTGAAGACGATCCCGACGCTCATCCCGACCCGGATGACCCGCCCGGCCACCTCGACGGGCCGGTCGAAGGCGGCCAGGAGCCGCTCGGCGGTGGCGACGGCGTCCCGGGACCGCTCGACCGGATAGAGGCCGACGACGAATTCGTCGCCGGCGAAGCGGGCCAGGAGGTCCCCGTCCCGGACGGTCAGGGCCAGGCGGTGGGCCACCTCGGCCAGAACGGCGTCCCCGGTCTCGTGCCCGAAGCGGTCGTTGACCTCCTTGAAGCCGACCAGGTCGCAGAAGAGCACGGCCACCGGTCGACGGCGCTCGTCGTCCTGGCGGATCCCCCGGAGCCGGCGGTCGAGCCGGATGATGAAGGAGGACCGGTTCATGAGGCCGGTCAGGTGATCGTGGGAGGCGGCGTGGGAGAGCTTCCGCTCGGCCGCCTCCTTCCCGGCCACCAGCTGGGCCACGAAGAGGGCGACGAAGAAGATGGCGGCGGCATCGACGGCGGCCAGACCGTCGGCCTCACCCCGGGAGAGGAGGAGACGGAGGTGGAAGAGGTCCACCACCCCCTGGGCGGCGGCCAACCCCACGATGGGCCAGACGACCAGGGCCCAGCGGCTCCGGGCCCCGACGTGGAAGGCGTTGTTGAGGATGGCGAAGCCGTAGCCGATGGCGAGGGCGGGGCCCCAGCCGATCAGGTAGATCAGCGCCGTGATGGCGGCGACCTGGGAGGCCACCCGGATGTGGAGGGTCGGGGCGGAGGGCCGGATCCTGTAGCAGCGGTCCCCGACGACCGAGAGGGCCGCCCCGGCCACCTGGAAGAGGAGGAGGAGCCAGAGGGGTCGGCGGGCCGCCACCCCGAGCTGGCCCAGCCCCCAGACGACGAGGATCCCCACGACGGCCCAGAGGACGGTGAGGACCTCGGCCCGGTGACGCTGGTGGCGCCGGAGCGCGCTGCGGCCCGGGGCGGGGGCGGCCGGGAGGGGACCGACGGAACGGAGCCGGGCCCGACCGCGTCCGGCCCGGGACTGGCCTGGGGTGCTCCGAGCGTCTCCCACAGTCACCGGCCCGCTCCCAGGACGCGGTCCCACCGGCAGGGAACCGCCCCCGCCGAAGACTAGGACACCGGGGACCGCTCGGCGGGGTTCCCGTCGGTGGCCTCCGACCGGGGGCGACGGGCCGTGAGCCAGGGGGCCAGCCGACCCGGGGGGAGCCACATGACCGTGCCGTCGTGACCCTCGTCCCCGTGGCCGCAGGAGATGGCGTCGGGCCAGGAGGCCACCAGAGCGGCCAGGAGGGCGTCGACGGCGGGGGGCCCCCAGAGCGCGGTGTGGTCGGGGAGGGCCACGAGATCGGCCAGGAGCTCGAGGCGGCGCCGGAGTCCGGCGGCCAGCTCCCGGCTGGAGGGCCAGGCCCCGCCGTTCAAGGCATAGAAGCAGCCGGCCGGGTAGGTCTCGCGGATCTCGACCCCGGCCTCGACCAGGGACTCCCAGAGGACGAAGCCGGCCCGCATCCATTTCGGGGTCTCCTCGACCTTCATCGGGGTGACCCAGGGGACCCAGAGGCCGTGCTCGACCCCGACGGCGATCTCCCCGCAGCGGGCCTTCTTGAACTTGTTCGGCATGGTGCCCTTGGCGTCGTCGCGGTGGACGGCCCGGCTGACCCCCCCGGGGGCGTCGATGGCAACCCGGTCGGCCGAGCGGGCCAGGTCGACCAGATCCCCGATCTCGTCGGGGAGCACCACCAGGGAGTCGACGACGACCGTCGCACCGCCGCCGGACTCGACCACGACGGCGTGCATGGACTCGGCCCCGACGTCGACGCCGACGAATCTCGCTGTGCTCATCTTCCGAGGCTACGCCTCCCGCCGGAGCCGTTGGGCCCGGCGGTCCCGGACCGGACCCAGCCGCCCGGCCACCGCCGAGCCGGCCACCTCGGCGGCCCGGGACCAGCTGTGGAGGGAGGGGTCGATCCGGACGGCCCGGGCCGCGTTGGCCAGGGCCAGGCGGAACTCCCCCTGGAGGATCATCTCCTGACCCACGCCCAAGGCGTAGTCCCCCACCAGGCGCCGGGTGGCCAGCTGGACCCGGTGACGCCGTTCGGGGTCCTCGAAGTGCCCGGCGATGACCTCGATCCCGGCCAGGCAGTCGTCGAGGTAGGCCGTCGAACGGTGGAGCCGGCTGGAGTCCGACCCGGGGTGGTCCCGGTAGAGCCCGAGGGACTCGTCCACCCAGGCGACCGGGCCGAAGCCGGCCAGCCGGGTCCACATCTCCCAGTCGTTCACGTGGGCCAGCCCGGGGTGGAACCCCCCCACCTCCTCGTAGGCCCGGCGGGCCACCACCACGGCCACGCAGCGCAGGGGGTGGAGGGCGGCCACGGTAAAGGCCCCCTCCCGGACGTAGCCCCCGTCGGTGTCGACGGGACCGGTGACCGCGACCGGTCGGCCCCGGGCGTCGGTCATGACTGTCTGGGACCCGACCATGACCGCCTCGGGGCAGGCCTCGATCCGCTCCCGGTAGCGGTCGTAGAAGCCGGGGAGGACCCTGTCGTCGCCGTGGAGGATGTGGACCCAGTCCCCCCGGGACCGCCGGGCGCAGGTGGTGAAGTTGGCGGAGGCCCCGACGTTGTGGGGCTGGCGGTGGAATCCGACCCGGCCCCGGCCCAGGTCGGCCACCACCGCGGCCGGGTCGTCGAGGGTGGAGTGGTCGTCGACGACCTCGATCTCCATGGCCTCGGGTCCGGGGTCCTGGGCCAGGACGCTCTCGAGCGTCTCGGCCAGGACCTCGGCGCCGTTGTAGCAGGGGATCATGACCGACCAGAAGGGCCGGGGGCCGGGGCCGGCCACGGGCTCGACCACGGGCATGGGTCCGTTCCCGAGCGGGGTCGGTCTCCTCATCGGGCCCGGAGCTCCAGTCCCAGGGCCCAGCCCTCGGCCACCGATTCGGCGATGCCCTGGAACTGCCACCGGCCGTAGCGGCCCACCTGGCGGATCCCCGATCCGGCCAGGGCCCTGAGGGCCTCGTCCCGCCAGCGGGACCCCGGCACCCGCCAGGTGTAGGCCACGTCGACCCAGCTCGGGTCCACCACGAGAGTCTCGCCGATGGTCCCCCGGCCCTGGAGCTCGGCGGTCACGGCCGAGGCGTAGCCGGCCACCTCCCCCGGGGTGGGGGGCTTCCCGGCCGGGTAGGCCCGTTCGACGTAGAGCGAGACGAGCCGTCCCCCGGCCCGCTCGGAACGGGGGAGGAACGAGGGGTCGACGTTGCTGTAGTACCCGATCCGGTGGAAGCCGGCCCCGGAGTCCGCCTCGTACTCCCAGTGGGATCCGGGGCAGCGGGGGCCCCGCACGGCCCCGATGTTGAGGACCAGGACCGAGGTGTGGGGATCAGGCCCCGAGGCGAGCTCGAGACCGGCCAGGGTGACCATCTCCGAGAGGGGGAGAGTCGAGACGAGGGTGTCGTAGCCCTTCTCGGTCCCGTCTCCGAACTGGAGGACCCGGGCCGACCGGTCGACCCCGACGAGCCGCTTCCCGTAGCGGACGTCGCAGCCACCGGCCATGGCGGCCAGGAGGACGTCGAGGCCGCCCCTCGGGTAGCCGAAGGCGGCGTTGTAGCCGATCGGTCCGGGGGGGGCGCCGGAGGCGACGGCCGGGGACTTGTCGTCGTCCTGGGGGGCCACCGTCGCCGTCAGCCCGGCGGTGTAGCGGTCGTGGAAAGGGAGGAAGAAGAGGTCGCAGAGGGTGGGTCCGAAGCTCCGGTCCAGCCACCCGGCCAGGGTCGGGGGAGGCTCGGCCGGATCGGCCCGGCCGGCCAGCTCGGACCCGACCCGGGCCGCCAGCTCCGGTCCGAGGAGTTCGAGGTGGCGCTGGAGGGGATAGGGGACGGTGATCCCGAGCCCACCCAGCCTGACCGAGGCCCGGCGCTCATAGCGGTCGAAGGGGCAGAGGGCCCCGAGGAGCTCGAGGACCCCGGGGTCGCCCCCGAAGATCCAGTGGCCTCCCCCGGTCTCGAACCGGAAGGCCTCCTCCCCGACCGGGGCCCGGTCGTGGGGGCCGTCCCCGTCGGGACCCAGGTAGTAGGACCGGCAGATCCCTCCCGGGGCGTCGGCCCGCTCGAAGACGGGCGCCCTCGAGGCCATGGCCACGGCCAGTCCGGTGACCCCGGCCCCGACCACCGCCACCCTCATGCGACCCCGCCGACCCGGGCTTCAGAAGGGGATCGGGTCAGGGAAGGCCTCCTCGATCAGCTCCCGGTAGGTGGCCAGGGACGTGGTCGGAAGGTGGAGGGGGGTCTTGGTGGCGTGGTCGTAGTGGGCGAAGGGCACGAGGAGCCGGCTGGTCCGCTCCCGGTCCCGGTCGTCCATGAGGGACTCCAGGGCGGGGATGTCGATGCTGTGGAACCGGATGAGCCAGGCCAGGTCGTCGGGGATCAGACCGACGAGCCGGTCGTAGGCGAACTCGTCGTGGTTCCACTGGATGAGGGCCCGGCTGAGCCCGATCCCCTCCTCCTGGGCCCCGATGGGGGTGTTCATGCAGACGATGTTGGCCGGATCCTCGCCGGTGAGGAGGAGGACCTTCCCGAGGTCGTGGATGAGGGCCACGAGAACCATCTCGGGGCTGTCGAAGCCGTCGGCCTCCATGGCCTCGAGCATCTGGAGGACGTGGACCTGCTGGCTGGCGCAGAAGAGCCGCTCGTCGGTCGGGTCGATGCAGCTCCCCAGACGCTCGATGAGCTCCCAGACCCTGACCTTCCCGAAGACCGGCCCGGCGTAGCGGCGGCGGAGGGCGGCGACCTGGTCGGCGGTCTGGCTCCGGTGCCGTTCGAGGATGGGCCCGGCCCGGTCGGCGAAGCCGGCCCGCCAGTCGGCGTCAGGCCGGAGGGGATCGGTGGAGAGGGGGTCGGAGTCCCCGGATGCGACCGGCTCCGGCCCGGCCGGCTCGGGATCGACGGGCGGGGCCACCCGGGGCGGCGGGGCCACCGGACGGATCTCGACGCCACCGGCCCGGAGCGCGCGGTTGACGAGGCGGCCGGCCCGGCGGACGAAACGACGATCGGCGGGGACGGTGGCCGGCACGGTGACGATTCTGGCACGACCCCTCCGTGGCCCCGGCATCGACGGGCCGGGGTGATCAGCTGGGACGGCGGGGCCGTCGAGGCGATGACGAGGCAGCGGGCCATGCTCTTCCGGATCGTCCGCAAGGACGGGAGCAGCTTCGTGGCCGAGGTCCAGGCCAACAGCCAGTGGGAGGACCCCGTGATCGGGGGGATGGCCGTCTACATCCGGCCCTGTGACGAGCGGATGCTCCTGGACCGGGCTGTCTGGTCCTGTGGCGACGGCCCGACGAGGAGCCCGACCACACCTGCACCATGATCCTCGACAACCTGATGGACCCCCGGTTCCTGGAGGCCCTCCTCGAGTTCATCGGCTGAGAGCCGGCACCCTCCTCAGCTGGCCAGCTCGGCACAGGCTTTGGTGGGGACAGACCCCGAAGCGGTAGCGGTCCTCACTAGGCTTCCACCATGTTCAACCGCCAGAAGCACCCTCGCCGGGAAGAGCACTGGGAACCGGTGATCGGCAACGTGCTCGAGATGAAGCTCCTACCCGCTCCGTACACCCCGCATCCGAAGGTGTTCGTGGTCCAACTCCACCCGCAGGGTCGGGAGCCGTTCCAGGCCGAGATTCCCTACAACATGGACAACTGGGACAACCTCTACAACGACCTGTTCCTGCCGGAGGCAGGCACGGTCACCAGCT
Organism: Acidimicrobiaceae bacterium; assembly: GCA_003151955.1. Taxonomy (GTDB): domain Bacteria; phylum Actinomycetota; class Acidimicrobiia; order Acidimicrobiales; family UBA8190; genus PALSA-743. The sequence goes on from PLZB01000061.1 coordinate 28,961, forward strand.
TCGTCGTCGAGACGGGATCGGGCGAGGTCCGGTTCGACATGTCCGACCCTCGGAACTCCACGAGCGCGCACCTGGCGGAGGGTGACCGGCTGATGAACCAGCTGCTGGAGGGGAAGGCCGCCGCTCCGGGCGAATCCGTCACGGGGCCGCCCTGGGTCGTCCCGGCGATCTGCCCGACCTGCGATGCCCCCGTCGACCAGGCCACGGCCACGATGGACCCCGACCCGAAGTGCGCCTACTGCCATCAGCCGCTGCCGGTCCAGCCCCGGGCCCGGTTCTGACCTGGAGGGCGCCGCCTCCAAGAGGGGGTCACCGGCTCCAGGAGGAGGTGGCAAGCTCACTGTCGGAGCCGAGGTCAGCCAGGTCGGCGGCGGCCGTACCGGCGGCCCAGCCGCTCCAGTCGCTCACCTGGACCCGGTTGTGGCCCAGGCTGGGGAAGAGGTCTTCGACCACCTGCTCTGCGGCTTCGGCCCGCCGGGCCAACACCGGGAGGAGCCGCCCGCCGCTCTCGGCATCGGCCTCCTGGGTGACGGTCTTGTTGGCCGCCTCCAGGCGGTCCCCGATCCGGTTGGCGTAGGCGACCAGGAACGACCGGCGGTAGGCGGTCCGGCGGGTCCTGGTCCCGCTCTCGGTGTCCGACGCCAAGGCTGTCATCCGGCGGGTGGCCTGGATCAGAAGTGAGGTGAAGAGAGCCTCGGTCCCGTCGATGTCGTCGGGATGGCCGACCAGGGTCACGAAGCCGAGTTCGCCCGAGAGGATGGACTGGCACCGATTCGACTCGGCCACCACGTGGACGAGAATCGCCTTCGCCTCCAGATAGGGGTCGTCGAGCCAGCATCGACGGGCCTCGACGCCGGACCCGGCGGGGCCGTCCCGGTCGGCTTCGAGGACAGCCCGGTCGAGGCTGTACCTGGCGATCATCTCCTGGGCCTTGGTCATGAAGGCGTCGGCTTCCTCGGGGAACGGGCTCGACTCGGCCTTGGCCAGGAGTCCACGCACCTTGGCCAGGAGCCGCTCATCCACGTCGGACCGCACGGTCCGCTCGCCGCGACGGACCGACCGGAGGTCGGCCAGGGCCGGAAGATGGGCCATGACATCGAGACCGGCCACCAGGGCGCTCACATCGGCAGCCCACGTGTTCCCAAGGGGATCAAGCCCGCGGCCCCGGAGGTCGCCGGACTCCAGCTGCTCCGCCCAACGGTCCCGCTCCCCGGGATCGGCCCAATTCCCGACCGCCTCGGCCACGCCGTACCGGGTCAGGCCGGCTGCCTTCTTGGTCGTCCTCCGAATGACGACCCGGTCGATCGAGTCAGGGTCCCACCCGTGACGGAGCAGGGATTCGGCGGACCCCACCGCATGCTGCAGCAGTCGGCGTGCAACTTGGTCCCGGCCTCCCAGGGCTCCGGCACCTTCAGCCAGCAGGCCGACCAGCCGCTCCCGATTGCCGAGGCCGTGGCATTCGACGTGCATGACCGTCCGGATCAGGTCGTCAAGGCTCCCGACCCACCGGGCCCGTTCGTCCCCGGGGCCGGAGGACGAGCTACGAGCGGAGCTCGTGTCCGGGGCGGCGGCGATCCGCTGGGCGTGTTGCTGCCGGCGCTTGGCCTGCTTGGCCCGGTGTCGTTCACGGTTCTTTCCCATCTCCGTATCCTGACCCACCGCTGTGACACTCCGGACGGACCCCGTCTCACCTGGATCTTCGGAACCACCGGTGACGGTGGCCCGGTGGTTGACCAGGATGCCGTCGGGTCTGTGTAGCGGTAGTGCATCGCTCCGTCCTGCAGCAGCCCGGGGGTCCGCAGGTTGGACACATCGTATGTTCAGGACGGCGAGGCGAGAACCTCGAGGCCGACGATGCGATCGAAGTGGCGGACATTCGCTGTGCACACCCTCCATCCGACGGCGACGGCGGTGGCAGCCACGAGACGGTCGTGCGGGCCGATGTCAGTGCCTGAGCTGGCCAACCCGGCCCACAGCCGGGCGTGGATCCGGGCGGCGAGTAGATCGAACGGCAACGTCTCGAACGCCTCGAGGACCGACTCGACAAAGGCTTCTCGCTGTCCCCGGTGCAACACGTCGGCCCGGTGCACCCCATGCAGGAGCTCGGACGCCGTGATGGCGGCGATGGCCACCTCTTCATCGGGACCGAGGAACCCGCTGAGGTGCTCGCCGAGCGCCGGGCCGCCGACTCTCGATCGCCGCTCCGCCTCGATGAACACCGTCGTGTCTATGAGGGTGCCCACGGATCCTCGGGTACGCCGCCCGTCGCCGCTGTCACAGCCTCCATGTCCTCGATGAACCTCGGGTCCGGCGCAGGGGCGCGGGCCAGAACGGCGACGGCTTCGGCGAGGGTACGACCCGGTGGCCTGCGCCCACCTGGGCGACGGTCGTCGGGGTGGACGAGCACGAAGACCGCCCGCTCGCGGTTCATGACCGTGACTTCCTCGTGCCGGGCGACCGCCTCTCGTGCCTGGCGCGGCACCCGGACCTGTTCCGCTCTGATCGTGGCCACCCGCCCAGTCTACCTGACAGATCCGCACGGTTCCGTACGGTTCTGGTGGGAGGTTCGAGCCGTCCCCCGGGTCAGAACAGGGTGAGCGGCTCGGGTCCTTCCGGGGCCGACGACCCCCGCTCCACTCCCGGCTGGGCCCGGCGCCGACCGGGGGGTGGGGGCCGGAGGAGGGACTCGGCGAAGTCCCGGACGAGGGCGCTCGGATCGTCCCGGCCCACCTCGACGGCGGCGTCGACGCCCTCCCGCTTGGCCATCAGGGTCAGGGCCAGGCGGCGGACATCGGGCTGGGGCCACCGGATCGTCTCGGCGATGAGGGGCCCCTGGGCTTCAGGGTCGAGGCAGTCGATCTCGTCGAGGAGGCCGGCCATAACGGCGGCGGCGGCCCGGGGATCGAGGTCAGCGGCCCGGCTCCGTAGCCGGCCCCGGCAGGCCGGGTCCCGTCGGAGCTGCCAGCCGGCGGCCCAGCGGCGGAGGGGAGGGGAGATGGCCCGTCTGACGACGGCCGGGTGGTCCAGCGCGGCCACGTCCTCGGTGATGACCGGACCGTCCTCGCCGAAGGAGATCACGAGGCCGCCCTCGAACCATTCGGCGGGGGCCTCCCAGCGGACGGCGTCGGCCAAGAGCATCTCGGCCAGCAGGTCCAGGGTCTCCTGGTCGAGTACCTCGGATGACGCGATGTGCCGTACCAGCTGGCCCGCCCCCTTCTGCCAGCGCCGGTCGGTCAGGAGGAGGACGGCGGTGTCCAACGAAGACGCCGGGTCGATCTCGTGATGCTTCTTGAAAAGCGCCAAGGGCTCCGCGGTATCGGCGCTCCGACGGGCCGCGCTGTGCATGATCAGGATGTAGTGGAGGTCCTCCGGTGTCTCGGCCTGCCACAGCTCGGCGAACTCCGCGATGGCTGCTTCAAAGCTGGCCCCACGATGCATCTCCCCTACCCCCAGAAAGTCCGACCGTGGTCGCCGTCCAAGGCGGCCAGGAGGAAGTCGAGGTCCGGGGTCTGCGGGAACGGGTCGTGGCGGTGGAAGTCGAGGTTCCGGTCCCGCCGGTAGGTCGACCACTCGCGGCTGGTCCGGGAGTAGTGGAAGCGGACGATGGGGAGGCGGGTCCGGTCGGGGCCGTTCGCGGGGCGCCAGGGGGGACGGCACTCCATGAGGGTGGCGTCGTCCCCTTCCAGGTCGAATTCGTACCGTATCTGGCCGCGGGCCCGGTCGGGAAGGTCGGCATTGCGGGTATCGGCCCAGCGGGGGAGCCTGGCGACGTCCCATTCGGGGGGCATCCCCAAGACCGTAGCCAGGCTGATCATCTGCTACGGGGGCGAGCGGTCGAGAGGACCACGTCGGCGGGCTCGAGGCGGTCCAGGTACTCCACCAGGGCTCTCGTCACGATCAGATTGACCGAGACATCGCGGTCCCTGGCCGCCAGCTTGAGACGCTGATGCAGATCCTCGGGCAGCCGGATCTGCGTGCTCACCCTGGGTTCGTCGTGCAGCCTTGGCCTGGCCATACTTGCTACGGTACGCACCACCAGTACGAACGTGGTGGATAGTGCGAGCGGAAACCTGCACTCTTGGGCCTTCACCTGCGCTTTCCCGCGATCAGGCACCTGGGGCCAGGGGCCTGGGTACGGTGATACAACCGGCAGCTAGTATCGAACATATGTTCGATGACGATGGAGCGGGAGCATGGTGGTCGCTGTAGAACCAGACGAAGGCAAGCTCGCCGAGCTGATCCTGTACGTGGCGGAGAAGCTCTTGGACGACGCCCCAGGAGGGGCCACCAAGCTCAACAAGATCCTCTTCTTCGCCGAGTTCTCGCACATGCGAGTACACGGCGTGCCGATCTCAGGGGCTCCCTACCAGAAGCTCTCGCAGGGCCCCGCACCTCGACGCCTCGTGCCGATCCGGGACAGGCTCTTCGATGAAGGAGCTGCGGAGCTGCGGATCGACGATTACTTCGGGCGACCCCTCCACCGAATCGTCCCCCAGCGACCCCCCAACCTGAGTTTGTTCAGCCGAGACGAGTTGAGGATCGTCGACCAGGTGATCACGGCCGTGTGGGGGAAGACTGCGGCGGAAGTCTCTGAGATGTCCCATGGCGAGATGGGATGGAAGATGGTCGACGAGGGAGAAGACATCCCCCTGTCCTCTGCCTTCCTCGCCAAGCGGTCCGTCGCCACCGACAGCATTCGAGAACACGGTCGGGAGCTGGCAGAGAAACTCGGCGTCGGCAGCTGATTTCCTCCACAGACGGTGGCCGGAACGAACAGGCGTGAGAACGTAGCGATTGGTGACGAACTGCTCGGGCAAGCGCGACTGCGGTACCCTCCCGGCGGTTCGGTCGATGGCACACCAAGCTTCGAACTCTTCGAGAGCGGCCCGCTCGCGGCAGCAGCTGAGTACTTCTCCCGCCAGTACGAGAACGCACCCGAGGCGGCGGCAGGCGTTCGCTTCTATGTGACCGTAGGAACGTTCTTCCCGGTCATGGCCTTCTACGCCGCCCGCGTGGCAGACGCCATAGCGATCATCTCATTCACGGTAGAAGACAACTACTGGGAGATGATCGAGGGCGACCCTGAGTAAGCAAAACTGCACTCGCCCGCCCGAGCTGACCGGACGACCGGACCACCCAGTACGATCATCGGCACATCGGGGACGTAGCTCAGTTGGCTAGAGCACCTGCTTTGCAAGCAGGGGGTCGTGGGTTCGAGTCCCATCGTCTCCACTCGAAAGTCCAGGTCAGGGCCCTGCCGCCGGGGGGGCGACCGGACCGCCAGGAGCCCGCAGTAGCCACGCAGTAGCCACCGCTCCGACGCTCCTGGACGCTCGGCCTCCCCGGAGGTCGCTCCCCCACGGCCCGAGCAGCCGGATCCTGCTGGCGGTTCCGTCGCCTCCGGGCATCATGGAAGCGACCGTCGCCCGGCTCCAGCACTTCGACCCGGCGGCGGCCCTGGCCCGCCTCCGGAAGGCCGAGGCCGTCATGGCCGCCGAGCTGGCCGCCGTCCGGGAGACCATCGCCGAGGTCGACGCCGCCCTGACCGCCCCGCGGGCCGGCACCAGCCTCCTCACCGTGGTCGAGGCGGCCAGGGAGCTGCGGGTGTCCCGCAGCACCGTCTTCGACCTCCTGGCCGGAGGTGAGCTCGAGGGGGTCATGATCGGCCGGGCCCGGTGCGTCCCCCGCCACTCCCTCGAGGCCTTCCTATCGCGGCGGGGGGCGGCATGACGAAGGCCGCCAACGGCAGGTCCTCGATCTACAGGAAGGACGGCAACTGGCACGGCTGGGTCAGCTTCAGCGTCGACGCCGACGGCCGACGCCGCCGGAAGCACGTCCAGGCCCCCACCAAGCGGGAGGTGGCCGAGAAGGTCGCCCAACTCGAGCGCCAGCGTGCCGGCGGCTACACCGGCAACCGGCCCCTGACCGTCACCGAGTGGCTCGGCATGTGGATCGACATCAAGGTGACCACGGGCGCCCGGCGGAAGACCGTCGAGGGCTACCGGCTTGACCGCGACCGCCACATCACGCCGGCCCTCGGCGACGTGAATCTCAACCGGCTGACCGTCGAGCACGTCGACCGCCTCTGGCAGAGGGTCCTGGCCTCGGGGGCCGGCCCGGCCACCTGCGCCCACGTCCGCCGAACCCTGTCGGCGGCGCTGAACGCAGCGGTCGACCGGGGCCACATGGACCGCAACCCGGTCCGGCTCTCCCAACCCCCCCGGTACGACCCTCCCGAGGTGGAGCCACTGACGGCCGGGGACGCCCGCAAGGTCCTTACGGCCGCCGTCAGCCGCCGGAACGCTGCCCGGTGGTCGGTGGCCCTGGCGCTTGGCCTCCGGCAGGGGGAAGCGCTGGGGCTCCGCTGGTCGGACGTCGAGCTCGACGAGGGCAAGCTGACGGTCCGGGTCCAGCTGCAGTACCTCCCCTACCGGCACGGCTGCGCCGCCGCCGACGAGCCATCCACCTGCGGTCGGGACCCAGGGCGTTGTCCTACCCGGACCGGGGGTGGGTCGGCGCTGATGCCGGTGAAGTCGGCCGCCGGCCGGCGGGTGCTCGTCCTCCCTGCGCCAATGGTCGACCAGCTCCGCCGGCACGCTGCTGACCAGGCCGCCGAACGCCTCCGGGCCGGGTACCGATGGCGCGGCCACGGGATGCTCTTCGCCCGGGAGGACGGGTCTCCGATCCGGAAGGAGACCGATTCGGCCGAATGGCACCGGATCCTCCGGATGGCCGGCGTCCGCCCGGCGCGTCTTCACGACGCCAGGCACACCGCCGCCACGCTGCTCCTGGTCCAGGGCGTCCCCGCCGGCGTCGCGATGCGGCTGCTCGGCCACGCTGACGCTCGAATGACGTCGCGGTACCAGCATGTTGTCGAGGAGACCGCCAGGGCCGCTGCTCAGCAGATAGGCACAGCACTGTGGGGGCACCGCTCGACCGAACTGTACCAATAAGAGCCCAGTTGCCCTTCGAGCCACTCCAACCCCGCACCCGGGCGACGCCTACCCATATTGCAGTGTTCAATGATTAGTGTGAAGCGATAATCAGATCCCTGCCGCGCATCGACGCCTGCTACCCTCCCCGGAAACATCTAGCCTAGGTACAGTCAGGCGGCCGTCACCTCACGGACACCGACCTCTGATCTGAGCTGAGAACACACGGGGGCAACCAAGTGGAGAACACAATCAGGCCTGCACAATCGAGCATCCAGCGACGGAGGCTCAGATCATCCAGGCTCCGAGGAATGTTGCTTATTTCTCTCTGTCTGCTGGTCCTGCCGATCGTCTTCGGCGGTTCCTCTCAGGCGTCCGCAACACCAAGCGTTCCCTCGCCGCGCCCATCAACGTCAGTCGATCTGGGTGTGGACGCACCCGACCCAAGCATCATGCAGGTAAGCAACACCTACTACGCATTCTCAACTCAGGGAATCTGGGATCCAGGAATCATGGACATGGCCCTTAATAGTGCTTACCCCTGTGCGGGGTGGTGTTTGAATCCGGGTACCGCCCAAACGGAAGCATTTGGGCCGCAGACTGGCAAATATGCCGGCACTCAGTATCCCTCATGGATCAACGCCAGCGAGGCGTTGTGGGCGCCGGAGACACACTACCTCAGCGGCATTGGGTACGTAATGTTCATTGCCGGACCGGATGAACAGCTCAACAATATTCCTCAGAACGGCGGCCAATATTGTCTCGGCTACGTGGTTTCCCAAACCCCGCAGGGTCCTTATGGAAATGGTGCTGGACTGTTTTGCGACACGCAGACGAACGGCAGCTACTACGGAGTGATCGATCCCTCCCTCTACCAAAATAGCGGCGGCAACTACCTCCTCTGGAAGAGGGGAAACGTCTCCGGGGGACCTGGCGCCACGATCTATATTCAAGCCATCAATTCAGGACTAACTATGACTGGTTCATCCGGCGCTATAGTCCAGCAACAAGGGACTCAGACTGTTGAGAATCCACAGCTGGTGTCGAACGGGGGAACACTGTGGTTGTATACATCAGTCGGAACCAGTTTCAACACGACGGACTATTCTGAGAATCAATCGAACTGCGGTACCAGCGCCAGCCCTCAGAAGCTGGTCTCCGGCAAACAGACATGCACCTATCCCGCTTCCATCCTCACCTCGTACGAGGTCAACTCGACACACGGCATCTACGCAACGGGAGGAGGGGATGTCTTTGTTGACCCGGACGGGGTTTCTTGGCTTGCATACGCTGCGTTTGATCAGAATGGCTGTACCACAGGCAATCCAACAAATCCGACTCAGGTTGCGACCTGCAATGGTGCTCCACGTCAGCTCTTCATAACTCAGCTGGCTGGACTCACTATTACGCAAACGGGGGCCCAGGCCGTCGGATTATCGACGACCCCCGATGGCGCTGGGTATTATATGGCCTCGGCAGATGGCAATGTGTTCTGTTTCGGAGACGCCGCCTACAAGGGAAGTGCGGCCCCGACCCATCCGGTGGTTGGGATCTCGACTGCTCTTGACGGCGTGGGTTACTGGCTTGTCGCCAATGATGGAGGAATCTTCGCTTTTGGTGACGCAGGTTTCTACGGTTCGATGGGCGGACAGCCTCTAAACCGTCCAATGGTTGGTATGGCTCCAACGCAGGATGGTGCCGGATACTGGACGGTGGCCGCCGACGGCGGCATATTCGCATTCGGTGATGCGGCTTTCTACGGCTCAATGGCGGGACAGTATCTCGCCTACCCGATTGTGGGAATGGCCGCAACGCCAGATGGCGGAGGGTACTGGTTGGTGGCTCAGGACGGTGGTATATTTGCTTTCGGTGACGCCGTTTTCTACGGCTCGACTGGGGGCGGGAGCATTCACGACATTGTTGGTATGTCAAGATCTAACGACGGCCATGGTTATTGGCTGGTGGGTAGCGACGGCGGTATCTTTGCCTACGGCGATTCACCATTCCACGGGTCGATGGGAGGCAGTGGCCTAATGTGGCCGGTCTCTGGAATGGTCTCTCACGATGTAGGCGGATACTGGGAAGTCGGAGTGGACGGCGGAATCTACGCCTTCGGATCTTCCGGCTACTTTGGCTCAGAACACGGACAGGCGATGTAGCAATGGCGGAGACCGTGGTTGCACCGCTATTCGATAGACGAACGGAGGGGCGCAATGCTTAGCATCATCCAAAGCAAACTGGGTTGGCTCACTCGGAGCAGACTTAGGATTGCTGCGACAATTGGAGTGTGCGCAGCCCTGGCTGGCGCCGTTTTCCTCGTCCTTCCGAATGGCGGTGGACAACCGAACAAGAGGGCGACAACAGCCACATCTTCCACTGCGACGAGCACGTCCGATACCACGACCGTTCAGACCACGACTTCAACTACCGGGTCTGGAGTGTCGGTTACTTCGCAACCTACGACTTCGAGCACGACTTCCACATCGGTATCCTCTACGACGACCACGACTACGGCGCAAGATTGTCCCCCCGCTACAGCGGCCGTGAACTGGACGTGCCGGCAACAGATCCAGGCATTCGCCACGGCAAACGGGCAGACGGCGGCTACGATGACGGCGACGACCTGTTCGCCGGACGGGCTCTGCGTGGCAGCGGACGGCAACGGCAATATCTATACGAGCACGTCTGGGTATGGGCCGGGCAGTTGGAATGCGATTAAGGTAAGTGGGGCCAATGGTTCAGTGAGTGAGATGTCATGTCCAACTAGGTCTTTTTGTATTGGAACGCAAGGCAATAATGGTCTACTCTCGTCAGACGATCCGAGCAACCCGTCGGCCACCTGGACATACAACGCGTGGCCTAGCGTTGTGACGGGCATCTCATGTGCGTCGGCTTCCCTCTGCGTTGCCGTTGATGTCGATGGAGACGTTTGGTCTTCAAGTAATCCGGGCGAGGGGCCCGCAGCTTGGTCCAAGACGGCGGTCCAGGGTTCTCCGTTCTTTACCGCAATCTCGTGCGCAAGCGGCGGGCTGTGCGTGGCAACGGCAAAAGGTGGCCTGGCAGCGGTTTCGTCTTCTCCTGGTGGAGGTGCATCGTCATGGAGTGTGCTTACCGTGGACACATCCCCAGGCCTCGGTAGTGACGGTATGAATCCGGCGAATCTAATCAACTCGATAGCTTGTCCTAGTGTCAATCTCTGCGTTGGTGCCGACTTTGGAAACAATCTCGTCGTTTCGAGCGCGCCGACGACTGCGGGATCATGGCAGCTAGTGCACGAGAATGGCGCTTTCCCTGAAAGCGGGTTGGGCGGCGTCACGTGCGCGTCGTCTTCGTGCTTCGTAACGCAGGGGCAGGGCTTCGTTATCAGCAGCAAGAACCCAGGTGGCGGAGCGGCTGCTTGGCACACCGACAGCGTTTCGGCGTCGGCTGCATTTCGCATTGGCTGCACGAACACATCATGCGTCGCGATTGACCTGTCGGGCGGGATCTTTGTCGGCACACTGTAGGTTGAGGCACGAATGCAGCGCGTGCTATCGCTGCCAGGCGGTCGGTCTGAGCTGAGGGCCGGGTTGAGCCATCTCGCTCTTAGGTCTGGGCTGTGATGGCCGAAACTCTCAGGCTCTCAGGCGAGGGGGATGACGTACCACTAACCTGGGCCCGTGTTGATAAAGAATCGACGGCTCGTCGATCGTTCGGAAAGTGTGGAATGCCCTCGTCTCTCCCCGAATACACCGGCCCGGTCCAGCAAGCTGTCGCCGAATACTGGAACGTTCGCGCCACGCAGGCCAGAAAGTCAGTGGAGCAGGGGGCGCTGAACACGGGGCTTCGGTCGGAGGTCACGGGCGGTCGCCACCTGGACGAGTTGCAGACCTTGCTCGTCCAGGTGTTCGCCGATGGAGGCATTCCTCCTCAGCTGATGGAGGTGAAGCGCCGGCCGATCCCCGGCTACTTCCGTCGGGACAAGAGCTGGGACGTCGTCGTGACGGTCGAATCCCGGGTCGTGGGCATCATCGAGTTGAAGTCGATCGTCGGGGAGAGCCCGGGGCAGAACTTCAACAACCGCACAGACGAGGCGCTGGGGCAGGCGCTGGATGTGTGGACAGCCGTCCAGCGAGGCATCATCGACACGCCGCTGCGCCCTTGGCTCGGCTATTTCATGCTCCTGGAGGACAACAAGGCCTTCAACACGCCGGTCGTCGCCCGGCAGCCGGTCTGGCCCGCCGACCCGGAGTTCGACCACGCCAGCTACGCCAAGCGATTCGAGGTCTTCTTCGACAGGATGGTCAGAGAACGGCTCCTTGACGCGGCCTGCCTGGTTCTCGGATCCAAGGAGGATGGGGCCGTCCGGTTCCCGAGCGCCACGCTCTCGTTCCAGGCGTTCGCCGCCGCCATCCACGGCCGGTGCCTCCAGTTCCGGGCGACGAATCCCGACCTTCCCTGGGGCGACTGAAGGCGCCTGCTGTCAGGCGCTCGCCCTCTTCGCCTCAGGCCCGAGGCCAGCGAGGTCGGGAATCCCGTACAGCCGGATGGCCACCGAATTGGCGGCTTCCACATCGCGGAGCTGGAATGCCCGGACGAGAGTCGCTCGGTCTGGCTTCGTCACCGTCTCGAGCTCGGGTACCCGAATCCGCCGGAGGTACTGCGCCTGGAACCGGTAGGTACCGCCGCGCATCTTCACGCAGTAGGCACCCACGAAGAGGTTGGTCACGTCGGACAGCATGAGACCGCCGAGCACCTCAAGGTCCCAACCGGTCGAGGTCACGTGGTACAGGTTGTGATGAGGGTAGAAACTGCCCTCGTCGAGCACCGGGTGCGCCGAGACCTTCATCTCCGGCAACAGCAGCTTCGGCCGTGCCGCGAGGCCGGAGATCATCCGGTCGATCGTCTTGTACCAGCGATCCGGCGACTTCGTCGCCGTGTGCCGACCCTTGACCCGGTTGCCGTGATCTTCCAGGTAGGCCCAGAACCGAGGCCAGTCCCGAATGTCGACGAGACCGCCGTCGTCCCATGGATTCACCAGATACGTCCCGGACCATGCCACTCGACCACCGGCCAGATCTCTGGCCATCACCAACGGCAGCAACCGCTCCGTTTCGACGAGGTGCGGATCCCGGGTGAGAAACACATCGTCGGCGCCCGTGGCGAGTCCGATGCCGATCCGGGTCCCAGTGCGGGCGTCCTCGAGGGGAGGACAACGCCTCTCAAGATCAGCCAGCACAGCGAGCTGCTCAGGCGATCCCGACGGCCACGATTGCACTCCACTGAACCAACCCGGCAGCCGTGCCGCGTGCACCGACGGACGCACAAGCTCCTTGGTCGTCCGCTTCGTGACCCAGGCCCGCAGCTTGTCGGCTTCAGCTCCATCGAACCGGCTGTTGGCCGACGCGATGATCGGCTCAGCCTGCTCACCCCTCCGAATCACCGTGATCGCCGGGTACGCCGACACCTCGTCCTCGAACGCGTCGACATCGTGCATCTCAAGGACCGCATCGACAGAGAACTCCTCGGCGACAAACGCTCGGAGAGCGGCCCCGTACTGGTTTCGCATCCAGCGGTCCGCCACGATGAAACCCAGCGCGCCACCGGGACGGAGCAGACGCAGCCCCAGCTCGATGAATCCGACGAAGATGTCGCTCCGGCCCCGCATCGTCGGGCACGCTCGCCGGTAGGCCGCGTTGCGATCCAGGGGCAAGTTCTCGAGTCGAATGTACGGCGGGTTGCCGAGCACGAAGTCAGCGGATCCCTCCTCGTGCGAGCTCAGAAGGAAATCACCGGACCGGATCCACCCGGCGGTGATCGCCTCGGCTTCGACGTGCCCTACACCGCACCCGACAAGCTGCGCTGTCACGCTCTTACGGGCCAGTTCCACATTGCTGTCGAGCAGGTCAAACGCATTCAGGGCGAAAGACGCCTCGCCGACGGTCCGGCCATGACGCTCGCACGAGGCCATGAGGCGTTCGACCATCGGACCCAGGAACGCACCGGTTCCACACGAGGGTTCGACGGCCCGCATCGTGGCCAGGTCGAGATCCGCCGTGTACCCGGCCAGATCAAGGACCAGGTCGACAACCCAGCGGCGGGTGAAGACCTCGCCGTGCTCGTCGTTGGACCCGGGGACAGCCGGTGGTAGTTCGAGGTCGAAGGTCATCTGAGAATGTTGTGGCATGCAAGGGAAAGTACAAGTCGGGTGTAATCCTCGACCCCGACAGGAACCCTCGACGACACGTCTCGACGCTAACCCGGCCCAGGGGGTCGCCCGCGGCAATCCCATTCCGGGGGGAGGGCCCAAGCCGAGTCGGCTCACGGCGCCACCGTCAGGGCCTCCTCGGGACCAGGGTCGATCCAGGCAGTCTTCGTGCCGTGGACCTCAGGTCCCAAGGGCTGCAACGCCGCCGCATTCGCCCAGGCCACGGCCGCTTGTGCCCGCTTCCGATGACCAAGACGCTCGATGGTGCCGACGTTGTCCGATCCGACGGGCTTGTGGTCGTTTTCGATCGACCAGCGCTCCCGGTAGGCGGCGACCGTGGCGACAGCGTTCATCCACTGTGCCCGTGCGACCACCTCAACCGGCGGAACACCGAGCCCCCGAACCCAAGGCGCCTGCTCGGAAATCGCCTTTGCGGCGAGATGTCGGGCCCGCTCCTCCATCGCCCGATCCCGGTCGGCCAGAGCCCGGATCAAGTCCGGGTCGGTCACCCCGATCGCTCGAGGCAGGAGCCCGGAGATCAGGTTCTCGTTTGTCCGACGGCGGGTGCCGGCGGCCTGCGTCCACCGGTCTACCCGCCCGTGCAAGACGGCAGCCGCATCAAGGGCGCTGTCCATCGAACGGGCCTCGACGAGCCTCGGGAAGGCCTCCTCGATGTCGAGCCCCCGGGCCTCGGCGTCTCGGAATGCGGCCAGAAGCGGGCCGTGGGCGTCGCTGGCGCGGACCTCCTCGAGTTGTTCGGGGCTGAGCCCGGACCGCTCCAGAAGTGCTTCCCACCGGTCAGCCTGGGCAGCGGAGGCGATCGTCTGGTACTCGGCATGGAGCGTCACCCAGCTCTCGGCGTCCCGGAGCCCTCGCCGGATCTTCTCGTGCGCAGAGAACTCCGCCCCCTGGTTCCCGAGGACGCCGACCATCACCTCGCGACCCGTCTGCGGCGGGAGGGCCCCATCATGACCAGTGGCCGGGTCCGGGTCGTGTTGCGTGTCGACGTAGAGCTGATTGGACTCCCGACCACGGGTGGCCGCCACGTAGAGGACCTCCCGGGTGGTGGTCGGCGAGACCATGGCGTGGGCGGTGTCGACCGTCCGGCCCTGGGCCCGGAAGGCGGTGAAGGCATAACCGAGCTCCACGTTGCTGGCCACGTAGTCGGCCGGGAGCACGACCTCCCCCCGGCCACCGGCACGGCGCACCACCATGCTGCCGTCGGCGTTGGTGGCCGTCACGACCCAGCGGTCCCCGTTCTTCACCCAGCGTCCCCCCGTGACGAGCAGCCGGTTGTTCTGGCGGGTCACCACCTCGTCGCCGACGCCGACCATCTGCCCGTCGGCCACGACCAAGCCCTCCTCGGCGACCAAGCCGGCGACGATCCGGTCCGCCCGGGCCCGGCGATTCAACTCGGCCACGGTGGAGGCGTCCGGGGCGATCATCAGGCTCGACTTCCCGGCTTCGGTGTCCGCCTTCCAGCCCCGATAGACGGCCTCGAGCAGTTCCTCACGGGAGCCCTCGGTCACCCGTCCGTGGGCCTGGTAGGCGTCGATGGCCGCTTCCCGCCCGAGCCGCAGTTCGATGCTGGCTGCCTTCTCCCAGTCGGCTCGGAACCGGTGCACGTCGGTCAGCTCCGGGGCCAGGTCGTCGCGGTCGCGAGCCAGGAGCCCGAACGCTCCTCCAGCATCGATGGCCGAAAGCTGGGCCCAATCCCCGGCCAGCAGAATCTTGGCTCCGGCGGCTCCGGCGGCCGAAACCAGCTCGTCAAGGGAGAAGGTGCCGGCCAAGCTGGCCTCGTCGACAATTACGAGTTGGCGGGCGTGCAACTGCCGGGCGGCGATGTCCTGATCGAGGGCGTCCAGGTCCATCCGGAGCCGCCGAGCCCCGACCGAGGAGGGGTGGGGATGGGCAGCGAGCTGGCGGGCGAGTTGGTTCCGGCGGAAGGCCAGCTCGGGGAGACGGCGCCATTCGGTGAGCCACTTGGCGGTGTTCTCCGTATCGATCCCGAGCTCCTCGGCCAGGACCTCGGCGGCGGCGGCCGAGGGAGCCAGGCCGACGACCGATCCGGGGCCGTGCGCCGCCTCCCAGGTGGCCCGGAGGCCGGCCATGGTCGTCGACTTCCCCGTTCCGGCCGGGCCGACCAGCACGTCGACCACCCGCCCGGAGGTGGCGATCTTCTCCACGGCGAGCGCCTGGTCGAGGGACAGCTCGTAGGCCCTGCCGGGCAGTACCTCTTCGACCACCCGGGCTACCGTGGCCACGGGCACGACCGGGCCGGCGGTGCTCCGACCGGCGGCAAGCAACCGGGCTTCGGCGTCAAGAAGCGTCTGGGTCGTGAACCGCCGGTGGCTCGCGGGGTGGAGCCGGGAGGTGCCGTCGGACCGGAGGTACCGGGCGGGGGTGTGGTGCCTGGCCGGCGGGGTGAGGGCCACCGACCGGGCCTCGGCCAGCTCGACAATCCGCTCGGCCACCGTCACCCGGTCGTCGGGCGAGGCGAACCGGACCCCGTCGATGACCCGGGCCGCCTCGGCCAGCAGGTTGTGACGCCCGTAGGTCGACCGGCGCTCGGCCACGGCGGTCACGGTGGCCTCGGCCGCGTCGGCCAGGATCCCCTCGTCGAGGTCGTCAGCCCGGAGCAGGGGGAGGTCGTTGCGGTCCCTGAGTCCGGTGACCCAGCCGACCTGATCGGCCAGGGATCCGAGGTGGTCCTGGGCCCGTGACCGCCATCCCGCCGTCATCTCGGCCAGGCTCCGGTGCTGCTTCCCGGGCCGGGTGGCGAGGGTGGCCTTCTGTCGGAGCCGGAGCACCTCCACGTTGGTGGGCTGGCGGCCATGGGCGGCGACGAATCCGGCGACCAGCTCGTCCTTGGCCTTCTCGATCTGCTCGACCCGCTGGGAGAACTCCCGCAGGAGGGTCTCGGGAACGCCGGTGATCTCGAACCGCGGCCGGCTGGAGTGCCGGCGGGTATGGGAGTCCCACCCGACCCCCAGCGTCCCGGTCAGCATGTCGGCCAGGACACCTTCGTGCAGGCTCGACAGCGCCACCGTGGCCCTGAAGAGACCTCGACTGTCGAGGGTCCGCCACCGTCCGTCGCTCATGCTCCGGGCCCGGTTCCACACCACCACGTGGTCGTGGAGCTGGGGGTCGCCGGCCCGGCTGTCCCAGTGGGTGAAGGCCGCGGCGACGACGCCGGTGACGTCCTCCTGGACGATGCCGTTGCTGCCCGACCGGGAGTGGAACACGGTCCGCTCGGCGTAGGTCAGGACGTAGTCGACGGCCCGGCGATGGCACTCGTAGATGACGGCCTTCGTCCCCTCGTCAGCGAGCGCCCAGGCCACCGACACCGACTTCGGCGGGCTGAAGGTCAGGTCGAAGCCGGCTACCGGGGGCAGCTTGGCCGAGGCGTTCGGGGCCCGGCCCACCGGCTCACCGGAGACCGGGTCGGAGCAGGCGGCCAGCATGTTCTTGAGGTGCTCCTCGGTGACCGCCGACCCCTTCCCCACCCCTCTCCCGTCGTCGACGTCGCCCAGGCCGGCGCCGAGGAAGACGCCGGGCGGGGTCCCGGACTCGGCGTAGTACCGGGCCAGGCTGTTGGTGCGTTCGGGGGCACCGTCGCCGACCGCGACCGACTCCATCAGGTACCGGAAGCCACCTCCGAGGCTGATCAGCCGCAGCGAGATCATCCTGTGCCGCTCCTTCCCGCGGGCCGGACGGCCGACGTCGATCCTGGGCCGGTGGAGCGCCAGGGAGGTGGCGAATCACGCGGTCGTCGCGTCAAATCTGTTGCAATAGGGGGCTGTTGGGCCTCGAATGCCAGACGCGTAAGACCAGGAAGTTGGGTTGGGGGTGGGTCAGGGGGTGAGCCGGAAGGGCGTGGCGAGGGAGGGCGGTGAGGAGTAGGTCGTGAGGGTGGTCGGGCTGCTGGCGCTGAGGTTGCCGGTGGGTCATGAACGATCAGGTGGAATCGGCGGTTGAGGCGCTCCCGGCGGCGGCGGCCAGATGGAGGCAGGCCTGGGGCGATCGGGACCGGGTCTTGCGGGAGGCGGCGAAGGCGACCGACCGGGCGGAGCGGCACCTCGAGGCGTCGCTCGACGGGACGACGTTCCGGCGGTGGCAGCGCCTGGTGGCGGGCCAGGTCTCGATCCGGGGGAGTCGGACCGCCCACGAGATGTTCCAGGCCCGCCGGCGCCGGCCCCGGGTGGAGGCGGCTCTCGGGGGTCTGGTCGACGTGCAAGCGGCCGAACTGGCCAAGGTCGTGGCCAGCGAGCGGGAGCTGGCCATCGCCACGATCGCCCTCCTCGTCTACGGGCCGATGGCCGAGGGGATCACTGGCCGGTCGATGGCCGAGCTCCAGCGGATGGCCCGAGGCTCGTCAAGAACACTCAGGTCGGGAGCCTGACGCCAAGGCCCATCGTTACGAGAGCGGTGGGATGGATCGGTCGATCACTTCTTGGAATCCAGCTCGGGCCACGGCGGCGGCCGGGGAGGCGCCGTAGCCCGCGGCGTAGATGACGGTGGCGATCAGGACGGTCGGGTGGTCGGTGGGGCCCCACCCGATGAAGGTGCTGGCCGGGATTGTCCCGTCGGCTCCCCCGGACCCGTTCATGCCGGCGATCGGCAACGTCGTCATGGGAAAGCCCTGGAAGGCGGGGGCGGCCGGTCCCGCGGGCGCCTGGATCCCTGATCCTGGTCCTCCGACCGCTCCGGTGAAGCCGGTCATGAGGGCTTGGCGTTCGGCGGCGGTCATGGTGACCTGTCCGACGGCTTGGGCCGTGATCGTCTTGACCGGGTTGCCGTGGGTGTCGACGATCTGGGCTGCGATCCGGGGGGTGTACCGGGTGCCGCCGTTGGCGAACGTGGCGTAGGCGACAGCTTCCTGGAGGGGGGTGACGGCGGTGCCCCCTAGCCCGGAGGCCATCTCCATATTGTTCCCGGTGGTCCACCCCCCGTAGGGGTAGGCGGCCGGGTCCTGGGCGTGTTCCTTGGCCACCACCGTGGGGGAGTCGACCCGGGCGTAGCTCCCGGCGTCCTCCCCGGGGAGGTCGATGCCGGTGGTCTGGCCGTAGCCGTACTGGGCTGCCACGGTCTGGATGGGCTCGTTCCCGTACTGGCTCCGGTTGTCCCAGAACTCAACTCCGAGGTTGTCGAAGAACGTGTCGCTTGAGACGGCCAGGGCGCCCGACACGTTGACATAGCCTGCGGCCGGGCTGTCGTTGTCCTGGTAGGTGACACAGCCGGGGGCTCCCGCCACGCATCCGGGGATCACGAACTGGCCGGTGTCGTCGTACAGGGTGGCCGGGGTGATGAGGCCGTCCTGGAGTGCGGCTGTGGCGGTCACCAGGTCGAAGGCGGCCCCAGGGGTGGCCGGAGTGTCGGTAACGGGATCGATCCCGGGACCGGTCGGGCCGGTCCAGGCCAGGGCCAGAACGGCTCCGGTCTGGGGATCGAGGGCCACGACCGCGCCCTGTGCCGATTCGATCGTCTGTTTGGTGCTCGGGTCGACCCGGCCATTCAGACTGGCCACCTGGGTGTCGAGGGCCTGCTGGAGCGTGCTCTGGAGAGGGCCGTCGATGTTGGTGACGAGCCGGTCCCCGCTTCCGGCCGGGATGGCGGACCCGTATTCGGCCTGAAGCCCCTCGGTCTCGCCGAAGCCGGTGAGGACCTGCCCGGACCGGTCCAGGATCGACTGGGCCGGGAGAGACGGCCCGCCGCCCAGGGGGACATGCCGGTCGGTGCCATGGCCTGAGCCGGAGACGACGGCGGGGATGCCGACGGCGAGGGCGACGACGACCACGACGACACAGGTGGCCGTGATCCGCCGCCGCTGGGCCCGCCTCGCTCGACGTTGGTGGACAGAGGCGACGTCCCTCCAGGTCGACGGAGCAGAGGTGATGTCGGGAATGAAGGTGCGGAAGGTGTCGGCGACGAGCTCGTCGACCCCGCTACGGGCATCGGGATCAGTCATGGGTGCTTCCCTTCGACGTCGGCGTGGGATCGACTGGATCGGCGGACCGGAGCTGGGGCAGGAGACGGGTCCTGGCCTGGTGGAGAAGGGCCTTGACGGTCCCTTCAGCCACGTCGAGGACCTCGGCCACCTCGAGCACGGAGAGCTCGAGCCGGTAGTGGAGGGTTATGGCTTCCCGCTGGCGGGGGGTGAGACACGCCAGCGCCCTGACCAGGTCGACCAGGTCGCCGGCCCGGTCGGATCGGCTCGGAACCGACCGGTCGAGCTGGGCCGCCAGCCGGTCAAGGGCCCGGCGCTCCCGGGCCGCCCGTCGGAAGTGGGTCCGGATCAGGTTGAGGGCTGCCACCCGGACCCAGGCCTCGAGTGACACCTTGTCGAGGCCATTGTCGGCCTGCTGCCAGGCCCGGAAGAGGGCCTCCTGGACGGCTTCCTCGGCCGACGGTTGGCTCCCGGAGATGAAGGTCAGGGCGGCCACCAACTCGGGGTAGCCAGAGGCCATGAACCTCCGGAGATCATCGTCGTCCAAGGCCACCGCTCCCACCGCTCATATGACCAACAGACGCTGTAGCCGGGTCCGAGGTTTAGGGAAATGTTGCCAGAGCCATCTCAGGAGCCAGTCCGGTTGCACGACCCACGGTCTCGCCCATCTCCTGATGCAGCTCCTGCTGGCGGGGAACCAGTCCAGACGGTGAGGGCGGCCGCCGGGGCTGCCGAGGAGCGATCGATGCCCGCTACCAACCCCACCATCAAGGACTACCAACGACGCCTCGCCGGCCTGGCCGGCGCCCACGCGAAGGCCCAAGACCGGCTCGACGCAACCAGGGCGAAGCGAACCGAGGTCATCGCCGGCCAGGACGAATTCGTCGCCCACGCCGAGGCCGGTGTCCGCCAGGCCGTGATCGACATGGCCGCCGGGGTCGGCCCCGAGCTCACCGCCAACGTCCTCGGGTTGGACCTCGTCGAGGTTCGCCGCCTGACCAAGGGCGGCCGCCCGTGAACCAGAGCGCCGGGTCGCTGCCCGCCCGGGTCGAGCGGTGAAGGTCCGGGACGTGATCCGCGAGCTCGAGCGTTCCGGATGGCGCCTCGACCGTCAGGTCGGAAGCCATCGCCAGTACCGCCATCCCGACCTTCCCGGGACCGTCACCGTCTCCGGCAATCTCGGCCACGAACTGACGCCGGGTACGCTGGGATCGATCCGGCGCCAAGCGGGATGGAGGAAGCCGTGAGTCGCTACGCAGTGGTCATCGAGCAGGCCGAGGGCAACCTGGCCGCCTACGTCCCCGACCTTCCCGGCTGCGTCGCCACCGGCGCCACCGAGTCCGAGGTCCGCACCAACATCGCCGAGGCCATCGCCCTCCACATCGAGTCCCTCCGGGCCCACGGCGAGCACGTCCCGGCTCCCTCAACCACGACGAGCAACGTCGAGGTTGCGTGACCCTGTCCGCCGCCACCGGGGTGCATGCCGGGGCGGCCGATGACGACGGGATGTCCGGGACGGATCGGGCCAGCCGGTTGGTCACCACGCTCCTCGACGGCGTCGGCACCCGGCTGGCCCACTCCCTGGGTGTCGCCGAACAGGCCGAACGAGCCAGCCCCCTGCTCGTCGAGCCCTGGCGCTCGGCGCTGGTGCCGGCCGCCCTCCTCCACGACATCGGCTACAACGCCGAACTGGCTCTCGCCGGCTTCCATCCCCTCGACGGGGCCCGTTATCTCCGGGACCAGAGATGGCCCCAGGAGGTCTGCCGGCTCGTCGCCTGGCACACAGGGGCCGCTGCGGAAGGCAGGCTGCGGGGCCTTGACGCCGAACTCGTCGACGAGTTCCCCGAGCCTCCGCCCGAACCCGCAGCCGCCCTGGCATGGGCCGACATGACCTCGTCGCCGTGCGGCGAACGATGCTCACCCCAGGAACGGCTCGGGGAGATCCTCCTGCGGTACCCGCCCGACTCGATCGTCCATGGGGCGATCACTGCGTCGACCGGGGGCCTGCTCGCTGCTGCCTCCCTGGTCGACCAAATGTTGGCGGAAGCCCGAGACGCCGATGGCTGATCACCGACCGCGGCCGGAGGCAGCCATCGACACGATGGAGGACGAGACGTCGATCCGGGTCGTCTGCCCCAAGTGGAGGATCAACAGACTGCTCCGGCTCGAAGTTTTCGTCGACACGGCGCGCCACGGTCAGCTCCGACCTGGCCGGTCGGTCGAGGTTCCGGTCGCCCCGGGCACGCACGAGGTGAAGGTCAGGAGCACCCGATTCGGATTCGGGAGCTCCTTGCTCACCGTGCCGGTTTCGGCCGGCAACCCGGTGGAAGTGCTGTGCCGGGCGAATTTCGACGGCATGGTGGCCCTGGCCGCAGACACACTCTCGGGGGATCGGAGCAACCCTGAGGCCTTCCAGCTTTCGATCGTCGACGGGACGACCCCGTTGGAAGGAGACGAGCCCGGCGGCCCGCACCTGTGGGCATTGAACATGAGCCTCTCTCGCCGGGCCAAGAACCGAACGGCCTCCTTCGTCAACCGGCACTACATCGGCTTGGGGATCTTCCAGGTCATCTGGCCTTGCCTCTTGCTCATCGGCTCGCTGACCGACCGACATCGACCGATCTTCTGGAGCGTCTTCTTCGGTCTGGGCCTCGTGATGTCGATCGCTGTCCTCGTGATGCAGCTCATCGGACGACGGCTGGTGGCGGACCTCATCCGGGACTCCGGGTCGGGATGAACTCCCGGACTACCCGCGCTCCCGTCCGTAGTCCCGCCTCATCGCCTCCAGCACCGACCGCGTCTCGGGGCTGGCTGCGTGCCACAGGGCGTCCCGCTCGCGGATCAGCTCCTGGAGGTCGTGCCAGCGCACGCTGATGAACTGGGTCCGGGGCCGCTGCTTGGCCGCCGGACGCAGGCGGACTAGCCAGGTGGGTTCTTCGTCTTCGGTCACCTGACGGGCCGACGATCGACGACGAGCTGGAGGTACTTCTCCGCCGACCCGAGGTCCTTGGACAGGTTCCCGGTCACCGAGGGATGGAGCTTCCCGGTCTTGAGGTCGGCGTAGCCGAGGGAAAAGGTGCCGTTGAGCGGGTCGATGTAGGTGCCGTAGAGCCGGTGGGTGGCGCCCTTATTCCACTCCTGGCCGACGAAGACGGAGAGACGGACCTTCGTCAGCCACCCCACCAGCTTGCCGCCGGGCACGTTGATCGGAAGCCTTGGCAGCGCTTCGGCTGACAGCGTCACACTAACGGGTGTGGCGGATTCCAGGATCGCCCGGGCGAGCTTGGCGTCGTCGCCCTCGCAGGAGATCTGTATCTCCTGCGTGTTGACGTCCTTCCACCCGAGGTCGTCTCCGGAGGACGCCTTGAGGTAGAGACGGTGGAGTCCTCCCTTGCGCCACGTGTGAAGGTAGAAGTACCGGTTTAGCCGCTCGAAGAGCTGGTTGGGTTTCACCTTCTGACCCGGTTCCACCACGGGCTGAAGGTCGACCTGGTCGGTAGTGGCCGCGGGGGGGAAGGCGGCGCGCAGGATGTCGGCGATCTCTTGCACCCTGCCGGGTCCCAACTCCGAATCCATTCCCAGAAGCTTGTCGCCGAGAACCTCGACGCCCACCATCCCCACCCCCCTGACGGTCTCCTCGGAACGCTGCTTGTCCGGCTCGCCGGCCAGCGCCAGGAACCCCCGGACTGTGACCGGGTTCGGCTTCGCTCCAATGGCGGCGTCCACGATATGGACCTGTTCCAACAGCCGGTCCAGCTCCTTGTCGCGGGGGTACCTGCCCGTGTAGATCCGGTCACCCTTCACAGTGACCGGATAGGACCACTTCTTGGCGTCGATGACGACGACGCCAGGAGGACCGACGAGGAGGTGATCGAGGTTGCCACCAGCGGTCAGCGAGCGGTCGTGGAGCAGAATCCACCCATGGTTCGCCAGGGGGGCGAGCGCGACGGCGACCGCCTCTTCCCCATCAGCGCCTGCACCAAAGGCCGCGGACTTCCTGGCCGCGTAGTCCGCCTTGCGCTGGAGCGCCTCAGCCGCCTCCGCAGTGCGTCGTGACACCTCCCGTGCCGAGTCTCCTGCTGCCATCGCTGTCCCCCGCTCTGCCGAAACCGATCCGGTTCGGCCCTGGAATCTTGACATGCGGCCACTCGCCAGACCCGAGGTGCGATGACGATGAGCGAAGATGGGCCGATGAGTGATCGCGACTGGGCGCCGGAAACCGAAAAGGGCTACGAGGCCGCCCGGAAGGACCTGAAGGAGCGGTTCGCGGCCTGGTGCGCCGCCAACGGGACCGTGGTCGACGCTGATCCCGGCGAGACCCTGGTCCATTACAAGTGGGGATTCGTCGATCAGCACATGACCCGGTGGACCTGCGCCAATCTCGACGAGGTCTACCTCGAGCTCCATCCGGCCAAGGTGATCGCCGAGGAGAGCGAGCTCGGCGAGATGCTGGCCGAGGCCAAGACCTTCATCGCCTTCCTCGCCGACACCGGACTCCTAGACCCGGACAGTGACCCCCGTGACGTTCTCGTCGACCATCTCGACCGCATCGAGCCCACCTTCCGGAAGAACATGGCCGACACCTCCCGCTACAGCGTCGGCAAGCGCCTGTGGACGACCGCCCGAGCCGAGGGCGTCGAGCTCGGCGACGAGAAGGCGGTCCAGTCCTTCATGCAGGACTTCAACGCCCGTCCGGCAGCCCAACGGGACGCCGCGCTGGGCCGGCTGCCGACGGGCCCCGGCCGGAGGGTCAGCGGCAGGGCGACCCCCCCGGGGACCCCGCCCCGGCCGAAGCCGTCGGCCAAGCGCAAGCGGCGGGGGCGTTGAGGCGAGCATGGCCGGGACGAGAACCGGCGGCACCGCGGTAACGTCCAACCGATGGGCACGACCGAAGTCTCGACCCAGCCCCTGACGGCGGAGACATTGGCCACGATGATGCTGGACGGAGTCGGGACCCGCTTCGCCCACACGTCCCGGGTGGCGCACCAGGCAACGATCGCCCGCCAGATCCTGGACGACCCCTGGCGGGACGTGCTCGTCGATGCGGCCTGGCTCCACGACATCGGCTACAACGCCGAGCTCTCGGCAACCGGGTTCCACCCCCTTGACGGCGCCAGGTGGCTCCGTGACCAGGGGTGGAGCGTTGAGATCTGCCGACTGGTGGCCTGGCACACCGGCGCCGGCACCGAAGCCGGCCTCAGGGGACTCAATGCCGTGTTGACCGGGGACTTCGAGGCGCCGCCCGCTCACGCCCAGGCGGCCCTGGCCTGGGCCGATCTGACCTCCTCGCCCACCGGGGAGCGCTGCACCGCGTCAGAACGCCTCCAAGAAATCCTCGACCGGTATCCCCCCGATTCGGTGGTCCACCAGGCTACCACCGCCAACCTGGAAGGCCTGCTCGACGTCGCCCGCGAGGTCGAGATCGACATCGAGGCTGCTCAAGGACGACCCTGATGCGACTTCGGACCGGCCTCGGCCACGACATCCACCGGTTGGTGGAGAACTGCGATCTGGTCCTGGGCGGCGTCCTCGTACCAGCCCCGGTTGGCTTCTCGACCCATTCCGACGGAGACGTCCTCTGCCATGCGCTGATCGACGCCCTGGCCGGCGCCATCGCCGACGGTGATCTCGGGACCCATTTCCCCGAGGACGACCCCGAAGCAGAGGACGCCCGCAGCCTCGACTTCGTCCGGGAATTCGCCGCCTACGTCAGAGGCGCCGGATACGAGATCGAGAACATCGACGCCTTCGTCGTCCTGGGTCCCGTCAAGTTGCGTCCCCACATCCCGGCAATGAGAACCAACGTCGCCGAAGCCCTCGGGCTCGACGAGTCCCGGGTCTCCATCAAGGCCCGCTCGAACGACGGCCTCGGGCCCGAGGGCGAAGGAACCGCCTGCGCAGCCTGGGCGACCGTGCTGGTCTACCCCGTCGACGACGGTTGAGCGTCGGCCCAGACCTTCTCGAACGACTTGATGGCGTTGGCGGCCAGGCCGTCCTCGTCCCGCCGGTTGAAGTACATCACCGGCGACTCGGCCGCTGCGTTTCCCCACAGGTGCACGTTCAGCAGCACGTCGTCATCGAACCTCAGGATCGATGCGTACAGGGTCGCCCCTGAGTACCTGACGAGGGCGGGGTC
Source organism: Acidimicrobiaceae bacterium (assembly GCA_003151955.1). Taxonomy (GTDB): domain Bacteria; phylum Actinomycetota; class Acidimicrobiia; order Acidimicrobiales; family UBA8190; genus PALSA-743. Next base: position 54,163 of record PLZB01000061.1, read on the forward strand.
GACGGCTGCGATCGGTTCCGCGTACGTTGCGGCCAGACGGCAGCGGGCCGCCATGGTCTCTCCGATGCCCTCCTCCTCTCCCCTCACCCTCACCGCCGGGCTGTCCGGGTCCCCGAGGCACAGGCGCACGCTGACGCCGGCGGCCGCCTTCCCGGCCACGGTGGCGGCAAAGCCGGGAACTGAGTCCCAGAGCCACAGGGCCGAATAGGCGAGCACGTCAATCTGGCGCTCGGCGGCGACGAGCATGGAGCGGACCGTCGCCGGGGAGAGCTCGGTTCGTGTCCGATAGATCCCGGCCAATTCGCCCATCCCGTCCATCGAGCCGCCGGCATCGGGCCACAGGAGGGCGGCCGGGACGTCGAGAAACGACGACGTCTGGCCTCGAAGCCGCGGGTGCGGGATCCGACCGGTACTGATCCACCGCTCGACCGTCTTGGGGTCCACGCCCAGCTTGGCGGCGAGCTCCCCCGGGCTCCAGCCCGCCTGGCGGATGGCGTCGTCCAAGCGCTTGTTGGGGCTCATGACTGCAAACGCTATGCATCGGCTGGGACGTTCTCCAAACCCATTCGTCCCCGACATGTCCCGGATCCACAGTTATGGCGTCCCCCCTCTCGGGCGGATCGTCAGAAGCATGGACACCCACACCTCACTCGGCACCATCCTCTCGGCCCCCATGCCGGCCCTGCCGCTCGGCGACATCACCCACGTGGCCGGCGAACTCCGGGACATGGAGAGCCCGGCCGCCCGCGACACCTGGTGCCACACCGGGTGGGCCGAGATCGTCGGATGGATCACCCGGCGTGTCCCCGACTGCGACCCGGTCGTGCCGGCCATCCACGCCATCCGCCACGCCCCCGAGGTTCGCCGGGACCCCAGCCGTCTCCCCAGGGTCGAGCGGCTCCTCCTCGCCATCGCCCGCCGCGCTCCGGCCGACCGCCTCCGAAGCGACGTTGCCCTCGTCTGGGACCCGGTCGAGACGACGGCGCCGGTGGCGACGTCCCCGGTGTCCCTGGCCAACGAGATCGAGGACCTTTTCCGAGCCGGTGGAATCACCCTGGATGCCCGGACCTGGGAGACGGTCTCGACGGGCGTCGACATCGCCGTGGACTGGATGGACGGACTCGCCTCCCATGTCGGCCTCTCGGGCGACGACCTGCTGGCCACCGCCCGGAACTCGGAAGCGATGTCGTCGGAGTGGCGGCTGCGTCGGCACCTACCGGGCCCGGCCGGTCGACCGCTCGTGGCCCTTCTCCTCGGCGGTGACCAGTGGGGACGGGCCGCACGTCGGTCCTGCGGACAGGAGGCGTCGCTCCTCCTCTGGGCCCTCGAGCTCCGGCGGGCCCGGCTGGCCGACCAGCCCGACCCGACACCTCCGGCCCCCGTCGTCCGAGCCTGGAGCACCACCGTCCGCCTGATCGACGTCGCCATCGGCTCGGCGGAGAGTGGAACGTGCCTCCGGACGGGGCCGACGGTGGCGGCGTGACCCTGTTGCTGCGGGCGTGACGGCCGCTGGACCTGCCGGCGGCCACGTTCCGGTCCGCCTGGATGCCCCTGAGCTTCTTGGCAAGCCCCAGGGCCGGCGGGAGGGGCACCATCTCTCGGCCCTCCTCGTCGGTGTCCTCCTGGCCGCCGAGGCCACCTGGTGGAACGACCTCGTCGACCCGTTCGGTGTCGTCGCCTGGGCCGCCGCCCACGGCCTCCCCTACCGGCGGGCCCGGCGGGCGCTCGACTGCCTGGCCGAGTCGGAGATCGCCGTCGCCGACCTCCGCCCGTTCCGGACCGGCCGGGTCGCCCTCACCCCCCGGACGGTGCCGACCAGCCTGCTCCACGACCGCTCCCGGCGGGCGGAGCGGTTCGCCCCGCTGTCACGGGCCGGCCTGGCCGAGGTCGTCGCCGACCACGCCCTGTCGTGGGTGGCGGCCTCCCTCCTGATCGTCCTCCTCCTGCTCTGCGACCACCGGACGGCGGAGCTGCCGGACGGTTGGACGAAGACCCGGCTCTGCGAGCAGTTCGGGATCGGGTGGAGGCGCCTGACCGCCGGGCTCGAGGCCCTGGCCGCCGCCGGGCTCGTCACCTACGAGGCCCGCCGGGGCGGACCGCTCAGCCTTCAGTTGCTGGCCCGGCCGGCGCTGGTGGTGCCGACCGCCCCACCCCAGCCCCGTCGACGAGAGCGGCGACAGATCGAACGGCAGGCTTCCCACGGGGACGGTCCCGCCGCTGACGTGGCGCGAAAGCTGCTCGCCCACTACTGCGTGGCCGCTGCTCCAACCTCATCATTGGTGGGCGCGCTCGGGGACGCCCTCATCACGGGGGCGAACCCGACGACGGTGCTCGAGCACCTGGCCGCCATGGGGAGCCTCGGGGACGCCCGGAACGTCATGGCCATCCTGGTCCACCGGGCCCGGCGGGTAGCCGCCGAACTGGCCGACGCCAGGGAGCGGGAGGACCGGCGCCGTCGTGCCATGGAGAACGAACGCCGCTCCCTGGCCGAGCGAACGTCTGCCGAGGCCAAGCGGCTCGAGGATTACCAGGACGAGGACCGCTGGCTAGCCAGCGTGCTGGACCCGATCCCGAGTGGGACGGACCTCGGGATGAACCCGGCCGTGGCGAGTCGCCCGGTGATGGTCGCCGCCCAGATCCACACCGGTTGCCTCGAGCTGGTCGCCCGCTTCCCCGAGCTCGATCCGACCGATCTCGTCCATCGCTGGACGATCGACCTCGGAAGCGTCGACGAGCTGGATGTCTTCGGGATCGGCCCACGGTCGAGCTCGGCCGGAAAGCCTGGCCGCCTCCCCCGGATCCGAGCCGGCCCGTCCCTGGCCGAACGCATCCGCGCCGAGAACCGCTGAGAACCGCCGGTACCCCCGGCGGCTTCAGCGCGCCCTGAAACAGGCAGTAGCGGCGTCGACGGCGGTCGATGGCCTCCGTCAGCGGGCCTCAGCCCCCGTCCTGGTCAAGCACCGCTTCCGGCGGCGTCCCGGGCCAAGCCCCATCCGCGTGCTGGCCACCGGCACCGGCCACCTCGCCACCGTCATCCGCGACCACGCCATCCTGCGGACCGACAACCTGGATGTTCGCCGGCCAGAAGATGTGAAGAGAATGAAGATCCCCCCGGCCCCCGGGATTGGATGGCCCAGGGCCCGTCTCAGAGCGTCAGGGCTCGGATCACGTCAACGTGAGGAGGCGCTCCCGGACCAGAGGAAGGGTCGGAGCTGCTCCTCGGTGGTGTCGGGAGCGGCCAGTGGGGCCAGCTGCCGGCCCAGGGGATCGATTCGCGAGGCGTAGTCCTCAACCCACCGAATCCAGGCCAGGTCTGCGTCCGACAGGTTTCTCGCCTGGCGAGCTGCGGCCGCGAATCGTCGGGCTCGTTCCGCGTTCTCCGAGTCTTGGATCTGGGCGCTGAGCTGCTCGATCCGGTAGTGCTCTTCGTAGCGCTCGCGGGCGACCGCAAAGGCGAGGTCACGGCGGCGTTGCTCCTCTTCCTTCTGTCGACGCCACTCGGCCCGTCGAAGCGCCTCCTGCTCGGCCCGCTCCTCCAGCCTGTCGACGATCCGACCGATGCGGTCCTCGAGCTTCCAACGTTGCCGATCAGCCGCCAACGGTGCCTTGTCGTAGGACGGATGACCCACCCGGATCTGGAGACGCCCTGTGGGTAGGTACTTCCTATGCGACCAGGGCTGGCGCTCGACTTCGCGCTGCTGCTCCACCGTCGACGCGTTGGGAATCCGCTCGGTCTCCTCCCTGACGAACAGCTCGAGGGCGTCGTCGTTGATCACGATCCCGAAGCCGCCCGGGCATCCGTACGGCTTCACCGTCCCGACCTCGTACCCACGCCGTTCCGCTTCGTTGCCGACGGCCTGGAGCAACCGGAGCGCCCGATGGAGGTTGCCGGTCATCACGTTCAGGTGAGCTCGTCCCGGCGTCTTGCTGTTCCACACCCACCTCGTCCCCTTCGGCCGGTCCTGCCACGTCGCCGCGATCAAGGGATGGGCATTTCGAAGGTTTTGCGGCACGGGAAGCGGCTCCGGCTTGGGCGGCGGCCGCTGCTCCTCGGTGATCCTGACGACGACGTCGCCACGGTCACGGCCGCTGTGACGCACACGCGTCCCTGGTGGTAGCTCGTCGCCGTTGATCAGGGCATGGATGGCCTGACGCAGATGTCTGCGCTGGGGGTCGGGTGGATCGGGAACTCGGAGAACGCCACCAGCGTCCTCGATCGCCTGGAGGAGCTCCTTCGCCATCGGGACGGCGTTGAAGCCGAAGGTGCTCGCCATGGCCCCATCAGTAGCGGCCACCTCCGGCAGCCGCCAACTCCGGGAGCAAGTGGATCGTCGAGAACCGATCGGCGTTCGCCATGCCCGACCACTGGACGGTGTCGGTCGGCCACACCGTGGTCGAGCTGTTCCGGCAGATCGCCACGTGGTGAGACGACGAATCTCGCCGTGATGCGTAGCATCGAGCCCACAGAGGTCCTGTGGGAAGTCAGGGGCGGATCCGATGGAGCACGTGCCGCTAGGTGTTCGATGCATCGTCTGGCCCCGAGGTGGAGGCGAGGTTGCGGACCAGTTCGACTCGGAACTCCCTGCCGAGGTTAAGCCTGACACCCTCCTCGCCCACTTCAAGGGGATGTTCGGTGAGCCGATCGATGATGCCTACAGTGACCCGGCCGGCCTCGGGCACCTCACCATCGGATGGGTGTTTCCCGTTCCCGACTTCTTTGAGATCCCGGGTCCCCGAGATGATTTCGAAGTCGTTGTCATCCCCATGCTCTGGGACCCCGACGAAGCAGGGCCTACGGAGGCTCTGTTCGTGAATCTGGCGAGACAGCGCCAGGAGTTCGAGGCTCTGCGCCGGGACGGGGCGGTCGACAAGCTGGTGGTCGTCGACCTTCACCAACGTGCCCCTGACGAACCACCAGACGTGCTGGCAAGAGAGTTTCCCGCGCCACCGGCATCCTGAGGAGGCAGGTCCGGCGATCAACACCGGCTCGGCCGTCCGGACTTCCGCGGCTCAGTCTGAGGCCACAGCTCCCACGGACTGGTCCGGTGGGAACAGGCGGGCGACGATCCGGGCGACCTCCCGGGCGGCCTGGCTGGTCGAACGGGCCGCCAGGACGTCAGCCAACTCGGTGTAGTACCAGCGCTGGTCGTCGAGGTCGGCGTTGAACCGTTCCCAGACGGCCGGGCCGTGAACCTCCAGGTCGGATTCGATGGAGCGGAGGTTGTGGAGCTTGTCGCAGACGGTCACGAGCAGCACCGGCTCATCGACCTCCAGACTGCGAAGATGCTCCAGGTAGCCCTGCTTGCGGGTCATCCACGGCGGCTTCGCCTCGCCGGCCTGGGGGGTGGCATCGGAGCAAGCCAGCACCATGTCGGCCACCGGCGCGCCGAAGCGGGCGCGGATCTCCACTTCGTGTTCGACGCCACAGTCCTCGACCACGTCGTGGAGCAGGGCGGCGATGGCCTGGTCCTCTCCGCCGCCGTTCTCCAGCACCAGGGAGGCGGCAGCCATGCAGTGCGCCACGTAGGGAACGGCCGTCCCCTTTCGTGCCTGGTGGCGGTGGGCGTCGGACGCGTAGACGAGGGCCTCGTCGAAGCGATGGGTCAGCTCGAAGAATCCCTGGGCAGCGTTCTGGTCCACAGCTCAACGCTATCGGCACGCCCGGCACCTTCGACTTCCCGCCCCTTGTCGGAGCTGTGTTCTCCCCGGCGCCTGCCCTTGGCTCAACCGGAAAGCTCCAGCCGAGGGTTGACCGTCACACCGCGGTGGGATGCTCCGGCCATGAAAGTCAGGATCATGCGGGGCGCCCACGAGATCGGCGGCAGTTGTGTGGAGTTGGACGCCGGAGGAAGTCGGATCGTGCTGGACGTCGGCAAGCCGCTCTGGGCCGGTTGGAACGACACTGTCCCCCTGCCCCCAGTCCCTGGGCTGGCCGACGGCGATGACCCCTCCCTGGCCGGCGTGGTGATCTCGCATTCCCACTTCGACCACTACGGGCTCCTTCCTCAGGTTGACTCCCGCGTGCCGCTCTACATCGGCCGAGAAGCCGCCGCCGTGATCGGGGCTTCGGCCTTCTTCTCGCCAGCCGGTCTGCACCTCGACCCGACGGGATACCTCGTTGACCGGGAGCCCTTCCGGCTCGGGGCGTTCACCATCACCCCGTACCTCGTCGACCACAGCGCCTTCGACGCCTACGCCCTCCTCGTCGAGGGCGAAGGGCGCCATCTCTTCTACACCGGGGACATCCGGGGCCACGGGCGCAAGGCGTCGCTGTTCGATCGGCTGCTCGGGGATCCCCCTCGGCCGGTCGACGTCATGCTGTGCGAGGGCACCCACCTGCGACCCGCCGACGATGACCACGCCGACGAGCCGCCCCGCACGGAAGACGACGTGGAGCTGTCGCTGGCACAGCGGATGTCCGATGCCGATGGCGCCGTGGTCGTGGTCTCCTCCGCCCAGAACATCGACCGGCTGGTCACCGTCTACCGGGCCTGCAAGCGTGCCGGCCGAACCCTGGTCACCGATCTCTACACGGCGACGGTCGCCCACAGCACGGGACGGGCCACCATTCCCCAGCCCGGGTTCCCGGGGTTCCAGGTCTACGTCCCGAACCGCCAGCGGGTCCTCGTCAAGGAGAGCGGTGAGTTCTCCCGGCTCGATCTGATCGATGGCTGCCGGGTCTTCCCCGAGGAGCTCGCCGCCGCTCCCGGCGCCTTCACCCTGCTGATGCCGTCCTCGGCCATCCCCGAGCTCGTTCGGTCGAAGGTTCTCGACGGCGGTGTGGTCGCATGGTCGCTCTGGCCCGGGTACCTGGAGGACGCCGGTGGCATGAGGCTGCCGGAGTCCCTCGAGCGTGAATGCATCCCGCTGGTGATCGACCATGTCTCCGGCCACGCCCCCGTGGCCGATCTTCAGCGTCTGGCCACCGCCCTCAACCCGGGCCGGCTCGTGCCCATCCACACCGAAGCGTCCGACCGTTACGGGGAGTTCTTCGACTCGGCCGAGATTCACGCCGACGGTGAATGGTGGGAGGTCTGATCGCCGGGCTCGGTCCACCTGGACCGCGCATCCCCCCGAGAGCAACACACCCGACGCCTACGATGCCGGCCGTGGCGATGAAGGTATCGATGGTTCCATTTGGACGCGACGCTGCACGTGCTCTCAGGGATGAGGTGGCGGCCCTCAAGGGGGACGACCCTCTCCGCCAGGTGACCGTCGTGGTCCCCCGGAACACAGTCGGGCTGGCCACCCGCCGTCTCCTGGCGTCGGGTGATCTCGGTCCCCCGCCCGGCCAGGAGCGGCTCGGGGTGCTGAACGTCCGCTTCAGCACCCTGCCTCAGCTGGTCGGCCAGATCGCCGGCGCCACTCTGTCGACCTCAGGCCGGCTTCCCGCCACCGCCGCCGTCGTCCATGCCGCCGTCCGCGCCGCCCTCCACGCTGATCCCGGGCCCCTGTTCGGCCCGGTGAAGGACCATCCGGCGACTGTGCGAACTTTGGCGAACGCCTACCGGGACCTGAGGGGCCTGACCCCGGCAGCAACGACCTCACTGGCGGCCCAGAGCGAGCGCGCCAGCGAGGTCGTCCGGCTGGCCCGGGCCGTCGGGGAGCTACTCGCAGGCTGGTACGACGACATCGACCTGATCACCGCAGCCATCGCCATCGTCGGCGACGGCCCTGGCTCGGCTGGGGAACTCGCCGGACCCCTCGCGATCTACCTGCCTCTGCGTCTCTCCACCCTCGAGGAGCAGTTCCTGAAGGCCATGGCCGGTGTCGTCCCGGTGGTCCTACTGGTCGGCACCACCGGAGACGACCAGGCCGACCAGCCGAGCCGGGAGCTGGTGGGCAGGTTCTCCGACAGCGAGTTCACCCCGGAGCCCCCCCGGGAGAAAGTCCATGCCACGGCGGTGGCCAGTTGCCCCTCGGCTGACGTCGAAGTCCTGTGGGCCGTCCGAGGCCTGATGGCCCACCGGGACGCCGGGGTCGCCATGGAGCGGATGGCGATCGCCCACGCCGGCGTCGGGCCCTATCCCCGCCAAGTTCTCGAAACCCTGGCTCGCGCCGGTATCCCCTTCAACGGGACCGGCGTCCGGCCACTGTCTTCCACCATCGCCGGCCGGGCCCTGACAGGGATCTTCGAGATCGTCGACCACGACTGGCGACGCGACGACGTCATGGCCTGGATGTCGAGCATCCCCCTCGTCCACGACGGCCGGGAGGTGCGGGCCACGGAGTGGGACCTGGTCTCGAGAGACGCCGGTGTCACCACGGGTCTGGACAACTGGCGCGAGCACCTGGGTTCCCATGCGGCGTCACGACGGGCAGACCTCGACCTGCTGGGCGACGAAGACGACGACACCGAATGGCGTCGGAATCGATACGCCCGGGCCATCGAGCGGACCGAGTCGCTCGCTGCCTTCCTGGAAGGCCTGGCCACCCGATTCGACGCCCTCCCCGACAGCTGGGCCGGTTGGACAACCTGGTCCCGAGCCATCCTGAAGGACTACCTGGGCGGGCCGGCCGTCGGGGACACTGGCCGGCGGACGAACAGGAGGCCTTCCGGACGGTCGACGACATTCTCGAACGGCTCTCCTCGCTCGACGCCATCGATCGGGCTTCCGATCTGGCCGCCTTCCGATCGGTTCTCAACTCGGAGCTGGATGCCGCCTCGCCCCAGACGACGCGGTTCGGTCACGGGGTGCTAATTGGCCGGCCCGGTGATCTTCTCGGCCTCGACCTCGACCTGATCTTCGTGCTCGGCATGACCGACGGCACCTTCCCGGCCCGGAGTGCCGACGACCCACTGCTGCCGGACCGGGAGCGACTGGCCTCCGACGCCGACATCCGCCTGACAGCTGACCAGCCCGGTGAGTCCTACCGCGACTACCTGGCCGCCCTGGCGTCCGCCGGCGAGCGGATCGTGACCTTCGCCCGCGGAGACCAGCGCCAGGGCCGGGAGCAGCGGCCCTCCCGGTGGTTGCTGGACTCGCTCCAGGCTCTGGGAGCCACCACCCAGGATGCCCAGGCCGACGGTGCAGCGACCGAGGGCCAGCCGGCCTCGACGAGTCGCCTCTTCAGTAGCGATCTCGAACGGCTCCGACCCCTTCTGGCCTTCACCGTCATCCCGTCCTTCACCGCCGAGGTCCGGGCCGACGGCGAACCGATCTCTCCTGCCGACTGGGATCTGCGGAGCCTGCTCCGCTGGAAGGACGACCACGGCAGGATCGACGACCATTTCCTCGTCGGTGTCGACCACGTCCTCGGGCTCGGCGTCACGACGCGGACCGAGCGTCGGAGCAGCCGGTTCAGCCGATTCGACGGCAAGATCGACACCCTCGAGATCCCGTCACCGACGGCTGGCACGGCCCAGTCCCCGACAGGCCTGGAGAGCTACGCCCGCTGTCCCCGCAGCTACCTCTTCGACAAGTTGCTCCGGATCACGGTGCGGGAGAAGCCCGAGGACATCTGGCAGATCGAGGCCTCTGCCAAGGGAACGGTGATCCACGAGATCCTCGAGCGGTTCATCGGGGAGGAGGTCAGCCTGCCCCGGGCCGAGCGGATCCGGCCCCAGACACCCTGGTCGGCCGCCAAAGCAGAACGGATCCAGGACCTGGCCACCGAGGTCTTCACCAAGTACCAGCAGGCCGGCGTCACCGGACGGCCCCTGCTGTGGGCGCTCGACAAGGCGGCCATCCGCCGGGACCTGTCCCGCTTCCTGGTGGAGGACAACTCCTACCGATCGGCCAAGGGGGTGGTCCCGGAGGCGGTGGAGCTGGCCTTCGGACCCGGACCCGGACTCGAGGCCGAGGTCGTCGTCGATCTCGGCGGCGAACGGACGGTGAACTTCAAAGGAAAGGGCGACCGGGTCGACCAGGCCGACAACGGCTTGGCCATCATCACGGACTACAAGACCGGTCAGCCGTGGGGGGCCGACAAGAAGCTCCAGAACGATCCCGTGGACCGGGGCCAGAAGCTCCAGCTCCCCGTGTACGGCCTGGCCGCCCGCAGCCGACTCGGGGATGTGCCGGTCGAGGCCCGCTACTGGTTCGTGAACCAGAAGGCCGGGTTCAAGCCGGCCGGCTACGAGCTCACCGACGAGCGCCTGGACCGGTTCCGGGAGGTCGTCGGGACCATCGTCGACGGGGTGGAGGCCGGGCTCTTCCCCGCCAACCCCGGCGGCGAGGACAACCTGGGCTTCGAACACTGCCGCTTCTGCGACTTCAAGCCAATCTGCCCCGGCGACCGGGACCGGGCCTGGCAACGGGTCCGGACCGACCCGGTCCTGGAACCCTATGTCCGCCTGGCCGAGCCGGCGGGAGAGGAGCCGTGACGATCGACGCAACCGACGACCGGCCGGCCCGGGTTGCCATCCGGGCCGAGCTCGACACCACCCACTTCGTCGAAGCGGGGGCCGGCACCGGCAAGACGACCGCCCTGGTCGGCCGGATCGTGGAACTGGTCGTCAGCGGACGGGCCCGGATGGCGGACATCGCCGCCATCACCTTCACCGAAGCCGCCGCCGGCGAGCTCCGCGACCGGATCGCCGAAGCCCTGGAACGATCGGCAGCCGGCACCTACATCGAGGAGTACCTCGACGTCGACCCTGGCGACGTGCCCCTCCGGGCCGAACGGGCCCGAGCTGCGCTGGCCGAGGCCGACGGGGCGGCCGTCTCCACCCTCCACGGCTTCGCCCGCCGCATTCTCGCCACCCATCCCTTCGAGGCCGGGTTGCCACCCCTCATCGACGTCCTCGACGAGGTGCGGTCGACGGTCGCCTTCGACGAACGGTGGAAGACCTTCGTCGACGAGCTCCTCGACAGCCAGGCGCACCAGCAGGCCGTGCTGGTCCTCCTCACGTGCGGAGTGAAGTTCCAGCAGCTCCGGGACATCGCCCTCCAGTTCAACCAGAACTGGGATCTCGTCGAGGACGCCGTTCCCGGCACGCCCACTCCCGTTCCCGTCGACCCCGCCCCGATGCTCGAACCGTTGACCAGGGCGCTCGCCATGGCCGACTTCTGCCTGGACGGAGACGACAAGCTCCTCGCCCACCTCGAGGCCCTCTCCCCCTACGCCGCCATCCTCGGCAACGTCGACAACGAGCTCGACACCCTCCGGGCCATCGTGGACGCCCCTCCGCTGTTCCGGAAGTGGGGCCAGCAGGGAAACTGGGGCCCGGGCCGCTGCGACGAAGTCCGGGGCCTCCTGGAGGAGGCTCAGACGGCCAAGGACGACCTTCTCAATCGCGTCGCCAACGCCGCTCTGGCCAACCTGGTCGTCTCGATCAGAGAGCTGACGCTCCGGTCCGCTGCCGACCGCCGGCGGGAGGGCCGCCTCGAGTTCCACGACCTTCTCGTCCTGGCCCGGGAGCTCGTCCGCCACCGCCCCGACGTCTGCCGGACGCTCAGCGAACAGTTCCGCTTCCTCCTCATCGACGAATTCCAGGACACCGATCCGATCCAGGCTGAGCTGGCCGTCCGGATCGCCTCCGACGATCCCGATGCCGGCCAGAAACGGTGGACCGAGCTCACCTTCGATCCGGGCCGGGTCTTCTTCGTCGGGGACCCGAAACAGTCCATCTACCGGTTCCGTCGGGCTGACATCGCCCTCTTCCTCGGGATCCGGGACCGCTACTCCGAGCGGCCGCTGGTGCTGTCGAAGAACCGGAGGTCCGTGCCCGGGATCATCAAGTGGGTGAATGCCGTCTTCGGGGACCTCATGGGCGCCGGGACGCCCGGGATCCAGCCTGCCTACGAGCCCCTGGTGGCCCATCGGGCCGACCACGCCCAGTTCGGAGACCGACCTCCGGTGCTGGCGCTCGGAGAGGCGGTCGTCGACAAGGTGCCGATGAGCACGATCCGTGAAAAGGAGGCCGCCGACATCGCCTCGGCGATCCGTCGGATCATCGACAACCAGTGGCCGGTCGGTGACAGCTGCCGGGCCGCCGATCTTGCTGACATCACGATCCTGGTCCCCACACGGACCGGGCTGCCGATCCTGACCGAGGCTCTCGACGATGCCGATGTCCCCTACCGGCTGGAGAGCAGCTCGCTCGTCTACTCGGCACCCGAGGTGCGCGAGCTGATGTCGGTGCTCCAGGCGGTGGACGACCCGACCGACGAGGTCGCCATCGTCGGAGCGCTTCGTTCCGCCCTTTTCGGATGCGGGGACGACGACCTCCTGGAGTACCGCCTCCACCACGGGACCTGGGACTACCGGGTCCCGGCGCCCGACGATCTCGACGACGATCACCCGGTGGTGGCCGGCCGGCGGGCCCTGGCGGCGTTCCACGCCGAGCGCTGGTGGTACGAGGTCAGCGGGCTCATCGAGAGGATCGTGGACGAACGGCGGGTGCTGGAGCTCGCCCTGACCGAATCGAGGCCGAGGGAGGTGTGGCGGCGGCTCCGATTCGTCGCCGACCAGGCCCGGCAGTTCACCGACGCCTTCGGCGGCGATCTCCGCCGGTACCTGGCCTGGGCCGAGCTTCAGAGCGACGAGGACGCCCGGGTGACCGAGGTCATCCTCCCCGAGACGGACCACAACGCCGTCAGGATCATGACGGTCCACGCCTCCAAGGGCCTGGAGTTCCCGATCGTCGTGCTGTCCGGGCTCAACGTCGCCGACCGGACCAGAAGCGGTGCCAGGGTCCTCTGGGGAGCCAACGGACCCGAGGTGTTCGTCAGGAAGGATGTTCGGACCGCCGGGTTCGACGCGCTCGCAGCTGGCGAGGAGGCGATGGAGGCGGCCGAGCGGGTTCGGCTCCTCTACGTGGCCGCCACCAGAGCACGCGACCACCTGGTTGTCTGCCTCCACCACAAGGCGGCAAACCAGCCGAATTGCCACGCCGCCCGGCTGGAGATCATCTGCTCTGACCACCCGAAGCTCTGGCGGCAGCTCGAGGAGGAGGCCGCTGACGGGGAACAGCCAGCCCCTCCGGCCTCGCCGGCAGCCATGGCCCCACCGGCCGCCGGGACCGCACCATCAGGAACGGTCGAGGACACTGCCGAAGAGCGCCAACGCTGGATGGACCGCCGGGCGGAGCAGCTGGCCTCGGCAGCGGTTCCCCGGACGGTGGCGGCGACGACCGTCGCCCGGATGGCGGCCGAGCAAGCGGAGCTCGAGCGGGATCTCGAATGGGATGCGACCGAGCCCGACGACGAGCTGGACGTTGAGCTCTCCCCCTGGCGGCAGGGAAGGACCGGCACCGAGCTGGGCCGTGCCGTGCACGCCACGCTCCAGCTCATCGACCTCGCCACCGGAGACGGGCTGACCGAGCTGGCTCGGGCCCAGGCCGCGGTGGAAGGGATCCCTGGCCGTGCCTCCGAGGTCGCCGGCCGGGTCGCCGCCGCCCTCCGATCCGACATCATCCGGACGGCCGTGGAGAGCGGGCGGTGCTGGAAGGAGCTCTACGTCGGCGCTCCGGTCGGTAGCCGTGTCCTCGAAGGATTCATCGACCTCCTCGTCGACGGGCCGGACGGCCTGGTGGTCGTCGACTACAAGACCGACAGTGCCTCCACCCCGGCTGAGCTCGACCGAGCCCTGGAGCGCTACTCGATCCAGGGAGCGTCTTACGCCGTGGCGATCGAGCAAGCCCTCGGCCGACCGGTGGAGCGCTGCGTCTTCCTATTCCTCCGGCCCGGCGGTGCGGTCGAGCGGAGCGTCGTCGACCTCGAAGAGGCCAAGCGCACCGTGCAAGGCCTTATGCAAGGCTGAGGTTCAGGCGGCAGCCAGGGTGCTCAGCGTTCCCACGAGAGGGACGGCAATCCAACCCTCTCGCATGGCGGACTGGCGATCATCGTCGGGGATCGGCTCCACAAGGTCCATGGCCACGGCCCTGGCCACCAACGCAGCAATCACGGCGTCGAGGGCGTCGTCGCTGGAGTGGCAGAGCGCTACACCGGGTTCGCTGATGCTCAACCAGTCCGAAGTCACCTCGAGGAATTGGCCCACCAGCTGACGCCGTGCCTCGGCGTTCTCCTTCCGCTTGTACTGCGTCGACGGGAGTCCCCATCGTCGGAGGGCTGCGGCCGGGTAGACCTCGACCACCACACCCGAGCCGTCCCGATCGATTTGGTGAGGCAGACGGGAGAATAGGGCGGCGGCGCGCATCGCTGGGAGGGCGATGTGGTCGGAGGAGACGGAGAGTGGGGCCGACGTCCCCAGCTTCTTCCAGATCCACAGATCAGTCCGGCGGAGACGGAATGCCGTGGTGTCCGAGTGCGCGTAGTCGGAGGGCCACGATCCGTCCCGTGAGTGCTGCGCCACCGCGTCGGCGAAGGCGATCGGCCAGCCGAGGGGGACATCGATGCCCAGCTTGTCGACCCTCGCCACGAGCCCGGCGATGAAGAGGTCGTTGACGCCGAGGGCGGCGTGCGTGACCGTCGCTCGTCCGTCAGCCCACTCGATGACACAGGCCGCGGTCCCGGCGTCCTGAGAGGACAGGTCGACACCGGCGGTGATCACCCGGCGATGGTAGCGGGAGTCGATAGCCGGAAGCGCCGCCGGTGGCCGCCCGGGTGCGCGAGTCTCGACGGCTACAGCTCCCCGTAGCCGCAGTCCGTCCGAGCGGCGCGCGCCTTCTCTCCCATGCTGCTCGACATCCAAAGCGCAGTGTCAAGTAGTCGCAGTGTTGAAACGACTCCGGCGGGAGCCCCGGCCGGTCGCAGCGCTTCAACCCTCGACCGGGTCTTGTCATCGCGCAGGTACTCCCTGAAGGCCCGCCAGTATTGACCGTGCGGGCTTGGCGCCGCTCTCACCACCACCGAATCGACAATCGGCACGAGTCGCGGCCGTTTCCGGGCGAGGAGCTTGCCGGCGATGACCCAATCCACGTGGTCCAACTCCCGCAGGCGGTTCCAGACAACCTCCGCGGCATCGAGGTGTTCGTCGGTTGCATCCCAAAGGTCGACATCCGTCGGGACTGGCGAAAGGAGGTCTCCCCAGTTGACCGTTGGCTCTTCCGTGAGTGCCCGAACTGCAGGCGGGGTGAATCGGATATCGAGGAGTGTCACCGCAAGGAGATCAGCGTGGTCGAAGGCGATGGGTGGGTTGGGCTCGATCGAGTCGAAGAGCAAGCCGGCGAACGGTCCAGCACCGTTGAAGTACCTGTCGACCAGGCACCCTGTCGACTTGTTCGAGACGATCGCCTCGATGTGATCACTCGGGTCGCTGGCCATCGCATCCTCCCCCATGGCCACCCGTAGCGAGCGGTCCCGCGTTCAAGGGTACAGGGAGGATGTGTCGGCCGACCTCGCCTCGCCCGGGGTCGACCATTACACCCCCTGCATAGGGTGATCGTTGCGGGGCGGTGCAGGTTCGACCGCCCGGCGGATCGGCCCCGTTGGGGCCCCGGGTGGGGGGGAACTGTGATGGGTGGACGGAGCTTTCACGTGGTCGACGTCGAGAACTGCTGCGGGACGGGCCTGCCGTCGGCTGCCGCCGTGGAGGCAATGTTCCTCGGCTACCGGAGCGTGGCAGCCGTCGGGCTGGCAGATCACGGGGTGGCGTCGGCGAGCCGGTCCGCCATCGGCCGGATTGTGTTCTCGCTGCTCCCCCAGCTCCGGTGGGTGCCTGGCGGGTCGGGGCCCGATGCTGCTGACCTGGCCCTGCTGGGCGCCGTCGACGAGGGCCACGTGGCCCGGCGGTACCAGCGGCTTGTGATCGCATCCGGGGACCACGCCTTCGCACCGCTGGCCGGGCGGATGGCAGCCACCGGGATGGAAGTTGTCGTCGTCGCCCTCCGGGGAGGCCTCAACCGGGAGCTGGCGTCAGCGGCCACCCGCATCGCCTACCTCCCGGCGGCCGCGTCGGAGCCGGTGCTCCCGCCGCCGGTGCCCCTGCGCCGGGCCAGTTGACGGCACCGGGCGAGCCGTTCACCAGGGCGGATCGAACTACACGGGTGTAATCGACACACCCGTCCGCGACCCTGGAGACAGCCGGATGCCGGCAGAAGAAGAGGGGTAGGGAAGATGCAGATGTTGGGGCTGGACGTGACGGTGGGGAAGAAGCAGGAGTTGGGTGGGCTGGCCGTGTTCCCGCTGTTCGCGGGGTCGGAACCGGGACCGGGGTATCTGTCGGGGCCGGACGGGTTGGAGACGGGGCTGGCGGAGGTCCTCGAGCTGGACCCGCCGTCGGTGCCGTCGCTGCAGGTCGTCAACCACGGGGGGATGCCGGTCCTGTTCATCGAGGGGGAGTGCCTCCTCGGGGGCGACCAGAACCGGACGCTCAACGTGTCGGTGCTGTGCGGGGCGGGCCAGACCACGGTGGTGCCGGTCTCCTGCGTCGAGGCCGGCCGGTGGGGGATGAGCCGGTCGATGTCCCGGTCGCAGCACAACCTCCCGGGCAGTCTCCGGTCTGCCAAGACACGGTCGATCGTGTCCGACGCCGACATGGACGCCGACGGGGCGGAGACCGTTAGCCGTCGGAGCGACCAGGGGCTGGTGTGGCAGGAGGTCGCCCGGCAGACGGAGCGGTTCGCCGCCTCCTCCCCCACCCAGGCGCTGTCCGACGTCCAGGAGGAGGTCACTCCCCGGATCGAGAACATGGTCGCCGCATTGACGGTCGAACCGGGCCAGACCGGCGCCGCCTACGGCGTCGGGGGCCGGGTCGTCGGGCTCGACCTGTTCGACCGGCCCAAGACCCTCGAGCGGTACCTCCCGGGGCTGGTCGCCGGCTACGCCCTCGACGCCTTGGACCTTGAACCGGGGACCACGCCGTCAGAGGCGGTGGAGGCCTTCTTGGCCGAGCTGGCCGGGGCCGACCTGACGGAGCTGGCCGGGGTGGGCCTGGGGACGGAGCTGCGGTTCACGGCCCGGGACCTGGCCGGCATCGGGCTCGCCGTCGACGGCCACCTGGTCCATCTGGCTGCCTTCGCCGGCGCCGCCGACTCGGGAGCCTGGTGACAGGCCCCTCGACCACGCCGGAGGCGCCGACCGAGGCGGAGTCCGGTTCCGCCGGGCCCCCCGACTTCGATGTGCCGCTCCTGCTCGAGCGACTCGAGGCGGTCGTCGACACGTTGGAAGGCGCCCAAGGACCGGCGTCGCCGGGTAGCCGGAGCGTGCCGACTGGGATGGCCGACTTCGACCGGCTGGCGGGCGGCCTCGGTGGGGGCCGCCTCTATGTGGTGGCGGCGATGCCGGCTGCCGGCAAGACGGCTCTGGTGCTCGGTCTCGCCGGCCACGTCGCCCGTGTTGAAGAGGTCCCGGTGCTCTTCTTCTCGTTGGAGCTGTCCGGTCAGGATCTGGCCGGCCGGCTCCTGGTCCTCGAATCCGGGGTGCGGATGGGGCCGGTCGGCGCGATGGAGATCGCCGAGGACGACTGGCCAGAGATCAGCGACGCTGTCGGCCGACTGGCCCAGGTCCCGCTCCACGTGGTCGACGAGCCGATGATGACGCCGGCCACGATCGAGGCCATGGCGGCCCGGGCCGGGGACGGTGGTCGTTGCGTGGTTGTCATCGACTCGATCCGCCACCTGGCGGCCGCCCAGTCCAGCGCCGAGGGGACCCCGTCGGTAGGCGAGATCGCGGGCCTTCTCAGGTCGATGGCCCGTCGGCTCGACATCCCCGTGGTCATGACCCTGCCCCTGGAACCAAACGCCGAGGGTGGACCGCCGGTCGAGCTCGACCAGCTCGGCCCGATCGCCGCCGAGGCGGACGTCATCGTGCTCATCGAACGGACGGTCGGCACCGGCCCCTCCTCGCCAAGGACCCGCCGGGCGACGGTCACGATCCTGAAGAATCGGCAGGGATGGAGGGGACAGTTCCGGTTGGGCTTCAGCGAGGAGACCGGCGGCTTCACCACCTTCGGTCGTCGGGCGCCGTCCCGCCCGCGTGACCCACGGAGCGCCCGCAGGCGACCCGCCCGACCCGACCCGGGGGCGCCCCAGCTCCTGGTGGATGCTTCCGGCGGCACCGACGATGAGGAAGGGTGACAATGAACGGCGAGAAGGGGGGTTCGCCTGATGGGAGCTCGTAGCGGTGATCTCGTTCGAGCGCGGACCTCTGACCGGGCCGCCGAGGTCGTCGAGGGCATCCTCCACCTCCGCCTCGTCCCCATGCTCGGGTACGTGCAGGTCAACGTCGGGGGCCATTCTGTCGAGCCCGCCACGGTCGAGGTGCTTGAATGCGGTGCGCTCGACCCCGACACACTCGACCGGGGAGACCCACTAATCCACGATCCGGGTTGGCGACCGGTCCACGACCTCGACCGGGCGGTCGCCGAGGGCCTGGTGACACCCTCCCGCATTCGGCAGGGGGGCACGTGGGCAGACATGTTCGCCCGGCTCGACACAATGATCGCCCCCCTCATCAACAGCGGATGGGCCCGGTCCGATACCGACAACGAGGAGAGCGCCGAATACGGCGACAGCGTCTCCTGCGAGCTACGCCGGGAGGACACAGCCATCTGGGTCGAGTTGTACGAGGACGGGGGGATCGTGGTCTACCCGGTCTCCAACGAACCCGATCCTGACCCTGACGCCGACACCATCACCGAGCCGCTGTTCATCTGCGACGAAGAGCGGGAGCTTCTCGCCCAGTTCGTCGCCGGCAACTGGGTGGACGAGCAATTCGCCACGGCTGAGCGGCCCAGGTTGGTCGTCGTCGAAGACCGAGAGAGCGAAGAGCGCCACGGGCGCGGAAAGTAGGACTGCGTGTGGATCTTCACACCGATCGGGTTCTTCAGCGTGGTCGAGGCAGACGGGTTCCCCGGCGCGCCGGCAGGGAAGACCCTGATGGTCCGGGCACGGGACGGGGGCGACCTCGATCGGCTCCGGGAGGCCCACTTCCCCGAACTCGGGCCGAACGTCGAAATGCAGGGCCGGGACTACCCGGTCCGGGCCTTCACGACCCACGAGGACTTCGCTGAGTGCATGTCGAAGCTCGCCATGGCCATCGACTACGGGAACTTCAAGAACGCCGTCTCGGCCCGACAGGGTCACGCCAGGGCGTCCGTCTACGGCAAGGTCTGGCAGGACTGCCTGAAGATCCAACCGGCTGCGCCGACCACGATCACCGGATCCGCAGCTCCGAAGAGCCGGACTGCTGAGTATCGGAAGCGCGATCTGCACGCTGAAGGCGAGTGGCCCGCAGCGACCCACAGCGGGGATCACCGATACGGGGGCGTGGTGTTCGACGGCCGTGGCCGGGTCCTCCTCCGAGAGCCCTCGGACCACTACGACGGCTATCACTGGACGTTCCCGAAGGGGAAGGCAAAGCACGGCGAACATCAAGTCGATGCTGCGCTGCGGGAGGTCCGGGAGGAGACCGGTCACGAACCGGAAATCATCGACCACGTCCGCGGCGTCTTCACGGGTGGAAACACTGGGTCGTCGAATTACTTCTACCTGATGCTGGATACGACCGGGCAGGTCGACCCCGCCGCGATGAAGACGGACAAGGAGACAAGCGCGTTGCAGTGGGCCGACCAGCACCTGGCCGGCGAGCTGATCTCGAAGTCGATGAACCTCGGCGGCCGGGATCGAGACCTTCGGACACTGGCCGCGGCGTTCAAGGCGTACGAGGCTCTCCGGCCGTGACCGAATCCCTGCCCAGCAGACGAACATGGAGGGACCATTGCCCTCGGACGGTCCGATGAGCTACCCGGCCTGGAACGATCCCCTGCTGGCCGTGTCCCACGAACCGAGGCGGCGGGCCTTGTACCGGTTGCTCCAGAGCTGGTACCGGGAACACGTACTCGATGTTGCCCCCGGCGTTGATGGCAGCGGGAGGCCGATCGGGAGTCTCCTCGCTGCCGAGGCCGTGAGGGGGAACACTGACCTCAACTTCATCGATCCCGCGGTCGGGACCTACGCGGCCGACCGCATTCCAGAGGTGGTCCGCGCCGCGGGTGCTCTCGACGAACACCGGCTCCGACACAACATGCTGTCGAGCCAGCCCCTCTGCTTCAACATCTTCGGCGTGCTCCGACCACAGCCGGCCCTACGGGATGTCCTGGCGGAGCTCTTCCGCCTCGATATCGACACCGTGGAGTCCGTCGAATGCGAGTGGGCGCCGGACAAGAAGGATCACCTCGGCGACCGAACCGCGTTTGACGCCTTCGCCGTCTACCGATCGAAGGCCGGCCAGCGTGGCTTCGTCGCCATCGAGACCAAGTACACCGAGCCGTTCAGCCCGAAGGCGTACGACCCGCCCATCTACACCGAGGTCACTGAACGGTGTGGGCTGTTCCGGGAGGGAGCCGCCGGCGCGCTCCGAGGTGGAATGACGAACCAGCTCTGGCGGATGTCGTTGCTCGCCGCCAGCGTGATCGAGAAGGGGGGCTTCGACTTGGGCTGCATCGCCGTCCTGGCCTTGGCGGACGACAGCAGGGCTGCCGCCGCGATCTCGGGCTTGCGGGAACAGCTCATCGACCCCGACCCGTTCCTCCACTCCGTTTCCTACGAGCAACTCGTCGAGGCTGCCGGTCGGCATCCTGAACTGTCGTCCTGGGCAAACGGCTTCAACCGTCGTTACCTGGACCTCTCGGTGCTGGAGCCCCAACGGGCCGAACCTCGAGCGGATCCCGTCACGGGCGGATCCGGCCGCCGTGCTCATCGAGGCGCCATACCTCGAGCGGATCAATCCCGGCCTCCACCGTCGGTTGGTCCGCCAGGCAGTCAGCGATCTGGTGGAACCGGGATCGGGCGGTCGGACTGACCTCGCCTGCGCCGATGGCGACAACCGGCACCACGACCGGCAGAGCGGTGAACCGTGACGGACCGGCGCCAGAAAGGCCCAGCTCGATCCGCTGGCGAAGCATGCCGTCGAGGATCTCCCGGGCGTTCACGTGCTCACGGCACCACCGGGAGAAGAGCTCGGCGTAGAAGCGGACCTGTATCGGGGCGAGAGCGATCCCCGCCGGGGCGTCCGCCGGCTTGGCCTCGATGACAAGCAACCGGCCGCGGTCGTCGACGGCCAGGATGTCGAGTCCCGTTCCCAAGTTCCCCAACGGCCGGGCCGGGCCCGGCCACCAGCGGTCCATAGCGTCGGCCGCCGCCAGAGCCTTCACGATCCGGTCCCGGAACTCGGCGCAGATCGATTCCTTGTCACGGTCGAAGCCCACGACGGCTTCACGATCAACAACGCGGTAGCCGGATCCCGATCCCGAGCACAGCGCGGCGTGGACCACTCCCTCCCGGGCAATGTGTCGGGAATCGACCTTGAGGATCGCCCTGCGCAGGTAGTCGTCGACGGCGGCCCATTCCGCTTCCACCTCGGCGAGCGGCCGGGCCTTCGACCACGCCGGATCGAACCCTCCCGCCCTCCGGTGGGTGGCGTGGGCCCGCAGGCTGAAGCGCTCACCGGCCCCGACGACGACATCCAGGACGCTCGTCAATCCGACGTACAGGCTGGCCCAGGAGGGCGTCCGGCCAGGCAGAGCGCGGAGTTGGACGTCCAACGTGTGCCGGTCCAGGTTTCGGCGCTCGATCAGTGAGTGCATCGGTCGCCCAGGCTTCAACGCGTCGAGAAGAGCCGGCTGGACGCGGCGGTCGTAGTAGGTGGAAGGCTTGACCGTCATGGCTGAATGAGAAGCACCCGGGGAGAGCTCATCACTTCATCTTGCCTTTACGCCTGGGGGCCTTCGACGCCGGCGGTGATGCCCGGCCAGCTCGGTGCCGCTCGATCATGTCCTCCCGGCCGTAGGCCCGAAGTAGGTGCCGCAGGTCGTGCCACCGGGGATCCTTGTCGGGCACCTCCAGCTCTTGCAGCGCTCGGACCAGCTGAAGCTCGTCGCCGTCGAGAAGGCTTGCGTAGCGCTGGTCGAGAAGCCACGACGCCTCGACGCGGGCCGCTCGCCAGGCCATCCGGTCGAGGAAGATCTCCAGATTCCTGGCGTCAGCGGGACTCACCCCGTCTACCTCGTCTCCCAGCTGGACGACGTGCAGGTCGTGTTCCCACGGGTGCTCCGGCGTACGCGTGGGCGTCACGGACAAGACCGTTCCCACTTCGGTGTGCGACGCCTTCCTGCCGTGGAGGATCCGGGCCACTTCGTCCGCCAGTCGCATGAAGTCGGCGTCGCGAAGGGAGTATCCAACGAAGACGAGATGCCGAGTGACCAGCAGTGCCTGCACGATGGCGCCGAGCGGCCCATTCTCCTGGTCGTTGAGCTCGTACTGCTCGGCGGTGAAGACCAGATTGCCCTCTTCGAGGTCGCCGTGCATCTTCAACAGCCATGGAGGACGTCCCGGGGAACGGCCCCAGGGCAGAACCTTGAGCCGCCCCTCGAACGGCTCGTGTGCAGCCTTCTCGTAGAGCGCATCGACATTGGTGGTGATGACCTCGTCGACCCGCAAGGAGGCGAGGAGCGCGTGCCCAACGGCGTACGGGACGTCGGGGAGGTGGTCGCGAATTGCCTGGCGGAACTGCTCGCCGAGATGCTCCTGCAGCTGGCTGGCGGCCGCCAACGGATCGCTCGAAGTCAGGGCACTGAAGCCGCTACCCCGGTACCCGGAATCGTGGGCGATCTCAAGGAGCAGGCTGGACCAGTCCGGCAGACCCGCCGCCATGCTCACGCCGGCCCCCAGGAAGAGTGCCGCTTCCCCGTGTTGGACCTTGTGTCCAAGATCGTCGGCTTCCTTGAGCTGAACGTCGGTCAAGTCACGGGACCAGTGGGAGTCGGGCCGCTTGAACTGCACGGCCGAGTAGTCAGCGCGTGTCTTGCAGATGACGGCAACGTCAATGCCGAGCACCGTCGCGTCGTGGGCCTCCTCGAGGACCGCCTCCAGCGCGGAGCCACGTTGATGATCGAACCCTCCCGCTCCGACGCCGATGATGGGCATGGCGATGAGCGGGCGCTCTCGCCTGTGCAATGCGACCCGGGTGTCGAGATCCGTGGCCGCAGCGGCCAGCGCCGCTCCCACGCCCTCGCGGAGCCACTTCACATCCTGTTCGGGTCGATCGGCCCCCGTTTTCACGTAGCGAACCTGTTGGTCTCCGATCGTCACCGGCTCCGTGACTCGTCCCCGCCATTGGATCTGGGCCGCATCTTCGGGGCTGAGCTTCCATCGATTCCAGTGACGCCCAACATGGAAGTTCTCATCGGTCGGGACGAGGACGCTGTCACAGGCAAGCTCCAACAGGTCGCCGTGGGCGACGAAGACATGGCCGCGGTTCACCAGCGCATTCTGTCCTGACGGTTCCTCCTTCGCTGGCGAGCGGACCGCCCGTAGGGCATGACCACTCTCCGCTTCACCCAGTGGGTCGCCAATGCCGCTTGCGGCGGCGTCGACCGCGACCTGTTCTTCCCTGAAACCGATGACGCCGAGGCGGTCGCCCCGGCCAAGGCCATCTGCGCCGGGTGCCCCGTCCGCGAACCATGTCGCGCCCACGCCCTGGACCACCCCGCCGAGTTGGGGATCTGGGGCGGGATGACCGAGTCGGAGCGGACCCGGGAGCGGCTCCGGCTTCGCCCGGGCCACGCTGCATGAGTGACGGCACCTCGAGCCGATCGGCGGCCGGGGTGGTCGCCGCCGGTGTCGCCGGCATCGCCCTCAGCGTGCTGCTGCTCTTCGTCACGGTGATCGGTGGGGTGACCGGGGCTCAGGACGCCGGGCTCGACCTGTCCCTCACCGGGATGATCCTCCAGGCCGAGCAGGCCTGCATCGTCAGCGGGCCCGTGACCGGCCTCGATCCCCAGCAAGCCGCGAACGCCGAGCAGATCGTCGCCGCCGCCTTCGCCGACTCCGGCGAGAACACCCAGGTGGCCCAGATCGCCCTGATGGTCGCCGACACCGAATCCCACCTCCAGAGCCTCGGGCCCGAGACGGGCAATGACGGCTCGCTGGGGCTGTTCCAGCAGCGGGTCAGCCAGGGGTGGGGAACGGCGGCTGAAGAACTCGATCCAGCCGAGGCGACAGCCATGTTCGTCCAACGGCTCCTGGCCCTGCCGAGCTGGTCGACCTTGGCGCCGTGGGTGGCCGCCCAGGATGTCCAGCACTCCGCCTTCGACGGGGCCCCAAGCCCGACAAACGGGGGCTCGACGGTCGTCGGCGGGAACTACCAAGCCAACTGGGAGTTCGCCGGGCTACTCCTCGCTGTGGTCGCGGCCGATGGGAACACCCCGGGGTCGTGCGGCCAGGGGGTCTCCGGTGGTCTGGCCGGACCGGCATCGTCCGATGGCCGCCCCGCCGGCTACAGCATCCCCGCCGGCACGGGCCCGGCCCACACCAAGGCGGTCGCATACGCCCTGGCCCAACTCGGGAAGCCATACGTCTGGGGGGCAGCGGGGCCGACGATCTTCGACTGCTCGGGGCTGACCGAGGCGGCCTGGGCCTCGGCCGGCGTGCATCTCCTTCACTATACGGGCGACCAGCAGCAGGAAGGACAGCCGGTCACCGCTACCCAACTGATGGCCGGCGACCTGGTGCTCACGCCCGGCTCCGACCCTCCCGGGCCGGGGGTGGCCGGGCATGTCGGGATCTATCTCGGGGACGGCCTCGTCGAGTCCGCCATCGATCCCCAGATGGGCGTCGCCGTCCAAACCTGGCAGGCCTTCGTGAGCGGCGGCCTCATTGCCCTCCGAGACCCCGACCCGGCTGACGGCTGACGCTGCTGCTGGCAGCACTTCCGCCCCGGGGGCAGGGCGTCCCCCGGTGGCGCCGAGAGAGCAAAGGAACGGCGCCCATGATCACCTTGCTGGCAGGAGTCGACGTCACGCCGAACTCGACGGGGCTCCCCGGCCTCAGCGAGCTCGAGACCATCGTGGGAGCGCTCCTCACCGTCGGGCTGATCGCCTCGGTGGCGGGCCTGGCCATCTCCGCCATCGTCTGGGCCATCGGCTCCCACTCCTCCAACCCCCACCTCGCTGGCCGGGGAAAGACGGGAGTGCTGGTCGCCTTCGTCGCCGCCGCCCTCATCGGTGGGGCCGTAGCCCTCATCAACTTCTTCGCCGGAGCCGGAGGCCAGCTGTGAGGTGGCGGCGCGGGTGGCTGATCTTCCTCGGGGTGATGTCGGCCGCTTCCCTGGTCCTGTTCGTGGCGGCTGTCCTGGGTGGCGGCGGTGGCCATCCGGCCCGGGGGCCCGAGGTGGGCCGGATCGTGCCGGTGGCCACGACCCAGGCCGGCGGTGCGGGGACGGTCGCCGGGTTGACGCCGGTTCCGCCCGCCACCATCGTCCCTGCGGAGACCCCGGTCCAGCAGCAGTACGACCAGGCCCTGACCCAGGGATTGGCGTCGTCCCCGTCGATCACCGAGGCTGAGGCGGCTGCAGTCCCGGGCCCGGCCACCTCAGCTGCGTGGCCAACCCTCCCGGTCAGCAACACGCCCGACCAGTGGGCCGAGGAGTTCGTCGACCGCCTTCTCGACATCAACTTCGCCACCCAGTCCCGGGCCGGGCTCGGGGCCTGGCTGTCGGCTCAGGAGGCCCCCGAACTGCTCCCCGGGGTGCCGGCGTCCATCCAGAACCGGATGCTCTACCTGTCGCTGTTCGACACCGCCGCCCTCGGGGGCGGGGCGACCCCCATCCCCTCTGCCGGCGTCTGGGCCTCCGACTGCCAGGGCCAGGTGCGCTGGTCGGTGTCGGACCTCCTGGTGGAGCCCGACGCCCAATGGTCACAGATCATCGCCGCCGGCTGGCAACCCGTCGACGAGCGCTTCGCCGTCGAAGACGTCTCCGGGGTCCTCACTGTCACCGGCTCTGGCGCTTCGGTCACCCACCACTTCACGGTGCAGATCTACGTCGGCTCGGCCCACTGGCACCAGGGCTACGGGACGGTCCTGGCCAGCGGCTGGAAGGAGAGCTGAATGGCGACCTGCTCGGTCCTCGACCCGCTCAGCTGCATGAGCTCGGTGGCCCAGTCGGTGGCGGGGGACGCCTTCGACGCCATCGCCCACGACTTCGCCACGGCGGCCGCCTCGGCCATCAACTGGCTCTGGGGCCAGCTCTCCTCGTCGGCCGCCGTCCAGCTCGGCGGCCAGTCCTTCAATCTCGACCTCGGAATCGTCGCCGCCATCGCCGGGGTCGTGGCCGTCGGCCTCTTCGCCATCCAGGTCATCGCCTCCATCCTCCGCCGTGACGCCAGCGGCCTGGGCCGCGCCTGCAAGGGGCTGGTCGTGGCCTTCATCGCCGGCGGGCTCGCCATCGGTGTCACCAACCTCCTCCTCGGTGCCGTCGACGACCTCTCCTCCGGGGTAGTCCAGGTCACGATGGGCACCGACCTCACCGGGATGGGCCCCAAGATCCTGGCCGGGACGGCGATCCTCCAGGAGACGAACCCGGCGCTGATCATCCTGCTGGCCGTGGCCACCATCGCGGCCGTCGTGGTCGTGTGGTGCGCTCTAACGGTCCGGAAGGTCCTCATCGTCATCTCGGCGGTGTTCGCCCCGCTGGCCTTCGCCGGCTCCCTCGCCGACATCACGGTGTCCTGGACCCGGCGGTGGATCGAAGTGATGGTCGCCCTCATCGTCTCCAAGCTGATCCTCGTCATCGTCTTCGTCGTCGGCTGGGGAGTCCTCGACGGCGCAGGCCAGGCCAGCAGTGGGGCGACCCAGACGGTGACCCAGACGGCGTCGGGACTGCTGATCCTGGGGGTGGCCGGGTTGGCCCCCTGGATGGCCCTGAAGCTCGTCCACTTCTCGGGCGACCAGTTCCACCACCTCCATTCCCTGGCCGGGACCGCTACCAGTGGCGCCCAGGTGGCGGCGGCTGCACCGCAGAAGGTGGCGGCGTGGGGGTCGACGGCCGGGCGGCTCGCCGCTGGGGCGGCTGGGGGTGGGGCTGCAGGCGGGGCGGCGGGTGGCGGCGCTGCTGGGGGAGCGGCTTCCGGCAGCACGGCCGGGACGGGCGGGCCGGGAGCCTCGGCAGGAACGGCGGGGACATCGTCGCCAGCGTCCGCAAGCACAACCGCTGGGGCACATCCTGGAGCGTCGTCGTCTTCGGGGACGGGCCCGGGACCGGCGAACCCACCGGGTCCGCCGCCGCCAACGACCGCTCCGTCTTCCAGCTCTGGGGGATCGTCCGCCGCTGGCGACCAGCGCGTCCCAACAGGGAGTTCAGCGCCGACCGGCTCGGCTCCACCGCCACGCCCTCCGACGCCGCCCGCCGGACCCATGAACTCATAGACGAGCAAGGCAGATCTGGCGATCTGGAAGTGCTCCTGACGGGAGCTGAGGGTTCAAGCCCCGATCCCCGGGTCGAGTACCTCGATCTACTGGGTGATGTCGTCAAGCTCGCCCACGAGGGCAGCCAACCCCTCGGCGAAGGCAGTACGTCGTCGTGCCGGGTGGGGGATGTGGGAGAAGGAGATTCCGACATGCTCCAAGCCCAATCTGGCCTTCGACCCTACGGCGACGACCAAGCGCCGTGAGCTGGGCGCAAAGTGGTACACCAGGTCGGCGTGCAGCTTGGCCCGGGAATCGGAAAGCTTGTCGTTTACCGTTGGGTTGCCGACGGGATGCGGGTGGAAGGGGAAGATATTCCAGGCCACAACTTCGTCGACGATTCCTAGCGCCGCGAGGGTTTCGAAGACGATCCTGGCCGTCTTCTCTGTTTCCGGTCCGGATCCAAGCCATTTGGGATCCATCAGCGGCACCCCTGTTTGCCTAGCGCCGTCAACCCCAGGAGCCTCAGCCACCAGCAGGATCGGTGCGGCGGAATGGTCTGCCAGGTACTGCGTAAGGTGGTGACGACGGCCCGCCGCTCCGGCCGACTCTCCGAACCACGGGTTGAAGAACCCGGGACCGTGGGGACGACCGGACAGGAACCGAAGCAACGCGTCTTGGTCAACCGTGGCACTGATCGGCTCCGACGGCCGCTGCACTCGACGCGGCAGGAGGCCCATAGGTCGACGGTAGCAGGGGCGACGGTTACCGTAGCCACCCGGCTCGACCGGCACTGAACAGATAGGGTCGGGCTCTCGCTCCAGGAGGACCCGATGGCCCAGAAGATCCACGTCGAGCTGATCTGCGACGCCTGCGAAGGCGAGCAACCGGCCGACCGCACCATGACTTTCGGGTTCGACAGCAACGAAGGCACGCGGTCCGACTACCAGATCGAACTGTGCGCCACCCATCTGGCCGCGTTTGTGGAGACGCTCGTCCCGTGGATCGCCATGTCGAGGAAAGCGTCCGCCGCGCAGCCTTGGAAGAAGACCCGGTCGAGGGCCACCGCCAGCAAGCCGACTCTGGCGAGCAGGGCGACGCCGGCCCAGCCGGCCGCCAGCCGACGGCCGGCTCGGCGTGACCCGGAGCAACTCGAAGGCATCCGGATTTGGGCACGTGCCCACGGGTACGAAGTCGGTGATCGGGGAAGGATCCCCGCCGAGATCGAAACGGCGTACAACCGGCGGGACGGCCTCGCCCTGGTGAGCAGCACGCCATAGGCCCGGATGGTCGCAGGTCCCGCCTGGCCCACCGGACCGCTGCGTCACCTACACCCCAGGGGTCCAGAACTCCTGGAACTCGGCCGTCACGCCGTAGTACTGGTCCAGCTCCTGTTGCTGCTGGTAGTTCGGCGAGCCTGACCGCGATGCCTCGGTCTGGGCCGGTGTCAGCTGGGGCATCGACTTCCGGACCGCTCGAGCGAGTTGCCGAGGGCGACCTTCTCGAATGAAGACGGCGGCCAAGGCGCAGGCTCTGGCCAGGTTCATGCTGCTGTCAGATCGGGTCGTCGGCCCGTAGAGCAACCAGTTGGCGACCCCGCAGATGCGCAGCAGCTCGTCGTCCGCGCAGTGCTCCACCCAGCGAGCGGTCTCGTCCTCGCCGTACGCCAGAAGGTCCCGGTTGGTCATGCCCCGAGTCGTGGCGAGCATCAACCAGCAATGCCAGTGGAGGCGGGGATCCGGAACTCCTTGGTCGATGACGTAGCGGACCGCTTCGATCGCCTTCTCGAGCTCGACCGTCGAAGCGTCGGGATACGAGTCGTCCTGTCCGTTGTCCAGGACATACCCTCCCTGCTCACCGTCACCGGCGTCGGGGTCGACGGCGTTCACTCCCTCGTCGTAACCGCGGCGGCCCCACACGGTGACCATCGCCCTTCGACCGTTGGTCACGAGTGACAGTGACTTGTCCTCCGGGTGGTCGAACCAGATCATCAGC
This sequence comes from Acidimicrobiaceae bacterium, assembly GCA_003151955.1. Lineage (GTDB taxonomy): Bacteria > Actinomycetota > Acidimicrobiia > Acidimicrobiales > UBA8190 > PALSA-743. The sequence continues at coordinate 83,186 of PLZB01000061.1, forward strand.
TGTCCTGCCGCCACCGACTCGGCGACGAGCAGCACGGCCTCGTCGCCCGCGACCTCGTGCTCCGTTCCGGACACGCGCCACCCGTGCCCAACGCTCGCGTTCGACACCCGTCAGGTCCCCTGGTCCATATCCGGAGTCCAGATGCAGTCCTGGATCAGCTCCTGCAAGGCGTAGGCGAGGTCCTGTATCTGCTTCCGCTGCCCGTCCTGGTAGATGCCGGCACATGCCTCGGTGGCCGCGAACATGTCGACGAGCGCGCTCATCGCCGGTCGAGGAAGGTGGTCCCTTTCCGACCAGACCTCCTTGCATCGCTTGAGGGCCTGTTGAAGCGCTTCCCACTTCGTCTGTTGGAAACCCTCGCCGAGCCGCAGGCCGAGATCAAACGTCGACCAGGCATCCAGGAGCTGGAGAACCTCCGGGTCTTCAGCCGGGCGCGTCAACGTGCACCTCCATGATCGTCGTGGTGTCCAGGTCTGGCTTCGATGAGAGGAGGATCAGCGAAATGGACTTCTCCCGCTCCACCCTCTCGGCGCCGGCGTCACCTCCTCCAGGAGTGGATTACCGCCGTCCAGGTGCCTTCGGTGATGAGGCACCACCGTGCCGCCGGCTCTCAGCGGCAACCCGATTGGCGGTGTCATTGTCTAGACGGCTAACTCCGCTTGTGACATCAAGGCGGAGGCGGTCACATGAATCGAGCACCTCCCGAGTTGGAATTCCGAGCCTCTGCGCCAGCTCGGACACTCGGACTCCCGTCGGAGGCGCAGGCGGCGGGGCCTTTTCGGTCAGGGTCGACGCGGGCTTCCCCGTCACCTTCTTGAAGTGCTGGGCACGCGCCCGGCGCTCTCCGGCGTCTTCCTCCGCGTTGTGCGGCACAACAACCTCCTCGCCGCACCCGCAGCGCCATCGCGCCATTCGCCCTTCGACCCTTGCGAAAACCAGCAGGTGCGGCTTTCCCGCATGCGTGAATCCGACCCCCTTCGGGCGCCCCCGAAGGCCGTATGCTGTCGCTCGTTTTGAAGGTCCTGTGTGCATTCAACCCCTTGGTTCAAGGTTCTCAACGCAACTTCGATCGTATCTGAGGCAACTATCAGGACCAAGGGGTCCGCGTACCCACCCCTCCCTGGCGGCCACCCCGCCTCCGAGCGATGACTACTCCCGATGTCTCTGTTCGGTTCGGCCGCCGTTCGACCAGGGGGGTGATCCTCGGGTTCTCCGCTCCCCGGGTCGCCGCCGTCGGCCTGGCCATTACGGTGGCCGTGGTCGGCCTGGTGGTCGCCAACGGGCCCGGGTTCCTCGTGACCGCCGTCCTGTGGGCCCCGATCGCCGCTGCCGCCTTCGTCCGGATCGGCGGGCGGCCCGCCGTCGAGTGGGCCGCCACCGCCACCCACTACGGGGCCCGGGCCGCCACCGGCCAGACCCAGTACCGGGCCGTCCACCCGTTGAAGCCCCGCCCAGCCGGAACGCTGGCGCTCCCCGGTGACGCCGCACCGCTGCGGTTCCACCAGGACCCCGGTTCGGGGGCGGTCATGGTCCACGATCCCCACCGGCAAACGCTGACCGCCGTGCTGGCCGTGTCGCACCCGGCCTTCGTCCTCCTCGACGGGGACGACCGGTCCCAGCGGGTGGGACGCTGGGGTCGGGTCTACGCCGCTCTGGCCCAGTCGGGGACGTGCGCTGCCGTCCAGGTCCTCGAGGCGACCGTCCCCGATCCGGCCACCGGCCAGGACGAGTGGTACGACCGCCACGGCACCCGTGATGGCGGATGGGCCGACACCGAGTACCGGGCGCTCCTCGACCAGGTCCGGCTGGCGGCCGGAACCCACCGGACGACGATCTCCCTCGCCCTCGACATGCGGTCCGCCTCCCGGGCCGTCAGGGCGGCGGGCCGGGGGGTGGTCGGGGCAGCCGAGGTCCTCCGGGCCGACATGTCCTCAGTGGCCGAATCGCTCGGCCAGGCCGGCCTGAAGGTCGGCGGCTGGCTGACCGAAGCCGAACTGGCCGCCGTCGTCCGATCGGCCTACGACCCCTCGACGGTTCTCGACCCTCGACGGGAACCCGGGGCGAACCTGGCTCATGCCGGCCCCCTCGCGATCGGCGAGCATTGGGACCGCCTCCACCACGACTCAGCCTGGTCGGCAGTGCTCTGGATCTCGGAGTGGCCCCGGATCGACGTCCCGGCCGACTTCCTCCACCCGCTGATCTTCGCCACCGGGGTGCGGAGGACCCTGTCGATGGTGGCCCGGCCGCTGTCGACGGAGGCGGCGCTCCGGGAGATCCGGAGGGAGAAGACGGAGGCGGTGACGGACATGGCCCAGAAGCAGCGGGTCGGCCAGATCGCCGATCTCTCGGACAGCCAGGAGTACGAGGACCTGATGGCCCGGGAGCGGAGCCTGGTGGCCGGACACACCGACGTGGCCTTCTCGGGGTTCGTGACGGTGACGGCCCCGAGCCGGGAATCGCTCGACGCCGCCTGCTCCCAGGTCGGCCGGGCCGCCGCCCAGGCCGCCTGCGAGGTCCGGCCCCTCTACGGCCGGCAGGCCCAGGGGTTCGCCGTCGCCGCCCTGCCGCTGGCCCGGACGGCGTTCTGACCGTGGGCAGCGACGACGGGAGCCGGCTCCACGGTGTCGCCGGCTACGTCCCGGCCGGCCAGCGGACCCGGCGGGCGATGCGGGCGGCCCGGCGGATCGAGGCGGACCACCGGAATGAGCTGATGGCGGAGCGCCGGGCCGAGCTCGAGGCGGTGAAGTCCGAGCAGCGCCAGGCCGGCTATCTCCCCAAGGGGGGCGAGCGGCGGCCGATGGCGGGCCGTTCCTACCGGCGGCTCCGGATACCGGCCCATCATGCGACGAGCGAGGTCCTGGCCGGGGCCTACCCGTTCCTGGCCGAGGAGGGCCTCGGATCGGAAGGGGCGCTGATCGGGCAGGACGCCTGGTCGGGGACGGCCTTCTGCTTCGACCCCTGGGAGCTCTACCGGCGGGGGGCGCTCACCAACCCGAACATGTTCCTGGCCGGCCAGATCGGCCGGGGGAAGTCGACGCTGGCCAAGGCGCTGGCCGCCCGGACGATCGCCTTCGGCCGGCGGGTCTACGTGCCGGGCGATCCCAAGGGGGAGTGGTCCGTCGTCTCTCGTGCCGTCGGCGGTCAGGTCATTGAGCTTGGGGTGGGCCGTTCGGCCCGGCTGAATCCCCTGGACGAGGGCCCCCGGCCGGCGGGGCTCTCAGACGAGGTCTGGGGGGCGAAGGTCGCGCAGGACAGGATGACGTTGGTGGCGGCCCTGGCTGAGGCGACCCTGGGCCGGGCATTGGGGCCGGTCGAACGGACCGCCGTCGACGCCGCCCTGTCCGCCGCCGTCGCCGGGTCGTCGATGCCGATCCTGCCGATGGTCGTCGAGGCCCTCCACGCCCCGTCCGGGCCGTACGCGGGTTCGACGGCCGAGCAGCTCCTCGTCGACGGCCGGGATGTGGCCCACGCCCTGGGCCGGCTGGTTCGGGGGGACCTGGCCGGCCTGTTCGACGGCCCGTCGACGGTCCGGTTCGACCCGACCCTCCCGATGCTCTCGCTCGACCTGTCCCAGATCTCGGGGTCGGACACCCTCCTCAGCCTGGTGATGACCTGCACCTCGGCCTGGATGGAGGCGGCGCTGCGGGATCCGGACGGGGGCCAGCGGCTGGTCGTCTACGACGAGGCCTGGCGGCTGATGGCCCAGCCGAGGCTGCTGGCCCGGATGCAGTCCCATTGGAAGCTGTCGAGGGCCTGGGGGATCGCCAACCTGATGGTCGTCCACCGGCTGTCGGACCTCGACGCCGTCGGGGACGCCGGCTCCGAGGCCCGGGGCCTGGCCCAGGGCCTCCTGGCGGACACAGCCACCCGGATTCTCTACAACGAACCCACCGACGAGGCCGTCGTCGCCGGCAGGGTCCTCGGGCTGACCTCGACGGAAGTCCGCCAGCTTCCCGAGCTGGCCCAGGGGGAGGGGCTCTGGCGGGTCAACGAGCGGGCCTTCGTGGTCCGCCACATCTGCACGCCGGGGGAGCTCGAGCTGTTCGACACGGACTCGCGGATGGTCGTAAACCCTCTCCAGTTGCCGGGGCTTCGCATCTGAAGGAGCCCCACGCCGGCACGGGTCTGCCCGGTCCGAGAGTCGCGTTGGCGCTGGTCAGGCCGTCTCTCTCGGTTACGACTTCGGCCCGGTGATGGCCTGAAGTCCCGGTAAACCCGGCGGTGATCAGCAGCCGCCCACCGGCTGGGGACCAGCCAAGAATGAGGCGGTCACCCAGTCCTGAGGCGGCGCTTCCAGCGAGCCGGCTGCCGTGCCGGCGCGATCCGGACACCCTGCCTTCCTCCTCCATCTAGTGGTCCTGCCGATAAGTACAT
>PLZB01000003.1 GCA_003151955.1 Acidimicrobiaceae bacterium
CTAAGTCAGATGCAAACCAGGCGGGACAGGTGAAGTTCCGGCCTTTGGGTTTCGGGACTCGTTGGTGGCAGCGTGGGCAGGTCGACGAGGTGCCGCGTTCGTCGACGAGGATCAGGTCGATGCCGGCCAGTTCGGCTTTGTCGTGGAGCCGGCTGATGAGTTGTCCGGGCCGCCAGTTGGCGACGGCCAGGTTCTGTCTGCGGCCGGAGTCTTGGGCGAGCAGCCCTCGGGGGTCTCCGACGATCAGGGTGTCGACGTGGTGGTCGACGGCGAACTCGACGACGATCTTGGCGGCTTCGTGTTGGGCTTGGTTGATCCGCCGCTGGTGGCGGCCTTCCAGGGTCTTGGTCCGCTGACGGTATTTCTTCCAGCGGCGGGATCCGACCTGGCCTTTCGACGGAGCCCGTCGGGCGACGGCTCGCCGTCGGGCTTTGCCGTCGGCGAGATGCAGCCTCGATTCGGCTCGTAGCGCCCGGCCCGACACGAGCAGCGCCCCGGTTGAGCAGACCACGGCGTAGGGGTGGATGATTCCGAGGTCCACCCCGGCGACCTGCCCGGGTTCCCGGGTCTCGACGGGGATCTCGACGGTGACATCGACGCAGAGCCGGCCGGCGTCGCACAGCAACGTCACCGATCGGACCTCGCCGGTCTGATAGGGAACCGGCCGGGTCAGACGGACCGTCAACGGGGCTGTTCCCCGGGCGGTCGGGATCGAAAGTCGCAGCCCGTCGAGCCGGAACGTCCCGGCGTAGTACCGCGACGGCATCAACCACCGTTTCCGCCGAGGGAACCGAACCGACCGGTCCCCGCCCTTCCGGCCCTGGGCTGTCGACATCCAGGCGTCGCTGTACCGGCGGAGCACCGACCGGGCCCCCGTCGTCGACAGCTCCCCGAAACATCCCGGCCCGGCCGCCGACAACTCCCGACACAGCTCCTGATACGACACCACCAGCGGCGCTCCCCGCCGGAGACGGACCGCGTTCAGCTCCAGGACCGCCGCCCACACATCACCACCCGACCGCAACAACCCCAGACACCGACGGCGCTGCCCTGGCGTCGTCCGCAACACAATCCGCGCCGTCCGATACACCACCCGAGGCGCACCATCATCGTATTTCCGAGGCATCCCCCCACCCTGCCCCACGGCTGCAACACCCACGAACCACGCGGCCACGGCACTAGCTTCGGGACCCATGACCTTCGTCCTCGTCCACGGTGGGGGGACCACGGCCCGCTTCTGGGACCGGCTCCTTCCGTTCCTGGCCGGTCCGGCCCTCGCTGTCGACCTGCCCGGCCGGGCCGGGAAGGCGGCCGATCTCGCCACGGTCACCGTCGAGGAGGAGGTGGTCTCCGTCGTCGCCGACATCGAGGGAGCCGGCCTCGAGGGTCCCCTCGTCCTGGTGGCCCACTCCTCGGGGGGCCTGGTCGTCCCGGGTGTCGTTTCAGCCCTGGGGGACCGGATCGGGGAGATCGTCCTCAACGCCGCCCTCGTCCCGAGTGAGGGGGGCTGCGGGGCCGACTGCATGGAGGAGCGCCACCGGACCGGCCTCGTCGCCGCCCTGGAGGCGGCCGGCCGGGAGGGTCGGACCATCACCCTCCCCGGTTCCCCCGTCGACCCGGAGCCTTTCCGCCACGCCTACGGGGGGGACCCCCTCGACGACGACACCCTGGCCTACGTCGTCGATCCCGTCCGTTGTGTCGCCGACACCGTCAACCACTACTTCCAACCCCTCCACTGGTCGGCCGTGGCCGGCGTTCCCGTCACCTACGTGATCAACACCCGGGACCGACCGGTGCCGACGGCGACCCAGGAGGAGATGGCGACCCGGATCCCGCCCCGGCTCACCGTCCTCCGGGTCGACTCCGGTCACCTCCTCCCCGTCACCGACCCGGCCGGATTCGCCTCGATCCTCGCCGGCGTCGCCGGCCGGCCCTGAACCGAAGAAGGGACGCACGATGGACCTGCGACTGGACGGCAAGGTGGCCCTCGTCACGGGGAGCTCCCGGGGGATCGGGCTCGCCATCGCGGCCCGGTTCGCCGAGGCCGGAGCCTCGGTGATGCTCTCCTCCCGGAAGGCCGAGGCCCTGGAGGAGGCCGCCGGTTCCCTGGCCGGCCGGGGCGGCGAGGTGGCCTGGGAGGTGGCCAACGCCGGGGACCCGGCCCAGGCCGAGGCCTGTGTGGGGGCGACGGTTGAGCGGTTCGGCTCCCTCGACATCCTCGTCAACAACGCCGCCACCAACCCCTACTACGGCCGGATGATCGAGATCGACGTTCCCCGGGCCACCAAGACGACCGAGGTCAACCAGCTGGCCATCCTGACCTGGACCCAGGCCGCCTGGCGGTCCTCGATGGAGGAGCGAGGGGGCTCGGTCCTGAACATCGCCTCCATCGGGGGCCTTGCCGTCGAGCCGGGGATCGGCTGGTACAACGTCACGAAGGCCGCCGTCATCCACACGACCCGGCAACTGGCCTATGAGCTCGGGCCCGGGGTCCGGGTCAACGCCCTCGCCCCCGGCCTGGTCAAGACCCTTTTTGCCAGGGAGCTCTGGGAGACCCACGGGGAGGCGGTGGCGGCCCGACTCCCCCTGGGGCGGATCGGGGAGCCCGAGGACATCGCCGCCGCCGCCCTCTTCCTCTCCTCGGAGGCGGCCTCCTGGATCACGGGCCAGACCCTGGTCGTCGACGGGGGGGCCATGTCGATGCCCTCGGGGGGTACCTGAACCTGCCGCCGATCCGACAGGCCCGGGTTATCCTTGTGGGGGTGGACCGCAGTGGAGCTCCAGCTGATGCGGCCAGGGTGACGCCGCAGGGCGGCCGGCGCTACCGGGGCCAGTCCCCCGACGAGCGCCGGGCCGAGCGCCGTCGGCGACTCCTCGACGCCGCCCTCGAGCTCTTCGGGACCATCGGCTACGGGGCCAGTTCCATCGAGATGGTCTGCGCCACGGCCGGGGTGACGGCCCGGCACTTCTACGAGCACTTCGAGGGTCGGGAGGCCCTGATGATCGCCCTCTTCGACGAGGAGAACGCCCAGGTCATCGAGGCCGTGATCAGCAGCGCCGTCGCCGCCGACCCCGATCTCGATTCCCGGATCGACGCCGGGGTGGCCGCCTTCATGCACGGGATGCTCGACGACCCCCGCCGGGCCCGGGTCCTCTGCCTCGAGTGTGTCGGGGTCAGCCCCGAGGTGGAACAGCGGCGTCGGGCCGGTCTCCACACCTACGCCAATTTCGTCTCGGCCCAGGCGGGCCGACTCACGGGGGACGGGTCGGCTCCCCCCAGCAGCTTCGACCTCCTCTCCCTGGCCCTGGTGGGGGGGACGAACGAGCTGATCGTGGAGTGGCTGAGCGGTGACCTCCACCCCTCCATCTCGGTCCTCATCGGTGAGGTCTCCGCCTTCTTCCGGGCCGCCGGCCAGGTGGCCTCCGACCGCTGGGGGGACGAGCCCGCTCCGAGCCTCGAGGCCCTGGAGCTCGGGATCGACCTCGGGAGTCCGGACGGGGCGGAGCCCGATGGGGACGGGAAGGCCTGAGGAGACCGGGCCGGGGCATCTCCCGGGGACTTCCCGGGGAGGCGCTCCCACCGGCGACCGTCAGGTGGCGTCGAGGTTGATGACCATGGGGGAGGCGATCACGTGCTCGTTCTCCTCCACCCGGCGGACCGAGGTCCCGAGGCAGAGGAACTCGACGGCGTGCTGGCCCCAGACCCGGGTGCTCTCGGTGACCCGGACCCCGACGACGCCGATGGCCTGGGCCCGCTCGGCCTCGGCCTGCATCCGGGCCATGGCGATCTCCCGGGCGTCGTAGGTGGCCTGGGTGAAGTTGGGGAGCTCGACGTTCTGGCCTTGCTGACGGAGCATCTGGCGGAAGCTCTGGTGGACGAACTGGACGGGGACGTAGCCGGCCTTCCGGAGCTTCCAGAAGTCCTGACCGGAGAGATCCGAGGTGAAGGTCCGGCCGGCCGGGGTCCGCCAGGCCGTCCCGTTCTCCCGGGCCCGGACGACGGTCCCGACGGCGACGAAGTCGAGGAGGTCCCCGTAGCCCTCGTTCTGCTGGATCTCGAGCCGGGCCCCGACGATGCCGTCGGCCCCGAGGGCGTCGGCCTCGGCCTGCATCCGGAACATGGCGAGCTCCCGGGCGTTGTACATCGCCGCGGTGATCTGATTGGAAGCCGACGTGGTAGACGGAGCTCCCCATGACGAGGCCCAGGGGCTCGAAGCCGGCGTCCCGGACCAGGAGGAACTCGTCGACGGAGAGGTCGCTCGTGAAGAGCTTGGCCCCTCCGGGGGCGTTGGCCGAGGAGGCCTGGCGGCGGGCCATGGCGGCCTGGGTCAGGTTGGAGGGTGGGCTGGGCTGGGTCGTGGGCGTCCACGTCCTTCTCGATCGGGGCCAGTCGGTCCGACCCTGTTCTCACACTCTGCCCGCCGTCCGGGGTGCCTGTCGGGAGGCCGGGCGGTAACCTCCGGGGCCATGGAGATCGCCGTGGTCGGGACCGGGTTCATCGGGGGGATCTTGGGCCGAGCCCTGGCCCGAGCCGGCCAGGAAGTCACCTTCGGGTCACGGCAGGCGGGGGAGGGCGGGGGCGAAGTGGCGGGGGAGACCCCGGCCCGGGTCGCTCCGGTCGGTGAGGCCCTGGCCGGCGCCGAGGTCGTCATCCTGGCCCTTCCCGGCGCGGCGGTGGGGGAGCTCACCGCCGAGTTCGGCGACGTCCTGGCCGGAAAGCTCGTCATCGACGCCACCAACCGGATGGGGCAGCCGGTGGCGAACAGCCGGGCGGCTCTCCCGCAATCCGTCCGCTACGCCCGGGCCTTCAACACCCTCGGGGGGGAGAACATGGCCGACCCGGTCTTCGCCGACGGTCCCGCCGACATGTTCTTCTCCGCCCCGGTCTTCGACCGGTCCGTCCTCGAGACCATCATCGAGGCGGTCGGGCTCCGTCCCGTCTTCGTCGGGGAGGACAAGGAGGACCTGATCGACGCCCTCTTCCTCCTCTGGGTCGAGCTCGCCATGCGGCAGGGCCGGGGACGGCGGCTCGCCCTCCGGCTACTCGAGGGCTGAGGGACCGGGGGCCAGCCGGCTCCGGTCGAGCTTCCCCCCGGGGAGCCGGGGGAGGGCCCCGAGGAGGACCAGCCGGCGGGGGGCGGCCCAGCCCGGGAGCTCCTCGACCAGGGCCTCCCGGAGCCCCCCGAGCGTCGGCGGGTCGGCGGGGTCGGCGGGGACGGCGTAGGCGACGACGAGCTGGCCCCAGTCGGGATCGGGAACCCCGGCCACGGCCACCTCGGCCAGGGTCGGCCGTCCGGTCGGGCCTCTGAGTCCGGCCAGGAGGGCCTCGACGGCGGCGGGCCAGACCTTCTCCCCCCCGGTCACGATGACCTCGGCTATCCGGCCGGCGACGGTGAGCCGACCGGTGGGGTCGAGGGCGCCGGCGTCGCCGGTGGGGAACCAGCCCCCGGGGAGCCGGGGGTCGGTCCCGTCCCGGTAGCACCGCAGCAGCATCGGGGCCCGGATCAGGATCTCTCCCTCGGCCCCGGACCCGTGGCCGTCGCCCATGGCGAGCTCGACCCCCTCGAGGGGGAGGCCGTCGTAGACGATGCCACTCCCGGTCTCGGTCATCCCGTAGGTGGCAATGGCGTTGGGGGGCGGATCGGCCGGGGGGGCGGCCCCCCCGAGCAGGATCAGCCGGAAGAGGCTGGGGTCGATCTTCCGGACCGCGGCGGTGACGAGGGAGACGAGGGTCGCTCCCCTGTCCCGGGCGGCGGCCTCGACGGCGGGGGGGTCCATGCCGGGATGGATCTCGACCGGCGTCCCGGTGAGCAGTGCCCGGGTGACGACCGAGAGGCCCCCGATGTGGGCCAGGGGGAGGCAGGCCAGCCAGCGGTCCCGGTCGGAGTCGACGGCGAGCCGGGCGGAGGTGGCCCGGGCCGAGGCCTCGACGGCAGCGTGGCTGAGGAGGACCCCCCGGGGGAGGCCGGTGGAGCCGGAGGTGGCCACGAGGAGGGCGTCGCCCGGTTCGGAGGGGAGGCCGCCCTCGAGGGTCCGGCGGTCCCCGTCGGGACCGATGAGAGCCCCGGGCCGGAGGGCGGCGAGGAGGTCCCGGGCGGGGCCGGGGGGGAGCCGGGGGTCAAGGGGGGCGGCGGTGTCGCCGGCATCCCAGACCCGGCGGAGGGCCTCGAGGAAGGGGGGACCCCGGGGGAGGTCGAGGGCGACGACGGTGGGCACCGCCAGGTAGCGTAGGTGACCCTACGAGTGATCACTCAAACGATGGAGTGGATGGTCAGATGGTTGCTGAGTCCCTCATGGGTCCCCCGGTCGACCCGATCGCCGAGCTCCGGGGGCTCCCCGCCCCGGCCTGGGAGTCCCGGGGGGAGTTCGGGGACATCCGGTTCGAGGTGGCCGAGGGGATCGCCCGGCTCACGATCTGCCGGCCGGAGGTCCGCAACGCCTTCCGGCCCCAGACCCTCTTCGAGCTGGCCGAAGCCTTCGAGCTCTCCCGGGACGACCCCGAGGTGGGGGCGATCATCCTGACGGGAGAGGGACCCGACGCCTTCTGCTCGGGGGGGGACCAGAAGATCCGGGGGGACGACGGCTACATCGGGGACGACGCCGTCGCCGCCCGGGGGATCGGCCGGCTGAACGTCCTCGACCTCCAGATCCAGATCCGGCGGCTCCCGAAGCCGGTCGTGGCCCAGGTGGCGGGCTACGCCATCGGGGGGGGCCACATCCTCCACCTCGTCTGCGACCTCACCATCGCGGCGGAGAACGCCCGGTTCGGCCAGACGGGTCCCCTGGTGGGGAGCTTCGACGGGGGCTTCGGCTCGGGGCTCCTGGCCCGGACGATCGGGGTGAAGCGGGCCAAGGAGATCTGGTTCCTCTGCCGCCAGTACGGGGCCAACCAGGCCCTCGACTGGGGGCTCGTGAACGCCGTCGTCCCCCTGGAGGAGCTCGAGGCCGAGACGGTGGCCTGGTGCCGGCGGATGCTCAAGCTCTCGCCCATCGCGCTGCGGATGCTGAAGGGGGGGTTCAACGCCGCCGAGGACGGCCTGGCCGGGGTCCAGCAGCTGGCCGGGGACGCCACGATGCTCTTCTACATGACCGAGGAGGGCCAGGAGGGCCGGAACGCCTACGTCGAGCACCGGGAGCCGGACTTCTCGAAGTTCCCCCGCCGCCCGTGACCGACCCCTCCGCTGGGGGGGACGGTGCCGGCCCGGGGCCTTCCCAGGGCCTCCCGCCGGGTCCGGTGATGCGGTGGGTCCTGGGGGCCCGTCCGCGGACGCTCCCGGCGGCGGTGGTGCCGGTGGCGGTGGGGACGGCGGTGGCCTGGTGGGCCTGGCGGACGCAGGCGCCCCACTTCTTCCACTGCCCACTCGACGGCTGCCCACCCTCACTCCTGGCCCGGTTCCCGCACGGAGTGGTGTGGGGCCATGCCCTCCTGGCCCTGGTCGTGGCCCTCTTCCTCCAGATCGGGACGAACTACGCCAACGACTACTCGGACGGGGTGAAGGGGACCGACGCCGACCGGGTCGGGCCGCTCCGGCTGGTGGGCTCGGGGCTGGTCCCGGCCCGGCAGGTGAGGGCGGCGGCCTGGACGGCCTTCGGGGTGGCCGGGCTGGCCGGGCTGATGCTGGCCGCTGAGACCAACGAGTGGCTCGTCGTCGTCGGGGCCGCGGCGGTGGCGGCCGGCTGGCTCTACACCGGAGGGCCGAAGCCCTACGGCTACCTCGGGCTGGGGGAGGCCTTCGTCTTCGTCTTCTTCGGGCTCGTCGCCACCGTCGGGACGATCTATGTCACCGTCGGGACGTTCCCGGCGGCGGGGATCCTGGCCGGGGTGGCCGTCGGGCTCCTGGCCACGGCCCTCCTCGAGGCGAACAACCTCCGGGACATCGCCGGGGACACCGAGGCCGGGAAGAAGACCCTCGCCGTCCGGCTCGGCCGGGACCGGGCCGGCTGGCTCTACGTCGGGTCCCTCGTCGGGGTGGTCCTCGCCGTTCTCCTCCTGACCGGGATCTGGGACCGGTGGGCCGCCGTCGCCCTCCTGGCCGCCCCCCTGGCCCGGCGACCGGTCGACCTGGCCCGGTCCGAGTCGGAGGGCCGGGACCTCCTCCCCATGCTGGCGACGACGGCCCGGGTCCAACTGGTGGCCGGCGGCCTCCTGACGGCGGCTTTCGTCCTCGGGGGGGCCATCCGGTGAGCTCAGGGGGCCAGGAAGGCCTCGACGAGGCGGGCGGTGAGGGCGGGGCGCTCCAGCTGGCAGGCGTGGCCGGCGCCGGGGACGAGGCTGAAGCGGGCGTTGGGGCCGATGGCGGGGGCCATGACCCGGGCCGTCTCCCCGAAGCGGAGGTCGAGGACGCCGGCCAGGAGGAGTACGGGCATGGCCAGCTCGGGGAGCCGGTCCCAGAGGGGATCCTGGCTGCCCGTCCCGCAGAGCCGGAGCGAGGAGGCCAGACCCCCGGCGGTGTTCCTCCGGCGGCCCTCGAGACCGGCCGCCCCGGCCGGGAGGGACCGGAAGAGGGGACCGGCCAGCCAGCGGTCGAGGAAGGGCTCGAGGCCCCCGGTCTCCAGTTCGAGGGCCAACGCCTCGTCGGCCTCCCGCCGCTGGGCCCGGGCCCCGGGGTCGACGATCCCGGCGGTCGCGCCCACCAGGACGAGCCTCCGGACGAGGTCGGGCCGGTCGAGGGCCAGGTGGAGGGCAACCCGGCCCCCGAGGGAGTAGCCGAGGTAGTCGGCGACACCGCCGGCCCCGCCCAGGAGCCGGGCCGTCCCGGGGAGGTCGGCCCGGACGGCGTCGGATCCCCCGTGGCCGGGGAGGTCGAGGGCGAGGACCTCGTGGGAGCCGGCCAGGATGGTGCCGAAGGGGCCCCAACCGGCACTGTTCTGGGTGAAGCCGTGGGCGAGGACCAGCCGGGACCCGGACCCGGTGACAACCGTGGCGAGCTCGTCGGGGGGCACGGCCGGTGAGCGTAGCCATCCCCGCCCCCGAGGACGTCCAAGCCTCGAGGTGCGCCGCCCTCGTCGACGAGTGGGTCCGGGCCGGGGTGACCCAGGCGGTGGTCTGCCCCGGATCCCGGTCCACCCCGATGGTGATGGCCCTGGCCGCCGAGCCCCGGGTCGACCTCCACGTCCGGCTCGACGAGCGCTCCGCCGGATTCACCGCCCTCGGGATCGGCCTGGCCACGGGCCGGCCGGCGGTGATCTCCGTGACGAGCGGGACGGCCGCCGCCGAGCTCCACCCCGCCGTGGTCGAGGCCGACCTGGCCCGGGTCCCCCTCATCGTCTGCACCGCCGACCGTCCCCCCGAGCTCCAGGGGGTCGGGGCCCCCCAGACCATCGCCCAGGGGGGCCTCTACGGGACGGCCGTCCGCTTCGAGGTCGACCTCGGGGTGGCCGACTGGGCCGGCCGGTCCTCCTGGCGGTCCCTCGGCTCCCGGTTGGTGGCCGAGGCTCTGGCCGGACCCCGGGGCCCCGGACCGGTCCAGCTCAACCTCCCCTGCCGGGAGCCCCTCGTCGGCCAACCCCTGGCCCTCCCCCCGGGCCGTCCCGAGGGGGCCCCCTGGCACCAGGCCTGGCGCCCTCCCGTCGGTGGTCCCGGCCCGGTGGAGCTCCTCGGCTCGGTTCTGGTCGGCCCGGACCGGGTGGCCCGGTCGGGGCTGATCGTCGCCGGTGGGGGAGCGGGGGACCCCGAGGCCGTCCTGGCTCTGGCCGGAGCCCTGGGCTGGCCCGTCCTGGCCGACCCCCGATCAGGCTGCCGGCTCGACCGTCCCGGAGTCGTCGCCGCCGCCGACGCCATCCTCCGGGAACCTGCCGCCGCCTTCCGGCTCCGCCCCGACGTCGTGATCCGGCTCGGAGCCCCCTGGGCCTCCAAGGTGGTCGGGGTGGCCCTGGAGGAGGCGGTGGCGGCAGGGGGGACCGAGATCCTCGTCGACCCCCACTGGGCCTGGGCCGATCCCGATCGTCGGGCCGCGGTGGTCGTCGCCGCCGAACCCGGCGCCTGGTGCCGGTCGGTGGTCGCCGGGCTGACCGAGGCCGAGGTCTCCCCATCCCCCTTCCCCTGGCTGGCCGGCTGGACCGAGGCCGAGGGGGCGGCCCAGGAGGCCATCAGCGACTGGTGCGACGCCCAGCGGGGGGTCACCGAGCCGGGCCTGGCCCGGGCCCTGGTCGAGGCCCTCCCGGCCGGGGCCAGCCTGGTCGTCTCCTCCTCGATGCCAGTCCGGGACGTCGAGTGGTTCGGCCCGGCCCGGCCCGACTCCCTCCGGGTCCTCGCCAACCGGGGGGCCAACGGGATCGACGGGGTCGTCTCCACCGCCCTCGGGGTGGCCCTCACCGGGGGGCCCGTCGTGGCCCTCGTCGGGGATCTGGCCTTCCTCCACGACCTGACTGCCCTTGTCCGGCCGGCCGGTTTCGATCCTCCCCTGACGGTGGTCGTGGCCGACAACGGGGGGGGAGGGATCTTCTCCTTCCTCCTCCAGGCCGAGACCCTCGAGCTCGACTGGTTCGAGGCCCTCTTCGGGACCCCCCAGGCCGTCGACCCGGCCGCGGCCGCCGCCGGGCTCGGGATCCCCGTCCGGGAGGTCGCCGGGATCGAGGCCTTCCGGACCGCCCTCGAGGAGGGATTGGCCGGTGGGGGGCTCTCGGTGATCTGCGTCCGGCTTCCCGAACGGCCCGTCAACACCGTCCTCCACCAGGAGCTCCAGGGCCAGGTGGGAGCGGCCCTGGAGCGGCTCTTCGGCTAGAGGGGCGGTCAGGCCGTATCGGCCAGTCCGTCCCCCTCGGAGAGGGGCTCGACCCGGGGGACCATCCGGGTGGCGTCGGCGGCGGCCCGGTCCACCATCCTGGTCGGCTCCTCGACGGAGGTGACGCTCTGGGCTCGCCGGAGCTCGACCTCGGTGAAGTAGCGTCCGAGCCGGCCGGCGTCCTCGGGGGTGGCCCGGAAGGTACCGATGCAGGTCCCCTCCCGCCAGAGGCTGAGGACGATCAGATGCTCGTCGGGATGCCAGCTCGTCCGGAGGACGGTACCGCGCTCGTCCACCAGCTCTTCCCGGATCCGGTTCCCCTCCACCCCACCATGCTGCCCGGCGGCGGCCCGCTCCGCCAGGGGTGGTCCCTCAACCGGCGGTGACCAGCTCCAGGAGCTCGTCCCGGCCCGGCCCGAGGGGCTCGGCCGGGGGGCGGTCGGCCCGGCTGGCGAAGCTGGCCAGGACGGCCCCGGCCACCTCGGGGTCGCTGGCCAGAGCCTCGGGCTGGTCGAGGAGGTTCATGACCCGGAGGAAGGCCCGATGGACGGCCGGGGCCGTCCGGGTGGCGGGGAGGAGACCCTCCCGGAGGAGCTCGGCCATCTGCCGGAGGGCGACGTCCTCCTCGGAGGGGTCCTCGCCCCGGAAGGCGGCCAGTCCGGCCCGGTTCTGGCGGTCCTGGACGACGGCGCTCCGGTACCAGGGTTCGACCTCCCGGACCAGGACCTCCTCCCAGGCCAGAGCCAACGTCTCCGGGGAGGGGTCCCCGGCCAGGAGCTCGGCCAGGGCGAAGGCCTGGACCACGGCCAGGGAGCAGCCCCGGCCGTAGAGGGGGTTCGTGTGGACGGCGGCGTCCCCGAGGGCGACCACGCCGAGGGCCACGGGTCGGCCCCCGGCCACGAGCCACCGCCGGGTGTTCGTCAGCCGGGCCATGACCTCGACCCCTGAGATGGGCTCAGCCACGGCCGGGTCGACCCAGGGAGCCGTCGAGGTCACCGCCCGGGCGGCCCGGTCGAAGGCCTCGGGCCGGAGGAGGGCCCGGAGCTCCCCGTCGTCGGTGGGGAGCCCCATCGTGATCGAGATGGTCTCGTTGTCACCCAGGAAGAGGCCCACCTTCATGTAGTCGAGGTCCCCCCCCAGGAGCCCCTCGACCGGGGGCCGCTGGCCGGGCCGGAGCCGGTAGAACCGGGAGGTGTAGAGGAGCCCGCACTCGCTCGTCTCCTCCGCCGGGACCACCGCCCCCTCGGCCGCCAGCCATCGGGGGAGGGGGGACCGGCGGCCCCCGGCGTCGACCACGAGGCCGGCCGGGAGGACCTCCCCACTGTCGAGGACGACCCCCGTCACCGTCGGAACCGGCCCGGGTCTGCTCGCCAGTCCCCGGACCCCGCTGCCCGGCCGCCATCGGATCCCCGGCTCGGCCCGGGCGACGGCTCCGAGGACCCCGTCGAAGGTGGTCCGCCGGCAGGCCAGGGCCACCAGCTGGTCGTCCCCGGGCCGGGGGTCGGCCGGCATCCCGGGGGGGAGGTGGTCGGCGAAGGCGATCTCGGTGGCCCCGGCGGCGAGGAGCCCCTCGAGGACGTCGGGGGCCCCGGCCCGGAGGGCCTCCCGGAGCCGGGCCAGGAAGGCGTGGCTGTGCCGACGCTGGGGGACCCCCCCGCTCTCGGTGAAGGCCGCTCCGGGGTCGGTGGCGGTCCCGACCGGGGCCCGATCCACCACCGTCACGGGGAGGCCCCGCCGGGCCAGGGCCAGGGCTGTGGTCAGGCCGGCCACGCTCCCCCCGATGATCACCGTCCCCCCCTCGGCCCCGGACACTCCCACCCCCTCGAGCGCCGGGGACCTCTCCCCGGCCCGGGAAGCCTACGACCCCCCGGTCGGAGGGGTCTGCGGCTGCGTGGCAGGCTGGGACCATGGCCCCCCTCGCCGCCGACCTGGAGTTCCGGGGACTCATCCATCAGGTCACCGACCCCGATCTCACGGCCCGGCTCGACAGGGACCACTTCGTCCTCTACGCCGGCTTCGATCCCACCGCCGACAGCCTCCACGTCGGCCACCTCCTCCAGATCTGCACCCTCCGCCGGTTCCAGCAGGCCGGCCACCGGCCCATCGCCCTGGCCGGGGGCGGGACCGGTGTCATCGGGGATCCCGGGGGGAAGACCGAGGAGCGGTCCCTCCTGACCGACGAGGAGCTCAGGGCCAACCTGGCTGGCATCCGGGCCCAGCTCGAGCGATTCTTCGACTTCTCCCCGGCCGCCGGCGACGCCCGGGCCGTCCTCCTCGACAACGGGGACTGGCTCCGGCCCTTCACCCTGGTCGATTTCCTCCGGGACGTCGGGAAGCGGTTCACTGTCAATCAAATGGTGGCCAAGGAGTCCGTCAGGGCTCGCCTGGAGCGACCCGACCAGGGGATCTCCTTCACCGAGTTCACCTACATGCTCCTCCAGGCCTACGACTTCCTCCACCTCCAGGAGACGGAGGGCTGCAGCCTCCAGATCGGGGGGTCGGACCAGTGGGGGAACATCACGATGGGGATCGACCTCGTCCGGCGGGTCCACGGGGTCGAGGTCTACGGGCTCACCTCCCCCCTCGTCCTGAAGGCCGACGGGACCAAGTTCGGGAAGACCGAGTCCGGGGCCGTCTGGCTCGACCCGGCCCGGACGAGCCCCTACCAGCTCCACCAGTTCCTCCTCCGGGTCGAGGACGCCATGGTCGGGACCTACCTCCGCTACTTCACCTTCCTCGACCGGGAGGCCATCGAGGCCCTCGACGAGGAGACGGCCTCCCACCCCGAGCGCCGGGCCGCCCACCGGGCCCTGGCCCGGGAGGTCACCCTCCTCGTCCACGGCGAGGCCGAGCTCCTCCGGGCCGAGCGGTCCGCCGCCGCCCTCTTCTCCGAGGAGATCGCCGACCTCGACGAGCCGACCCTCCTCGACCTCTGCGCCGAGGCCCCCCGGACCCTCCTGGCCCGGGACCTCCTCGACCTCCCGCTCGTCGACGCCCTGGTCGCTGCCGGCCTCTCCGCCTCGAAGGGCCAGGCCCGGACGACGATCAGCCAGGGTGGGATCTACCTGAACAACCGCCGGATCGCCGAACCCGAGGCCCGGATCACCGTCGAGGACCTCCTCTTCGGCCGGTACCTCGTCCTCCGGAAAGGGAAGCGGGACTACCATCTCCTGCGGTTCGAATGATCCTCGACGTCATCATCGCCCTCCTCCTCGTTGTCCTCGTCCTGGCCGGCGGGGCCTTCACCCTCTTCCGGCCCGGTCCCCGGGCCGGTTCGGACCCGACCGGGGAGAGCACCCAATGAGCGACCACGTCAACCTGACCCGGGGGCTCCCCGAGACGGCCCTCGACCCCGCCCCCCCGGCCGCCGCCGAGCGGCTCCAGGCTGCCCTGGCCCTCCCCCCCGACCGCCGCCGGGAGGCCGTCTCCGACGTCGTCTCGGCCTTCCCCGAGTGGTCGGACGCCTGGGCCCGGCTCGGGGAGCTGGCCCGGGACGACGTCGAGGCCTATGCCTGCTTCCGGGTCGGCTACCACCGGGGGCTCGACGCCCTCCGGCAGAGCGGCTGGCGGGGGAGCGGCTACGTCCGGTGGTCCCATCCCGGGAACCGGGGCTTCCTCAGCTGCCTCCACGGGCTCCAGCTTGCCGCCGCCGCCATCGGGGAGACCCCCGAGGAGGACCGCTGCGCCCTCTTCCTCCGCCAGCTCGACCCGGCCTGGCCGCCCCCGGGCCTCGCTCCGGGATCTTGACCGCTCGGGCGGCTGCCGCCCTCCTCGGCTCGGCCGCCCTCGCCCTCTCCGGCTGCGGCAGCTCGGGGCCCCCGCCGAGCCTGGCCGCCCGGACGAGCTCCTGGGTGGCCGCCAACGGGATCGGCCCGGCCATCGGGACACTCGAGGCCGACGACGCCCGGATCGCCGCCGACGTGACGGCGGGGGAGTACGGCAACCTCCATGCCGACTGTGCCCTCCTCGACTCCGACCTCTCCACCGTGGCCAGTTCCCCGACCAGCCCCGACGAGACCCTCTCCCAGGACATGACGGCGGCCTTCAGCGACGAGGCGGCCGCCGGCCGGGACTGCTTCGGGGGGAGTGCTGCCAACCAGGCCGTCCTGGCCCGATCCCGGACCGAGCGGATCCAGGCCCAGGCCAACCTGGAGTCGGCCCTGGCCCGGATCGGGACCCTCACCGGTCGGGTCCCCTCCACCGCCACCACCGTCCCCGGCGGGGGCTGACCCGGTGCCCGCTCCCCCCCGCCACGACCCCGACCCTGCCGACCGGCTCCGCCGCCGGGTCCTCTGGAGCCTCCCCACCGGGCTCTATGTCCTCGGGACCCGTCACCTCGACCGTCCCCACCTCATGACCCTGAACCTCGCCGTCCAGGTCGCCACCGACCCGAGGCTCGTCGGGGTGGCCGTCGAGACGGGATCCCGGACCCACGGACTCCTCGCCGCCGACGGGCATTTCGCCCTGAGCATCTTGGCCCGGACCGACCGGGAGGTCGTCCGGAAGTTCGTCAAGCCCGACCTCGACCTCGACCTCGACGGGGCCGGGGTGGGGACCATGAACGGGGTCCCGGTCCGCCCGGCCCCGGTCTCGGGGGCCCCTCTCCTCGAGAGGGCCGCCGGCTTCCTCGACTGCGGGGTCCGGCACCGGCTCGACTTCCCGAGCCACAGCTTCTTCGTCGGGGAGGTCCTCGATGCCGGATTCGGGCCGGCCGGGGAGGAGGCCGAGATCCTCCGGATGGAGGACACCCGGATGCACTACGGGGGCTGATGATCAAGTACCTCGGGTCCAAGCGTCGGCTCGTCCCCGTCCTGGGGGACATCGCCGGCCGGGCCGGGGCCTCGACCGCCCTCGACCTCTTCACGGGGACGACCCGGGTGGCCCAGGAGTTCAAGCGCCGGGGACTCCGGACCACCGCCGTGGACACGGCCCGCTACTCCGAGGTCTTCGGCCGCTGCTACCTCGAGACCGATGCCGCCGGTGTCGACCGGGCCGAGCTGGCCGAAGCCCTCGCCCACCTCTCCTCGCTCCGGGGGGAAGCCGGCTACTTCACCGAGACCTTCTGCCTCCGGTCCCGGTTCTTCCAGCCCTTCAACGGGGAGCGGATCGACGCCATCCGGGGTGTCCTCGAATCGGACTACCGGGACAGCCCCCTCTTCCCCCTCCTCCTCACGAGCCTCCTCGAGGCCGCCGACCGGGTCGACTCCACCACCGGCGTCCAGATGGCCTACGTGAAGGCCTGGGCCCCCCGCTCCTTCAAGCCCCTCGAGCTCCGGGTCCCCGAGCTCCTCCCCGGCTCCGGTCGGGCCGTCCGGGGGGATGCCACGGAACTGGCCGGGTCCCTCGGGGAGTTCGACATCGCCTACCTCGACCCCCCCTACAACCAGCACCGCTACTTCACGAATTACCACATCTGGGAGACCCTGGTGGCCTGGGACACCCCCGACCACTACGGGGTGGCCTGCAAGCGGCTCGACGCCCGGGAACCCTCCACCAAGAGCCCCTTCAACGCCCGCCGGGAGATGGGACCGGCCCTGGGTCGGGTCGTCCGGGCCGTCCCCTGCCGGCTCCTGATCCTCTCCTACAACGACGAGTCCTGGGTGACCCGGGAGGAGCTCGAGGCGATGTGCGCCCACCACGACTTCGTCGAGACCCTGGCCTTCGACTCGAAGCGCTACGTCGGGGCCCAGATCGGGATCTACAACCCCCGGGGGGAGAAGGTCGGTGACGTCTCCCATCTCAGGAACCTCGAGCTCCTGGTCGTGGCCGGATCCGAGGCCGACGTCGTCCGGGCCACCGCCCCCTACCGGGCCGGTCCCCGGCAGTCCTCCCTCTTCTGACCCCCACCTCCCGAGGACATCACGGACCGTCACCGTGTTGCCACCCAGCTATGTTGAGCGGCCATGCGCGCCCCGGTCCTCCTCCTCCTCCGCCCCGCCAGCCTCCTCGCCGCCCTGACCCTCCTCGGGACTGCCGCCTGCGGCCCTAGCTCCACCTCGAGCCGCTCCCCCGGGACCACCCCAGCCGCCCTCCCCACCGGACCCGTCGGCCACAGCGGCCGCTGGTTGACCGACGCCCAGGGCCGGGTCCTCCTCGTCCACGGGGTCAACATGGTCGAGAAGGCCGCCCCCTACGAGCCCGGCCCGGCCGGGTTCACCGCCGCCGACGCCACCTGGCTGGCCGATCACGGCTTCCGGGCCGTCCGCCTCGGTGTCCTCCCCACCGGTCTCATGCCCACCCCGGGGGTCATCGACCAGGCCTACCTCGACAGCATCGCCTCCACCGTCAGCCTCCTCGACAAGGCCGGGATCCTCACCCTCATCGACTACCACCAGGACGGCTGGGGTCCCTCCATCGGCGACGACGGCTTCCCGGCCTGGATGACCCTGACCGGGACGGCGATCAACAACCACGCCGTCTTCCCCCTCTACTACGCCAAGGATCCCGCCATCCAGCAGGCCTTCCAGAGCTTTTGGGACGACGCCCCCGGACCCGGCGGGGTCGGCCTCCAGGAGGAGATGACGGCGATGTACGGGGCGGTGGCCCGGCGCTTCGCCGCCGATCCCGGCGTCCTCGGCTACGACCTCCTGAACGAGCCCTGGCCGGGGACGACCTGGACGGCCTGCGCCCAGGACCTGGCCGGCTGCCCCGGCCTCGACCAGTCCGAGCTCGGGGCCTTCTCGGCCAAGGCCGTCACCGCCATCCGGGGGGCCGGCGACCACCACCTCATCCTCGGGGAGCCCTTCGTCCTGTTCAACTTCGGTCACCCCACCACCTCGGTCCCCGTTCCCGGCGGTGACCCCAACGCCGGGCTCAGCTTCCACCTCTACACCATCACCACCGGAGCCGAGCCCACCGTCCTCTCCGATGCCGAAGCCTGGTCGGCCCGGACCGGGGGGGTCCTCCTCAACACCGAGTGGGGGGCCAGCCAGGACCCCGCCGCCATCCACCGCCAGGCCGGGGAGCTCGACAGCGCCCTCCTCCCCTGGCTCTTCTGGTCCTTCGACGGGGAGATGGTCCCCAAGCTGGCCGCTCCCCCCACCGGGACCAACGTCGCCACCGCCGCGGTCGACGCCCTCACCGAGGCCTACCCCCTGGCCGTGGCCGGCACCCCCGCCGCCTCCAGCTTCGACCCCACCGCCCGGACCCTCCTGTTCTCCTGGTCGACGGCCCGCCCCGCCGGGGGGACCTACCCGGCCGGGACCCTCACCACCTTCGAGACCCCCTCCTCCCTCTATCCGGCCGGTTACACCGTCACCGGGACGGGCTTCACCGTCACCTCGGCCGCCTGCGCCCCGACCCTCACCGTGACGGCCCAGGCCGGGGCGTCCTCCGGCTCGATCCGCATCACCCCGGGTGGGACCTGTCCGGCGTCAGGAGGCTGACCCGTCGCCCCTGCCCGGGCCAGCACCTCGTCGGCGGTGGCGCCGGCCCGAAGACCGGCGTAGAGGTAGATCACGGCCGAGGAGCGGGGCCCCGTCCGAACTCGAAGCCGGGCATGGCGCCACCGTAGCCCTGTGCCTTCACCCGATCAGCCCTTGTCCCGGAGCTCGGGTTCTCCGGTGGCATGGGAGGGCTTCTTCACGGGGTTCCAGGCCCACCGGCCTGGGCCTCCGCTGAGATTCCAGTTCCCCCGGGTCTTCTGGCTGTGGTGGAAGCGGCAGAGCAGGCAGAGGTTCTCGAGTGCTGTCGGGCCTCGGGCGGCGAAGTCGACCCGCCAGTGGTCCCGTTCGAGCCGGCTCGTCCGGTCGCACCCCGGCACCACGCAGGTCCGGTCCCGCCACCGGAGGGCCAGGTCCACGACGGACTGGATATTCCTCCCGGCCGAGACGACCGTCCGGATATCGACCCCGTCGGTGACGACCAGGGTCAGGAGGGCCTCTCCGAGGAGATCCCGGGCTGTGGCGACCGGGACCGGCCCGCATCCGGCGATCTCGACGGTCTCCTCACCTTCGGCCCAACCCCGAAGCAGCGCCGAGAGGTCCACCCGGATGAGCATCCGGTGCCGGAGACCGCTCCCCGCCCTCCCGCCGTCGCCCTCCCCGGCGCCGCTTCCGCCTCCGGCCGCCGAACGTCGGATCAGGGCCAGGAGGGCATCTGCACGGTACGCCCCCGTCGACTCCTGGCGTCCCGCCTTTCGGGCCTCGGCGAAGACCCGGTCCGCCTCCTCCTCCACCAACACCCGGATCTCGGCCATCCGCTCCGGAGCCAGCCGGCCGTTCACCACCCCCATCCCCTCCCCGTCGGTCCCGAACCAGACCGACCGGTTTCGGTGCTGCCTCCGGGCCCGGGCCTCGTCGTCCTCCCTCGACCGGGCCTCCGTCTCCCCCTTCTTCCGGAGGTTCCGGATCTCCCCCAGGGACCGCCGGCCCGCCTCGATGATCTCCTCCTGCCGGCCCGGCGCCCTTTCGGCCGCCAGCGCGACCTCCTCGGTCTCCCGGGGCGAGAGCTGGCCCTCCCGGACCGCAGCGGCGACCTTCGGGAGCTTCTTCAGCCGGGCGCCCGTCCGGAGCTCCCCCCGGGCTTCACGGCTGTCGGATCCCGCCACGTCGGCCAGCCAGTCCTCCGCCGACCGGTACCGACCCCCCTGCCGCCAGGCCTCCGCACATTCGGCCACCCGGCCGGCCGCCGCCAACCTACCGGCCGAGCCGAGCCGGGCGACACGGCTGAAGACGGTGGCCAGCCGGGCCGCCTCCGGCCCCGAGGCCGCCCCCGGATCGAAGCCCCGGACCAGGGCACCCAGGTCTCCCGCCGCCACCTCGAGCCGCTCGAGCAGGTCTGCCGCCGAATCCATGCGTCGATCATCACAGAAGGGTGTGACAGGCATTCACCGTAGGCACGGTGGCATGTGTCAGGACTGACCCTCGGCTCTCGACGGGGGAGGATGGAGTCCGTGGCTGACGAATGGCGGGTCCCGGTCTGGCCTGAGGAGATCGAGCTCCGGCGAACTCCGGGGGGAGCGATCAAGCGGTGACCTGGCGGGCGGTGGCGGCTCTGACATCTGACCGGCCGGAGCTTTCACCCGCTGATGCAGTACCGGCAGGTCAGTGTCCCCGATCCCGGGGAACCCGGTCCGCCGCCGTTCGCCGATCCATGCGAGAGGGTCACCTCTCTCTCGGGCAGTGCCGTGACCTCTACGGCATCCTCGCCGCATTCACGAGGACACCCGAGTCCTGTTGGCTCGGCATCTGGGAAGGCCACGGCAGTCTCTACGCCCCTTCGGGTGGTGCTGTCCGCTTGCATGCTCCCCGGTTCTCCCATCCCGGACGGAGCTACCTCCTGGCCAAGGCTCCCTGCGCGTCGATCTCCGAGCTCGGCCGATGGCCGCTCGGCATCACCCCGGACCTGGTCTGGCCCGAGGACCGGGCCTGGTGGTGGCGAGCGAGATCGACTTCGACTTCGACTCGACCCTCGTCGCGGCTTCGGAGGAGGCTGCTGCCGCTCCCCTCGTCGACGACCGGCTCGAAGTGCTGGAGGTGGGGCCCCGGAACCGGCTCGACTGGGGCGGCGATCTCCTCAATCCGCCCCTGGAGGGGTAGCTCAGTCGGAGCCGCCGTCCCCGGCCGGGGGTCGGAGATCGAGCCGGAGGGTGAGGATCCCGTTCTCGAGGCTGGCCTCGCAGTCGCCGATCATGGCGTAGTCCATGAAGTCGAACTGGGCCTGCTCCACGAACCGCTGCCGCTCGGGTCCCTCGACGGGGGGGAGCCCCCGGCTCCGGACGGCCTGGGCCCGCTCCCGGAACCGCTCCACCATGGCATCGGGGTCGAATTCGTCGGCCACGGGTCCGACTGTATCGGGCCCGGCCACCCCGTCCCGACCTGGCATCCCGGGGCGGCACCCACCTGTAGACTTGTCCGGGTTCGCAGGTGGGGGCCCCTGGACTCGGCCCACGGAGGAGCAACCGTGAAGAAGGGACGGCATCGCCGCTTCGAAGAAGCCCGGAGCCTGAAGCGCTCCGTGGCGACCGAGGTCGGGCCCTGCGCCGAGTGCGGTGCCGAGCCCGACGACGAGCATGCGTCCTGGTGCGAGGCCGAGGTCGACGAGTTCGAGGAGATCGTCGGCATCCGGTCCCCCGACGCCGGCCACGACGAGGAGGACCCGCTGGCGGCGGAGTGACCCCCGGGCGGGGGCTACCGGCCCGCCTTTGTCAGGTCAGCGGCGGATGGCGGGGTGGGGGACCTTGACCGCCACCGCCATCGGGGTCCCGTTCGTCGGCGGGGGCTGCTTCCGGGCCTGGAGGTAGGCGGCCAGCCGCTTGTAGATCTTCCGGCCCACCATCTCGACCAGCTCGTCCTTCAGCTCCTCGTAGACGGGGTTCGCCCCCACGAAGGCCTCCGGGGACTCCGTGCACCACCAGTGGAACTCGAAGCCCCCGTCCCCCCAGTTCCGGCGGTCCCACTGGCTCACGACGGACGTGACGTGCCCGTCGGTGGCCACCTCGTCGTCCCGGCGGAGGGGGAGCTGCCAGCAGACGTCCGGCTTCAGGGTGAGGTGGGGGACCCCCCGCTTGACCGCCACCTGGTGGAGGGCGCAGCCCGGCCCCGTCGGCCAGCCGACCCGGTTCAGGAAGATGCAGGAGTCGTGGACGATCCGGGTCGTCACCTCCCCGTTCTTGTGCTTGACCGAGATCCCGTGCTGCTTCCCCTCCCGCCGGAACTGCCACTCCTCCTCGGTCAGGGTGGCCGCCACCGCCTTCACCCGGGCCACGTCCTCCTCTCCGGTGAAATGGGCTCCATAGGAGCAGCACCCTTCGACCATCTCCGGGGCCGGGCCGGTGAGGACCCCCTGGCAGCCGTTGCCGAAGATGCAGGTCCAGTTGCTCTCGAGGAAGGTCACGTCGAAGAGCCAGGTCCGGTCCTCGACGGGGTCCGGGAAGCTGACCCACTCGTGGGCGCCTGTCGGGATCGTCCCCGACCCGTTCGTCGCCGGACCTGACTCGCTCATGCTCGGACTCCTACCGTCGTCGTCAAGGGGGGATCTCCGGCCGCCAGGACCGGATCCAGCTGGGACCGCATCGGCTCGGCACAGCAGAACCAGGCCTCCGTCAGCCGGGGCCGCTCGTCGGGCGCCAGGACCGAGGCCAGGCCCGGGATGATCCCCGGCCGGGGACCCCCCTCACCGGGGAAGGCTCCCCCGACGGCCTCCCTGACGGCGCTGTAGGCCTCCTCGGCCGGCCAGAGCCCGGCCCCGGCCCGCTCGGCCAGGGCGGCCAGGGCCAGTTGGAGCTCGTCGACCCGGGGGTCCGGGGCCCGCCAGCGCCAGCCCAAGTGCTCCCGGTCGTAGTCCTCGAGCCGTCCCTCGAGCTCCCCGGCGGCGAGGAGGAGGGACCGGGGGGGGACGAGGAGCCGGATGGCGTACTGGATCGGATCGACGTTCCCGACCAGGTCGCAGCCGGCCACCAGGTCGACCAGGGCCCAGAGGTCCTCGGGTCCGGTCCAGGGGGTGAACGGGAGGAGGGACGGTCGGGGCTCGATCCCGGCCTCCCGGAGGAGCCGGACCGCCTCGATCTCGTCGGCCACCGTGTGGCCCTTGTCCAGCCGCTCCAGGATGGCATCTGTCGCCGACTCGAAGGCCGAGACCACGAAGAGGCAGCCCTTGGCGGCCAGCTCCGGCCAGAGAGCCGGGTGCCGGAGGATGTGCTCCACCTTCACCGTCACGTCGAAGCTGAGCCCCGGGAATGCCCCGTGGACGGCGTCCACCACCCGCCGGGCGTGGTGGGGCCCGTTCAGGAAGTCGGGGTCCCCGAAGCTGAGGTGCTCCATCCCGAGCTCGACGAGCTGGGTCACGTCGGCCAGGAGGGCCTCCTCACCCACCAGCCGGGTCCTCCCGTCGTAGACGACGGGGACCGGGCAGTGCCGGCACCGGTGGGCGCAGCCGTGGCTCGCCTCCACGTAGCCCGCCAGCCGTTCCCCTCCGGCCAGGGCCAGCCGGGCGTAGGCGTCGAGGGGGGGTAGGAGATGGCGGGCCGGCAGCCCGAAGGCCCCCCGGCCCAGGGCAATCCGGGTGCCCGTCGCCGCCGGGACTCCGGACCCGGCCAACCCCTCCACCCAGGCCACCAGCTCCGGTTCGTACTCCCCGGCGATGGACAGCCCGTCGAGCCCCTCCTCGGCGAGGACGGCGTAGAGCCCGTAGAAGCAGAGGGCCAGGCCGGGCCGGGCCGCCCGGATGGCGGCGGCCGCGGCCAGGGCCAGCCGCATGGCGGTGTGCATCGGGACCGAGAGGGCCACCGCCTCGGCCCAGGCCACCGCCTCCGGATCGAGTCGCTCCACGGCCAGGTCGACGCACCGGACCTCGTGGCCCCCCCGGATCAGGGCTCCCGCCGGCGAGGCCACGTGGATGGGCTGGTGGCCGAGCTCGTAGGTCGAGACGAGGAGGACCCGCACGGCGCCCAACGTAGTGCCTGGCGCCCGGCCCTCCCGCCGACGGCCTCAGGGCCTTCCCCGGGTCTCCTCGACCCTGACCTCCAGGAGCCCCTGGGCCCGCCGGAGGGCTTTCTCGACCCGGGCCGGGGTCGGTCCCTCGGCGAAGACGAACCCCAGATATCGGTCCCCCTCGGGAACGGCCACGATCGGCCGGCCCGGGGCGACCGTGGTCTCGACGGCCAGGATCCCCGGCACTGCCAGGGCCTCCTCCCGGCCCTCCACCCCGATCAGCGTTCCCGTCCCCGGGATGGGGAGCATCAGCACCCCGGCCGCCCGCCCCTCCCGGTCCCGGTCGAGGGGGAGCCCGAGGGCCTGGGCCAGGACCAGCTCCTCCAGGCTCCTCCCCGTCCCGAACCGAAGCGTCCGGCTGCAGAGTCCCCCGATGGTCCGGGCCGCCACCTCGATCACGCTGGCCCGGCCCCCCGAGACCCGCACCTCGGCGTGGACCGGCCCCTCGGACAGCCCCAGGGCCCGGGCCGCCTGCCCGGCCGCAGCCGCCACCGCGGCCAGCTCCCCGGTCGGGAGCCGGGACGGTGTCACGTAGATCGTCTCCTCGAAGTAGGGGCCCTCGAGGGGATCAGGCTTGTCGAAGACGGCCAGGACGGTCAGCTCCCCCCCGTCGAGGATCCCCTCCACCGCCACCTCCGCCCCCCCGACGAAGGCCTCGACCAGGACGGTGGGGGAGGGGCCGGCCCCGGCCCGGGAGGCGATACCCCGGACCCGCTCCACCACCGAGAGCACCCCGGCCGGGTCGTCGACCCGGATGACCCCCTGGCTTCCCGAGAGGTCCCTTGGCTTCACCACGCAGGGGTAGCCCACCGAGGCGACCACCTCGAAGGTCTCCGCCTCCCCGGCCCGACCCCGCAGCGGGGCGAAGGCGGGCTGGGGAACCTCGGCCGCCGCCAGCGCCCGCCGCATGGCGATTTTGTCCCGGGCCGCCGCCACGGCCGCCGGGGGGTTGTGCCTCAGCCCGAGCCGGGCCGAGGCCTCGGCCGCCACCAGGGTCCCCTGGTCGTCGACGGCCACCACGGCGTCGAGGGGGGCCACCCGGTCCTGCTCGACGATGGCGCTGGCGGCCGCTCCGGGATCGTCGAAGGGGAGCTCGAGGGAGCGCCCTCCCATCACCCCGCGCAGCGCCAGGGCTTCGGACGACCCCACCACCACCTCGACGCCCAGGGCCAGGGCCGCCTCCAGGAAGTCCCCGGCCCGGTAGGAGGCCGAGGGGACGAGGAGGAGGACCCGGGCCATCCCCCTATGATGGTCCCCGGAGGTGACGGCCATGGCCGATGACATCGTTTCGACAGACACCGTTTCGACGCTCACGATCACCCCGGCCGCCCAGGGGGTGGTCAGGGACGCCATGGCGGACGAGCCCGACTCCGACCGGCTGGCCCTCTGGGTCGAGGTGACCGGGGCCTCGAACGGCGCCTACACCTACGACATCTACTTCCAGGCCGCCACCGATGCCGGACCGGACGACTCCCGGTCCGACGCCGACGGGATCACGGTGATCGTCCCCGAGGAGTCCCTGGACCGGGTCCGGGGAGCCCGCCTCGACTGGTCCGACGACGGCGAGGGGGGCCTCGTCATCCTCAACCCCAACATCCCCCCCAAGCCCGCCTCCGCCACTGTCCCCGAGGGTGATCTGACGAGCGACATGGCCCTCCGGGTCATCGCCGTCCTCGAGGAGCAGATCAACCCCTCCATCGCCGCCCACGGGGGCCGGGCCGAGCTCGTCTCCGTCGTCGAGGGCACCGCCTACCTCCGGCTCGGGGGTGGCTGCCAGGGTTGCGGGATGGCCAAGGTCACCCTCTCCCAGGGCATCGAGGTGGCCCTGCGGGACGAGATCCCCGAGCTCGTCGGCGTCGTCGACGTCACCGACCACGCCAGCGGGACCAACCCCTTCTTCGAGTCGGCCAAGAAGTAAGGCTGTTCAGGCGGCGCAGGGCCTCGACCCTGCGAGCCTCAGGCGGGGCCGGTCCGCATCAGCTCGAACTCGAGGGCCAGCTCGACCTGGTCGGCCACGACGACCCCCCCGGTCTCGATGGTGGCGTTCCAGCGGAGGCCGAAGTCCTTCCGGTTCACCACGGCGTAGCCCGTGGCCGTCAGCCGGGGGAAGCCGTCGCCGCCGGTGAAGACCTCCCCGACGAGGACGTCGAAGTCCACCGTCCGGGTGACGTCCCTGATCGTCATCTGGACCCGGACCTGGTAGCCCCGGCCGGTCAGCGCCACGACCCCCCCGACGAGGTAGAGGCTCGGGTAGCGCTCGGAGTCGAAGAAGTCTGCCGACCGGAGATGGTCGTCCCGGGCGGGGTCCCCCGTCTCCACCGAGCCCGACTCGGCCCAGGCCTCCACCCTGGCCTCCATGATATCCACCGGGACCACCACCGTCCCCTGGACGTTCACGAAGTGTCCCCGGACCTTCGAGACGACGAAGTGCCGGGCCACGAACTCGATCGTGCTCCTGTCGGGGTCGAGGACCCAGGTCCCCGGAGGTACCGTGCTGGCCGGGTTGCCCGCCAGGGTTGGCGCTTCGCCGAGGTTCTCTTGCATGGTGAATCGATTGTCCCGATTCTGACCGCTTCGAGTCAAACCGTTGCGACGGACCGTGATCGAATAGGCAAGATTTCCTGATTGCAACTACAAAGAGTGATTAAATCACCTCTTAGTGTGGTCTCGTTTCGAGGTGGGCGTCGAGCCAGGCCAGCGTCCTCCCCCAGCCGTCGGCGGCGGCGACCGGGGCATAGGAGTCCCGGACGTCACAGTGGAAGCCGTGCTCGGCCCCCGGGTACCGGACGATCTCCCAGGGCACCCCCGCCCCCTCCCCGAGGGCCTCCCGGAGCTCTTCGACCTCCTCCACCGGGATCCCCCGGTCGGCATCTCCGTAGAGCCCCAGCCAGGGTGTCCTCATCTCCGGGATCCCCCCGATCAGGGCCGGCATGGTCGGGGTCCGCTCCCGGAAGATCCCCGACCCGTAGAAGGTCACCGCCGCCCCGAGCGCCAGCCGGACGGCGGCCAGGAAGGCCACCCGGCCGCCCATGCAGAACCCCACCACCCCGACTGCCTCCCTCGACCAGCCCTGGCCGGCCAACTGGTCGAGCACGGCCCCGAGGTCCCCGAGGATTCCCCCGTCGCTCAGGGCCGTCACGTGGGGCATCACCGCCCCGAAGTCCTCGTAGCCGAGGACGGGGTCCCCGGTCCGGTGGAAGAGGTGGGGGGCCACCGCCTGGTACCCGGCGGCGGCGAACCGCCTGGTGACGTCCTCGATGTGCCCGTTCACCCCGAAGGCCTCCTGGACCACGATCACCGCCCCCCGTCCCTGGCCGGTCCCGCCGGCCACCCCGCCCTCCCCGCCCCCCGCCCCTCCGTCCCCGGCCTTCTCCGGGAGGGCCTCGAAGACCGCCATGGGTCCGTCGGGGGTGGCGAGCTCCAGGGTACGGGTCGTGACCATCGGGCGAGCCTAGACATCCGGTGCCCGCCGCCGGGGTCGACGCCGGTTAGCCTCCTCCCATGGACGTCCTCGTCACGGCACTCAGCGTGGCCGGCGGCCTCCTCGTGGGTGATGCCCTCGAGGTCCCCGTGGAGCGGCTCGGGGACCACCGTCCCCTGGACCGACCCTGGTGGCGCTGTCCCGGCTGTTCCGCCCCGGCCACCGGCCTCGGCCTCGTCCCCCTGGCCCGGGTCCTGGCCCGACGCCGGGGCTGCCCTGCCTGCGGCGAGCCCTGGCCCCACCCCTGGCGTCCCGCCGTCCTCGCCCTCGTCACGGCAGCCGTCCTCGGGGCCCTCGCCGTCCGGTTCGGTCCCGACCTGGCCCTGGCCCCCTTCGCCGTCCTCGGGATCTCCCTCGTGGCCATCTCCGCCGCCGACCTCGAGCACCTCATCGTCCCCAACCGGATGGTCTACCCCGCCATCTTCCTCCTGGCCCCCCTCCTGGTCGCCGCCTCCGCCGCCGACCACCGCTGGGACCTCCTCGTCCGGGCCGCCATCGCCGGTGTCGCCGCCCCGGCCGCCTTCTACGCCGTCCACTGGCTCTATCCCCGGATCTCCCGGGCCGGGGACCAGGGGATGGGACTCGGCGACGTCCGACTCTCCGCCCTCGTCGGCCTGGCCACGGGCTGGCTCGGCCTCGGCCACACCTTCATCTCCTTCTTCGCCGGCTTCCTCCTCGGCTCGGTCGGGGGTGCCCTCCTCATCCTCGTCGGCCGGCTCGGCCTGAAGGCGGGGATGAAGCTCCGGATCCCCTTCGGGCCCTACATGGCCGCCGGCGCCCTTGTCGGGGTCCTGGCCGGGAACCCCCTCGCCAACCTCCTCTTCCACCCCGCCACCACCTGACCCCCCGGCTCGGCCGGTCCGTCTCAGCCTGAGCCCCCGGCTCGGCCGGCCCGTCAGCCGTCCCCGGACACCCGCTCGAGGAAGAGGGCCAGGACCCCTCCGGCCCGGCGGTAGATTGGGCCGATGCTCAGGTACCTGACGGCGGGGGAGTCCCACGGAAAGGCCCTGGTGGTGGTGGTCGAGGGCCTCCCCGCCGGCCTTCCCGTCACCGCCGATGCCGTCCAGGGGGAGCTCGGACGCCGCCGCCTCGGTTACGGCCGGGGCCCCCGGATGCGCTTCGAGGTCGACGAGATCACCCTCCTGGCCGGGATCCGCCACGGCCGGACCCTCGGCTCGCCGGTGGCCATCGAGATCGCCAACACCGAGTGGCCGAAATGGGAGGAGGAGATGTCCCCCCATCCCGGCGCCCCCAGCCGGGTCCTGACCACGCCCCGTCCCGGCCACGCCGACCTGGCCGGCATGCAGAAGTACGGCTTCGACGACGCCCGGGACGTCCTCGAGCGGGCCTCGGCCCGGGAGACGGCGGCCCGGGTGGCGGCCGGGGCCCTGGCCAAGGCCCTCCTCTCCCAGCTCGGGGTGGACGTCATCTCCCACGTCGTGGCCATCGGCCCGGAGGCGGTCAAGGGCACCGTCCGGCCCGGCCCCGCCGATCTCGAGACCGTCGACGCCTCCCCGGTCCGCTGCTTCGACACCGAGGCCGAGGAGCGGATGGTGGCCGCCATCAAGGCGGCCGCCAAGGAGGGGGACTCCCTGGGCGGGGTCGTCGAGGTCCTCGCCTCCGGGGTCCCCGTGGGCCTGGGCAGCCACGTCCACTGGGACCGTCGCCTCGACGGGCTCCTGGCCCAGGCCCTGATGAGCATCCAGGCCGTCAAGCACGTCGACATCGGGGAGGGCGGCACCACCCCGGCCCTCCGGGGTTCCGAGGCCCACGACGCCATCAGCTGGGACGAGTCGGCCGGGGCCTACCACCGGGAGACCTCCCGGGCCGGGGGCATCGAGGGGGGGATGTCCACGGGGGGGCTGGTCGTGGCCCGGGCCGGGATGAAGCCCCTGGCCACCTTGAACCGTCCCGTCCTCGCCACAGTCGACGTGGTGACGAAGGAGTCGACCGTCTCCTTCAAGGAGCGGACCGACGTCACCGCCGTTCCCGCCATGGGGGTCGTGGCCGAGACCATGACGGCCCTGGTCCTGGCGGCCGAGGCCCTCCGGAAGTTCGGGGGGGACTCCCTGGCCGAGGTCCTCCGGAACCGGGACGGCTTCCTGGCCTCCCTCCGGTGACCGGGACCCGACCCGGCCGTCTCCTGTTGATCGGGATGATGGGGGCCGGGAAGACCACCGTCGGCCGGCTCCTGGCCGGCCGGCTCGGCTGGGACTATTCCGACTCCGACGAGCTGGTGGAGGGGTCCACCGGCCGGACCGTGGCCGAGCTCTGGGCCGCCTCGGGTGAGGCCGCCTTCCGGGTCGAGGAGACGAGGGTGCTCCTCGAGGCCCTCGGGCTCCCCACCCCCGCCGTGATCTCGGTGGCCGGCGGCGCCGTCCTGGACCCGGCCAACCGGGAGCTCCTGGCCCGCTCGGGCCCCGTCGTCTGGCTCCGGGCCGACCTCGGCACCCTCCTGGCCCGGATCGGCGACGGCGGCGGCCACCGGCCCCTCCTGGCCGGGGACCCGGCCGGGGTCCTGGCCCGGCTCGAGGCCGAGCGCCGACCCCTCTACCAGGCCCTCGCCGACGAGATCGTCGACGTGGACGGCCTCGACCCCGGTGCCGTGGCCGACGAGGTCCTGGCCCGGCTGGCCCCGTCCGGGAGCCGGACATGATCACCCTCCCCGTCGACCTTCCCGGCCGCCGCTACGACGTCGTCGTCGGACCCGGAGCCCGGCACCTCCTGGCCGAGGTCCTCCCGGCCGGGGTCCGCCGGGTGGCCGTCGTCACCCAGGACACCATCCCCCTCGACGTCGACCCCGGGGTCCCCTCCGACCGGTTCACCGTCCCCGACGGCGAGGAGGCCAAGTGCCTGGCCTCGGTGGAGGAGCTCTGCCGGGGCTTCGCCCGGGCCGGGCTCTCCCGGTCCGACGCCGTCGTCGCCGTCGGCGGCGGGGTCGTCACCGACCTGGCCGGCTTCGCCGCCGCCAGCTTCCACCGGGGCATCGCCTACGTGAACATCGCCACCTCCCTCCTGGCCCAGGTCGATGCGGCGGTGGGGGGCAAGACCGGCGTCAACCTCCCCGAGGGGAAGAACCTGGTCGGGGCCTTCTGGCAGCCGGCCGCCGTCCTCTGCGACACCGAAGCCCTGGCCAGCCTCCCCCCCCGGGAATGGGCCTCGGGTCGGGGGGAGATGGCCAAGTACGCCTTCCTCGGGGCCGGGCGGGACCTCCTCGGGCTCTCCATCGACGAGCAGGTGGCCCGCTGCGTCGCCGTCAAGGCCGACGTCGTCGCCTCCGACGAGCGCGAGGGCGGCCGTCGGATGCTGCTGAACTACGGCCACACCCTGGCCCACGCCCTCGAGGCCGCCGCCCTGGCCGACGGCCGGCCCGACGAGATCCGCCACGGGGAGGCCGTCGGGGTCGGCCTGGTCTTCGCCGCCCTCCTGGCCCGCCGGCTGGGCCGGATCGACGACGGACGGGTGGCGGAGCACCGGGCCGTCGTCGCGGGCTTCGAGCTCTCCACCGAGCTCCCCCCGGTCGTCTCCGCCGCCGACCTCCTCGACTACATGGCCCGGGACAAGAAGGCCCACCACGACCTGACCTTCGTCCTCGACGGCCCCGCCGGCGTCGAGGCCGTGCCCGGGGTGGACCGGGCCGACGTCCTGGCTACCCTGGCGGAGATGGGATCCCCGCCGTGACCCCCGAGACGCTCCCCGCAGGAACCGGCTCGCCCGGACCCGCCGAGTTGGTCCTGCTCCTCTCCGGGCCCAACCTCGACCTTCTCGGGGACCGGCAGCCCGAGATCTACGGCACCGAGACCCTGGCCGACCATGTCGTGGCCGCCGCCGACGAGGGTCAGGCGGTGGGGCTCCACATCGAGCACCACCAGTCGAACCACGAGGGGGAGCTCGTCGAGCTCGTCCACGGGGCCCGGGGCCGGACGGCCGCCGTCATCGTCAACGCCGGTGCCCTGACCCACTACTCCTGGGCTCTCCACGACGCCCTGGCCGCATACGAGGGCATCGTCGTCGAGGTCCACCTCTCCAACCCGGCCGCCCGGGAGGACTGGCGCCACCTCTCGGTCATCGCCCCCGTCGCCGACGGGACGGTGGCCGGGTTCGGGGGCCTCGGCTACCGCCTCGCCGTCCAGGCCGTGGCCCGGATCCGGGCCGGCGCCGCCTCCCGGCCGTGACCGGCCCGCCCGGACTGCCCCCCCTGCTGGTCACGGGCCGGCTCGACCGGCTCCGGGCCGGCCTCGACGGGGCCGGGGCCGACGCCCTCCTCGTCACCGAGCTGGCCAACATCCGCTACCTCACCGGCTTCACCGGCTCGGCCGCCCTCCTCCTCGTCACCCCCGGGGCCGCCCTCCTCTGCACCGACGGCCGCTACCGGACCCAGGCCGCCGAGCAGCTCGACCGGGCCGGGGTCGACGATGGCGTCGACCTCTCCATCGGGGGGGCCGAGGCCCAGAGGGAGGCCCTGGCCGGGGCGGCCCCGGGGGCCGGCCGGATCGGCCTCGAGGCCGACCACGTGAGCTGGGCCGGCCAGCGCCGCTGGGCCGACCTCCTGGCCCCGGCCGAGCCCGTCCCCACCTCCGGCCTGGTCGAGGCCCTCCGCCTGGTGAAGGACCCCGCCGAGCTGGCCCGGATGGAGCGGGCCGCCGCCATCGCCGACGAGGCCCTGGCCGAGCTCCTGGGTCTCCTCGGACCGGGCCGGACCGAGGACGAGCTGGCCCGGACCCTCGACGCCGCCATGCGGCGCCTCGGGGCCGAGGACCGGGCCTTCGAGACCATCGTGGCCTCGGGTCCCAACGCGGCCAAGCCCCACGCCCGGCCCGGGCCCCGGGTCCTCTGCGACGGCGACCCCGTCGTGATCGACTTCGGGGCCACCTTCGAGGGCTACCGCTCCGACATGACCCGGACCTTCTGCGTCGGGGGCGCCCCCACCGGGGAGCTGGCCCGGGTCTTCGCCGTGGTGGCCGAGGCCCAGGCCGCCGGGGTGGCTGCCCTCGGGCCCGGGGTGGGGGCCGCCGCCGTCGACCGGGTCTGCCGGGACCTCATCGCCGCCGCCGGCTGGGCCGAGGCCTTCGAGCACGGCACCGGCCACGGGGTCGGCCTCGACATCCACGAGGCCCCAGCGGTGGCCGCCACCTCGACTGCTATCCTCGCTCCCGGCATCGTCGTGACCGTGGAGCCGGGCGTCTACCTCGCCGGCATCGGAGGGGTCCGGATCGAGGACACCCTGGTGGTGACCGACGTTGGCTCCCGCCCGCTCACCCGCTTCCCCAAGGACACCGCCGCCTGATGGCCATCACCACCAACGACCTCCGCAACGGGATGACCCTCGACCTTCCCGAGGGCCTCTGTTCGGTGGTCGAGTTCCAGCACGTCAAGCCGGGCAAGGGCGGGGCCTTCGTCCGGACCAAGCTGAAGAACGTCCGGACGGGCGCCGTCGTCGAACGGACCTTCCGGGCCGACGAGCGGGTCGAGCAGGCCATCGTCGAGAAGCGGGAGATGCAGTACCTCTACACCGACGGGGAGGACTACGTCTTCATGGACGTCGTCTCCTACGACCAGATCCAGGTCCCCCCCTCGGCCCTCGGGGATGCCGCCAACTACCTGAAGGAGGGCGACAACGCCGTTCTCCAGATGTACCTGGCCGAGATCGTCGGGGTCGACCTCCCCGCCGCCGTCGAGCTCACCGTGGCCGAGACCGAGCCCGGCCTCCAGGGCGACCGGGTCTCCGGGGCCCGGAAGCCCGCCACCCTCGAGACGGGCCTCGTCGTCCAGGTCCCCCTCTTCGTCAACCCCGGGGAGCGGATCAAGGTCGACACCCGCTCCGGCGAATACATCACCCGGGCCTGACGGTCCCGGTGGCCCGAGCCGAGGTCGGCCCCGAGCTGTCCGCCGAGGGCCCCCGTCACGAGGCCCGGGAGCGGGCCCTCTCCCTCCTCTACGAGGCGGCCATGAAGCGTGAGTCCGCCGCCGAGGTCCTGGCCGCCCTGCCAGTCCCCCCCGACCCCTTCACCGTCGAGCTCCTCGAGGGGGTGGCCGCCCACGCCGAGCGGATCGACGAGCTCCTGGCCGGGGCCGCCGTCGGCTGGGAGCTCGACCGGATGCCGGTCATCGACCGGACCGTCCTCCGGCTGGCCGGCTACGAGCTCCTGGCCCGCCCCGAGATTCCGGTGGCCGTCGTCATCGACGAGGCCGTGGAGCTGGCCAAGCGCTACTCCACCGAGCAGTCCGGGGGCTTCGTCAACGGTGTCCTGGCCACCGTGGCCCGCCAGGTGAGGAGTTGACCATGGCCGAGAACAAGGAGGGACCCGTGACATCCGACACCGCGTCGCAGCCCGAGCCGGGACAGGGGACGGGATTCGCCCGGGTTTCCACCGGGTGGTTCGCCCTCCTCGACGGGGGCTTCCTGGCCCTGGTGGTCCTGGCCTTCAGCCCCCGGGCCCACACCTCCGCCTCGGCCCGGGTCTCCCTCCCGGCCCCCTCGGCCCTGAAGGCCCTGGTGGGCGCCACCGTCCTGATCCACGTCGCCGAGTCCCGCCACGCGGCCGGAAAGGCCCGTCGCAACGGGCTGCCGGCCCGCCCCTGGGCCCGGCAGACCTTCATCGTCGGTTTCCCCTCCCTCCTCAGGATGCGGAAGGTCATCGCCGAAGGCTGACCCCGGGTCCCCCCCCGGCTCAGAGGTGGTGGCCGGAGGTGGAGAGGTAGGTGGCGTGGAGGGCCACCCCCAGCACGATCAGGAGTCCGAAGTAGAGGCCGGCCACGGTGAGCCGTTGGCGGGCGGTGACCTGGAAGTAGGCCAGGTTCTGGCCCCGCTTCCGGGCCCGGATCCGGTTGAAGAGCTCGATGGCCCCGAGGACCAGGATTACGAACAGGACCGGGTTGGGTCGGAGCACGCAGAGGCCCAGCACGGCGCCCAGTCCCACGGCCCAGACGGCGGGATGGAGGGCGGCGACGACCCGGCCCCCGTCGAGGGGCAGCATCGGGATGAGGTTGAAGGCGTTCAGGAGGAAGCCCACGAAGGCCAGGGCCTCGAAGAACTGGGAGCCGGTGAGCTGCCAGACGGCCACGGCTCCGAAGGCGGCCGCCGTCCCGGCAATGGGACCCCCGATCCCGATCATGGCCTCGTCGTAGGCGTTCTCCGGGGCGCCCTTCATCCTGATCATGGCGCCGAAGAGGGGGATGAACATCGGGGCGGTGGCGGGAACGCCCTTCGCCTTGAGCACCACCACATGGCCGAGCTCGTGGAGGTAGAGGAGGACCATGAACCCGACGGCGAACATCCAGCCGAAGATCTCGACGTAGATCCCCAGGGAGACCGCCATGAGGAGGACCGGCTTGGCCGCCTTCAACCCGATGAGGAGCTTCGTCCCCAGGGCCCCGAGTCCGGCCGCCCCGGCCGCCTTCTCCTTGACCTTCCGGCCCGAGGTCGAACCTGTCTGCTCCGTCGGCACCGGAGGGGTCCCCGGTCCCCAGGGCCCGGGCGGGGGAGGGTAGGCGCCCCAGGGCGGCGGAGGGGGCGGGGACGGGGTCCAGGCCCCGGGCGGGGGAGGGCTCCAGGCCCCGGACGGTGGTGGGTAGGCCAGCCAGGGGGCCGGCGGGGGTGGGGACGCCGGGATCGGGCCCTCCTGCCAGGCCGGTCCGGTGGGTTCCACGGGGTCAGCCTAATTGCCTCCCACCGGGACGGGACGGGGTCGCGCCCGACGACGCTCCGGCGGGC
Source organism: Acidimicrobiaceae bacterium (assembly GCA_003151955.1). Classification (GTDB taxonomy): domain Bacteria; phylum Actinomycetota; class Acidimicrobiia; order Acidimicrobiales; family UBA8190; genus PALSA-743. The sequence goes on from PLZB01000003.1 coordinate 34,351, forward strand.
CCGACCCCCGGCGGGCCTCCCGGTGGTAGAGTCCACGAAACCGTGAAGCGGGTCCTGAGAGGCCCGCACGGAACCCGGAGGACCGCAGTGGCCGAGCGCGAACGCAGATTGACCCCGCCGCGAGGTGGGGTCTTCGTTCCCAGGGTCCAGGTCCTCTCTCCCGAGGACGTCGTCCGGGCCCTGACCCGGATCGCCCACGAGATCGCCGAACGGAACCGGGGCCTCGAGGACATCGTCCTGGTCGGCCTCCAGACCGGGGGTGTCCCCCTGGCCTTCCGGATCGGGCAGATCCTGGAGGAGATGTCGGGGGGCGCAGCCGTGCCGGTCGGGATGCTCGACGTCGCCTTCTACCGGGACGACATCGGGATCCGCCCGGTCCTCCCCGAGGCCGTGACCGACATCCCCCGGGACCTGGCCGGGATGATCGTGGTCCTCGTCGACGACGTCCTCTTCACCGGTCGGACCATCCGGGCCGCCCTCAACGCCCTGGCCGACTACGGCCGGTGCCAGGCCGTCCAGCTCGCCGTCATGGTGGACCGGGGACACCGGGAGCTCCCCATCCGACCCGACTTCGTCGGGAAGAACCTCCCCACCCGCTTCGACGAGCAGGTCGACGTCAGCCTCGACGGTGTCGTGCTCGGGGATGTGGTGCCCCGGTGAGTGCCAGCCTCCTCTCCATCGCCGACCTCGGGGCCGAGGGCATCGAGCAGATCCTCCGGGTCTCCGACAGCTTTGCCGAGGTCGGCCGCCGGAGCATCCCCAAAGTCCCGGCCCTCCGGGGCCGGACCGTCGTCTCCCTCTTTGCCGAGGAGTCGACCCGGACCCGGCTCTCCTTCGAGACGGCGGCCAAGCGGCTCTCCGCCGACGTCCTCACCTTCTCGGCCGGCTCCTCCTCGGTCAAGAAGGGGGAGTCCCTCAGAGACACCGTCGAGACCATCGCGGCCATGGGGGTCGACGCCTTCGTCGTCCGCCATCCCTCGGCCGGGGCCCCGGCCCAGCTGGCCGGCTGGGTCGATGCCTCGGTCGTGAACGCCGGCGACGGCTGGCACGAGCACCCCACCCAGGCCCTCCTGGACTGCTACACCATCCGCCAGGTCCTGGCCGAGCGCGATGGCCTGGCTGTCGAGGACACCGGCGTCGGCTGCTTCGCCGGGCTCCGGGTGGCCGTGGTGGGGGACGTCGCCCACAGCCGGGTGGCCCGCTCCGGCGTCCTGGCTCTGGCCGCCCTGGGGGCCCGGGTCACCCTGGTCGCCCCCGGCAGCCTCCTCCCCCCCTCCCTCGAGGGTTGGCCCATCGCCGGGGTCTCCCACGACCTCGACGCCGTCCTCCCCGACCTCGATGTCTGCTACCTCCTGCGGATTCAGACCGAGCGGGGGGCCGGGAGCCACCTCCCCTCCCTCCGGGAGTACACCGCCGCCTATGGCCTCACCGCCCGCCGGGCCGCCCGGCTCCCCGGCCATGCCCTCGTCATGCACCCCGGTCCCATCAACCGGGGAGTGGAGATCGCCGCCGAGGTGGCCGACCTCCCCCGGTCGCTCGTCCTCCGGCAGGTGGCCAACGGGGTGGCGGTCCGGATGGCCGTCCTCTACCTCCTCCTGGCCGGGGACTCCCAGGGCGACATGCTGAAGGAGACCGTGAGTGGCTGACCAGGTCCTGCTCATCCGGGGTGGCACCGTCGTCGACGAGACCGGGGAGCGTCCCGGCGACGTCCTGGTGACGGGCGGGAGGATCACCGCCGTCGGGGCCGGCCTCGAGGTGCCGGCCGGGGCCACCGTCCTCGACGCCTCGGACTGCCTGGTCGCCCCGGGCCTCGTCGACCTCCACACCCATCTCCGCCAGCCCGGCCAGGAGGAGGCCGAGACGGTCGAGACCGGGGCCAGGGCCGCCGCCCTGGGCGGCTACACCGCCGTGGTGGCCATGCCCAACACCGACCCCCCCATCGACAGCGCCGCTGTGGCCAGCCAGGTCCTCGAGCTGGGCCGGGGGGCCGTCTGTCAAGTGGCCGTGGCCGGTGCCATCACCGTGGGCCGGGCCGGGGCCCGGCTCGCCCCCCTCGGTGAGCTGGCCGCCCTCGGGGTCCGGCTCTTCACCGACGACGGTGCCGGGGTCCAGGACAGCGGCCTGATGCGGCGGGCCTTCGAGTACGCCGGCGGCCTGGGGGTCACCCTGGCCCAGCACTGCGAGGACAACAGCCTGGCCTGCGGGGGCCACATGCACGAGGGGGAGTGGTCCAGCCGGCTCGGGGTTCCCGGGATCCCCGCCGCCGCCGAGGAGGTCATGGTGGCCCGGGACATCGCCCTGGTCCGGCTGACCGGAGCCCCGGTCCACTTCCTCCACCTGTCCACGTCCGGCTCCGTCGCCCTCGTGGCCGCGGCCCGGGCCGAGGGGCTCCCGGTGACGGCCGAGGTCGCCCCCCACCACCTCTCGCTCACCCATGCCGAGCTGGCCGGCTACGACCCGCTCTTCAAGGTCAACCCACCCCTGCGGACCGCCGGGGACGTCGAGGCGCTGCGCCAGGGCTGCCGGGCCGGGGTCGTCGACGCCGTCGCCACCGATCACGCCCCCCACCCCCAGGAGGCCAAGGATGCCCCCCTCGACCAGGCTCCTCCCGGGCTCCTCGGTCTCCAGACGGCCTGGCCCGTGACCCTGGCCGCCCTCACCGACGTCGGGATGACCCCGGCCGGGGTGCTGGCCCTCCTGAGCTGGCAGCCGGCCCGGATCGCCGGGCTCCACCCCGACCAGGGCGGCGAGCAGGGCGGCCCCGTCGTCGCCGGGGCCGCCGCCAACCTCTGCGTCCTCGACCCCGGGGCCACCTGGACGGTCGAGCCCGACCGGCTGGCCAGCCTGAGCCGGAACACCCCCTGGGCGGGCCGGACCCTGACCGGGGCCGTCCGCCACACCGTCTACCGGGGGGAGCCCGTCGTGACCGACGGGGAGGCCCGGCGATGAACTGGTCGGACCGGGCCCCGGCCCTCCTCGTCCTCGCCGACGGGGAGGTGTTCGAGGGGGAGGCCGTCGGGGCGGTCCCCCCCGGGGGGCTGACGACGGGGGAGCTCGTCTTCAACACCGTCCTCTCCGGCTACCAGGAGGTCATCACCGACCCCAGCTACGCCGGCCAGGTCATCGCCTTCACCTACCCCCATCTCGGGAACTACGGGATCACCCCCCTCGACGACGAGGCGACCCGGCCCTGGTGCCGGGGGGTGGTCACCCGGGAGCTGACGGCCCGACCCTCGAACTGGCGGGCCACCGGCTCCCTGGAGGACTTCCTGGTGGCCCGGGGCGTTCCCGGGATCAGCGGCGTCGACACCCGCCGGCTGACCCGGCACATCCGGGACGACGGGTCGATGGGCTGTGCCTTCGGGACCGCCGACGAGGCGACCCTCCGGGCCGCGGCGACGGCCGAGCCCGGGACCGACGGCCAGGACCTCGTCTCCGCCGTCACCGTGTCGGAGCCGGTCACCCGGGGGTCGGGTCCGCACCGGCTGGTGGCCTACGACTTCGGGGTGAAGGAGACCATGCTCCGCTGCCTCGGGGACCTCGCCACCCTCACCGTGGTCCCGGCCGGCTTCAGCGCCGCCGACACCCTGGCCCTCGGGCCCGACGGGGTCTTCCTCTCCAACGGTCCCGGCGACCCGGCCGCCCTCCCGTCCCAGGCCGCCATCGTCTCCGACCTCCTGGGCCGGGTCCCGATCTTCGGGATCTGCCTCGGCCACCAGCTCCTGGCCACCGCCCTCGGGGCCCGGACCTTCAAGCTCCCCTTCGGCCACCACGGCGGGAACCACCCCGTCCGCCGGCTCGACACCGGCCGGGTGGAGATCACGAGCCAGAACCACAGCTACGCCGTGGCCGCCGACTCCCTCCCGGCCGGCGTCGAGGTCACCCACGTCAACCTGAACGACGGGGTCGTCGAGGGGATCGCCGTCCCCTCGGCCTTCGCCTTCAGTGTCCAGTACCACCCCGAGGCCGGTCCGGGCCCCCACGACGCCCGCTACCTCTTCGCCGCCTTCGAGCGCCTCATCGAGACCTCGGGGCTGACCGGAAGGACGGCCTGATGCCCCGTCGGACCGACATCGAGTCGATCCTCGTCATCGGCTCGGGCCCTATCGTCATCGGCCAGGCCTGCGAATTCGACTACTCGGGGGCCCAGGCCTGCCGGGTGCTCCGGGCCGAGGGCTACCGGGTCATCCTGGCCAACTCCAACCCGGCCACCATCATGACCGACCCGGAGCTGGCCGACCGGACCTACGTCGAGCCCCTCGATCCCGAGATCCTGACGGCCATCATCGAGCGGGAACGACCCGACGCCCTCCTGCCCACCCTGGGGGGCCAGACCGCCCTCAACATGGCCATGGCCCTGGTGGAGGGGGGGGTCCTGGACCGGTTCGGGGTCGAGCTCATCGGGGCCTCGGCCGAGGCCATCTCGACGGCCGAGGACCGGGACCGCTTCAAGTCGGCCATGGAGGAGATCGGCCTCGAGGTGCCGTCCTCCGGATTCGCCCACAACCTCGACGAGGCCATGTCCGTCGGGGAGGTGGTCGGCTTCCCCATCATGATCCGCCCCAGCTTCATCCTGGGCGGAGCCGGCACCGGGACGGCCGGCACCACCGACGAGCTCCGGAAGATGGCGGCCGAGGGACTGGCCGCCAGCCCGGTCAGCCAGATCCTGATCGAGCGGTCGATCGTGGGGTGGAAGGAGTACGAGCTCGAGGTGATGCGGGACCGGGCCGACAACTGCGTCGTGGTCTGCTCCATCGAGAACCTCGACCCCATGGGGGTCCACACCGGGGACTCCATCACGGTGGCCCCGGCCCAGACCCTCTCCGACGTCGAGTACCAGGCCATGCGGGACGATGCCTTCGCCTGCATCCGCCGGGTCGGGGTCGAGACGGGAGGCTCCAACATCCAGTTCGCCGTCGACCCGGCCAGCGGGCGCCGGCTCGTGATCGAGATGAACCCCCGGGTGTCCCGGTCCTCGGCCCTGGCCTCGAAGGCCACCGGCTTCCCCATCGCCAAGATCGCGGCCCGGCTTGCCGTCGGCTACACCCTGGACGAGATCACCAACGACATCACCGGGGCCACCCCGGTCTCCTTCGAGCCGACCATCGACTATGTGGTGACGAAGATCCCTCGCTGGGCCTTCGAGAAGCTCCCCGGTGCCCCCGACCGGCTCGGCACCAGGATGCAGTCGGTCGGCGAGGTCATGGCCATCGGCCGGACCTTCCCCGAATCCCTCCAGAAGGCCATCCGCTCCCTGGAGCAGGGCCGGTCCGGTCTCAACGCCGACCCGGCCGAGGCCGGGGTCGACGCCCTCGACGACGACGACCTCCTGGCCCGGGCGGCCCGGCCCACCCCGGAGCGGGTCTTCCACCTCGAGGCGGCCCTCCGGCGAGGCCTCACCGTCGACGCCCTGGTCGAGGCCACCGGGGTCGACCCCTGGTTCCTCGATCAGCTGGCCCTGGTCACAGCGGCCCGCCGGAGGATCGAGACCCTGGCCGTTGGGGCCGGCGGTCCCGGCCCGGCCGGGCTCGACCGCCGGGACTGGCGGGCCGTGAAGCGGCTCGGCTTCTCCGACGCCCAGCTCGCCTACCTCCTGGGGGGAACCGAGGCCGCCATCCGGGCCGCCCGGATCGACCGGGGGGTGCGGGCCACCTTCAAGACCGTCGACACCTGTGGGGCCGAGTTCGAGGCCACCACCCCCTACCACTACGCCACCTACGAGGACGAGGACGAGGTCCGGCCGGCCTCGAAGCCCCGGGTCGTCATCCTGGGATCGGGCCCCAACCGGATCGGCCAGGGCATCGAGTTCGACTACTGCTGCGTCCACGCCTCGATCGCCCTCCGGGCCGCCGGCTACGAGACGGTGATGGTGAACTGCAACCCGGAGACCGTCTCCACCGACTACGACACCTCCGACCGGCTCTACTTCGAGCCCCTCACCGTCGAGGACGTCTCCAACGTCCTCGACGCCGAGCTGGCCGCCTCCGGGCCCGACGGCCCCCCGGTGGTCGGGGTCATCGTCAGCCTCGGGGGGCAGACCCCGCTCAAGCTGGCCCACGCCATCCCCGAGGGGATGGTCCTCGGGACCAGCCCCGCCTCCATCGACCTGGCCGAGGACCGGGACCGGTGGAACCGCCTCTGCGAGGACCTCGGCATCCCCCAGCCCCCGGGGGGAACGGCCTCGACCCCGGCCGAGGCGGTGACGGTGGCGGCCAAGGTCGGCTACCCCGTCCTGGTCCGGCCCAGCTACGTCCTGGGGGGCCGGGCCATGGAGATCGTCTACGACGACGAGCGCCTCGAGACGGTGGTCGGGGAGCTGGCCGTCTCGATGGCCCGCGAGGGCGGGGTCTCGGCCGAGCGGCCGGTGCTCGTCGACCGGTTCCTGGAGGACGCCGTCGAGGTCGACGTCGACGCCCTCCGGGACGTGACCGGCGAGGTCCTCGTGGCCGGGGTCATGGAGCACGTCGAGGAGGCCGGGGTCCACTCCGGGGACTCCGCCTGTGCCCTGCCCCCCCAGACCCTCCCGGCCGGCGTGGTCGACACCCTGGAGGTCCACACCCGGTCCATCGCCGCCGCCCTCGGCGTCGTCGGTCTCCTGAACGTCCAGTTCGCGGTGAAGGACGGGAACGCCTACGTCCTCGAGGCCAATCCCCGGGCCAGCCGGACCGTCCCCTTCGTGGCCAAGGCCACCGGGGTCCCGGTGGCGATGGCGGCGGCCCGGCTCATGGTGGGGGCCACCCTGGCCGAGCTCCGGGCCGAGGGTCTCCTCCGGCCCCCGGCCGGCCTGGCCTACGTGGCGGTCAAGGAGGCCGTCCTCCCCTTCAGCCGGTTCCCCGGGGTCGACACCCTCCTCGGCCCCGAGATGCGGTCCACCGGCGAGGTCATGGGCATCGGGACCACCTTCGGGCTGGCCTTCTACAAGAGCCAGATCGCAGCCGGGACCCGGCTCCCCGACGAGGGCACCGTCTTCCTCTCCCTGGCCGACCGGGACAAGGCCGTGGGCCTGGAGGCGGCCCGGAGCTTCCACCAGCTGGGCTTCACCCTGGCCGCCACCTCGGGGACGGCCGCCTTCCTCCACGACCACGGCGTCCCCGTCGAGACCATCGTGGCCAAGGTCGGGGACTCGACCGGGGAGGCCGGCGGGGGGGCCGCCGACGCTGTCGAGCTCATCGCCTCGGGCCGGGTCCAGCTGGTGGTCAACAGCCCCCGGGGCCGGGGGCCCCGGGCCGACGGCCTCCACATCCGGACGGCCGCCCTGGCCCACCTCGTCCCCTGCCTCACCACCGTGGCCGCGGCACGGGCCGCCGCCACCGGGATCGCCGACTGGCGGCGCCATCCCCTCTCGGTCGTGAGCCTCCAGGAGATCCACGGGGGAGGACCCCCGTGAGGTTGGGCGGAGCCGTCGACCTCCGGACCACGGTGGGCTCGGTCGAGCTCCCCAACCCGGTGCTCACCGCGTCGGGAACAGCCGGCCACGGGGCCGAGCTGGCCGGCTACCTCGACCTGGCCCGGCTCGGGGCCATCGTGGTGAAGTCCCTGGCCGCCGAGCCCTGGCCCGGGAACCCCCCGCCCCGGGTCCACCAGACCCCGGCCGGGATGCTCAACTCCGTCGGCCTCCAGGGAACGGGGGTGGCGGCCTGGCTCGTCGACGAGCTCCCCCGGCTCGAGGAGCGGGGGGCCAGGGTGGTGGCCAGCATCTGGGGCCGGCGGGTCGAGGACTACGAGCGGGCCGCCCGGCTCCTGCGGGGTGCTCCCGGGGTGGTGGCGGTCGAGGTCAACGTGAGCTGCCCCAACCTCGAGGACCGGAGCCGGATGTTCGCCCACTCCGCCTCGGCCACCTCGGACGCCGTGGCCGCCGCCGCCGCCGCCGACCTGCCCCGGTGGGTCAAGCTCAGCCCCAACACCCCCGACCTCGTCGAGATCGCCGGGGCCGCCCTCGAGGCGGGCGCCGAGGCCCTCGTCCTGGTCAACACCGTCCTGGGACTGGCCGTCGACATCCGCCACCGGACCTACCGGCTCGGCTCGGGCCCCCGGGGGGGAGGCCTCTCGGGCCCGGCCATCCGTCCCGTCGCCGTCCGGGCCGTCCACGACTGCCGGGCCGCCTTCCCCGAGGCGGGGATCGTCGGGGTCGGTGGCGTGGCCCGGGGGGTCGACGCCGTCGAGCTCCTCATGGCCGGCGCCGACGCCGTCGAGGTCGGGACGGCCACCTTCCTGAATCCCCGGGCCCCGGCCAAGGTCCTGGCCGAGCTCACGGCCTGGTGCCGGCGGAACCGGGTCGGCGACGTCCGCTCCATCGTCGGTGTCGTCCACGGTCCCGCCTACCCCGCCCCCGACGACACCCTGGCCGGGACCGAGGGGTACGAGGGCGGGGAGCGACGCGGTCGGGAGCGCCGCCAGGGGGACCGTCGCCGGAGCGTCCCCCGGGGTGCCATCCACAACGTCCCCCCCGGGGGGGAGACCCGGGACGCCGAGGATCACGCCGACGGGGCCTCCCTCCTCGGGGTCCTGGCCGGTGGGGCCGAGGAGCCCGAGGCCCGGGACCTGGCCCAGGCCATGCTGGCCGTCATCGAGCGGCGGGCCGACCAGCAGGCCGAGCAGGTGGCCAAGCTGGTCGAGGTGGCCACCCTGGTCGGGCAGTCCGTCCCGCCGCGGGTGGGGGAGGAGTCTGGAGGGGACAGAGTCGAGACCGAGGAGGACAACGATGACAATGACTGAGCCCACCGGGACAGAGCCCACCGGGACAGAGCCCACCGTGACCGTGGCCGACCGGCTGGCCCTGGCCCTCGACGTCGACGACCTGGCCGTCGCCCTGGAGCTGGCCCGGCGGCTCCGGCCCTGGTTCGCGGTGGCCAAGGTCGGTCTCGAGCTCTTCGGCGCCGCCGGGCCCGAGGCCGTGGTCGCCCTGCAGGCGTCGGGCTACCGGGTCTTCCTCGACCTCAAGCTCCACGACATCCCCACCACCGTGGGCCGGGCCGCCGGCGTCCTGGGACGGATGGGGGTGGCCTACGCCACCGTCCACACCCAGGGGGGTCGGGCCATGGTCGAGGCCGCCGTCGAGTCGATGGCGGCCGGGGCGGCCGGGGCCGGGGTCCCGTCCCCGTGCGTGCTCGGCGTCACCGTCCTCACGAGCGACCCGGAGGCCAGCACCGGGGTCCTGGCCGCCCGGGCCGCCCTGGCCGCCGCCGCCGGCTGCGGGGGGCTGGTCTGCGCCGCCTCCGACCTGGCCGCGACGAGGGGGGCGGCCCCGGGCCTGACCACCGTCGTCCCCGGGATCCGGCCGTCGGGGACCGAGCCGGACGACCAGGCCCGGGCGTCCACGCCGACGATGGCCATCGCCGCCGGGGCCGATCTCCTGGTGGTGGGGAGGGCCGTCACGGGGGCGGCCGACCCAGAGTCCGCCGCCGTCGCCCTCACCCACGAGGTCGAATCCGCCCTCGGGGCCCGGTCGGCCTGACCGACGGGCGGCCCCTGTTGGGGGTCGGGGAACGGCCCAGGTCAGCCCCATCACAACTTGGCCCCCCATCGGCATGACCCCGTCCCCGGAGGGCTGTAAGGTGACCTCCATGCCGCAACCTCCCGCACTCACCCCAGAGCAGCGCCAGGCTGCGCTCGACAAGGCGGCCAAGGTCCGCCGCGAGCGGGCCGAGGTGAAAGAGAAGCTGAAGATGGGGACGATCTCCCTGTCGGAGCTCCTCGTCCGAGCCGAGTCCGATGAGACGGTGGGGAAGATGAAGGTCCTCTCCGTCCTGGAGTCCCTCCCGGGCCTCGGGAAGGTGAAGGCCCGTCGGCTCATGGAGACGGTCGGGATCAGCGAGAGCCGTCGGCTCCAGGGGCTCGGGGCGAACCAGCGGGAATCGCTGCTCGCCCACACCGCGAAGTCCTGATCGTCGTTCTCTCCGGCCCCGGTGGGGCCGGCAAGGGGACGGTGGCGGCCCGGCTGGTGGCCGGGGACCCCCGGCTCGTCCTGAGCCGGTCCTGGACGACGCGCGCCCCCCGACCGGGGGAGTCGGCGAGCTCCTATGTCTTCGTGGACCGGCCCGGCTTCGAGGCCAGGGTGGCGGCGGGGGGCTTCCTGGAGCACGCCGAGTTCCTCGGCAGCCTCTACGGGACACCCCGACCCGATCCCGATCCCGACCACGACCTCCTCCTCGAGATCGAGGTCCAGGGGGCGGAGCAGGTCAGGGCCGGCTTCCCCGACGCCGTCGTCGTCCTCCTCGTCCCGCCGTCGGTCGAGGTCCAGGCCGAGCGGCTCCGGGGGCGGGGCGACGACGAGGAGGCGGTGGCCCGGCGGCTCGAGAAGGGGAAGGAGGAGGTCGCCGCCCTCCTCCTGATCTGCGACCACGAGGTTGTCAACGACGACCTCGAACGGGCCACCCTTGAATTGGCCGGTATACTGGAACTTCACCGATCCGCCGCCCCGTCTGCTCCGGGTGGCGACCCTCCCGGAGGACTTTGATGCCCCAGCACCGCGCCACGCTCATGGACCCCCCCATCGAGAGCCTCCTCGACAAGGTCGACTCGAAGTTCACCCTGGTGGCGCTGTCCTCGAAGCGGGCCCGGCAGATCAACTCGTACTACAACCAGCTGGGCGAGGGGATGGGCATGGTCGTCCCGCCCCAGGTCACCTCGGTGTCGGGGAAGCCCCTCACCATCGCCTTCGAGGAGGTGGCCTCGTCCAAGGCCACCTACCACCGGATCCTCCCGGGCGAGGAGGGCTACGTCGGTGACGAGGAGGCTCCCGTCGTCGAGGTCGAGGCCGCTCCCGAGGCTGCCGAGTAGCAGGCCGGGCCGGACCCTCGGTCCAGGCGGTAGACCGAATGGAGCGGAAGGTCGTCCTCGGTGTCACCGGTGGGATCGCTGCCTACAAGGCGGTCGAGATCTGCCGGCGGCTCGTCGACGCCGGCGTCCACGTCGTCCCCGTCCTGACCGAGGACGCCACCCGGTTCGTCGGGGAGGTCACCTTCTCGGCCCTGGCCTCGGAGCCCGTCCAGCGGAGCCTCTGGGGTGGGGACGACCCCATCCCGCACACCCGGCTGGGACAGGGCGCCGACCTGGTGGTGGTGGCTCCGGCCACGGCCCGGTTCATCGGGACCTACGCGGCGGGGATCTCCGACGGGCTCCTCACCGCCACCGTGCTCGCCACCCGGGCCCCGGTGGTCGTCTGCCCGGCCATGCACACCGAGATGTGGGAGCACCCGGCCGTCCAGGAGAACCTGGCCACCCTCCGGCGGCGGGGGGTCCGGGTCGTCGAGCCGGCCGCGGGCCGGTTGGCGGGAGGGGACGTCGGGGCGGGCCGGCTGGCCGAACCGGCCGAGATCGTGGCCACCGTCCTCCGGCTCCTCGGACCCGGTGACCTGGCCGGCCGCCGGGTGGTGGTGAGCGCCGGGGGGACCCGGGAGCCCATCGACCCGGTCCGGGTCATCACCAACCGGTCCTCGGGGAAGCAGGGCCACGCCCTGGCCGAGGCGGCCGCGGCCCGGCAGGCCGAGGTGGTGCTCGTCACCACCACCGACCGGCCCGTCCCCCCGGGGATCAGGGTGGTCCGGGTCGACACGGCGGCCGAGATGGAGACGGCCATGACGGCGGAGGCGGCCCGGGCCGATGTGGTGGTCATGGCGGCGGCCGTGGCCGACTTCCGTCCCAAGGCGGCGGCGCGGTCCAAGCTGGCCAAGGCCGACGGGGTCCCGGAGATCGTCCTCGAGCCCACCCCGGACATCCTGAGCGGGCTGGGTCGGACCCGGCGGCCGGGTCAGGTCCTGGTGGGCTTCGCGGCGGAGACCGACGAGGTCCTCGACCGGGCCGCAGCCAAGCTGGCCCGGAAGGGGGTCGACCTGATGGTGGCCAACGACGTCTCGGCCGCCGGGGTCGGATTCGACCACGACACCAACGCCGTCACCATCCTCGGGGCCGACGGGAGCCGGCTCGAGGTGCCCCTGACCTCGAAGGCTGCCGTGGCCGACGCCGTCTTCGATACAGTGATCGCCCGTCTTCCCCCCCACCCCGTCGACGACGACAAGCCGAGGAGCAATTCGTGAGCCGCTACACCTTCACTTCCGAATCGGTGACCGAGGGTCACCCCGACAAGATGGCGGACCAGATCTCCGACGCCGTCCTCGACGCCGTCCTCACCGAGGACCCGGTGGGCCGGGTGGCCTGCGAGACCCTCCTCACCACCGGGCTGGTGGTAGTGGCCGGCGAGATCTCGACGACCTGCTACGTCGACATCCCCTCCCTGGTCCGAGACGTCGTCTGCGACATCGGCTACGACTCCGACGCCTACGGGTTCAACGGCCGGACGTGCGGGGTCATGGTGGCCCTCGACGAGCAGTCGGCCGACATCGCCCAGGGGGTCGACACGGCCCACGAGGTCCGGTCCGGGAGCGGGGGCGAGGACCAGCTCAACGCCCAGGGGGCCGGCGACCAGGGGATGATGTTCGGCTACGCCTGCGACGAGACCCCCGACCTCATGCCCCTCCCGATCTGGCTGGCCCACCGCCTGGCCCAGCGCCTGGCCCAGGTCCGCCGGGTCGGGGTCCTGCCCTACCTCCGGCCCGACGGGAAGACCCAGGTCTCGGTGGTCTACGAGGACGGCCGTCCGGTGGCGCTCGACACCGTCCTCATCTCCACCCAGCACGCCCCCGGGGTCGACATCGAGACGCTCCTGCTCCCGGACCTCCGGGAGCACGTCATCCACCCCCTCCTCCCGCCCGACCTCGACTCGAGCGGGCTCCGGGTCCTGGCCAACCCGACGGGGAAGTTCGAGCTGGGGGGCCCCCACGCCGATACGGGGCTGACGGGGCGGAAGATCATCGTCGACACCTACGGGGGGATGGCCCGCCACGGCGGGGGGGCCTTCTCCGGGAAGGACCCCTCCAAGGTGGACCGGTCTGCCGCCTACGCGGCCCGGTGGGTGGCCAAGCACGTGGTGGCGGCCGGAGCGGCCCGTCGGTGCGAGGTCCAGGTCGCCTACGCCATCGGGGTGGCCCAGCCCGTCTCACTGCTGGTCGAGACGTTCGGGACCGAGACGGTCGACCCCGTCGCCATCGAGAGGGGCGTCCGGGAGATCTTCGACCTCCGGCCGGCCGCCATCGTCCGGGACCTCGAGCTCCGGCGGCCCATCTACCGGCGGACCGCCGCCTACGGCCACTTCGGTCGGACGGACAAGGAATTCACCTGGGAGGCGACGCCCCGGGTCGACGACCTCAAGCGGGCGCTCGGCCTCTAGTGCCGGCCGAGCCGGGCCCCCGCGTCGTGCGGGTCCGGCCCGACCTCCCCGCCGTCGACAAGCTCTTCGACTACAGCGTTCCCCCCGCCCTGGCCGGCCGGGTCGGCCTCGGCTCCGAGGTCCGGATCCAGCTCCACGGCCGCCGGGTCGGGGGGTGGGTGGTGGAGGAGGACGTCGAACCCCCTGAGGGTGTGACCCTCCTGGCCCTGGCCGGTTCGCGGGGCCACGGGCCGCCGGCGGCCGTCCTGGAGCTGGCCGGTTGGGTGGCCTGGCGGTGGGCGGGGACGGTTCCCGGGGTCCTCCGGACCGCATCTCCCCTCCGGGCCGTCCCCGAGCTCCCGCCTATGGCTCCGTCCGGGCCGGCCCCCGGCCCGGCCCCGCCGGACGGCTCGGCAGCCGGGACGCTGGCGACGGAGGCCCTGGGTGGGGGAGTGCGGGTGGTGAGGCTCCCACCCGCCGAGGACCCCTACCCGGTGGTGGTGGCGGCGTCGGAGCGGCTGGTTCCCGGATCGGAGGCGGGGGTGCTGGTCCTTGTCCCGGAGCAGCGCCGGGCCGTCGTCCTGGCCCGGCGGCTTGGCCAGGCCGGCCTGGCCGTGGCCCTCCTCCCCGAGGACTGGGCCCGGGCCCGCCGGGGGGGGTGTGTGTTGGTCGGGACCCGGGCCGCGGCCCTGGCCCCCCTGCCGGCCCTGGCCGCCGCCGTCGTGGTCGACGCCCACGAGGAGAGCTACCACCAGGAGCAGGCCCCGACCTGGTCGGCCTGGGAGATCGTGGCCGAGAGGGCCCGCCGTGAGGGGGCCCCCTGCGCCCTCGTCTCGCCCTGTCCCACCCTCGAGCTCCTCGGGGCCGGACCGCTCCTGACTGCTCCCCGGACGGTCGAACGGCAGGGCTGGGCCCCGGTCGACATCGTCGACCGCCGGGAGGACGACCCCCGGACGGGGCTCTTCTCCGAGCCCCTGGTGGCCCTGGTCCGCTGGGCCGTCGCCACACCGGGCCGGCGGGTCCTCTGCGTCTTGAACCGGACCGGCCGGGTCCGGCTGCTGGCCTGTGCCGCCTGCGGGGAGCTGGCCCGGTGCGAGCACTGCCAGGGTCGGCTCGAGCAGGTCGAGGGGGAGGGGGTCAGGGAGCTCCACTGCCGGCGCTGTGGCCGGGACCGGCCCGTGGTCTGCGCCCGGTGCGGGGCCACCCGGCTCAAGCACCTCCGGCTCGGGGTCAGCCGGGCCCGGGAGGACCTCGAGCTCCTGGCCGGGGGTCCGGTGGCCGAGGTCACCGCCGAGGGGGCGGCCGGCGGGCCCGATCCCTTCACCGCCCCGGTCGTCATCGGGACCGAGGCCGTCCTCCACCGGATGGGACGGGCCGACGCCGTGGCCTTCCTCGACCTCGACGCCGAGCTCCTCGCCCCCCGGTTCCGGGCCGGGGAGGAGGCCCTGGCCCTCCTGGCCCGGGCCTCCCGGCTGGTGTCCCGGGCCGAGGTGCCCCCCAGCGGGGATCCCGGCCGGCGGTTCGCCGGGCGACTGCTGGTCCAGACCCGGCAGCCCGACCACGAGGCCGTCGTCTCCGCCCGCCAGGGTGACCCCGGGCTCCTCGCCGCCGCCGACCTCGAGCTCCGGACCGGGCTCGGGCTCCCTCCCGTCGTGGCCATGGCCACCGTCTCGGGTGCCGTCGCCGACCGCTTCGGGGAGGCCCTGGCCCGGGCCGCCCCGACCGGGGTCGAGGTCCGGGGCCCGGTCGACGGGAGCTGGTCGGTCCGGGCCCCCGACCACCGGGCCCTCTGCGACCTCCTCCAGAGCGTTCCCCGACCGGGGGGCCGGCTCCGGGTCGAGGTGGACCCTGTGCGGGCCTGAGCGTCAAAGTTCGGTCGAGACGGGATAAGTTTGGCCGCCTCTCGCCCTACCTGGAGTCAAAGATATCCCGAAATAGGGTATGATTGACATATGGCGAGGCTGACCGACCTGTGGGAGCTCGCCGGTTCCCAGCACGGCTATGTGACGACCGCGGACGCGCTGGCCTACGGGGTGACAGGCACAGCACTGGTCAAGGCAGCCGACCGGAGACGTCTCGAGCGGACCGCCTATGGCGTCTATCGCTTCCCGGAGTTCCCACACGAGGCGATCGACGCCTATGTGCTGGCCACGCTGTGGCCGGCCAAGCGCGGGGTACTGAGCCACGAGACGGCCCTCCAGATCCACGAGCTCTGTGACATCGAACCAGAGAGGATCCACATCACGGTGCCACGCAGCTACCGGATCCGTCGACGCGGGGGCGAGGCCTACACCGTTCATCACGAGGACCTCGACGACCCCGACCTGACGTGGTTCGAGGGCGTGCGCATCGTCACGCCGGCGAAGGCCATCCGACAAGCCATTGCAAGCGCTGTCGCGCCGCACCTCGTGGCCGTTGCGATCGCGAACGCCCGGAAGCGTGGTCGGATCGCCCCGGATCTTGCCGCCGAGTTGGATGGGCTGCTTCGCCGCGCCGATGTCTGATCACCCGCTCTCCAGTCTGCCCAGTCGGGGCAAGGATCCGTTCAGCGCCAGCGTCCTGAACAACTGGATCCAGCATGCCGCCGCCCAGACCGAGATTGCCCCGAAGCGGGTAGCTCGTATCGTCGCCAATGGACTCGTGATTGCGGCGCTGCAGCGCGTGAAGCACGACGACGGCGACCCGGTATTTGCGATCAAGGGCGGAGCAAGCCTGGAGGTGCGCCTCGGACTTCGCGCCCGCATGAGCGGGGACCTCGACGCCGTCTTCCGCGCCGAGTTCCCCAAGTTCCTCGATGTGCTTGACCAGGCACTGCGAGGCGGCATCGGGACGTTCGAGTTCGAGCGTGGGGAGGCCGTGGAGATTCCGGTCAAGGGTCGGCGTGTGAAACCGTTGCGGGTGCCCATCCGCGTCATGATCAAGGGGAAGCCGGCGCTGCGAGTCGACCTTGAAGTCGGACCCTCCGAGGCCGGTTCCGGAGACCGGGTCGAGATCATCGGCTACCCGTCCCTCGAGCACTTCACCACCTCCACGCCGATCGCCGTCGCGGTCATGGCCGTCGAATACCAGGTGGCACAGAAGCTGCATGCGTGCACCGATCCGGACAGTGAGGACAGCCCAAACCTTCGTGTGCACGACTCCGTCGACCTCATCCTGCTCCGGGAGGCGTTCTTCGGCTCCGGCTCGACCGTCACCTTGCGGGCCGCCTGCGAGGCGGTATTCGCAGCGCGGGCCGAGGAGGCAGCAGCGATGGGAGACGTCGAGCCCAGGCAGTGGCCGCCGACGCTCAAGGAACATGCGCACTGGCGAGGGCCGTTCACCAGGTTGGCGGGAGAGTGCGCCCTCGACGCTGATCTTGCCGCCGGGGTCGTTTCGATCAACGCCTGGATAGCGGAGATCACCTCAGTGGGCGCGTCGCCCTGAGTCGATTCGTCAGGACACCTGGAGACCCAACCGGGGTGCCGGCGCGAATCGGGTCTCCACGACGCCGATGGCGACGAAGCCCGTGGCTTCGTAGAACGCCAGGGCGTGGGGGTTGGCCGTCACCTCCAGCCGGCCGATCGACCGCGAAGAGGCGATGGCCCGGAGGTCCAGGATCAGGGCTCGGGCGATGCCAAGCCGCATCGAGGGGGGGTCGACGAAGAGGTCCTCCACGTCGAGGAAGCCGTCGCCGACGAGGAACGACGAGAAGCCGAGGACGGACCCGTCCGGGCCCACGGCCACCCGGGTCCGCCCCTCCCCGACGGCGTCACCGGACAATTCGAGGACTTCGGGATGGGCCTGGAGGTTGGCCCGGTCCCCGACGTTCGAGAGCGAGGCCCGCCGGAAGATCCCCCGGAGGTCGTCGAGGTCGGCCTCCACTGCGGTGCGGATGACGAAGGGCACGGTCCATCATCCCCCTTGCCACCGCGGAGGTCTGCCCAGGTCGGTTTCCGTGAGCACCCCCCAGGTACTCTCGCGTCCGTGTCCCTGCTGACGTCCTCCGTCGCTCATGGAAGGACCGCCGGCGAATGGGGCGTCCGGCTGATGGCCCTGGGCGCACTCGGCATGCTCGCCCAACTGCTGACCCGGGTTCGTCGCTACCGGGAGCTCGATGCGATCGGGAGGGGATGGTTCGTAGCCTTCCTCGTGGCTCGTTGGCCATTGACCTTGTGCGGTGTCGCGGGACTGGCACTCCTCGTCATCCGCGGATCGGAGATGGCACCGAGTGAGGTCACAGACCGGGCCGAGTAGCGTTCCGGCCGTCGGACCGGAGGGGGTCGGAGATGGAGTCAGGGGAATTCCAGGGGCGGATCGGCCGGACCTGGTCGGAGTCGGAGCCCTGGTGGCCCGGGCATCCCCGGCCGGCGGCGGGGACCCCGAACGTGGTCCTGGTGGTCCTCGACGACGTCAGCTTCACCCGTCCCTCGGTCGCCGAACAGATCGTCAAGGTGACCGGCGAGGCCCTGGCCACCCAGGCAGTTGGGGCACTCGTCGAACCGACGGGACCGGATCCGATCCCGCTACGGGTTCACCTCCCCAGCCGCCGCCGTGCACCCGCTCGGGTCCCCCGGGCTCGAGCCCGTCGACCACTGGCGGTAGGTGACCCGGTCGGACTTTCTGGGCCCGAACTCGACAACGGCGGCCCAGCAGGTGCCGGTCGGTGACAGCACGGCCACGGCGGCCGCTGTCGCCGACGGGCCCGAGACGCGGAGCAGTCCGACCGACACCTCGGTCGTCCCCGTCGAGATGCTGGAGGCGCCGATGACGGTGGTGTGGGCCGACCCGGGCATGGGCACCCGGGTGAGGGTGCTCCACAACACCGGCACCGACCCGCCGTGTCGGGAGGCATCGGCCTCGAGGTGGGCCACGGTCCGGTGCACGGTGTCCCGGGCGGCCTGGTCCCCGAGGAAGTCGTGGACCTTCGGGAGGGAGATGAGGACCACAACGGCAAGGCCCACCAGTCCAGAGATGCCGACGGCGACGGCCGCGCCGGCCCGGCTCCTGGCGTGGGCGACCGCCGGGTCGAGGGGGTCGGCGGAGCGGAGGGAGCGCCGGGCCTTCCAGGCCAGGACGATCCCGATGACCGATCCGACCGAGCCCAGCCACATCCAGGCCAGGACCAAGGCCCGCTCGGCCCGCTGGACCTGATGCTCGACCGCGGCCTCCTCCGGCCCGGGTGGGGGGAGTGTCATGCCGGCTTCCACCCCGGGGGGGTGAGGGCCGTCGGTTCCAGGGTAGAGGTGTCGACGACGGTGACACCCGGGTCGAATTCGTCGGCCACGACCAGTTGGGTCCCGCTGTTGGCCAGGGCCATCCCGGCCGGGTCCTGGCCGACGTCGACGGCGCCGGTGGCGGTCAGCGTGCCGGTGTCGACGACGAAGACCTGGTGGGCGCTGCTCGGCGCTGCCGCTAGCAATGTGACGGCTCCGTCGTCGACATAGAGCCGGCGGCCGTCCGCCGAGGCCACCACGTCGAAAGGGGAGGCGGGGAGGGTGACCGAGCCGACGACCTGGTCGGTGGAGGTGTCGACCACCGAGAGGTTGTGGGAACCGGGGTCTGCCACGTACAACCTGGAGCCGTCCGGGGACAGGCAGAGCTGGAACGGCCCGGGCCCGATTGTCCCGGGCCCGCCGATGGCGACGGTGGCGACGACGGTCCGGGTGCCGGTGTCGACCACGCTCACCCCGGGCGGCCCGGCCGGCGCCGGCGCCCCGGGGATCTCCGCCGCCACGGCCGAGTCGGCCACGTAGAGGTGGGTGCCGTCGGGGCTGATGGCCAGGCCGACCGGGTTCTGTCCCACCTGGACCGTTCCCACCACCGACCGGCCGGCCACGTCGACGATCGACACCGAGCCCCGGCCCAGGTAGCCGGTGTCGGCGACGTAGACGAACCGGCCGTCCGGCGATACGTCGACGCCGGTGGGGCCCGAGCCGACCCGGATCCAGGCCACGGCCCGCTGCGTGGTCAGGTCGACGATGCCGAGCTCGCCGGCCGGTGCGCCGACGTCGGTGTCGGCCACGTACAGCCATCGGCCGTCGGGGCTCGCCGCCACCCCCGAAGGAACCGTCGTCGTGGGGATCGTCCCGGTGACCCGCCGGGCGCCGAGATTGAGGGCGCCCAGCTGGGCCGGTGCGGTTGCCGGACCGAGGAACGAGACGGTGCCCGACAGGTAGGCGACGTTGCCCACCACGGCGAGGCTCTGGGACCCCGCCGCCGCCGGCTCAACCTGCTCGAAGGTGCCGGACCACGTTGCCCACAGGTGGGCACTTCCCACGACGGCCAGGACCATCACCAGGAGGGAGACGGCTCCGATCAGCAGACCTGGGAGCTGGGCCCGATTCACCTCGATGCCGAAGGCCCGACCACCGGCGCCAGGCCGGGGAGACCACTGGTCGACCGGAGCCACCCTCTCCACCACCCCCCTCCACCGTCTGTAACATATTTGTAACACACCGCGCTGGGAATCACCGGGGGGCGGTTGGGATCGACCTCAAGCGTCCATCGGGGAGCGGGACGGCCCATCGGCATTCCTGAACCGGCGGTAGCGTTCTCCCCGGTCCGGGTCGTCTGCGGTCCGGACCGGGGAGGGAGCCACCGTGGAGCCAGGGGAATTCGAGGGGCGGATCGGCCGGACCTGGTCGGAGTCGGAGCCCTGGTGGCCCGGGCATCCCCGGCCGGCGGCGGGGACCCCGAATGTGGTCCTCGTCGTCCTCGACGACGTCGGCTTCGCCCAGCTCGGCTGCTTCGGCTCCGACATCGCCACCCCCGTCCTCGACGGCCTGGCCGCCGGGGGGCTCCGGTACACGAACTTCCACACCACCGCCCTCTGCTCACCGACCCGGGCTGCGCTGCTCACCGGCCGGAACCACCACCGCAACGGGATGGGCCGGGTCGTGGAGCTGGCCACGGGCTTCCCCGGCTACGACGGCCGGATCCCCCGGGCCAACGGGATGCTCCCCGAGATCCTCCTCCCCGAGGGCTTCGCCACCTTCGCGGTGGGGAAATGGCACCTCACCCCCGACGACGAGTGCCACCAGGCCGCCAGCCGGAAGCGGTGGCCCCTGGGCCGGGGCTTCGAGCGGTTCTACGGGTTCATGGAGGGGGAGACCCACCAGTTCTTCCCCGCCCTCATCTCCGACAACCACCAGGTCCCCCCGCCTGGCCGGCCTGACGAGGGCTACCACCTGACCGAGGACCTCGTCGACCACGCCGTCGGCTTCCTCGCCGACCTCCGGGCCGTCGACGCCGAGAAGCCCTTCCTCCTCTACTTCTGCCCCGGGGCCTGTCACGCCCCCCACCAGGCCCCCGCCCCCTGGACCCTCCGCTACCGGGGGGCCTTCGACGCCGGCTGGGACGCCTGGCGGGAGGCCACCCTGGCCCGGCAGTTGGCCTCGGGGATCCTCCCGGCCGGGACCGGCCTCTCGCCCCGGCCCGACTGGGTCCCGGCCTGGGACAGCCTCTCCTCCGACGAGCGCCGGCTCTACGCCCGTTACATGGAGGCCTTCGCCGGGTTCCTCTCCCACACCGACGACCAGCTGGGCCGGCTCCTCGGTTTCCTGGAGGAGACCGGGGACCTCGACAACACCCTCGTCCTCGTCCTCTCGGACAACGGGGCCAGCTCCGAGGGGGGACCGACGGGGTCGGTGAACGACGGCCGGCCCTGGAACTTCGCCCCCCGGACCGTCGGGGAGGCCCTGGACCGGATCGACGAGATCGGGGGGCCCCTCTGCCACAACAACTACCCCTGGGGCTGGACCGTGGCCGGGAACACCCCCTTCCGGCGCTGGAAGCGGGAGGTCCACGAAGGGGGGGTGGCCGACCCCCTCATCGTCTCCTGGCCGGCCGGTCTCGGGACTCCTGGGGAGCTCCGCCGGCAGTACGTCCACGCCGTCGACGTCCTCCCCACCGTCCTCGAGGTTCTCGGGGTGGACCTCCCGGACCAGGTCGAGGGGGTTCCCCAGGCGCCCGTCGACGGGTCGAGCTTCATGGCCAGCCTCACCGACCCGGCCGCCCCCGAGAGCCACCCGACCCAGTACTACGAGATGTTCGGCTGCCGGGCCCTCTACGACCAGGGCTGGAAGGCCGTCACCTACCACCCCATCCAGGACAGCCGGACCGGCTTCGACGAGGACGTCTGGGAGCTCTACCACGTGGCCGAGGACCCGGCCGAGTGCCGGGACCTGGCCGCCAAGGAGCCCGGGAAGCTCCAGGAGCTCGTCGACCGGTGGTGGGTGGAGGCCGATCGCCACCAGGTCCTCCCCCTCGACAACCGACCCTTCTCCGACTTCGTCTTCGACCGGCCCCGGACCGTCCCCACCCGGCCCCGCTACCGGTACTTCCCCGGCCGGCCCCCCGTCCCCGAGGCCGTGGCCGTGAATGTCCGGAACCGGACCCACACCGTCCTCGTCGACGCCGAGGTCCCCGGAGCCGGGGCGGCCGAGGGGATCCTGGTGGCCCAGGGGTCGGGGCTCGGGGGCTGGGTCCTCTACCTCCGCCAGGGCCGGTTGTCCTACGCCCACAACTATGTCGGCCTCGAGGAGCACCACGTGGCGGCCGAGGAGCCCGTCCCGGTCGGCCGGCACCAGCTGGCCTTCCAGTTCCGCCGGACGGGGAACCACGAGGGGACGGGCCGGCTCCTCGTCGACGGCCGGCTCCAGGCCGAGGGGTCGATCGCACCCTTCACGCCGATGCGGTTCTCCCTCACCGGGGCCGGCCTCACCTGCGGCTACGGCGACGGCCTCCCCGTCAGCCGGACCATCGAGGGGAGCTTCCCCTTCACCGGGACCATCCACTCCGCCGTCGTCGACGTCGAGGGTGACCCGTTCGAGGACCCCGAGGGGGAGGCCCACGTGGCCCTGATCACCCAATGACGGCCGACCCCTTCAACCTGCCCTCGACGGCCCTCCCCGGAAGGGGACTCGACCCGGCCGAGGTCCTCGACCGGCTCCGGGAGGCCAAGGCCGGGGACCGTGACTGGCGGGGCGGGAAGGTCTTCAGCCTGGTCTACTCGGCCGGGGAGGACCACCACCGGCTCCTGGAGGACGCCCTGGCCCTCTACGCCTCGGAGAACGGCCTCAACGTCCTGGCCTTCCCGAGCATCGGCTACCTCCAGCACGACCTCGTCCGGATGACCGCCTCCCTCCTCGGGGCCGACGACGCCGCCTCCGGGGGCGCCGTCGACGGGTTCGTCACCTCGGGGGGGACCGAGTCCCTCCTCCAGGCCGTCCTCACCGCCCGGGACGACGCCCGGGACCGGCGGGGGATCGACCGGCCCGAGGTGGTCCTGGCCACGAGCGCCCACGCCGCCTTCGACAAGGCCGCCCACTACTTCGACGTCGATCTCGTCCGGGTCCCCGTGGGGCCGGACTTCCGGGCCGACGTCGATGCCATGGCCGCGGCGGTCACCGACCGGACCGCTCTCCTGGTCGGCTCGGCCCCGAGCTACCCCCAGGGCGTCGTCGACCCCATCGCCGACCTGGCCGCCCTCGCCCTCGACCGGGGCCTCCTCCTCCACGTCGACGCCTGCATGGGGGGCTTCCTCCTGCCCTTCCTCGAGCGGCTGGGCCGGTTCGACACCCCCTTCGACTTCCGGGTCCCCGGCGTCACCTCCATGTCGGCCGACCTCCACAAGTACGGCTACGCCGCCAAGGGAGCCTCGGTGATCCTCTACCGGACGGCCGAGCTCAAGCGGCGCCAGGTCTTCCTCACCACCAACTGGCTCGGGGGCCTCTACGCCTCGACCGGGGTGGCCGGGACCCGGCCCGCCGGGCCCATCGCGGCCGCCTGGGCCTCCCTGATGCACCTGGGCGCCGACGGCCTCCTCGAGCTCACCGGAACCGCCCACGATGCCGCCCGGCGGCTCCGGGCTGGCATCGAGTCCCATCCCGAGCTGGCCCTCCGGGGCGATCCCCCGGCCACCGTCTTCGCCTTCGGGGCCGCCGATCCCACCGCCCCGGGAGCCCCGGACATCTTTGCCGTCGGGGACCTCCTGGCCGCCCGGGGCTGGTACCTCGACCGGCAGAGCCCCCCCGACAGCCTCCATGTCACCGTCCACGCCGGCCACGCCGCCACCGTCGACGGGCTGGTCGCCGACCTCGACGAGGTCCTGGCCCAGGTTCTCGAAGACGGACAGCGGGCCCAGGACCGCTCCACCGACTACGGGGCCCCCGGGGCCGGCTGAGCCCGGTCCGGTCAGCTGACCTGGATTGGGCGGAGCCCACCTTGCCGGCCAGTTATACAGTGTATAAGAATAGCGAACGATGCTCAATGGTCCGGCGACGACGGGATGGCGGGAAGCCCGGCATCAGTCGGCGCGCCAGGCCATCGTGGACGCCGCATGGGAGCTCGTCCACGAGGAGGGGCTGGCCGCCCTCTCCATCCGGGACCTGGCCAAGCGGGCCGGGATCACCACCCCGACGGTCTACGCCTACTTCGAGTCGAAGCAGGCCATCTACGACGCCATGTTCGGGCGAGCCGCTACCGAGTTCTCCGAGCTCATGACCGGGCCGTTCGACGACGACGATCCCGCCCGACTCCTCCTCTCCTCGGTCCGCCGCTTCGTCGAGTTCTGCATGACCGACGTGGCCCGCTACCAGCTGTTGTTCCAGCGGACCATCCCGGGCTTCGAACCCTCGGCCGAGTCCTATGCCCCCGCCGTCCGGGCTCTCGAGTCGGCCCGGGGGCGGCTGGCGCACAACGGCGTCACCGAGCCGAGGCACCTCGACCTGTGGACGGCGCTGCTCACCGGCCTCGTCGACCAGCAGGTCTCCAACGACCCGGGCGGTGACCGCTGGACCCGGCTGATCGACGAGGCCGTGGCCATGTTCCTGGCCCATTGCCGGCCCGGGCCCACCGCCCCTGTCGGAACGTCCCGATCACCAACCAGAGGAGCTAGACGATGACGACCAAGGTCGACGAGATCGCCCCCCGGATCTATCGGCTGTCCACCCTCGTCCCCGACATCGGGCCGACCGGGTTCACGTTCAACCAGTTCCTCCTCGACGACGAGGAGCCCCTGCTGTTCCACACCGGCCACCGCTCGATGTTCCCGGGCGTCCGCGACGCCATCGGCCGGATCGTGCCGGTCGAGCGCCTGAGGTGGATCACCTTCGGCCACGTCGAGTCCGACGAGTGCGGGGCCATGAACGAGCTCCTGGCCGTCGCCCCCGAGGCCCAGGTGGCCCACGGCGGGCTGGGTTGTCTGGTGTCGATCGCCGAGATGGCCGACCGGCCGCCCCGGCCGTTGTCCGACGGCGAGGTCATCGAGCTCGGTGAGAAGCGGGTCCGGCACATCGACACGCCCCATGTCCCCCACGGATGGGAGGCCCGGGTCCTCTACGAGGAGACCACGGGCACCCTGCTGTGCGGCGACCTCTTCACCCATCTCGGGGACGGCCCCGCCCTCACCGAGGGCGATATCGTCGGCCCCGCCGGCGATGCCGAGGATCTCTTCGCCTACTCCTCTCTGGCTCCGTCCACGCCGGCGACCATCGACGGCCTGGCCGAGCTGGCGCCGCGGACCCTGGCCCTCATGCACGGCTCCTCGTTCTCGGGGGACTGCGCCGGCGCCCTGTCCGCCCTGGCCGACGCCTACCGCGTCCGACTCGCCGGGACGGCCTGACCCGTCCCTGCCCGCCAACGAGGAGATGACCATGCCCAGCGTCGCCCGCCCCCGACTCCACCATCTGGCCCTCACCGTCACCGATCTCGAGGCCAGCGTCCGCTGGTACGGGGCGGTCTTCGGCGTCCGGTTCCTCCTGGATGCGCGCCATCCGGGTGGAGTGGGCAAGGTCCTGGCCGACGAGGCCCACGAGCTCATGATCGTGCTGCACCGTCACGAGACGAACGACGGGGGTCTCTTCGGGGAGACGGCCACCGGACTCGACCATGCCGGGTTCCTCGTGGACAGCCGAGCCGACCTGGAAGCCTGGCAGGACCATCTCGAGACCCAGGGCGTCAGCCGGGTCGAGGTGGCCGAGAAGCCCCTGACCCAGTCACCGATCGCCGACGAGCCTTACGGATCGGTCCTTGTCTTCCGCGATCCCGACAACATCCAGCTCGAGCTCTTCTGCCCGCCCGGAGCCTGACCGGCCGCTGCGTTACTGCAGCGGCGTCCCGTAGAGGGAGCCCAGGGTCTCGGCGATGAGCTCGAGGCGGACCCCGTTGGGATCGGTGAAGTAGAGGGAGATCTTGCTCTCAACCTGGTGGGGGACCCCGGCGTCGTCGAGCCGGGCCCGGGCCGCCTCCCAGTTGTCGGGGGAGACGGAGAGGGCGACGTGGTGGAGTCCCCCGAGGACCTCGGCGTAGGGGCCGAGGTCGAGGCCGGGGAAGTCGAAGAAGGCGATGGTGTTGTCGTGGCCGATGTCGAAGAAGAGGTGGGTCGATCCCCGGTAGTCCCGGTTCTCGAAGATCTCGACCAGGGGGAAGCCGAGGAGCTCCTGGTAGAACCGGATGGTCTCCTCCACGTCGGTGCAGATGAGGGCCACATGGTGGAGGCCCCGGCCGGTGGAGTCGAGCCGGGCCGGTCGCTCCCGGAGGTAGCGGTCCCGGAGCTCGGCCCGCCGGACGGCCAGGGTCTCGGGGTCGACGACGGTCACTCCGCCATTCTTCCACTCCGGCCCACGATGGACCGGGAGCGCCGGGTGGGTCAGGCTCAGGCCGTGTCCCCGGTCCGTCCCTCCCCGGCGTCCCGGGCGTCCCGGGCGGCCTGGTAGGCCAGGTCCTCCTCCTCGGAGGCGACCCGGGGAACGGCCCGCCGGTCGACGGGCTCCTCCCCGGCCATGTGGGGTGTCGGGGTCCCCACGGAGACGAGATCGTCGCTGTAGCGGACGACGGTGAGGCCGGGCTGGCAGCGGAGCCGGGCTCCGTCGAGGGGCTGGCCGAGGACGCCGTGGAGGTATTGGCCGACGAGGTCGGCCCCGGTGGCGGTGGCCAGGGCCAGGGCACCGGAGAAGCCGGGCCGGACGCTCCCGATGGAGGCGACCCCGTCGGGGCTGACCATGCCGTGGAGGCTGGCCGGCCCCCTGAGGCCGACGGCGACGAGGGTCCGGTCCAAGATGGCCTCGACCCGCTGGTCGTAGAAGGTCCGGGCCCCGATGGTGAGGCCGTCGCGCTCGAGAAGGGGCCAGAGGGTGACGGCCCCGACGAAGTTCCCGTCCCGTCCCACCAGGGCCTCGGCCAGGAAGGGCTTGCCCTCGTCGGGGTGCTCCTCGGTGCCGACCGGACCGGGGCCGAAGTTGGAGGCGATCCGGATGCCGGCCGTGACGAGGGACCGGCGCAGCGCCATTCCGTCGCCGCAGATGGTGGTGGCGGCGAGGTCCGGGAGCCAGGTGGCAAGGCCGTGGTCGACCAGGGTCCGGCGATAGAGGGCCAGGACCTCGAATTCGTCGGGGTCGGTGGGGAGGAGGACGGTGGCCCCGTAGCGGAGGGCTGACTCGCAGAGGCGGTCGACGTAGTCGTGGGCGTCCGGATCGGGTAGGGCGGCGACGGCGTCGGCGGGGGGAAGGAGGTCGTGGCGGCCGGGGATGTCACCGGCGACGACCCGGTAGCCGAGGCTCCGCAGGGCCCGGACGGTGGCGCTCCCGGTGGGGGAGGCGGCCCCGGTGACCATGACGACAGGGGGGCCTCCGGGGAAGCCGAGGCGGGTGACCGGGACCGGTTCCGCGGCGGTGCCCGCCTCCGGGGTCTCGACCGGACCCACCGGTTCGGCGGGGCTGACCTCGGCCGGGCCGGCCTTGGTCTGGCTGACCTCGGCCTGGCCGTCGGCGAGGTGGTCGGGGGGGGCCAGCCGGGGGCGGTCCTGATGGGCAAGGGTGGGGGTGGGCTCCGAGACGGGCTCGATGTCGATGGCCGCGGCCGGGGAGAGGTCGGAGCGGCTGACGCCCATGACGGTGAGGCGGTGCTGGGCCCAGAGCCGGAGGGAGGCCATGTCGGGGGTGGAGATCGGCTCCCACTGGTTCCGGGCCACGACGTCGGCGATGGCGTCGAGGACGGTGGGGATGTTGTCGTACCGGGCCCGGGCCAGGAGGATGGTGGCAAAGGGGCCGATGCCGTGGCCGGCGATGACCTCGATGGCGGCGATGCGGGTGGCCAGGTCGGATGCGGCCAGGGCCTCGGTGATCTGGCGGCGGACCCGCTGGCGGCTCTGGATCCGCCAGACGACGGCCCCGCCCACGGCCCCGGCGGCGATGGCGACGACGGCGAGGAGGTCGGGGAGGCTGTCGGAGGCAGCGAGGAGGGTAGGGAGGGTCATGCCACCGGGAGGTGGTCCACGGCCCGGGACTGGCGGTCGGCCGTGGTGGGGAGCCCGGACCCCCGGCCCTTGGGGAGTTGGATCCAGAGGAGGAGGATCCAGCTGCCGACCACCGAGGCGAAGCCGAAGGCGCTACCGACCCAGTCGTGGAAGAGGACCAGGCTGACCCGGCCGAGGAGGAGGCCGACGCCGATGGAGCCGTCGATCCGCAGGACGTTGCCCATGAAGACGACGACGATGGCGGCGGCCGCCCCGAGGTACCACCGGGGGCGGTTGGCCCGGGCCGGGACCATGGCAACGGAGAGGGCGATGATGGCCAGGATAGCCGGGAGGGCCGAGCAGGACGGGGTGAGCTCGACATAGAAGGCCCCGTGGCCGGAGGGGGTCACGAGAGCGTCGACACCCTGGGGGGAGGCGACTCCGGTCGCCCCCAGGAAGTGGAGGAGGCCGACGCTGAAGGCCGTCTCGAAGATCCGGAAGTGGGACTGGAGGAGGACGAATCCGACCCCGACGGCGGCGACGACGGCGATGACCCGGGTCAGAGCCCGGGCGCCGGGACTCACCGGGGGGTGGGCCCGTCGGCGTCTTCGGGGCCGGGCCGGTGAGCCTGCTCGCCGATGAGCCCGGCCGCGGAGCCGGTCTGGTCGGCCGGGAGGGGGGTCCAGACGAAGCGGTGGGTCTCGAAGGCCTCGGCGTGGTGGCGGCGGGCCTGGAATCCCCGGAAGCGGGCCTGGGCTTCGACGGCGTCGAGGTCGACGGGGCCGTTGCGGAGGACCTGGGAGATGTGGGAGCGGAGGAGCTCGAGCTTGTCCTCGAGGCGATCGTCGAGATCGACGTAGAGGTTGGGGGTGAAGCTGGTGGTCGAGGGGGACTCGTAGCAGAGGACCCGGCTGGCCCGTCGGGCTGCGGCCAGGGTGGCGCCGTGGGTGGCCCGGTGGTCCTGATGGGTGTCGCCCAGGGCGTGGGTGTAGATCATGTCGGTCTGGGAGCTCTGGGCCACCGACTCGATCAGCGAGACGGAGTGGCGGTCCTCGGGGACGAGGCCGTCCTCGAAGCCGCCCCAGCGGAGGGTGGCGTGGAGGAGGTCGGCCGACTCCTCCTGCTCGAGGACCCGGGGGGCGTCGCCCTGGGAGCCGAGCTCACCCGAGGTCATGACGAGGAGGGTGATGGTGTCGCCCGCCCGGCGGTGGGCCAGGAGGGCTCCTCCGCAACCGAGCTCGATGTCGTCGGGGTGGGCCCCGATGGCGAGGACGTTCATCGGGTGCCTCCCTGGCTGGTGCGGGTGGGTGCCGGCAGCAGGGTGCTGGTGCCGGATGGTGCGGCAAGAGGGACCCGGCTGTCGGGGGGGACAGCCGGGTCCCAGCCGTCGGCGGCCCGCTGGGTTTTCACCCAGGCATAGGGGCGACCGGCGATCCCATCGATCCAGGCCTTGGCGGAGACGGCCATGGAGACGAAGAAGAGGGGGAGGAACCAGACGAGGGAGAGGGCCAGCCGTCGGTCGGCCCGGGCCAGGATGAGGCCGCCGCCGACCTCGGTGAGGGGCCCAAGGAAGAGGAGGGTGGTGAAGACGAAGAGCCAGCTCGAGCCGACAGGGGTGACGATGCCGCCGAACCAGGCCAGGAGGAAGAGCATGCCGAGCATGGAGAGCACCGGGAGGTGGAAGGCGTAGAGGAACATGGTGGTCTCGAGCTTCTCGGACCGGGTCAGGCGCTCCGAGCGCCAGACGGCCCGGCGGTAGTCCCGCCAGACCTGCTGGTGGCCCCGGGCCCAGCGGTAGCGCTGGGACCAGTAGTGGTCGAAGGTGACGACGCCCTCCTCCTCGTCGACGGCGGTCACGTCGTAGCGGACCCGGGCCCCGGAGAGGAGGAGGCGGAGGGTGAGGTCCGTGTCCTCGGTCACCGACCGGGGGTTCCAGCCGCCCAGGGAGCGGAGCATGGTGGCCCGGACCGCGCAGTTGGCCCCCCCGTAGGCGGGGAGGTGGAAGACGGCCTGCCGTCCGTACTCGTTGACGAGGTAGCCGGCCAGGTAGTCCACGGCCACCAGGGTGGCCAGGGGGGAGTCCCCCCCGTTGGCGATCTCGCAGCGGCCCTGGACGGCGCCGACGGCAGGGTCGGAGAAGTGGCGGACGTGGCGGCGGACGACGTCGGGCCGGGGCCGGTGGTCGGCGTCGAAGATGATGACGATCTCGCCGGTGGCCGAGGAGAGCCCCTCGTTGAGGGCCCCTGACTTGCCTCCGCCGGCTCCGGGGCGGCGGTGGAGGGGGTGGAGGCGGCTGTCCCGGGCGGCGGCCTCGTCGAGGATGGCGCCGGTGTGGTCGGTGGAGCCGTCGTTCACGACGATGAGCTGGATGAGGTCGGGGGGGTAGTCGAGGGCGAGGAGGGAGGTGGTCAGGTTGGCCACCACGGCCTCCTCGTTCTTGCAGGCCACGAGGACCGAGACCGAGGGCCGGTGGCCGTTGTCGAGGAGGGGGGCGTCGAGGTCGGCCCCGGCCGAGGAGAGGGCGGCGGCGGCGAAGGTGAGGTGGCGGATGAAGAAGGCCAGGAAGAGGAGCTGGAGGAAGGTTCCGGCCACGGTGGCCATCCGGGCCGAGCCGAGGAGGACGGCGGCGACGACGACGGCGCCGATGATGGCGGGGATGATCCAGGCGTTCTCCCGGTTCTCCCCCCCGTGGTGGAGGATGGGGCCGGGCAGCACCCGCGACCCGCCGTCCGGTCCCTCGGAGCCACGGTGGTGCACCGGGGCAACGGGAGATCCGGACGACGGGGTCGCGGGCATCTGCTCCAGGTTCCTAGGGTCTCAGGCCGTTAGAGGCTCGAGGCCAGCGTACGGCTCCGGCGCCGCTGGACGGCGACCAGGGTCAGACCGGCGATGGCGGCCAGGGCCAGGCCACCGACGGCACCGATGGGGGTGACGGCCTTGGGGGCCACGGTGAGGGACTGCTTCACCGTCGGGGCGGCCGTGAAGCTGGCGTTCCCGGCCTGGTTGGCGTCGATGACGCAGGAGCCCGCTCCGGTGAAGGAGACGGCGGCACCGGAGATGGTGCAGGCACCGGCCGTGGAGCTGGCGTCGAGGCTGAAGGTCACCGCGTTACCGGAGCCGCCACCGGTGGCGGCCACCGTGTAGCTCCCACCCACCGTCGGAGCCGCCGGAACGGTCGACGTGAAGGTGATGGCCTGGGGCGTCAGGGCAGCGGCGGCCACGGCGAAGGACTGCTTCACGGTGGGGGCGGCGCTGAAGCTGGCGTTCCCGGCCTGGTTGGCGTCGATGACGCAGGTCCCGGCTCCGGTGAAGGAGACCACGGCCCCGGTGATGGAGCATCCCGTGGCGGTGGCGTCCTTGGAGAAGGTCACCGGGTTCCCCGAGCCGCCACCGGTGGCGGCCACCGTGTAGGTGGCACCCCCCGCCGTGGCACCCGAGGGGGCCGTGGAGGTGAAGGTGATGGCCTGGGGCGTCGGGGCCGCGGCCACGATGGCGACGGTGGCGATGACCGTGTTGGCCGGCACCGTGCAGGGCAGGTCAAGAACCACCGGGGTGACTCCGACGATGCCGCCGCTGGCCGAGACGTTCTGGTCGGCGCTGCCGGCGGTCAGGGTGATGTTGCTGCCTGCCGCACCCGTGGCCGTGAAGCTGCCCGTGAAGGTGGCCACGAAGGTGGACGCCGTGGCCAGGGTCAAGGTGACGGGGAGGCCGCTGGCGCTCAGGGTCTGGACGGCCGGGGTGGCCCCGGAGGCCAGGACCTGCTCGGTGGCCGAGTTGATCGTGGCCGTGGTGGCCAGCGACGCCAGGGAGCTGGGCAGGGTGGCCGTCACGACCGAGGTGCCGGTGAAGGTGGCGCCGGGGGCGACACTGGACGGGCCGGTCGTGGCAACCGAGACCGGGATGACCTCGGTGACACTTCCGAGGGCCAGGCAGGTCAGGCTGAAGGTGGTGGTCGTGGTGACGTTGGCCGCAGCTGCGGTTCCCGCCCCGAAGGCCACCATGCCGGCGGTGGCCAGGGCGGCCGAGCCGCCGAGGGCTCCGAGTTTCGTGAGTAGGGATCGGATCTTCATGAAAGGGACTCCTTCATCGTTCTTCAGTGGAAATGCTTTTTGGAATGGCCCCTGCAGGCTGCGGTCCTCCCCAAGGGGAAGGTCCGGGCTCGGTCACCGGTCGGTCGCCGTTCTGGCGGACAGAGGAATTTCTCCCTGGACGACCGGTGGCTGGTCCTTGGCACCTGTTGGCAGACAGGACCGCGATTCGCAGTGGCTGCGTACGCAGTTTCGGCTTGCTCTCAGCTGCGTCGGCGGCATCCCCCCTTTCGGTAGGCCACCGGTCGTCCGAATGCCGAGGCATCGGGCTCAGGCGGCTTACTCCCGAGAGATCTTCCGGTGGGCCAGGCCCCCCCGTGTACAACCGGCGCACCTCCGCATGCGCCAGCGGCCTGGCAAACCCCCCTCGGATCCCCACATCCATTGCGACGCTGCGTGTTCAGAACAGCAGGCTTGTCGTAATGAAGATGATTGTAAGAAGGGCCGCAAGTGAAGTCAACGATCCCCGTTACCTGCACGTATTTCCTGGCCCTATCGCTACAGCGTGTATTTAAGAGACCGCATGGAGTGAACTTCGCGTGAACGCTCCAGAGTGATGACCCCGACATCCAGCGACGGAGAGTGGTGGAAGAGGCACTCTTGGGGAGGTGAGGTTGTGGGCGGGCCGGTTGGCCACCATCCCAGGGTCCCCGGATACGATGACGGGGTGTCCAGCTACAGCATCCGGCAGTACGGGGACCCGGTCCTCCGGCAGCGGGCCCGTGAGGTCGAGGAGATCGACGGTCGGCTCAACGCCCTGGTCGAGGACATGGTCGAGACGATGTACGAGGCTCCCGGGGTCGGCCTGGCCGCTCCCCAGGTCGGCGTCCGGAAGCGACTCTTCGTCTACGACCTGGGCGACGAGGTCGGGCCCCGGACCATCGTCAACCCGGTTATCACCGAGTCCCGGGGGGAGTGGACCTTCGAGGAGGGGTGCCTCTCGGTCCCCGGTCTCTCCTGGCCCATCGTCCGCCCCCGGGAGGTCCACCTGACCGGATACGACGCCGAGGGCCGGGAGGTCTCCATCGAGGCCACCGACTTCGAGGCCCGGGTCTACCAGCACGAGGTCGACCACCTCGACGGGGTCCTCCTGGTCGAGCGACTCGACGCCGACCAGCGCCGGGAGGCTCTTGGGATCCTCCGGATCCGGGCCCTCGACCTCCCCGGGGGGGACCCCGACGGGCTCCTCCGGGTCGTCCCTGATCAGGGCGCCACCGAGGGTCCCGGACTGTCCGGACTGTAGCGCCCACGCCAGAGCCCACGCCGGGCCGCCGATCTGGCCTACGGTCGGCCGGGGCCAACCGGGCCGGGCAGGTGGATCGGGGTGCGTCTGGATGCCGTCGGGTGAGGTGGATGCCGGTGACGTGGTCCGCGGGGCGCTGGCCGCCTTCAACAAACGGGACTTCGACGCCGTCCTGGCCCTCCTCCATCCCGAGGTGAGCTGGCCCAACCTGGTCGAGGGCGGCCGGATCCGGACCAGGGCCGCCATCCGGGCCTACTGGGATGACCAGCTCGCCATCATCGGGGTCCTCCTCGACCCGCACGAGCTCGTCGTTCTGGGCGACAACGTGACGCTCCTCCTCCACCAGACCATCCTCGACCTCGACGGGGTGGTGATCGCCGAGCTCCGGGTCCGGGGCCGGTTCGAGCTGAAGGAGGGCCTCATCGTCCGGTTCGACGTGGGGGGCGGGCCGGCCATGGGCCCAGGAGACCTCCCGGTAGCCTGAGGCCGGTGGCCCGCCTCGCCTTCCTCGGTTCCCCCGCCGCCGCCGTCCCGAGCCTCCGGGCCCTGGTGGTGGCCGGCCACGAGGTGGCCCTGGTCGTCAGCCAGCCCGACCGCCGCCGGGGCCGGGGTGGGGCCCTCACCCCGAGCTCCGTCAAGGCGGCCGCCCTCGAGCTGGGCCTCCCCACCGGGGAGGACCTCGGGGACCTCCCCGGGATCGGGGCCGAGCTGGGCGTCGTCGTCGCCTACGGCCGGATCGTGCCCCAGGCCCTCCTCGACGTCCTGCCCATGGTCAACGTCCACTTCTCCCTCCTCCCCCGGTGGCGGGGGGCGGCCCCGGTCGAGCGGGCCCTCCTGGCCGGGGACGGCGAGACCGGTGTCTGCCTGATGCGCCTCGAGGCCGGCCTCGACACCGGTCCCGTCCTGGGACGTCGGGTCGTGGCCGTCGGGGACCGGGAGACGGCGGGGGAGCTCACCGGGCGGCTGGCCTCCGTCGGGGCCGACCTCCTCGTCGAGGCCCTGGCCGGCGGGGTGGCTGCCCTCCCCGCCGGCGATCCCCAGCTGGGGGAACCCATCTACGCCGCCAAGCTCTCTCCCGAGGAGTTCCGACTGGATTGGACCGGCCAGGCCGGGGAGCTGGACCGGGTCGTCCGCCTGGGCCGGGCCTGGACCGAATTCCGGGGCCAGCGGCTCCGGGTCCTCCGGGCCCACCCTGGGGATGCACCGGCGGACGGGGGCGACCTCGAGACGGGGATGGTCGAGACGGGAACGGTGGAGAACGGGACAGTCCGGACCGGTGACGGTGTCCTCGTCCTCGACGAGGTCCAGCCCGAGGGGAAGCGACCGATGGCGGCCCGGGACTGGACCCGGGGGGTCCGGCCCCTTCCCGGGGAGCGCCTCGGCCGGGGCCCGGCCGGGGCCCGGTAGCCTCGGCCGATGCTCCGGATCGCCCCCTCCGTCCTCTCGGCCGACTTCGGGAACCTGGCCGAGGCCGTCGGCGAGGTGGCCCCCGAGGCGGACTGGCTCCACGTCGACGTCATGGACGGCCATTTCGTGCCCAACATCACGATCGGGCCCCCGGTGGTCCGCTCGCTGCGGAAGCACAGTGGGCTCTTCTTCGACTGCCACCTGATGGTCACCGACCCCGGGGACTACCTCGAGGCCTTCCGGGACGCCGGGGCCGACGGTTGCACCGTCCACGTCGAGGTCGGGAACACCGCCGCCCTGCTGGCCCAGGCCCGGGACCTCGGTCTCCAGGCCGGCCTGGCCGTCAACCCCGAGACCCCCTACGAGGCCATCGACCCCTTCCTCGACCAGGCCGACCTCATCCTCTGCATGACCGTCCACCCCGGATTCGGGGGCCAGGCCTTCATCGAGGACGTCCTCCCCAAGATCGCCCGGACCCGGGCCGAGCTCGACCGCCGGGGGCTCAGCGCCGAGCTCGAGGTGGACGGGGGGATCGACGAGCGGACCGCCCCGGCCGTGGTTCGGGCCGGGGCCCGGGTGCTCGTGGCCGGATCGGCCATCTTCGGGGCCGAGCGGTCCTGGGAGGCGGCCCGGGGTCTGCGGGCGGCGGCGGTGGCGGCCCTCCAGGACGGGGCCGGCCAGGCCGCCAAGTAGACTGAACCTCCCATGGCACCGGCCTCGAACCCGTCGCTCGGGCAGGGCGAACGGGTCGGTGACCTCGACGCCATGCACCGAGCCATCGCCCTCGCCGCCGCCGTCCGGGCCCGGACGGCGCCCAACCCCTGGGTGGGATGCCTGGTCGTCGCCGGGGACCGGGTCTTCGAGGGAGCCACGGCGCCCCCCGGTGGGGCCCACGCCGAGATCGGGGCCCTGGCCGCGGCCGGACCCGAGGCGGTCGGATCGACCCTCTACAGCACCCTCGAGCCCTGTCCCCACCAGGGCCGGACCCCACCCTGCGTCGACGCCATCGTGGCGGCGGGCGTCCGGCGGGTGGTGATCGGCCTCCTCGACCCCGACCCCCAGGTGGCCGGGGCCGGGGCCGAGGCCCTCCGCCAGGCCGGACTCGAGGTCACCGTCGGGGTGGCCGCCGACGAGGTGGCGGCCCAGCTCGCCCCCTACCTGAAGCACCGCCGGACGGGCCGACCCTGGGTCGTTCTCAAGCTGGCCGGGACTCTCGACGGGCGTCTCGCCGCTCCCGACGGATCCTCCCGGTGGGTCACCGGCGCAGAGGCCAGGGCCGACGCCCACCGCCTCCGGGCCGAGTCCGACGCCGTCCTCGTCGGCGCGGGGACGGTCCGGGCCGACGACCCACGCCTCACGGTCCGGACCGACCCCCCGGCCGAGCGGCAGCCGCTCCGGATCGTCCTGGGTCGGGCCCCCGCCGGTGCCGCCGTCCACCCCGCCACGGAGCTCTCCGGGGAGCTCCCCACCATCCTCGACGACCTGGGCCGGCAGGGGGTCCTCCAGGTCCTGGTGGAGGGGGGAGCCCGGGTGGCCCACGACTTCCACGCCGCCGGCCTCGTCGACCGCTACGTGCTCTACCTGGCCCCGGCCCTCTTCGGGGGGGACGACGGCGTCCCCCTCTTCGCCGGCCCCGGGGCCCCCACCATCGACCAGCTCTGGCGGGGACGGCTCGTCTCCGTGGCCCGGCTCGGGGAGGATCTCCGACTCGAGCTGGCCCCCAATTCGCCCGGTGAGACCGGGCCCGTCCGGGAGGCAGCCTGAATGCCCTTCGATCCGATCGAGGATGCCATCGCAGCCATCGGCCGTGGCGAGATCGTCGTCGTCGTCGATGACGAGGACCGGGAGAACGAGGGTGACCTCGTCATGGCGGCCGAGTTCGCCACCGGCGAGAAGATCGCCTTCTTCCTGGCCCACACCTCCGGGGTGATCTGCACCCCGGTGACCCCGGAGCGGGCCGACCAGCTCGACCTCCCCCTCATGGTGACGGCCAACACCGAGTCCCAGCTGACCGCCTTCACCGTCAGCGTCGACTACCGCCACGGGACCACGACGGGGATCTCCGCCGACGACCGGGCCGCCACCATCCGGGCCCTCATCGACCCCCACACCCGGCCCAGCGACCTGAACCGGCCCGGCCATATCTTCCCCCTCCGCTATCGCCCCGGAGGCGTCCTCAAGCGGGGGGGCCACACCGAGGCCACCGTCGACCTGGTCAAGGCGGCCGGCCTCTACCCGGCCGGGGTCCTCTGCGAGATCGTCTCCGAGGACAAGTCGGAGATGGCCCGGCTCCCCGAGCTGATCACCTTCGCCAAGAAGCACAACCTCCTCCTCATCTCCATCGCCGACCTCATCCGCCACCGCCGCCAGAAGGACAAGCTGGTCCGCCGGATCACCGGCCCGGCCCGGATTCCGACCGAGTTCGGTGACTTCACCGGCTACGCCTACGAGTCCGTCCTCGACGGGGAGCACCACCTGGCCCTGGTCCGCGAGGGGGAGGGGACCCCCGAGGACCACGAGCGCTCCGAGCAGGCCCGGCCCCTGGCCGGGATCGGCGACATCCTGGTCCGGGTCCACTCCGAGTGCCTGACCGGTGACGTCTTCGGGTCCCGTCGCTGCGACTGCGGCCCCCAGCTCCACGAGGCCATGCGGCTCATCGCCTCCGAGGGCCGGGGGGTCATCGTCTACCTCCGGGGCCACGAGGGCCGGGGGATCGGCCTGGCCCACAAGCTCCGGGCCTACACCCTCCAGGAGGAGGGCCACGACACCGTCGACGCCAACATCGAGCTCGGCCTCCCCGTCGACAGCCGGGAGTACGGGATCGGGGCTCAGATCCTCGTCGACCTCGGGGTCACCACCATGCGGCTCATGACGAACAACCCCATGAAGTACGGGGGCCTCGAGGGCTTCGGTCTCGACATCGTCGAGCGGGTCTCGCTCACCAACCACGCCAACCCCGACAACATCGAGTACCTCCGGACCAAGCGGGAGCGCCTCGGACACCTCATGGAGGGGCTCGATGACGTCCTCTGACCAGACCGTCCTCGTCGAGGGCACCATCGAGGCCGTCGCCGTCCGGGTGGCCACCTCCACCGTCGGCCGCCCCGGGACGGGTCCGAACCGGGTGGCCGTCGTCTGCGCCAAGTTCAACGGGGGCATCACCGCCCGGCTCCTCGACGGGGTCCTGGCCGGCCTGGAGGACTCCGGGGTTCCCAGCGACACCGTGGCTGTGGCCTGGGTGCCCGGCGCCTTCGAGCTGCCCCTGGCCGCCCAGCAGGTGGCCCGCTCCGGCCGGGTCGACGCCGTCATCGCCCTCGGGGCCGTCATCCGGGGCGACACCCCCCACTTCGACTTCGTGGCCGGTGAGTGCGCGGCCGGCCTCCAGAGGGTCAGCCTGGAGACCGGGATGCCCGTCGTCTTCGGGGTGCTCACCACCGACACCGTCGACCAGGCCCTGGAGCGGGCCGTCGAGGGCCCGGCCAACAAGGGCTACGAGGCGGCCATCACCGCCCTCGAGATGACGAGCCTCCTGGACCGCCTCCCGGTCCAGGGCCGCTGAAGGGAGTCCCGTGCTGCGCCTGGTCCTGCCCAAGGGTTCCCTCGAGAAGGCCACCCTCGAGCTCTTCGCCGCCGCCGACCTGGCCGTGACCCGGTCCTCCGAGGTCGACTACCGGGCCACCGTCGACGACCCCCGGATCGACGACGTCCGGATCCTCCGCCCCCAGGAGATCCCCGTCTACGTTGCCGACGGCCTCTTCGACCTCGGGATCACCGGCCGGGACTGGATCGAGGAAACCGGTGCCGACGTCGTCTCCCTGGGGGAGCTGGCCTACTCAAAGGCGACGGCCAACCCCATCCGGGTCGTCCTGGCCGTCGGGGGGGACTCCCCGCTGCGCCGGGCCGCCGATCTCCCCGAGGGGGCCCGGGTCTCGACCGAGTACCCCGAGCTGACCCGCCGCCACCTCGAGCAGCTCGGCGTCAAGGCCGACGTCCGCCTCTCCTACGGGGCCACCGAGGCCAAGATCCCCGACATCGCCGACGCCGTCGTCGAGATCACCGAGACGGGCCGGGCCATCAAGGCGGCCGGCCTCCGGATCATCGAGACCCTCCTCGTCTCCCGGACCGAGCTGGTCGCCAATCCTGCCGCCGCCGCCGACCCGGTCAAGCGCCATGCCATGGACCAGCTCCTCACCCTCCTCCAGGGGGCCCTCGAGGCCCGGGGGAAGGTCCTCATCAAGCTGAACGTCCCCACCGACCAGCTCGAGGAGGTCCTGGCCGTCCTCCCCGCCCTCAAGGCCCCCACCGTCTCCGAGCTCTCCCACCACGGCGGCTACGCCGTCGAGACGGTCGTCCCCAAGTCGGAGGTCAACATCCTGATCCCCGACCTGAAGGACCGCGGCGCCACCGACATCATCGAGCTCCCCATCTCCAAGATCGTCCACTGATGGTCCAGGCCCACTGATGGTTCAGGCGCGCCGGGGACCGAACCGGCCCCGGACCGGTCGGGTGGCCGACTTCGACGAGGCCCGGGGCCTCGGGACCGTGGTCGCCGACGACGGGACCCCATTCCCTTTCCACTCCACGGCCATCGCCGACGAGACCCGGAGGATCGCCGTCGGGACCCCCGTCGTCTTCGTGGCCGCCCCCGGCCACCTCGGCCGGATCGAGGCCCGGGCCGTCACCGTCCTCGGGTGAGATCCCCGCCCCCTGGGGCCGATTTCGACACGATCGGTAGGGTCAAGACCGCCCCCAGCCACCTTTGTTGACGTGGAGGGGTGTCGCCCACCAGGGGGGTCTGTCCAATGTCGTGTCTCCGATACCGCGCCCCGTCGAGACGGCGGGCGATTGGCACCCCGGTCGCCGTTGGGACCCTGCTGGTAGCGGGATTCCCGGGCGTCTCCGTGGTCGGGAGTTCGCCGGCCTCGGCCGCACCGTCCCCTCCACCTCAGGCGTGGCCCGTGGCCGGCACCGGGTCGCTCGTCCTCGACGAGATCTCCTGCGGGAGCCCTTCGACCTGCATGGCGAACTCGAACCAGGGTCTGATGGTGACCGAGGACGAGGGCACGACCTGGACTCGCCACCGTCCTGGACTGCCTCGGGCTCGGCAGCCTCGGTGTCACCGACTCAGGGACCTTCTATGCCTTCTTCGCCACCTCGGACGGCGGAGCCACATGGGCGCAGGAGCCCATTCCGGTGCAGGGCGGCTGGCAGGGCGCCGTTTCGTGCATCACCGCCTCGAGGTGCCTGGCCACCGAGAACCCCCAGGGTCCCGCCTGGGGCACCTACGAGCTCCTGTCCACGTCGGACGGGGGGGCCAGCTGGGCTCGCCTCAGCTCGTGGACCTTCACACCGTCACCCTCACAACCCCCTTCCCCGGGGAGTCCCCCCTCTTCGTCAGCGGAGACGGTGGGACGACCTGGCTGAACCTGCCCCTCCCCAGCGGTGTGGCGGCGACCGAGGTGACCGGCGGGACCTGGACGGACGCATGGGACTGCTTCATGGTCGGCGTCCACAGCGGCACCTCGACCGCATTCGTCGAGGACACCTCGGATGCAGGAGGGACCTGGACCGGCCAGGACCTCGGGTCCGGCATCACCAATTTCGACTCCGTTGCGTGTCCGGCCAAATCGACCTGCCTCGTCACCGCCGCCGCCCTCGCCGGCGGGGCATCCCTGCTCGTCTGGCAGCGTCGGAGTCGGCGTCCGGCCCCGTCGGCCTGAGCGGGCCCCCTACGAGGCCAGGAGCTCGAGGATCTCGTCCAGATCGGTGAGATCCTCCCGCAGCGCATCGGGCTCGAGAGCGGCCAGCACGTCGAGGGCAGTGCCTCCGGTGCCGACCAGGAGGCAGCGGACGCCCCCGGCTCGGGCACAGGCCAGGTCGTTGGGGGCGTCACCGATGACCCAGACCTCACCGGTGCCGAACCGGAGGCCCCGCTGGTCGGCGGCTCGGGCCAGGGCGACGGGGACGAGGTTGGAGCGGTCGGGGTCGTCGCTGCCGTAGGCGCCGATGGCCAGGTCGAGGAACCGGTCGAGGCCGAAGGCGGCCAGCTTGACCCGGGCGTTGGGGGCGATGTTCCCGGTGAGGGCGGTCTGGTGGAACCGGTCGTCGGAGGCGAGTCGGTCGAGGAGGGCTTCGACGCCGGGCTGGGCCCGACCCCGGGCCCGCAGCGCCCCCGAGGCGGCGGCCAGCTCCGTCTCGAGGTGGGCCAGGACGGCAGGGAGGTGGGTGTCGCCGGTGGCGGCGAGGTCGAGGAGGGCGAGGTACTCCCGGACGATCTGGGGGTCGGTCTTCCCCGACATCGGGGGCCGGGAGGGGGGGAGGATCCCGAGGGCCCGGTCGAAGGCCCGGT
The DNA here is from genome assembly GCA_003151955.1 of Acidimicrobiaceae bacterium. Lineage (GTDB taxonomy): Bacteria > Actinomycetota > Acidimicrobiia > Acidimicrobiales > UBA8190 > PALSA-743. The sequence continues at coordinate 74,854 of PLZB01000003.1, forward strand.
CGAACACCTCGGCCCCGACCCCGTCCCCGTGGACCAGGGTCCCGTCGATGTCCCAGAGGATGAGCCGTCCCATCCCGGCGAGTCTGGTCCAGTTCCGCCCCGTCCCGGCGACGTGGGAACCTGGGACGGTGAGAAGCAAGGTCATGTACGTCGAGCTGAAGTCGGGCCACGCCGGGGACGGTCCGGCCTGGGTGGGCCGGGTCACCCTGTCGAAGACGGGACGGACCCTCACCTACCGCGGGATGCGGCTCGAGAAAGTCGACGGTATCCTCGGGAACTACCGGGATATGGACTCCGGCGACGAGTACTGGATCTCCAACGTCAAGCGGGGCCGCCACCAGCGGCAGGCCGCCGGCGTCGGTCCGGTCGAGATCGACGAGGACGCCCGGGAGGAGTTTGAGCGACTGACGGGTGGGGGATGACCGGTCCGGAGCAGTAACGGGAAGTCGTCGGGGGCGGCGCAGTGCGTCGCACAGAGTTGAGGGGTGGAGATGAACGGGGAGGCACCGGAAGCTTCCGGGGAGGCGTCAGCGCCCAGCCGGGACCCGCGGGTGGCGTTGGGCAAGGCCCTGAACGACCGGGCCGCCGGGATCTCCCAGGAGATCGCCGCCACCTGGGTCAGGCGACGCGGACCGGTCTCGTCGGCGGTGGACCAGCAGACCCACCACGACATCCTCCGGACCACGGAGCTGGCCACCGTCTCGGTGGCCCAGTTCCTCGTGGCCGGGGACTTCCTGACCCAGGAGCAGTCGATGGTCCTGGCCGCCACCGGGAAGGCCCCGGTCAGCTTCGCCATCCCCCTGGCCGAGCTGATCAAGCTCTACCTGAACTGGCGGGACCGGGCCATGGCGGCGGCCCGGGAGGAGGCGGCCAGCCTCGACACCCCGGAGGAGTTCCTGGCCGAGGCCATCGCCATCATCGCGGCCGGGGCGGACGGGAGCATGGTCCGAATGGCCAAGCAGCTCGACCTGGCCTACCAGGAGGTCCAGAGCCAGCTCGAGGCCGAGCAGGCCCGCCTGGTCCACCTGGCCCTCCACGACGGCCTCACCGGGCTCCCCAACCGGGCCATGTTCCTCGGCCAGCTGGGCCGGACCCTCCACGAGAAGGGCCGACCGGACCGGGTGGCGGTCCTCTTCGTGGACCTCGACCACTTCAAGGACGTGAACGACCTGGCCGGTCACTCGGCCGGTGACGAGCTTCTCATGGCCGTGGCCGACCGCCTCCAGGAGGCGGTCCGGCCCGGGGACACCGTGGGCCGGCTCGGGGGGGACGAATTCGTGGTCCTCTGCGAGGATCTCCGAGACGGGCTGGCCGAGGCCGAGCTGGTGGCCGAGCGGATCGGCCAGGCCCTGCGGACGCCGGTCACCGTCGGTGGGTCCGAGATGGTGGTCACGGCCAGCATCGGGGTGGCCGTGGGCGGGCCCGGCGACGATCCCGAGCTCCTCCTCTCCCATGCCGACGGGGCCATGTACATGGCCAAGCAGCGGGGCCGGGCCCGCTTCGAGCTCTACCAGCAGGTTCCCGACGAGCGCTGACGGTGGCGGTCCCCGGGGATAGAGTCGCCCGATGAGCGCCGACGCCAAGCCCTTCGTGACCATCCCCGACGGCCCCCCGCCGGGCCAGCTCGAGGCCGACGACCTCTGGGAGGGAACCGGCGCCGAGGCCACCTCCGGGAAGCAGGTCCAGGTCCACTACGTCGGGGTGGCCTGGTCCACCCAGGAGCAGTTCGACGCCTCCTGGGACCGGGGGGGCACCTTCGACTTCCAGCTCGGCGCCGGCCAAGTCATCGTGGGCTGGGACCAGGGCGTGGTCGGGATGAAGGTGGGCGGCCGCCGCCGGCTGACCATCCCACCCGGGCTCGGCTACGGGGCCACCGGGGCCGGCGGCGTCATCAAGCCCCACGAGACCCTCGTCTTCGTCGTCGACCTCGTCAACGTCCGCTAGACGGGGCCGACCGGCACTCCCCAGTTCGCGCTGACAGCGCGAACTTCCCCGGAAACGACTACTCTGGGTAGCCTCTTCCTGCCTGAGGCGGAGCGTGCGCGACGTGGGGAGTTCACGGATGCACCCTGGCTGTCGGATGCGTTGGGTGGCCGCCGCCACCGGCGTCGTCCTGGGCCTGACCACGAACCTCCCGACCGCCGCCTCCGCGTCCCCGGTCTCCTCCCCGACAACCCGGGCCGTCTCCCTGACCGCCCTCCTGGCCGGGCCGAGGATCCGGGTCGGGGACGTCCCCTTCGTCCCGCCCGGGGCCCAGCCGTTGGGCACCCTGCCGCCGACGACCACCTTCCAGGTCGACGTGACCCTCAGGCCCCCGGATCCGGCCGGCCTGGCCGGGTTCGTGGCCGACGTCTCGGATCCCGGCTCGCCGCTCTTCCACCACTATCTCCCCCCCGGGGCCTTCGCCGACCGCTTCGGCCCCACCCCGGCCACCGTCTCGACGGTCGAGGGGGTCCTGGGGGCCGAGGGGCTCCGGGTCGTCTCGGTGGCAGCGGACCGGCTGTCAATCGCCGTGACGGGGAAGGCCAAGGCCATGGAACGGGCCTTCGGGGTGACCCTCGACCGCTACCGACTGCCCTCGGGCCGGCTGGCCCGGGCCCCAGGGGCCGCCCCCACCCTCCCCGGGTCGGTGGCCGCCGCCGTCCAGGGCGTCATCGGCCTCAGCGACACCGCCGAGCTCCAGCCCCAGGACCTCCGGTCCCCGCCCGCCCCGACGGTCCCACCTTCCGCGGCGCCACCGGCCTCCCGGTCGCTCTTCCCCCATGTGGCCGGGCCGGCGCCCTGCACCGCGGCGGTCAACGACGGGACCTCCTTCGGTGCCTTCACGGCCAATCGGCTGGCCTCGGCCTACGGACTGACCTCCTTCTACGGTGCCGGCAACCTCGGGGCCGGGGCCACCGTGGCCCTCTACGAGCTCGAGCCCGACAGCCCGACCGACATCGCCACCTACCAGGCCTGTTACGGCACCTCGACCGCCATCTCCACTGTCACCGTCGATGGCGGCTCCGGGTCGGGGGCCGGATCGGGGGAGGCGGCCCTCGACATCGAGGGGGTCCTCAGCCTGGCCCCGGCGGCCTCCCTCTCGGTCTACCAGGGCCCGAACTCCGGTTCCGGTCCCTATGACGTCTACCGGGCCATGGCCAACGCGGCCACCCCTCCTGAGGTCATCTCGACCTCCTGGGGTCTCTGCGAGGCCCAGACCGGCCTCAGCTCCGCCCGGTCGGAGCAGACCCTCTTCCAGCAGATGGCGGCCCAAGGCGAGACGGTGCTCGCCGCCGCCGGCGACAACGGCTCGACGGATTGCACGTCCGGGGGGAATCCGACCAGCGCCCTGGCCGTCGACGATCCCTCCTCCCAGCCCTACGTCACCGGGGTCGGGGGCACCCACCTGACGCTCGACGGCTCCAACCAGCGGGCGACCGAGACCGTCTGGAATCAGAGCGCCAACTCCGACGGGGCGGGTGGGGGCGGCATCTCGAAGCTCTGGACCATGCCAACCTTCCAGTCCTCGGCCCCGGCCGCCCTCGGGGTCGTGAACGCCCGCTCCTCGGGTACCCCCTGCGGCGCCTCCTCGGGACGCGACTGCCGCCAGGTCCCCGACTTGACGGCGGACGCCGATCCCTTCACGGGCTACGTCGTCTACTACAGCGGCGGCTGGACCGCCTTCGGCGGGACGAGCGCCGCCGCCCCTCTGGTGGCGGCCCTCGTCGCCCTGGCCGACTCGAGCACGATGTGCTCGCCGGCGGGCCCGATCGGCTGGTTGAACCCCGACCTCTACGCCGCCGCCGGCAGCTCGACCGCCAATTACGCCGCTTCCTTCGCCGACGTCACGAGCGGCACCAACGACTACACCCCCTCCGGCTACGCCGGGGGCCTCTTCCCGGCCGGCACCGCCTACGACATGGCCTCGGGGCTCGGCGCCCCCAACGCCGCCGCCCTGGCCCCTCTCCTGTGCGGGCCGACCCTGAGCCAGGTCTCCCCCCCGACGGGGCCGGCGGCCGGGGGCACCACGGTGACCGTGACCGGTACCCGCTTCTCCAAGTCCCCGGGGGCGACCACCGTGGACTTCGGGACCACCCCAGGGACCGGGGTGGTCTGCGCCTCTACCACCTCCTGCACCGTCACGGCTCCCTCGGGATTCGGGGCCGTGCCGGTCACGGTCGTCGTCGGGGGGGACACCAGCCCGGTGCCGACCACCTTCACCTTCGTGCCCAGCGTGACCTCGGTGACTCCGAATTCCGGAGTCCCCTCTGGAGGGACGGCGGTGACCGTCAACGGGACCGGATTCGATACCGCCGGCGGGACCACCCTCGCTTTCGGCGGTGTGGCCGCCACCGGGGTCTCCTGTTCCAGCGCCCTCCAGTGCACGGCCACCTCCCCGGCCGGGACCGGCACCGTCGACGTCAGGGCCACCGTGGCCGGACAGACCTCCCCGACCGGGGCCGCCGACCAGTTCACCTACCTTCAGAGCCCCCAGACGATCACCGTCACCTCGTCTGCTCCCGCCGGGTCCCAGGTCGGGATGGGGAGCTACACCCCCACGGCCACCGCCACCTCCGGTCTGACGGTGGCCGTCACCTCGGCCTCGGGCCCGGTGTGCACGGTGTCGGCCGGGGTGGTGTCCTTCGCGGGGGCCGGGGCCTGCACTCTGGACTTCAACCAGGCAGGCAATGCGAACTACCTGGCCGCCCCCCAGCAGACCCAGGGCTTCACGGTGGGGGCCGGTCCTCAGACGATCTCGGTGACGTCGTCGGCGCCGGTGGGGGCCCAGGTGGGGGTGGGGAGCTACACCCCGACGGCTTCGGCCTCGTCCGGGCTGGCTGTGGCCGTCACCTCGGCGACGGGCCCGGTGTGCACGGTGTCGGGTGGAGTGGTGTCCTTCGTCGGGGCCGGGACCTGCACCCTCGACTTCAACCAGGCCGGGAACGCCAACTACACCGCCGCGGCCCAGCAGACCCAGACCTTCACCGTGTCCCTCCAGGCCCAGACCATCTCGGTGACGTCGTCGGCACCGGCACCGGTGGGGGCCCAGGTCGGGGTGGGGAGCTACATCCCGACGGCTTCGGCCTCCTCGGGCCTCGTCGTGGCCGTCACCTCGGCGACCGGTCCGGTGTGCACAGTGTCGGCCGGGGTGGTCTCGTTCGTGGGGGCGGGGACCTGCACCCTGGACTTCAACCAGGCCGGGAACGCCACCTACGCGGCGGCGGCCCAGCAGACCCAGAGCTTCGCGGTCTCGCTCCAGGCCCAGACCATCTCGGTGTCGTCGTCGGCGCCGGTGGGGGCCCAGGTGGGGGTGGGGAGCTACTCCCCGACGGCGACGGCCTCCTCGGGCCTGACGGTGGCCGTCACCTCGGCTACAGGCCCGGCATGCACGGTGTCGGCCGGGGTGGTCTCGTTCGTTGGGTCCGGGACCTGCACGCTGGACTTCAACCAGGCCGGCAACGCCACCTACGCGGCAGCGCCCCAGCAGACCCAGACCTTCACCGTCGGAGCCGGCCCACAGACGATCTCGGTGTCGTCGTCGGCGCCGGTGGGGGCCCAGGTGGGGGTGGGGAGCTACTCCCCGACGGCGACGGCCTCCTCCGGTCTGACGGTGGCCGTCACCTCGGCGACGGGTCCGGTGTGCACGGTGTCGGCCGGGGTGGTGTCGTTCGTGGGGGCGGGGAGCTGCACGCTGGACTACAACCAGGCCGGGAACGCCAGCTACCTGGCCGCCGGCCAACAGGTCCAGTCTTTCACCGTGGCTCTCCGTCCCCAGACCCTCTCGGTGTCGTCGTCGGCGCCGGTGGGGGCTCAGGTCGGAGTGGGGAGCTACACCCCGTCGGCGACGGCAACCTCGGGGCTGACCGTGGCGGTCACCTCTGCGACCACCGCCGTCTGCACGGTCTTGGCCGGGGTGGTCTCCTTCGGCGCCGCCGGCTCCTGCACCCTCGACTTCGACCAGGCTGGGAACGCGACCTTTGCCGCAGCCGCCCGGCAGACCCAGACCTTCACGGTGTCGGCCGGGCCCCAGACGATCACGGTGACGTCGTCGGCGCCGGTGGGGGCCCAGGTCGGGGTGGGGGGCTACTCGCCGACTGCGACGGCCTCGTCCGGACTGGTGGTGACGGTCACAACGTCGACCACGGCCGTGTGCACCATCTCCGCAGGGGTGGTCTCTTTCGCCGGGGCCGGGACCTGCACCCTCCACTTCGACCAGGCCGGGAACGCCAACGACACCGCCGCCACCGAGCAGTCCCAGAGCTTCGCGGTCTCGCTCCGGCCTCAGGTCGTGACGGTGACCTCGACGGCCCCCGCCGGGGCCCAGGTCGGGGTCGGGACCTACACCCCGTCGGCGACCGCCTCGTCCGGCCTGGCCGTCGTGGTCACCTCGGCGGCGCCGGCCGTGTGCACGGTGTCGGCCGGGGTGGTGTCGTTCGCGGGGGCGGGGACCTGCACGCTCGACTTCGACCAGGGTGGCGACACCACCTACGCAGCGGCGTCCCGCCAGACCCAGGGCTTCCCCGTCGGGGCCGGCCCCCAGGCGATCACGGTCACGTCGACCGCTCCGGCGGGGGCGGCCGTGGGGCTGGGGAGTTACACCCCGACGGCATCAGCCTCGTCGGGGCTGGTGGTGACGGTGACATCGGCGACGGCGGCGGTGTGCACGATCTCCGCGGGGGTGGTGTCGTTCGTGGGGGCGGGGACCTGCGTCCTCGACTTCGACCAGGCCGGCGATGCCGACTACAGCCCGGCGGTCGAGCAGACCGAGAGCTTCACCGTGTCGTCGCTGGCTCAGAGGATCACTGTCACCTCGTCGGCCTCGTCCACGGCCCAGGTGGGGGTGGGGACCTACACCCCCACGGCGACGGCGTCATCGGGCCTGACCGTCTCGGTCGCGTCGGCGACGCCCGGGGTGTGCACCGTCTCGGGGGGCACGGTCTCGTTCGTGGCCGCCGGGACGTGCCTGCTGCACTTCGACCAGGCCGGGAACGCCACCTACGCCGCCGCGCCCCAGCAGGCCCAGAGCTTCACGGTGGGGGCCGGCCCCCAGACCGTCACGGTCACCTCCACCGCCCCGACCGGGCCCGTCGTCGGGGCGGGCAGCTATGCCCCGACGGCGTCGGCGTCGTCGGGGCTGGCCGTGGCCGTCACGTCGGCGACCACGGCGATCTGCACGATGGCGGGCGGGATGGTGTCGTTCGTGGCCGCCGGGAACTGCACCCTGGACTTCAACCAGGCCGGCACCACCAACTACACGGCCGCCCCTCAGGTCCAGCAGACGGTGGTGGTGGGCAGGGCGGCCACCACGACGACGGTGGTCTCGGTCCACGACCCCTCGATCGCGGGCCAGCCCGTGACCCTCACCGCCAGCATCGCCGTCCTCCTCCCGGGATCGGCGGCGCGGACGACGCTGACCGGAACGGTGCGGTTCACGGTCGGCTCCATCGTGCTGTGCGCGGCGGCCCCGGTGGCCGGCGGGCAGGCCAGCTGCGCGGGGGTCGTCGCCTCGGCCGCCACCCTGAACGTGACCGCCGTCTACTCCGGGGACGCCAATTTCAGCGCGTCGGGGGCCACCGGGAGCGACCAGATCGTGCAGACGGGCTACTGGGAGGTGGCCTCGGACGGGGGCATCTTCGCCTTCGGCGCCCCCTTCTACGGATCCATGGGAGGACAGCACCTCAACCGACCCGTGGTCTCCATGACTGTCACCCCCGACGCCCGGGGCTACTGGGAGGTGGCGGCCGACGGCGGGATCTTCGCCTTCGGTGACGCCGGCTTCTTCGGCTCGATGGGCGGCGTCACCCTGAACAAGCCGGTGGTGGGCATGGTGGCCACTGCCGACGGGAGGGGCTACTGGCTGGTGGCGGCCGACGGCGGGGTCTTCGCCTTCGGTGACGCCGGGTTCTACGGCTCGGCCGGCTCCCTCAAGCTGAACAAGCCGGTGGTGGGCATGGTGGCTACCTCGGACGGGAGGGGCTACTGCATGGTGGCCTCCGACGGCGGCGTGTTCGCCTTCGGCGACGCCACCTTCGCCGGGAATTCCCTCGGCATCGGGAGCCCGATCGTGGCGTTGGCCGCCACCCCGGACAACCGGGGGTATTGGCTGGTGGCCCAGAACGGCAACGTGGCGCCGTTCGGGACGGCGGCGAACCTGGGGTCGATGCTGGGCCAGCCGCTGTCCGCCCCCCTCACCGGAGCGGTGGCTACCGCCGACGGTGGCGGCTACTGGCTGGTGGCTACCGACGGCGGGATCTTCGCCTTCGGCGACGCCCGGTTCGCCGGGTCGATGGGAGGGAAGACCCTGGTGTCACCCATCGTCGGCATCGCCCGGCTCTGACCGAGCGGTCAGCCCAAGGCCCGGGCCAGGGTGTTGTCGCAGTCGGCCACCAGCCGGCTGACGATCTCGGCCGCGCTGGGGAGATCGGAGATGAGGCCGACAGCCTGGCCGGCGTAGACGACGAGGTTGGTCGGGTCGTCCCCGGCCCGGGCCTCGTCCAGGGTGGCGGCTGCCTCCCCCAGGTGGGCGGCGAGGTCGTCCTCCCGACCGTGCCAGCAGTCGGTGAAGTCGTTGCGCAGGGCCCGGCCCAGGTGGTCGGCCGGCCAGGCCAGTCCCTGGGCCCGGTCGAAGACGGAGGTGAGGACGGTGTCGGCCTCGGAGGCGGCCAGGAGCCGGGCCTTGGCCGCCGCTGACCCGGCCGCCTCCACGGAGGCGGCGAACCTGGTCCCGATCCAGCCTCCGACGGCCCCCATGGCCACCACCCCGGCCAGGCCCCGGCCCGTGCCGATGCCGCCGGCGGCCAGGACCGGGAGGCCGGCCTCCTCGCCGACCTCCAGGACGATCTGGAGCAGGGTGAGGGTCCCTACCGGGGTCCCGGAGTGGCCGCCGGCCTCGGTGCCCTCGGCCACGAGGATGTCGGCGCCGGCGTCGGCGGCCCGGAGGGCCCCGGCCCGGTCGTGGACCTGGACCGCCACCAGGGTCCCGGCCTCGTGGAGGGGTCCGACGTAGGGGGCGGGGTCGCCGAAGGAGACCGAGACCATCTCGGGGGCGGCGGCCAGGGTGGCCTCGAGGATCTCGGGGTGGCTCTCGAGGGACCAGGCCATGAGGCCGATCCCGAACCGGCCGCCCAGCTCCCGGGCCAGATCGGCCTGGGCCCCGATCCAGGCCGCCGGGGTGCGGTCGCCAACGCCGAGGAAGCCGAGCCCGCCCGCGGCGGACACCGCCCCGGCCAGGGCCCCGCCCGACACCCCGGCCATGGGGGCCTGAACGACGGGATGCCGGATTCCCAGAGTTCTGGTCAGCCAGGTCGCGGCCACGGCGTCCTCCTTGCTCGCTGCGCCCCGACGGTAGCGGGATGCCAGCATGTGGGCATGGCACTGCGATTCGAGGAAGCCGTCGCCCAGGTCACCGCCCCGGGCCAGCCCTACGAGCTCTGCGATTTGCAGGTGGGAGGGCAGGTCTACCGGGCCTTCCGGCATGCCCCACCCTCGCTCCGGGAGGTCTTCGCCTCGGCCCGGGCCCGGGGGGACGAGACCTTCCTCGTCTACGAGGACGAGCAGTGGAGTTTCGCCGGGGTGATGGACAGCGTCGACGCCCTGGCCGCCACCTTCGTCGACCGCTACGGGGTGACCAGGGGTGACCGGGTGGCCATTGCCATGCGGAACTACCCCGAGTGGGTCGTCTCCTTCGCTGCCGCCCTCTCGGTCGGGGCGGTGGCCGTGTCCCTCAACGCCTGGTGGACCGCCGACGAGCTGGACTACGCCCTGGAGGACAGCGGGTCGACCGTGCTCGTGGCCGACCCGTCCCGGGCCGAGCGGGCTACGGCCGCGGCCGGGCGGCTCGGGGTCCGGACGGTGGTGGTCCGCTCCGAGGGGGGTTCCGTCCCCCAGGGGTCGGACCGATACGAGGACGTCGTGGTCCCGGGAGCGTCCATGCCCGAGGTGGAGGTGGCTCCCGACGACGACGCCACCATCCTCTACACCTCGGGCACGACCGGCCGGCCCAAGGGGGCAGTCTCCACCCACCGGGCCGTCATCCAGGCCCTCATGGCCTTCAGCTGCCGGGCCGCGGTGGAACGGGTCCGGACCGCCGGCGAGCCCGACGCCACCGTCGGGCCGGCCAACCCGCTGGTCTTCATCCTCATCGTCCCCCTCTTCCACGTCACCGGGTCCGTACCCGTCCTGCTGTCCTGCTTCGCCGGCGGGCTCCGGCTGGTCATGATGGTCAAATGGGACCCGGAGCGGGCCCTGGAGCTGATCGAGCGGGAGCGGGTCACCACCTTCGTGGGAGTTCCCACCCAGTCCTGGGACCTCCTCGAGTCCCCCCGGTTCGCCGAATTCGACACCTCCAGCCTGGTCTCGGTCGGCGGTGGGGGAGCCCCCGCCCCGCCCGAGCTGGTCCGGCGGGTGGAGGCGGGGTTTCGCAGGGGCCGGCCCAACATCGGCTACGGGATGACCGAGACCAACGCCTACGGCCCCGGGCACTCCGGGGACGACTACGTCAGCCACCCCACCAGCACGGGCCGGGTCGTCCCCATCATGGAGATCGAGGTCCGCGACCCCGAGGGCCGGGCCGTGGCGGTGGGGGAGCCGGGTGAGATCTGGTTCCGGGGCCCGAACCTCATCCGGGGCTACTGGGGGAAGCAGGAGGAGACGGCCCAGACCATCGTGGACGGCTGGCTCCGGACCGGGGACCTGGGCCGGCTCGACGCCGAGGGCTACGTCTACGTGGAGGACCGGGCCAAGGACATGGTCCTGCGGGGCGGGGAGAATGTCTACTGCGCCGAGGTCGAGGCCGCCCTCTACGAGCATCCCGCCGTCTACGAGGCCGCCGTCTTCGGGGTCCCCCACGAGCGGCTGGGGGAGGAGGTGGCCGCCGTCGTCGTCCTCCGGCCCGGGGCCACCGTCGGCGAGGAGGAGATCCGGGACCACGTCGGGGTCCGGCTGGCTGCCTTCAAGATTCCGGCCCTGGTCGTCCTGACCGTCGATCCCCTGCCCCGGAATGCGGCCGGGAAGGTGCTCAAGCGGGAGCTCCGGGACTCGGTGGTGTCGGGGTGACGACGGCCGGAGGCGACGGCGGGAGCTGGACCTGGACCGTCGAGGCGGTCGGGTTCGTCCGGTCCTCCCGTGACGAGATCCTCGACGACGACTGGGGGAGCGTCGAGGCCACCATCGAGCTCGTCGAGGGCTACGGGCCGGAGTCCCTCCAGGGCCTCGAGGAGTTCAGCCACGTCGAGGTCCTCACCCTCTTCGACCGGGTCGACCCCACCTCCGTCCACACCGGGGCCCGCCGGCCCCGGGGGAACCCGGCCTGGCCCGAGGTCGGGATCTTCGCCCAGCGGGCCAAGTTCAGGCCGAACCGATTGGGGCTCACCACCTGCCCCATCGTGGCCGTGGCGGGGACGACGATCCGGGTCCGGGGTCTCGACGCCGTCGACGGGACCCCGGTCCTCGACCTCAAGCCGACAATGGTCGAATTCGGGCCCCGGGGGCCGGTCCGACAGCCGGCCTGGGCCAGGGAGCTCATGGCGGGGTACTTCTGATTCCTTGGCGCGGCCGGGTGACGGTGGCGGAGATCTGGTCGACGAGGTCCCTGAGGAGCCGTGCGACCTGCTCGGTCACCTGATCTCGTTCTAGATCGGACGATCATCCGACAACAGGAATGCGGGATACTTCGGAGGTGGCAACCCCTATGGAGGCCGTCCTGTTGGAGCGCTGGCGACGCGACGGTCGACGGTGACTCCGTCTCCTGCGGCACCGAGCCAACTCCCGAGAGCCTCGTTCACCGGTGGGGTCCGACTCGAGAAATTCCCCATGTTGGGAGGAACGATCCGCTCGGGTCACCTGGAATTCGATGAGGGTGAGCTCCGGATCTGGGGGCTGGGTCGGGAGGTCCTCGTCAGGCGGCCAGATATGCGCTCGGTTCGGCTCGGGATGATGTTTCTCGCAAATAGTGTCCGCGTCGTCTTGAACGACGGCACGACGTCCGAGATCCTCTTCGTGGCACGGGGACGAAGCCGCGTAACGACCGCCCTCCGGGACCGGGGCTGGCCGGTCGTCGACGGACAGAGGTTCTCGGAGCTGTTCCACTTCGTGGCGGTAGACGTCATGTTGGCCCGGAGGCATGGACGGCGTCCCGGGACGGGGACGGCCTGATCAGTCCAACGTTCTCGGTCCCCCGTTCACTTCCAGCGGAAGTGGACGAAGATCCGGCCGAAGTTGTCGGAGTCCTTCTCGACCCGGTGGTAAAGGGCCTTGACCTCCTTCTGCTGGAGGAACCGGAGGACCCGCTTCTTCAGCTGGCCGGATCCCTTGCCGGGGATGATCTCCACCAGGGGGGCCCGCTTCCGGACCGCCTCGTCGATGATCCCCTGGAGGGCCCGGTCGATGTCCTGGCCCCGGTTGTAGATGTCGTGGAGGTCCAGGGTCAGCTTCACGGTCAGCCGGCGGCTTCGGCCCCGGCCTCGTCGGACTCGCCCTCGGTCTCGGCCCCGCCTTCGGCGGGCTCGCCGCCGGCCCCGTTGCCGGCCAGGCCGGCCACTCCGGCGATCTGGACGAAGGCCAGGCGGATCTGGGCCAGGGCGTCAGCCAGGGGCTGCTCGGCCTCACCCAGGCGGCCGGCCAGACGCTCCACCAGGGCCCCCATGGCGTCCACGGCGATCTGGGCCTGGTCGAGGCGGGGGGGCTGCTCGGAGAGGTGGATGGCGGCCAGCTCGAAGAGGCCGAAGGCGTGGTTGGCCACCACGATCTCGGCCGGGGTGGCCAGGAGCTCCTGTCGGAGCTGGTCGAGCTGCTGCTCCACCTCGGCCTGCTCCTCGGGGCTCAGGTCGTCCGGTCCGGGGTCGAATTCGGGGGCGGTGGGGGCGGGGCCGGTCTCGGCGCCGGGGCGGCGGACCGGTCGTTCGCCTTCAGGTGTCCAGAGGCTGCTCACCCTGGTAGCCTAGAGCTTCGAGTCAACAGGGAAAGCGGGGTCGTTCCAGGGCGAACCCCCACCCGGCCACCCAGGTGCGTCCGGGTCGACGGTTTGCACTCCTCCGGGAGTGCTCCGAAGTGGCGACCACGCTTCCGTAGACGACTCCGGGGAGACCCGGGGTCACCAGCGACGGGAGGGATGTCGCATCGCCACTGCACCAGCACCAGCCGAGCCTCGCATCAACGACCGCATTCGGGCGCGGGACGTGCGCCTCGTCGATCCCGATGGGCTTCAGCTCGGGATCAAGGCACTTCCCGAGGCACTCGCCATTGCCCGGCAGCTCGATCTCGACCTCGTCGAGGTGGCTCCCCAGGCCAATCCTCCGGTCTGCCGGATCATGGACTACGGGAAGTTCAAGTTCGACGCAGCCCAACGGGCCAAGGAGTCGCGGCGCAAGACCACCACGGTCGGGATCAAGGAGATGAAGTACCGGCCCAAGATCGGGCCGGGCGACTTCGAGACCAAGACCCGACAGGTGCTCAAGTTCCTGAACGCCGGGCACAAGGTCAAGGTCACGATCATGTTCCGTGGTCGGGAGGTCTTCCACCCCGAGCTGGGGAAGCGGATCCTCGACCGGGTGGCCGAGCATGTCGACGGGAGTGGCCGGGTCGAGACCGAGGGTCGCCTCGACGGTCGGAACATGGTCATGGTGCTGGCACCCGACAAGCGGGCCAAGCAGTCGGCGGCCGCCCGGGCCCATCACGACGACGACCACCATGCCCCCGAGGCGGCCCCGGCCGCGGTGACAACCAGCCCGTTCGCCTCGGTCCCGACGACGCCCACTCCGGTGGCGACAATCGAGGACGAGGCACCCCCCGAGGAAGTCGGTGTGGCACCCGAGGGTGCGGCCGGCTCCGGGGACGAAGCAGTTCCAGAAGGGAATTGAGATGCCCAAGATGAAGACCCACCGGGGTGCGGCGGCGCGGGTGAAGATCACCGGCACCGGCAAGCTCCGCCGACGCAAGGCCATGCGGGGCCACATGCTCGAGCACAAGGCCTCCAAGCGGACCCGCCGGCTGGCCCGGGAGACGAGCTTCTCCCCGGGTGACGAGAAGAACGTGAAGAAGCTGCTCGGTCGCTGACCGTCCCGGGGCCGCTCCGGCCCCACCGCAGGTCCCGCCGCCACCGGCGGCTGACTGTCCCACCGTCCCAACTCTTGATGTCCCAGAAAGGAGCTCGTCATGGCCAGGGTGAAGCGCGCCGTCCACGGGCGTAAGTCGCACCGCGCCGTCCTCGAGCAGGCTGAGGGCTACTACGGCAATCGCAGCCGGTCGTTCCGGTCCGCCAACGAGGCGGTCATGCACTCCCTCCAGTACGCCTACCGGGACCGTCGGGCCCGGAAGGGCGACTTCCGGCGGCTCTGGATCCAGCGGATCAACGCCGCGGCCCGCCAGAACGGGATGAGCTACAGCAAGCTCATCGCCGGGCTGAAGCTGGCCGAGGTCGAGGTCGACCGGAAGGTGATGGCCGACCTGGCCGTCCACGACGCCGCCGCCTTCCGGCAGATCGTGGTCATCGCCAATGCCGCCCTGGGCGGGCCGCCCCTCCCGGACCGGGTCATGCCGGTGGTCCCGGTGGCCGAGGCTCCCGTGGCCACCGCTGTCGTCACCGAGGAGGCTCCCGCCGAGGAGATCTCGTTCGATGAGGCCCCGGTCGAGGTAGATGAGGCCGAGGCTGAGGCCGACGCCGAGGCCGAGGTGGCCGCGGCGGAGGCCGACGACGAGGAGTCCACGGAGGACAAGTCGGCCGAGGAAGGGTCCTGACCCAGCCGCTGGGACTTCGCCACCAGCGGGTCCAGCGGCTCCGGCGGCTGCTGAGCCGGCGGAGCGTCCGGAGGGCCGAGGGGGCGTTCGTGGTCGAGGGGGCGACCCTCCTGGCCGGGGCGCTCGAGGCCGGGGCCGAGGTGGAGACGGTGTTCGTCGACTCCTCGGGAACCCCGCCGCGGCCGGTGGCGGCCGTGATCGAGCGGGCCCTCGACGCCGGGGCCCGGGTCTTCCCCCTGGCCCCGGGGGTGCTGGCCCGGGTGGCCGACACGGTCTCCCCCCAGCCCGTCCTGGCCGTGGTCCACACCCCCCGGCACGGCCTGGAGGCGGTGGAGGGGGCCAGCTTCGTGGTGGTGCTCGTCGACGTCCGGGACCCGGGGAACGCCGGGACGGTCATCCGGAGCGCCGATGCGGCGGGGGCGGACGCCGTGATCTGCTGCGAGGGGTCGGTCGACCCCTGGAACCCGAAGACGGTCCGGTCGTCGGCCGGGTCGGTGCTCCACCTGCCCGTCGTCTCCGAGGTGGGAGTCGAGGAGGTCATGGAACGGATCGGGGCCGTGGGGATGGGACGGCTGGGGGCGGTGGCCCGGGGGGGAACGCCCTACACCGAGGTGGACTGGACCGGTCCGGTGGCGCTCCTGCTCGGGAACGAGGCCGGCGGTCTTCCGGCCGCCGTCGAGGCCGGGCTCGACGGCCGGACCACGATTCCGATGGCGGGCCGGGCCGAGTCGCTGAACGTCTCGATGGCCGCCTCGGTCCTCTGCTTCGAGGTGCTCCGGCAGCGCTCTAACCTGCCCGGGATGGAGACGGGTCGATGACGGAGGTGGAGGGGATTCTGGCCACGGCCGCCGCCCTCCTGGCCGGCGCCACCACCGTGGAGGAGGTCCAGGCCGCCGCCACGGAGCTGCTCGGGAAGAAGTCTGCCCTGACCGCCGCCCACCGGGGTCTGGCCGGGCTCGACCCCGACGGCCGGCGGGAGGTCGGCCGGGAGCTCCAGGAGGCGAAGGCCCGGATCGAGGAGCTGATCGGGGCCAGGCGCAGCGCGCTCGAAGCGGTGGAACGGGCGGCCCGGCTCGACCGTGACCGGCTCGACCTGACCGAGGCACGGGGGAAGAGGGGACCCGGTCACCTCCACCTGGTCCAGCGGACCCGGGACGAGCTCGAGGACGTCTTCGTGGGGATGGGGTTCGTGGTGGCGGAGGGTCCCGAGGTGGAGACGGACTGGTACAACTTCGAGGCCCTCAACATCCCCCCGGCCCATCCGGCCCGGGGGATGTGGGACACCCTCTACCTGGAGTTCGGTGACCCCGAGACGATCCTGCTGCGGACCCACACCTCCCCGGTCCAGATCCGGGTCATGGAGGGCCAGGCCCCCCCGATCTACGCCGTGATGCCCGGTCGGTGCTACCGGAGGGACACCCCCGACGCCCGGCACATCCCGATCTTCCACCAGATCGAGGGGCTCGTCATCGACCGGGGGATCAGCTTCGCCGAGCTGGCCGGGACCATCGAGGCCTTCACCACGTCCTACTTCGGGCCGGACATCCACAGCCGGCTCCGCCCCGCCTTCTTTCCCTTCACCGAGCCCTCGGCCGAGTTCGAGATCACCTGCACCATCTGCAAGGGGTCGGGATGTCGGACCTGCTCCCAGACGGGCTGGATCGAGCTGGGAGGGTGCGGGATGGTCGACCCGGCCGTCCTCGACGCCGTCGGGCTCGACGCCGAGGAGTGGTCCGGGTTCGCCTTCGGGTTCGGGATCGACCGGTGCGCCCAGATGCGCCACGAGATTCCCGACATGCGGATCCTGCTCGAGAACGACGTCCGCTTCCTCCGGCAGCTCTGAGGCAGGTACCCCGTGCGTGTCCCCCTTTCCTGGATCTGTGACTTCGCCCCCTTCGAGGGGGACCCCGGCGAGCTCGCCGCCGCCCTCGACGACCTCGGCCTGGTGGTCGAGGCGGTCGAGCGGGTGGGGGAGGGCCTCGGGGACGTGGTAGTGGCCCGGGTCCTCGCCATCGCAGCCATCGAGGGTGCCGACAAGATCCGGCTCGTCACCGTCGAGGCCGGCGGGGAGCCGGTCGAGGTGGTCTGCGGGGCCTGGAACTTCCAGGTCGGGGACCTCGTCCCCCTGGCCCCGGTGGGGGCGGTCCTCCCCGGGAACTTCGAGATCGCCAGGCGGAAGCTGAAGGGGGTCGTCTCCAACGGGATGCTCTGCTCCGGCCGGGAGCTCGAGCTGAGCGACGACCAGGACGGGATCATGATCCTGGGAGACGCGGCCGGGGGACCCGAGCCGGGGGCCCGGCTGGTGGAGGTCCTCGGGATCGAGCCCGACGTCGTCTTCGACATCGCCGTCGAGGCCAACCGGCCCGACGCCTGGTCGATGGCGGGGGTGGCCCGGGACCTGGCCGCCAAGCTCGGGCTGCCCTTCGAGGTCCCCGATCCGCCGGTTCCGGCCCAGAGCGGACCCCCGGCCGGGGAGGTCATCACCGTCGAGGTCGACGACGACGATCTCTGCCCCCGGTTCACGGCCCGGGTCCTGACCGGGGTCACCGTGGGCCCCTCCCCCCGGTGGCTGGCCCGGCGGCTCACCCTGGCCGGGATGCGGCCCATCAACAACGTCGTGGACGCCTCGAACTACGTGATGCTGGAGCTGGGCCAGCCCACCCACCCCTACGACCTCGACCGGCTGGACGGCGGGGGGCTCCGGGTCCGGGCCGCCCGGGCCGGGGAGACGGTCACCACCCTGGACGGGGTCGAGCGGGCCCTCGGGGCCCGGTCGGTCGGCCCCGGGGACGACCGGCGGGACTGCCTCATCTGCGACGGCGACGATGTGGCCGTCGGCATCGGGGGGATCATGGGGGGAGCCTCCAGCGAGATCTCGGAGGGGACGACCCGGGTCCTCCTCGAAGCCGCCTACTTCACCCCCATGGCCATCGCCCGGAGCGCCAAGCGGCTCGGGCTGCGGAGCGAGGCCTCGGCCCGCTTCGAACGGGGGACGGACCCGGAGGGGATCGACCGGGCCGCCCTCCGGCTCGTCGAGCTGCTCGCGGTGAGCGCCGGGCCGGCCCTGGCCGTCGCCCCCGGGGTCGTCGACATCCGGGGCCCTGTCCCGGTTCCGGTCGAGCTGACGGTGCGGGTGGCCCGGGTCAACGCCGTCCTCGGCAGCGATCTCGACGGCGGGGCGATCAGAGGGTTGTTGGAGCCGATCGGGTTCGGGGCCGTCCCCGGGGGGCCGGGACTTCTCGAGGTCACCGTCCCGACATTCCGGCCCGACACCACCCGGGAGATCGACGTCATCGAGGAGGTGGCCCGCCACCACGGCTACGCCAGGCTGCCCCGCCGGCGGCCGGCCTCCCCCCAGACGGGAGGGCTCAGCCCCTACCAGCGGGACCGCCGGCTGGTCCGATCGGCCATGGCCGGAGCCGGCCTCGACGAGGCCTGGACCCCGGCGCTCCTGGCCCCCGGGGACCACGCCCGGGCCGGCTGGGATGGAGACGAGCTGACGCTGGCCAACCCCCTCACCCCCGAGGACACCGTCCTCCGGCGGACCATGCTCCCGGGACTCCTCAAGGCCGTCGCCTTCAACGCCGACCGCCGTCAGGAGGAGGTCCGGCTCTTCGAGATCGGCCATGTCTTCCCCGTCCCCGACGGGGTCCGCCTGTCCGCCGCCCTGGCCCGGAAGGGGACGGTCGTCGACGAGCGGGAGGTCCTGGCCGTGGCCCTGGCCGGCCCCGGGGACGACGCCCGGAGTGCCGTCGCCGTCTGGGAGGTCCTGGCCCAGGCCGCCGGAGTCACCGGGGTCGAGCTCGTGGTCGACACCGCCGCCCCGGGCCTCCACCCCTCTCGGACCTGCCGGCTGGTTGCCGACGGGATCGACGTCGGGGTGGTCGGCGAGGTCGACCCGGCCGTCCTCGAGGCCTTCGGGCTCGACGCCGGAAGGCGGCGGGTGGGCTGGCTCGAGGTCGACCTCGGGATCCTCCTGACGGAGGCGCCGCGCCTGTCGCCCCTGGTCCGACCGGTCAGCTCCTTCCCCTCCAGCGACGTCGACCTGGCCTTCGCCGTCGACGACGGGGTGCCGGCCGCCGCCGTCGAAGCCAGCCTGGTCGCCGCGGCCGGGGACATCCTCGAGTCGGTCGCCCTCTTCGACGTCTATAGGGGCGCCGGCCTGGAGCCCGGGGAGCGGAGCCTGACCTTCCGGCTCCGGTTCTGCGCCCCGGACCGGACCCTCACCAGGGACGAGGTCGCCGTGGTCCGGAGCCGGGCCATCGAGGCGGTCGAGCAGGCCCACGGCGCCCGGCTCCGGGCCTGACCGGCTGGGTCGGCCGACCCGTGAGCCTCGCCGTCATCCTCACCGTCTTCCCTGTGATCTTCATCGGGGAGCTCCCCGACAAGACCATGTTCGCCTCCCTGGTCCTCGCCACCCGGGGCCGGGCCGGGGCCGTCTGGATCGGGACGGCGGCCGCCTTCCTCGTCCACACCGTCCTCTCGGTGACGGTGGGAGTGGCCGTCTTCCGGTTCCTGCCCCATCGGGTCGTCGGCGCCGGGGTGGCACTGCTCTTCTTCCTGGGGGCGGCCTATGCCCTGTGGGAGATCCGGAAGGCCCAGCTGGAGGCCCGGGAGGAACGGGAGGAGGAGCTCATCGAGCGGGAGGCCCGGACCCACCGCCAGGTCGTCACCACCGCCTTCGCGGTCATCTTCCTGGCCGAATGGGGGGACCTGACCCAGATCCTGACCGTCAACCTGGCCGCCCACTACCACGATGTCCTGTCGGTGGGGATCGGCGCCCTCCTGGCCCTCTGGATGGTGGCGGGCATCGCCGTCGTGGGTGGCCAGGGGATCCTCCGGTTCGTCCGGGTGGCCACCATCCGCTGGTTCACCGCCGTGATCCTCACCGCCCTGGGGGTCTGGGCGGCCTGGTCGGTGCTCCGGTAGTCGGGTCCGGGGTCCGGCTGGGTAACGTTCGGTCGTCCCGACGAGGAGGAAGCCGTGAGCCCGACCTGGAGTGTCCGCCATGTCCGGGAGGACGAGTTCGAGGCCTGGACGAGTCTCTTCCGGGGCTACTGCGACTTCTACCGGTGGCCCACCTCGGACGGGCACCAGGAGCAGATCTGGCGGTGGATCCACGTCGAGAGGACCGTGGAGGCGCTGGTGGCGTTGGAGGTGGACGAGGCCGGCCGGGAGATCGGAGAGCCCTGGGGGCTGGCCCATCTCCGGGAGTGGGTCCGGCCCCTGCGGGGTGTGGTCTCCGGCTATCTGGACGACCTCTACGTGGACCCGGCCGTCCGGGGTGGGGGAGCGGTCGAGGCCCTCTTCGCCGAGATCGAGCGGCTGGCCCTCGAACGGGACTGGGCCGTCGTCCGGTGGACGACGGCCGACGAGAACTACCGGGCCCGGGCCGTCTACGACAAGCGTGCCCTGCGGACGACCTGGATCACCTACGACATGACGCCGGACCCGGACCGGCCGGGACCCTGACGTGTCGGCCTGGACGTGTCCGAGCTGCAGCCGACGGTTCGGTCGGGCCGGCCAGTCCCACGAGTGCGCTCCGGCCATGTCGCTGGACGAGTACTTCTCGACCGGACCCCCCCACGAGCGGCCCATCTTCGATGCCGTCATGGCCGAGCTCGAGGCGGTGGGCCCGGTCCACCTGGAGCCGGTGTCGGTGGGCATCTTCCTGAAACGGGCCGGGAGCTTCGCCGAGCTCCGGCCCATGACGAACTGGGTGGCCCTCTCCTTCTCCCTGCCGAGGAAGGTGACCCACCCACGGATCGTCCGGAAGCCGATCCCCCACGGTGGGAGGTTCTTCCACGTCGCCAACCTCCGGACCCCCGAGGACTTCGACCGGGAGCTCCGGGCCTGGTTGACCGAGGCCTACCTCAACACCCCGGACTGACCCGGCCCAGCCGTGAAGATGCACGACGACGAGGTCGCCATCTACCGGCTCGGCCCCCGACCTCTGCGTCCGGCTGCCCCGCCTCGAGGCGGAGGCGGAGGAGCTCGGGATGGAGACACCTACACCCCCGGGTGATTCCGCGGAATCGTCCGCGGTGGCACCGTCACGGCTCTTTGAGGCGGGTCAGGAGCTGCAGGTCCCACCCAGCTGCAGGAGGACGGCCTTCTCGGCGCTGTTGAGGACGTTGGTGCAGGCCACGGCGGTGTTGGTGGACACCACCGGGGCGTCGTAGGAGGTGGCTTGGGCCGCCTGGATCTCTCCCACCACGAGGTAGGTCCCACCGGGAGAGCTGATCTTGCACCCGAAGGCACTGCTCATGGCCAGGGAGGTGAGGAACGGACAGCTGACCGTCGCCCCGGAGATGGCCCCGGGCCCGCCCGACAGGTAACCGGAGTTGGCCTCCTCCTGGAGGGTGGCCACGAACTGGGCCGGCGTCGAGGACGGCGCCGAGATCCCGAAGAGCCCGTTCGTGGCGAAGAAGGCGTTCAGGGCGATGGTGTCCTGGAGGCTCTCCGCCTGCTGGGTGGGGGTGGTGTTGGTGGCCGGAATGGATGCCATCTGGCTCAGCTCCTGGGCCGCCGTGGTGAAGCCGTCCGTCCCCGAGTCGCCCGCTGCCACGGCGGCGCTGAGGTCCGAGGCGGCCTGGGTCAGAAGTCCGCCCGCGGTGGCCGCAGAGGCGCCACCGGCGCTCACCCAGGCCTGTTGGGCGCTGGCGAGGGCAGGGGCTCCGGAGACGCCCCCGGGGCTGGTGGAGGTGGTGATCCCCGTCGACGGCACCGCCGTGGTCGAGGTGCTGGTAGCCGCCGTCGTCGTCGTCACCGTGGTCCTGGTCGCTGCCGACTTGGTAGGGGAGCCGCAGGCGACAACCGCGGCCAGGGCCACCAGCAGGATGGTGGTGCCGGGCCGGGTACACCGATCGTTGGTCACCGCCAGAGGTTAGGCCAGGAGGGCCGGTGGGCCAGCCTGGACTCACCGGGAGCCGGGCCGGCCTGGGCCTGCTGGCCTGGCTGGTCTACCGGCCCACGGCCCAGGCGAACGCCCACCATGCCATCGCCGCCTCCGCCCTCCCCTGGGCGGTGATCCTCCCGGCCATGGCCCTGGCCGTGGTGGTCACCTATCTGGCCGCCTCCCGTCCGGCCCGGGCCGTCACCCGAGTGCCCGTCGTGGCCGCCCTCCAGGGCCGACCGCCGCCGCCCAAGCAGGTCCACCGCTCGGCCCTCCCAGGCGTCATCGCCCTCCTGGTCGGATTCCTTCTCCTCTCCTACGCCGGCGGCAACCGTGGCAGCGGGGGGGTCAGCATGCCCGAGGTGGTCCTGGGCCTGGTCAGCGTGGTCGTGGCCGTTATGCTCCTCTCCCCGTTGGGTCTGGCCCTGCTGGCCCGGGCCACCGGGGCCGCACCGGTCGCCGTCCGCCTGGCCGTCCGGGACCTGGCCCGCTACCGGTCCCGGTCCGGTCCGGCCCTGGCCGCCTCCCGCTACGGAAACGTCCTCGACTACGTCGGACCCAACCTGGCCTCCGACCAGCTCGTCCCCTACACCCCCAACAGCCCCAATGGCCAGACCGGCCCGCCCACCGCGCCGTCCGTGTCGGCAACGCCGGACAAAGGAGGCCCGGGCAACGTCCCCCCGGTCGTCACCCCCAGCCAGCTCCAGGTCATGGCCCAGGCGGCCCAGTCCGTCGCCGCCGGGCTCGGCTCGGGCACCGCCATCGAGCTCGACGCCCCCGGTGCCAACCTCACCCACGACGCTGCCGGCCGGAACTTCTCCGGGGCCCTCTACGTGGCCACCCCGGAGCTCCTCCGGGCCTTCGGCATCAGCCCCTCCGCCGTCCGCCCCTCGGCCGTCATCCTCACCATGCGACCCGGCCTGGACACCATGTCGAAGATGGAGCTCGACTACGGAGACGGGACCGGCCCGGGAACGTTCGTCGGTCCGGGGCAGGGGCCCGGCCCCCAGGGATCGGGCCCGGGCCAGGGAGGCGCCCTGGCCAACCCGGTGATCCAGGAGGTCGGCGCCCTCCCGTCGGGGACCTCGGCCCCCAACACCGTCGTCACCGAGCACGCCGTCTCTCAGCTCCACCTCCAGGTTTCCAACCAGGGCTGGCTCATCGTGAGCCCCCACCCCCTCACCGCGGCCCAGATCACCAGCACCCAGCTGGCGGCAGCCGCGGCGGGCCTCACCGTCGAGACCAGGAGCAGCGCCCCCACTTCGGGCGCCATCTCCGGTTGGGCCACCGCCTTCGGGGTCCTCCTGGCCCTCGGGGTCCTGGCCATGACCGTCGGGCTCATCCGGAGCGAGACGGCCGCCGATCTCCGCATCCTGACCGCCACCGGGGCCGGCAGCACGACACGGCGCTCTCTCACCGCCGTGACCGCCGGCGCCCTGGCCCTCCTGGGGGCGGTGCTCGGGACGATGGGCGGCTACGTGG
Organism: Acidimicrobiaceae bacterium; assembly: GCA_003151955.1. Lineage (GTDB taxonomy): Bacteria > Actinomycetota > Acidimicrobiia > Acidimicrobiales > UBA8190 > PALSA-743. Next base: position 97,946 of record PLZB01000003.1, read on the forward strand.
CCACCATCGGCTTCACCTCGAGGAACTCCCTCGACGTCCCGTCGTCGCTCTACAACATCCCGGTCCGGAACCTCCTCGTCATCCTGGTCGGGCTCCCCCTGGCCGCCGCGGTGGGGGGCTGGCTCCTGGCCGGTCGCGAACCGGCCGCTCTCGGCCGCCGGCCCCAGGACTGAGCCCGCCGGCCCGGTCGGCCAGGAGGCAGACTGGCGGCTCCGACGTTCATGGACGGGGGAGCTGTCATGAAGCTGGAACTGCGGGACGCCATGGAGGGAACGGCCAAGGCCTTCTGGGCTCTCTACTTCGACAAGGCCTTCGTCGCCCGGCTCCACGCCGAGGCCCTGGGATCCAGCTCCATGGAGATCGTCCAGCAGAAAGGGACCGTGGCCAAGGGGCTGGAGCGGACGCTCCGGTACAGTCAGCAGCCCGACATGCCCGGCCCGGTCCGGAAGCTCTTCGGCTCCGAGGTCACCACCGTCGAGGAGGGCGCCTTCGACCCGGCCGCCGGGACCTGGACCTTCACCCTGACCCCGGGGACCATGGCCGAGAAGACCGAGATGCACGGCTCGATCCGGCTCGACGAGGGCGCTGACGGCGTCGTCCAGGTCTTCTCCCTCGAGGCCAAGGTGAAGATCTTCGGGGCCGGGCCGGTGGTGGAGCGGTTCATCGAGAAGCAGGCCCGGGACACCCAACGCCGCGCCGTCGCCTTCATGAACGCCGAACTCCGAGGGCCCGGCTGACGGACTGCCACATGAGACACGAACTCGTCTAACGTCTCACCGAGATCGCCCAGGGAGGGATGCCGATGTTCGAATGGTCAGAGACCCAGGAAGCCGTCCGGGACGCCGTCCGGAAGTTCGTGGAGGCCGAGGTCAAGCCCAAGGTCGACGAGCTCGAGCACGGGGACCTCCCCCCCTACGACATCATCAGGAAGATCTACTCCACCTTCGGGATGGACCAGATGGCCCGGGAGAGCTTCAAGCGGGCCCTGGAGCGGAAGGTCTCCGGCGAGGCCCCGGCCGACCGGTCCGAGGCCCGGGGCGACGGCGGGGCGGCCGGGATGACCCTCATCCCCATCATCGAGCTCTGCCACTACTGCCCCGGCATCGTCACCGCCATGGGGGTCTCCATCGGCCTGACCGCCGGGACCGTCATGAAGCGGGGCACCCCGGCCCAGATGGAGCGCTGGGGCCTCGACCTCCTGACCCTGGAGAAGATCGGGGCCTGGGCCATCACCGAGCCCGGATCGGGCTCCGACGCCCTGGGGGGGATGAAGTCCTCGGCCCGCCGGGACGGGGACGAGTACATCCTGAACGGGAACAAGACCTTCATCACCAACGGCCCCTATGCCGACACCATCGTCTTCTACGCCAAGCTCGACGACGGATCGGACACCCCCGTCCGGGACCGCCAGGTCCTCACCTTCGTCCTCGACCGGGGGATGGAGGGCCTCGAGCAGTCGGAGCCCTTCCGGAAGATGGGCCTCCACTCCTCACCCACCGGCGAGATCTTCCTCTCCGACGTCCGGGTGGGCCGGGACCGGCTCCTCGGCGAGACCGAGGAGGAGACCGGCGGAGGAGGCCGGGAGTCGGCCAAGGACAACTTCGTGACCGAGCGGGCCGGGGTGGCCGCCATGTCCCTCGGCCTGATCGAGGAGTGCCTCTCCCTCTCGGTCGCCTACGCCCGGGACCGGGAGCTCTGGGGCAAGCCCATCGCCGACTTCCAGCTCATCCAGCTCAAGCTGGCCCGGATGGAGGTGGCCCGGCTCAACGTCCAGAACCTCGTCTTCCGCCACATCGAGATGATGGCGGCCGGCAAGACCCTGACCCTGGCCGAGGCCTCGGCCATGAAGCTCTACTCGGCCCAGGCCGCCTCCGAGGTGGCCATGGACGCCGTCCAGCTCTTCGGGGGCAACGGCTACATGGCCGAGTTCCGGGTCGAGCAGCTGGCCCGGGACGCCAAGGTCTTCCAGATCTACGCCGGCACCGACGAGATCCAGGTCACCCACATCGCCCGGGACCTCCTCAGCCGGCCGTCCTAGCGGGGGCGGTCGGGGTCAGCTGCCGACGCGGTACCGGAGGTGGACGACGCCGCTGGCGAAGCGGTCCACTCCCAGCAGCTCGACGTCGGAACGGAAGCGGACGGCAAGCGCCGGCGTGCCACCCCCCACCGTGACGGGTGTGACGAACAGTTGCACCTCGTCGATCAACCCGGCCGCCATGGCCTGACCGGCCAGGTCAGGACCCCCGACGGAGAGGTCGTGTCCCGCCGTCTCCTTCATCCGCCGCACCGCCCCCGGGTCGAACGACCGCTCGATCCGCGTCCGGGCACTGGACACCTCTCCCAGTGTTCTCGAGTACACGACCTTGTCGGCCGCCCGCCAGATCTCGCCGAAGTCCCGGACCTCCGGCGGCTCGTCGCCGGCCGCCTCGAACGTCTCCCAGAAGACCATCGTCTCGTACATCCGGCGTCCGTAGAGAGAGGTCCCCAGACCCCGCTCGAGGTCGTTGATCCACGCCAACACCTCGGGGTCCGGGGCCCCCCACTCGAAGTTCCCGTCGGCGTCGGCCGTGTAGCCGTCGAGCGACATGATCGCCGAGTACACCAGCTTCGCCATCGGAGGTCACCCTAGCGGTGGGTTGGCGAGGGGTGGCCTGCGCAGCCCACGCAGGACGGCCTTCCGTGAGCCGAGGGACTCTCCCTGGAGCTAACCCCTGCCGTCGGACAGGGTGAAGGTTGGGAGCGCCTCGAACGCGTCGATGTCGGCCGGATCCCAGGGAAGGAGTAGCGGAGATCCGCACCGGCCGCCGGGCGGACGTTTCCGCGGAAACGTCCCGACGGCGGTACGTGGCCGAGCCGGCGCTCAGCGAGGGAAGAGCGTTTCCGCGGAAACGTCCTGGGGCGGAGTGTGGCTGGATTGATGCGGACCGGGGGGAAGATGTTTCCGCGGAAACCCTGACGACGAGAATCGCCCGGGACCTCCTCAGCCGGCCGTCGCAGGGGGAGGGTCGGGGGCGGCCAGGTCCCCGGCCCGGAGCTCGGCCAGCTGCTCGGCGGTAGGCGCCGGGGTGTTCCGGAGGCGCCAGGCCTGGCGGACCAGGGCCGCCTCGAAGACGGTCCGGACGAACCGGGCGTTCCCGAACCGCTCGTCGTGGACCTGGTCGGCCAGGATCTCCCGGAGCCTGGCCGTGGCCCCCCGGGTCGGGGTGTACTGGTTCTCCTTGCACATCCGCCGGAAGACCACCAGGAGCTGGTCGTCGGTGTAGTCGGTGAAGTGCATCGTCAGCCGGAGCCGGGAGCTGAGACCGGGGTTGGCGTCGATGAAGGACACCATGGGGTCGGGGTAGCCGGCGGCGATGAGGACCAGCTCGTCGCGGTGGTCCTCCATGGCCTTGACCAGGATGTCGATGGCCTCGTGGCCGAACTCGGAGCGGGCCAGGCCGTAGGCCTCGTCGATGAAGAGGACCCCACCGATGGCCTCCTTCACCATCTCGGCCGTCTTGAGGGAGGTCTGCCCGACGTAGCCGGCCACCAGCCCGGCCGTGTCGCACTCGACGAGGTGGCCGCTCTGGAGGAGGCCCATGGCCCGGTAGATGCCGGCCACGAGCCGGGCCACCGTGGTCTTCCCCGTCCCCGGGTTCCCGACGAAGACGAGGTGCCGGGTCAGCTCCGGGTTCCTGAGCCCCCCGGCCGTCCGGAGCCCTGCCACCCGGAGGACCTCGGCCTGCTGCCGGACCTCCGTCTTCACCGTCCCCAGCCCCACCAGCCCGTCGAGCTCTCCGAGGAGCTCGGCCAGGGTCGGCTCCGGCGGGGCGGTCTCGGCCTGCCCCCCCTGCCCCGTGGTGGCCGTCGCCGCGGCGGTGGCCCCAGCGGGGGCCGGGTCCGGCGCCGGGGTCGCGGCGACCGGAGTGCGGGGGGGCGCGGCGGGGGTGGGAGGGGCGGGAATGGGAGCGGCGG
>PLZB01000103.1 GCA_003151955.1 Acidimicrobiaceae bacterium
CCGGCCCCGTCGGTGGATCCGGGTTAAGGGAGAGGCTCCGTCGCCGGATTGTCCTGGTGGCTGTTGCAGGTCGACAACTACGGCCCCATTCCGCTCCGGGACACCCCCCATCGGGCTGTCGCTCCCCTGGTCGTAATCGCGATCGTCCCAACTCCCAGGTCGCAGTTGCCCGGACGCAGTTGTGGGCCCCTCCGGCGCAGCTGGTTCCAGGGCTCCGACGTCGTCTGCCACCAGATCCTGGCCTTCAGTGGACGTCTCCCCGGGTCGCTGTTGCGCAGGAGCAATCGTGACGCCGACGAGGGCGAGGAACCAGGCGGTGAGAGTGATGCGGCCCTCATGGCCCCGGGGCAGGTACGCCTCGATCCACCCGCGTGCCACCAGCCCGTCGACACCCTCACAGGCGCGGCGGTAGGGGATGCCCAAGGTGACGGCCCAATCAGTGATCGTCACCGGGACGGACCCCTGAGGGTCAGCCTCGGCGGCGACCTAGAACAGGACCAGCCGTTCTGGCCACGTCAACGCCTCGTCGCCAGCAAGGCGAGCGAGGGCGCGACATCCCACACTGATGTCCCCAAGGGGGGATACAGTCACGTTGACAGCTACTCCTTTCTGGATTGATGACAGAAGCCCGCCTGTGGTTGGGACCCGGCGTCTTTGGTGCCAGGAGGAGCATCGGTAAAGCTAGCGAGGGATGCGGACGCGATGGGAAGTGCGTTTCGTGCTAGCTCCGGTGCGCTTTCAGGACGCAAGCTGATTGCAGCGAGGTCAAACATGGAACGAACGCGGTGGTTGACCCGAGCTGGGGCGTCAGCGTTTGGTGGCGGGTCGTCAGTTGCAGGGGGTGGCGGAATTGCAAACTCGCTCGTTGGATCGGGTTGCTAACCAGGTGTGGATCACGCAACGGGCCTGTGGACGAAATCCACGATACATCACGAGCTCACGGGGCATCGACCTGGAGGGTTCGGTCCTACTTGTTGGCAACGGGCCCGTCTGATCGGTGTGATTATATGGAATTGGAGCCTAGGCTGACAGCCGAGTTCGCTTCCATTCACAGGTCAATGCAACGCCGTTCGTTGAGACTATTCGTCGTTTCGGTCTGTGCTGGCGGAGCGGTCGCTGTCACGAGTGCATTAGGCCTGAAGGGCATACCATTCCGGATGGTGGCATCAATTGGTCTCCTAGTTGTCGTCTCCGCCGCAGTACTATATGCATTGCTTCTAGCTCGGTATGTAAAGATGCGAATCCGCGTTGGGATACCACTCATCGGTTCGGAGGCGGAGCGGAAGTTGAGCGAAGTCCTTCGGGAGAATCCCGACCAGACCCTGCAATAGGGAGATGGGGGGACTCGTCAACAACCCCCGAAAGCCCCGACCAGCGCGGAAGAAGGGGAGTGCGCAGGATGTCCGGGTCCTCTTCAGGTCACCTCACCGGTATCCCGATCGCTTGTCACGGCAGGTCGTCACAGGGTTCGATCGAACGCTCGCGGGGTCAGGTGCCGGGCCATGTGACGACCCAGGAACCCGCTGCTTCCCGGGACCAGTACCCGCACGTCGTCCTCACCGCCTCAGGGCCCCGGGTTGGGGCCGACCCACGGGCCGGCCACTAGCCTGCCGGATTCGACCCGATGACCCCGGCAGGGATCTCAGGAGAGGTACTGGGCGATGTCGCAGCTGATCCTGACAGGCGGTCGGCTCCGGGCCCGGGCCAAGGGCCTCGTTCTCGGGAACCTCTACGACGACTCCCGCATCGCCCTGCTCGACACGTCGATCGGGGACATCTCCGTCAAGGTCCGTCGCCGGACGCCGGCCGATCTCCTGCCACCGGGTGAGCCGTCCCATGTCTTCAAGTCCGGTGCGGTCCTCGGGGGCAAGCTCGCCGTCGTTTCCCTGACAGAGCTGCTCGTCTACGACCTCGACTCGTTCCGACTGGAGCGCTCGCTCAGCCACCCCAGTTTCAACGACCTCCACGATGTGGACTGGATCCGGGATCGATGGCATGTCGTGGACACCGGCCTCGATGCCGTCGTGGTCATGACCGAGGAGGGTGTCGTCGAGGAGACGATCAGCGTCGGACCGGAGCCGACCTGGGACCGGTTCGATCCCGAGGTCGACTACCGGCGGGTGGCCTCCACCAAGCCCCATCTGGCCCACCCCAACCACATCGTCGACGGGCCCGGCGGCCCCTGGGTGACCCGGTACTGGCAGCAGGACGCCGTCTGCCTCGACGACCCCGGGAGGAGTCTCCCCATCCCGTTCGGTCCCCCCCACGACGGCATCCTCTCGAACGGGCTCCTGTGGTTCACGACCGTCAACGGGCACCTCGCCGCCGTCGACCCGGGGTCGGGCCAGGTCGCCCGGCACGTCGACCTGAACGAGGTGGAGGGACCCGGGGGCCGCGACCTGGGGTGGTCCCGGGGACTGGCCCTCGAGGGGGAGACCGCCTTCGTCGGCTTCAGCCGGCTCCGCGGCACCACCGGCCGCGAGGCCATGGCCCGCCTCTCCGGTCACGGCCGGCAGGGACCGCTCCCCACCCGGGTCGTCGCCTACGACCTGCGTCGGATGACGATCGAAGCCGTCTGGGACCTCCAGGAGGCCGGCTTCGACGCCGTCTTCGGCATCCTGCCCGTCGGCTGACCCGGGCCGGCTCAGGCCAGCTCGGGCAGGATGGCGGCGACCACCTCCACCATGGTCTCGTCGTCGTCCCAGACGGGGTCGTCGGCCCGGGGGTGGTGGAAGACGAGGTCGGTGAAGCCGAGGGCCCGGTAGCGGCCGGCGAAGTCCCGGAAAGCCTCCAGACCGGCCAGGGGCCGCTCCACCTCGTTGGTGACGAGGAGGATCCGGTCGATCGAGGCGGGGTCCCGCCCGGCCCGGTCGCAGGCGGCGTCGAGGGTGACCACCTGGGCGGTCACGACGGCCTCGGCCCCGGCCGGCCCGAGATCCCCCCCGGAGAGGGCCCCGTAGGTGATCCAGCTCTCGGCCCGGGAGGCCGCCAGGGCCATCCCCCTCGGTCCGGTGGCGGCCAGGGCCATGGGGACCCGGGGGACCTGGACGCAACCGGGCAGCATCCGGGCCTCCACCACCGTGTAGTGGGTCCCGTCGTGGGAGGTGAGGGGCTGGCGGAGGAGGAGGTCGAGGACCTCGACGAACTCATCGAGCCGGTCGGCCCGCTCCCCCGGGGACAGCGTCGGGCCCCCGAGGACGCCGGCGTCGTAGCCCGGGCCGCCGGCGCCGACCCCGAGCACGAACCGTCCCTCCGAGAGCCGGTCCAGGGTCATGGCCTCCTTGGCCAGGGTGACGGGATGACGGAAGTTGGGGGAGGCCACCATCGTCCCCAGGCGGATCCGAGAGGTCGAGACGGCCAGGGCGGCCAGCCAGGGGACGGTGGCCTGCCAGTCCCGGTCCCGGTAGCGCCGCCAGGAGAGGTGGTCGTAGGTCCAGAGGTGGGCGTAGCCGAGGGCCTCGACCCGCCGGGCCCGGTCCCTGGTCTCGGGCCAGGGGTCGGTGGGGAGGACGACGACGCCGACCCGCATCTACCGGGCCGGGACCGGGATCTCGGCCGGGGCCGCCCGCCGCCGCCGCCGGACGGTCGTCACCGTCAGCACCGCGGCCAGGCCCAGGGCCGCCGCCCCGGCCAGGGGGACGTTCCCGAGGCCGAGGAGCTTCAGACCGGAGAGGAGGAGCATCAGGCCGATGGCGCTGCGGAGGAGCCCGCTCGGGGCGGAGGCCGAGAGCCGGGCCCCCAGGTAGACGGCAGGGAGGGAGCCCAGGATGAGGGAGAGGGTGAGCCCCAGCTGGACGTGGCCGAAGACGATCTGGCCCAGGGCGGCCGAGAGGACCAGGGGGATCGACTGGACCAGGTCCGTCCCCACCAGCTGGGACCCGGTCAGCTCGGGGTAGAGGAACATCAGGGCCACGATCATGAGGGACCCGGACCCCACCGAGGTCATCCCCACGATGAGCCCCCCGATGACGCCGACGGCCAGGGTGGGGAGGACCTTGACGGCGGGGAGCTCGGCGGCGGCCTCGGTGGGCTGGGGCCGGCCCACCAGGGCCCGGAGGATCAGGCCGGCCACGGCCACGAGGAGGGCCACCCCGAGGGCCACCTTGATGTCGCTCTGGAGGGCCTTCCCCTGGGCCAGGAAATGGAGGAGGGCGGCCCCGGTGAACCCGGCCGGGATCGCCCCCACCGCCAACCAGGCCACCAGCTTGAGGTGGACCGTCTTCTTCCTGAGGTGAACGGCCCCTCCCACCGGCTTCATGAAGACCGAGGCGACCAGGTCGCTCGAGACGGCCGCTCCGGGGGAGACGTGGAGGAGGAGGACGAGGACCGGGGTCATGAGGGCCCCCCCGCCCATCCCGGTGAGGCCGACGGCGAACCCGACGATGGCTCCGGCCAGGACGATGGCCAAGTCGATGTGCATGTCCCGGCCCTCCCTTCCCAACGGGGTCCAGCTTCCCGACAGAGTCTAGCGAATCACTAGGAACGCCGTTCTTCGGGGGATGCGCCCGTGAGGTCAGGCGGCGCAGGACCGGCAGAGGGGCCCCCGGGGGTCGACGAGGTCGACCCGGTGGCGGAGCTGGAGACAGCGCTGGCAGCGGAACTCGTCGCTGGCCAGGTCGGGGTCCTCCCCGCCCACCTCGTCCTCGGCGTGGGTCATGGCCTCGAGGGTCTCCTGGATCCGGCTCTCCTCGACGTCGTCCTCGGCCACCAGGTCCCCGTCGAGGTCGTCCTCGAGCAGGGTGTCCTCGTCGAGCTCCTCCAGACAGAGCTCCTCGGGCGGTTCGAGGTCGGGCTCCCCATCGCTGAAGTGCTGCTCCTGGGGCTGGTGGACGACGGCCATGGCGTTCCCTCCGGCTCTGTCACCCAGCCTACGCCCGGGCTCTGGTCCCCGCCTCCGGCGCTCCCGGGTTGACATCTCCTCCATGGATTCCCTAATATCCAGGGACTTAGTAGATAAATGACCCCGACCCTGGAGGATCCGTGCGAAGCCGTCGTCTCATCGTCCCCGCCCTGCTGGCCCTGACCCTGGCCGCCGGGGCCTGCGGAAGCTCGTCGAGCTCCTCGGCAACGTCGACGACAGCGGCCACCACCACCGCCCCCCCGGTCACCACCGTCTCCGGTCCGGGCGGGCTCCTCGACCCCACCGCCGACGTCCAGAGCGCCACGGTGACGGCCAACGGGGCCGGGGCCAACTCCATCCAGCCCTTCTTCCAGAAGGCCTTCTACGTCTACAACCAGGCCAACCCCAAGCTCACCGTCCAGTACGCCCCCACCGGGAGCAGCGTCGGGATCACCGACATCGAGCAGGGAACGGTCGACTTCGGGGACTCCGAGATCCCCATGGCCGCCGCCGACCTGGCCAAGGCCACCAAGGGGGCCATCCTCCAGGTCCCCGTCGACCTCGGGGGGGTGGCCCTCTCCTACAACCTGGGGAGCTCCGGGCCGAAGTCCCTGAACCTGGACGGACCCACCCTGGCCGGGATCCTCCTCGGGACCGTCACCACCTGGAACGACCCCGCCATCGCCGCCCTGAACAGCGGGGTGACCCTGCCCTCCGAGCCCATCGTGGCCGTCCACCGGGCCGACTCCTCCGGTCCCGGCTACGACCTCGACCAGTACCTGATCGACACGGCCCCGACCTGGGCCGCCAAGGTCGGGACCAAGGCCTCGAAGACCTGGCCCGAGGCGACGGTCGGCGTGGGGGAGCAGCTCAACACCGGGGTGGCCACCACCATCTCCCAGACGGCGGGGGCCATCGGGTTCGTCGAGTACGGCTACGCCAAGCAGGCCGGCTTCACGAACGCCTCCCTCAAGAACGCGGCCGGGACCTTCGTGGCCCCCTCGGAGGCCTCCATCGCCTCGGCCGGGTCCCAGGCCACCGGCCTCAGCGCCACCAGCTTCAACATCGTGAACGGGGCCGGGGCCCAGACCTACCCGCTGGCCAACTTCTCCTGGACCCTCCTCTACCAGGAGCAGTCCAACCAGGACCTCGGGATCGCCCTGGGCAAGCTCTTCGACTGGGTGACGACGACGGGCCAGGGCCAGGCCGCCGCCCTCGGCTACGCCCCCCTCCCGGCCAACGCCGTCACGCTGGCCCACCAGACCCTGGAGGAGCTCCAGACCTCGACCGGCCAGCCCCTCTTCTCCCACTGACCGACCCCGGCCCCCGGGCCCCCGCCGTCGCCGCTGCCGCCTCCCCCCGGGCCCGCCCGGGGGCGGTGGCCGGCGTCCGGGAGGCCCTCGACCGGCGCCGGGGTCGTCCCGGCGGCCGGCTGGCCGGGGCCGTCCGGTGGGTCGGCGCCGGCCTCTTCGTGGCCGTCGTCCTGGCCCTGGTCTGGTCCCTCCTGGCCGGAGCCGAGCCGGCCTTCGCCCGGGACGGGCTCCGGTTCCTCTGGGGCGGGAGCCTCGATCGGACCGGAACCGCCTACGGGGCCGGCCCCTTCGTGGTCGGGACCCTCCTCACCACGGCCGTGGCCCTCCTCCTCGCCGTCCCCGTCGGGATCGGGACGGCGGCCATGCTCTCCGAGCTCGCCCCCCGGTGGCTGGCCGGCCCCCTGAGCATCCTCGTCGACCTCATCGCCGCCGTCCCGAGCATCGTGGTGGGTCTCTTCGGACTGCTGGTCCTGAGCCCCCTCTTCGGCCGGGACGTGGGCCCCTTCCTGAAGGAGCTCCCCCTCCTGGGCCGCCTCTTCGGGGGAACCCTCGAAGGGGGGTCGAGCGTCCTGCTGGCCGGCGTCATCCTGGCCGTCATGATCCTCCCCACCATGGTGGCCCTGACCCGGACGGCCTTCGCCGGAGTGGCCCGGGCCGACCGGGAGGCGGCCCTGGCCCTCGGGGCCACCCGGTGGCAGGTGGTCCGGGGGGCGGTCATCCCGGGGGCCCGCTCCGGGATCCGGGCCGCCTTCACCCTCTCGGTGGGCCGGGCCGTCGGGGAGGCCATCGCCGTGGCCCTGGTCATCGGGAACCGGCCCGCCGTCCCCCACTCCCTCCTCGCCCCCGGGGCCACCCTCGGCTCCTACGTCGTCACCCAGTTCTCCGAGGCGGCCCAGGGCCTCCCCCGGGCCCGGATCGTGGGCCTCGTCGTGGTCCTCCTGGTCCTCACCGCCCTGGTCAACGGGGCCGGGGCCCTCCTCCTCCGGAAGCGGACCACCGCCGGGGGGACCCCGTGACGCTCGCTGCCCCCCTTTTCACCGACGAAGCCGCCGAGGCCCGCCGTCGGCTGGTCCGGGGCAGTGCCCTGCGGACCCTGGGCCGGCGCCGACTCCGGGGCCGCATCGCCACGGCCCTCTGCGCCCTGGCCCTGGTCCTGGCCCTCGCCCCCCTGGCCGCCCTCCTCGGCTACACCGCCTACCGGGGCCTCGGGAGCCTCTCGGTCGCCTTCTTCGTCCACACCGCCACCCCCCCGGGGATCCCGGGCGGGGGGATCGCCGACGCCATCGTCGGGACCCTCGTCATCGTGGCCCTGGCCGTCCTGGCCGCCGTCCCCCTGGGCCTGGCCGTGGCCCTCCTCCTCGTCGACCGTCCCGGCCGGGTGGCCGGGGTCATCCGGTTCGCCGCCGACGTCCTGACGGGTATCCCCTCGATCGCCCTGGGGATCTTCGCCTACGCCGTCGTCGTCCGGCCCATGGGGGGCTTCTCCGGCCTGGCCGGGAGCGTGGCCCTGGCCGTCCTCATGGTCCCCATCGTCATCCGGGCCGACGAGGAGGCCATGGCGGCGGTCCCCACCGACCTCCGGGAGGCCGGCCTCGCCCTCGGGGCCCCCCGGTCCCGGGTCCTCCGGTCCGTCGTCCTGAGAGGTGCCGTTCCCGGCCTCGTCACCGGGAACCTCCTAGCCCTGGCCCGGGCCGTGGGGGAGACCGCTCCCGTCCTCTTCGTCATCGGGGTGGGGGCCTTCGGGAGCAGGGTGGGCTGGAACCCCCTCCATCCCCTGGCCGCCATGCCGGTCGACATCTACGAGAACGGCACGGCCGCCTTCCCGGCCCAGCAGGCCGGGGCCTGGGGGACGGCCCTCGTCCTCCTCCTCTTCGTCCTCCTCCTGAGCGTGACGGCCCGGATCGTGGCCGCCCGCCTGAACCGGAAGGCCCGCTGAGATGCCCAGCCCCACCCCCGACACCATCCCGACAACGGTCGGCGAGAGCGCCGGCCTGCTGGGCCGACTGGCCGGGGAGGCGCGGCCGGCCGGGGACGACAGGGCCGCCGGGCCCTCCGAGATCGCCGTCAGGCTCTCCGAGGTCTCGGTGACCTTCGGGGGCCATCCCGCCGTCCGCCACGTCACCCTCGACCTCCCGGCCCGCCAGGTCACCGCCCTGGTCGGTCCCTCGGGCTGCGGGAAGACCACCCTCCTCCGGGCCGTGAACCGGATGCACGACGAGACGGGGGCCACCCTCTCGGGGACGATCCACCTCGGGGAGCTCGATGTCTACGGACCGGAGACCCGTCCGGAGCTGGTCCGGAGCCGGATCGGGATGGTCTTCCAGCGACCCAACCCCTTCCCGACCATGAGCATCTTCGACAACGTCGTCTCAGGGCTCCGGTTCAACGGGATCCGGAACCGGGCCCTCCTGGCCGAGGCGGCCGAGGCCGCCCTGGTCCAGGCCGCCCTCTGGGACATCGTGAAGGACCGGCTCCAGCACTCCGCCCTGGAGCTCTCCGGGGGCCAGCAGCAACGGCTCTGCATCGCCCGGGCCCTCGCCGTCGAGCCCGAGGTCCTCCTCATGGACGAGCCCTGCTCGGCCCTCGACCCCATCGCCACCGGGAAGATCGAGGCCCTCATCTCCGAGCTCAGGTCGGAGATCACCATCGTCCTCGTCACCCACAACATGTTCCAGGCCGCCCGGGTCTCCGACCTGACCGGGGTCTTCCTCCTCGACGAGGACCGGGTCGGGGAGCTCGTCGAGGTGGGGCCCACCGCCGAGGTCTTCTCCTCCCCCCGGGACCCCCGGACCCTCGAGTACGTCACCGGCCATATCGGCTGACTCCGACCCGGTTCGCCCCCCGGGGTCCCGGAGAGGGCAGAATCCCCCTGTGCACATCCCGGCCAAGGTCGACTACGGCATGCGGGCCCTCCTCACCCTGGCCGCCCGGGGGGAGCCCGCCACGGGCGAGTCCCTGGCCGCGGCCCAGGGCCTCCCTGTCAAGTTCCTGGGCGCCATCCTGAACGACCTCCGCCGGGCCGGACTGGTGGCCAGCCAGCGGGGCGCCGAGGGCGGCTACCGGCTGGCCCGGCCCCCTTCGGCCATTGCGGTGGCCGACGTCATCCGGGCCCTGGACGGCCCCCTGGCCGAGGTCCGGGGCCTCCGGCCCGAGGCCGCCACCTACGAGGGGGCCGCCGAGCACCTCCAGGAGGTCTGGGTGGCCGTCCGGGCCGCCCTCCGGGCCGTCCTCGAGACGGTGACCCTCGAGGACGTCGTGGCCGGGAAGCTCCCCAAGGACGTGGCCAGGCTGACCGCCGACCCCGACGCCTGGGCCCCCCACTGACCCAGCCCTGGAGTCGTGGCCCTGCTACGACTGGATACCCCACTGCTCCGCCAGCCGGGGAAACCGTCGGTGCAGGGTCTCGGGATCTACTCCGAACCGCTCCCCCCGGGGTCTGAGCTTGTCGATCCGTCCGTCCCACCTGGGCGGGTCGGCCTCGCCCGTGAGTTCGGTCCAGGCTTTCCCGCCGGCGGAGAGGATGTCCTCGCACTGCATCGTCGGCGGCTTGGTCTTCCGGCTGACGGTGAGACCGAATGCCTCGGCGTCGGCCATCGCCAGGTTGAAGGACTCAGCTCCGCGGTCCAGGATCCAACCCCGGAAGTAGTCGAAGGAGTCGTCGCTGCAGCCCCCCATCATCAGGTAGGCGACGTCCCAGAGATCCCAGCTGTAGAGGGCCCAGTAGTACTCGTCGAACCGAACGCGGAAGTCGGCCACCTCGGCGACCCGGAGGGTGACCAGAAGGTCAGGTCTTCCACGGCAGCTGAAGGTACTCCTCCTACCCAAGCTGAACGTCCAGCCAGACCGCCCGCCTATTCGTGGGGCGGCGGGGACGGCACTGGCCCGTCCCGGTATTTCCCACCGTGGCCGAAGCGCTCAGCTGAGCTTGTCCGATGGCGTCAGATCGGCCTCGCTGGGCTCCGGCTCCTGGCCGGGGCGGAGGGACCTGGGCCACAGCCGGTGAGCCAGCACCGGGTTGAGTTCGGCCCCGTAGAGGCTGAGACGGGCGAGCAGCAGCAGGTATCCGACCAGCCCGATGACGAGCCCGAACTGCCCGTAGGTGTTCGAGCTGTTCCGGATCTGGTGTTCTACCAGGCCGGCGCCAACCGTCGTCAACACCGTGAAGCCCACTGCCCCCACCACCGCCCCGGGGACCAGGTCTCGGGTCCTGACCGGACGTGGGGTGAGCACCCGGAAGGTGGCGGTGTAGAGGACGACGTCGGCTACCACCATGGCCGCCCCCACCAGGGCCCGGACGAATCCGCCCTCCCTGTCAGCGGTGGCCAGGGCTCCCAGGGCGGCGTTGGCGACGAAGCAGCTCCCGATGAGCCCGAGGGCAGCCACGCTCCGGCCGAGACGGCCGACGAACCGGGGCCGGAACCCGGCCGGGACGTTCCAGACGGTGGCCATCGCGGCCTGGGCGGTCTCGGTGACCCCCTGAGCGCCGTAGAGGAGGACCAGGAGGCCGGCCACAAGGCCGAATAGGCTTCCGTGAAGATTCTTCGAACCGTGTGCCGGGTTGAAGTCCGGGCCGATCACGGGGAACTGGTGCAGCGTCGAGACCACCGTGGTCCCGAGTGCTGGGGTCCCGATGAACCCCAGGATGGTGACCACGACCAGCAGCAACGGGAAGATGGCCGTGAACCCGTACCAACCGAGCGCCACCACCATCTGGCCGGCCTGGTCATCCCCAAATTTCTTCACGACGGCGTAGCCGATCGCGGCCAGCCGCCACCGCTGCTGCAGCCGGTCGAATACGCCGATAATGGCGTCGAGCCCCTTCACCTCACCTGCCTGCTCGCCCTCCACCTTTTCCGCGCTGATGTCTGGCTCGCTGTCCGGGCCCGACGTCGCCGTTGGTGTGCTCCGGGACGGCCCCCGGGCCGGGGGGTTGCCGGAGCCCGAGAACCTCGTTCAGGACCTGCACGACCCGTTCTCGGGCCGTCCCGTACGCATCGGTGATCGGGCCCTTCTCGATGTAGGCCCGAGCGTTGTGCCTGAGCGACGCGATGTCGCTGACGAACTCATCGATGGTCACCCCGTACGGCCGAGGCCGCCTGGCGGGTGTCGTGAGCCACCCGGTGAGCGGCACGGCGCGTCGGCTCCGCGACAGCGGCGCCCAGCTCGGCGCCGGCGCTCAACCCGCCGACGGCCGCCAGGCTCTTGTCGAGTGCCGAACTGACCATGTCGCGGGCTCGATCGGTCAGGTCCGAGTCGACGACCCGGTGCGCCGCCTCAGCGGCCCGTTCGGGCAGATCGGCGTCACCGATCCTGTCGACGCCTGAGATGACGGCGTCCTTGACCTTTCCGGCGGCAGCCGGGAACCGGCGGGCCGCCCGTGACCCCGCCGTTGAGAGTTGCTCAGAGCCGGCCGACAGCACGTCAAGGATGACCCCGGCACCGACGCCGGTCAACCCCCCGATGATCAGGCCCTTCCAGGCGTTCCTCATGCGTCAACCTCCAGTTCGGGACCCGGCCATCCGGCTCCGCCTCACCATTCCCGCCAGGACGTACCGCCAAACCTGGAGGCGCGTTCCGGGGTCAGCGTATGAACGGCGGGACATTCGCGTTAAGGCTGGTCAGCGGCCCCGAAAACGCCAGCCGGGGCCTTGGTTGACCCTCACGTGGATGGCGACCACCGAGGCGGTTCGACGAGCCGATCGTCGCGTTCCTCACCGCACCCGAAATCGATGCCCTCATCGACGCGCCCGACCGGACCCGATGGGAAGGCCGCCGTGACAGGGCGCTCCTTCTCGTCGGCGTGCAGACCGGGGAGTCCGCGATGCTCGTCGTCCAGGTTCTCCCCCCGTCGCCCGTCTCCAGGATGTTCCCCCCGCCGTACGACGGGCCCGGGAAGACGGCCCAGCCGTGGCCGGCGTCGGTGAAGGCGAGGGGGCTGCCCGACTCCCAGCTCGGGGGTCCCACGGTCGGTGGAGGGCGACGACTGCGGCGATCAGTCCCGCCGATCGGAGTGCAGCCCCGATCCGGGGCCCAACCACCCCTTCACTCCAGCAGCCCGGTCTCGGCCAGGAAGGCCTCGAGGGCCACCACCCAGGAGTCCCAGTAGGGCCGCTCCCCGTCCTCGGCGACGGCTGCGATCAGGTGGCGGCGGAAGTCGTCCCAGTCCCGGCCGGAGGCCTCGACCGAGGCTACGGCCAGGGCGTGGGCCCGGGCCTGCCAGGGGGCCTCGAAGACGGGGGTCCCGTTGGACCGGGGGAGGGTCGGCTCGGCCAGGCCGGCCCGACGGACGGCCGGGACGACCGTCACAGCCGGGCCACCCCGATCATGGCGTCCCGGGTCACGAGGGCGGCCAGCTCCTCCTCGGAGAGGTCCCCGGTGCCGGCCGGCCGGAGGGGGAGGACGAGGTAGCGGACCTCGGCCGATGAGTCCCAGACCCGGATCTCGCAGTCGGGGGGGACCTCGCAGCCCAGCTCGGCCAGGAGAACCCTCGGCTCCCGGACCATCCGGGCCCGGTAGGGGGGGCTCTTGTACCAGGTGGGGGGCAGGCCGAGGACGGGCCAGGGGTAGCAGGAGCAGAGGGTGCAGACGACGGCGTTGTGGACCTCGGGGGTGTTCTCGACCACCACCATGTGGTCCCCCTCGGGGCCGGAGAAGCCGAGCTCGGCGATGGCCGGGGTGGCGTCGGCGAGGAGTCGGGCCCGGTAGGCGGGGTCGATCCAGGCCCGGGCCACCACCCGGGCCCCGTTCAGGGGCCCGACGGCGTGCTCGTAGTGGTCGACGACGGCGTCGAGGGCGGCGGTGTCGAGGATTCCCTTCTCGACCAGGAGGGATTCGAGGGCGGCCACCCGGTCCTCCACCGGGCTGGTGGGCGGGGCGTGGTGGTGCTCGTCAGTCATGGGCAGGTTCCTCCTGGGGCTCGAGGTAGCTCTCCCAGAGGTCGACGTGGACGGGGTCCCCGGGCTCCCCCCAGAGCTCGGCCGCCTCGAAGCGGACCGAGTAGGTGGGCTCCCGGCGGAGGGCGTCGCAGTGGTACTCGACGTCGGGAAGGGAGAAGACCCCGTCGAGGCGGACCACGGTCCCGGTCCGGCCCTGGACGTAGCGGGGGGCCCGGGTGTGGCCGAGGGGGTGGCGGTCCCGGACCCGGACCGGGTCGCCGAGGGAGAAGCGGTGGCTGTCGAGGGAGGGGCCGGGGTCGTCGAGCCGGGGGGCCCGGACCGGTCGGGCCAGGGGGTAGGGGGACCCCAGGCGGTCGTCGAGCTCCTCGACGGTCAGGAGGCCCCCTTCGACCAGGCCGGTGGCGGTGGCCGTGAGCCAGTGCTCGTAGTAGGGGGACCCGAGGTACCAGACCGGGTCCATCCGCTCGATGGCATGACGGAACCGGCCCCGGAGCTGGCCGGCCAGCATGGCCCCGATGGTGAGCCGGTAGGCCCGGCGCTCCCAGTCGGCGTGGAAGACGGGCTCGTCCGGCTCGATCTCGACGGGGCCGAAGCCCTGGATGCCCCCGAGGTCGTGCACGCCGTCCACAGGACCCATCTCACCATGCCCGGGACGCGACCGCAGTTCCCGAGGGCTTCAGGCCGGCTGGGCCCCCACCGCCTGCCCGGCCTCGTCGTCGGGGACGCCGGGCACGCTCCGGAGGCCGCTGCTCTCCCGCCCCCAGACGGTGTCGAGGAAGCCGGCGATCTCGGCGGTGAGCCGGTCCGGAAAGATCCGGAGCTCCAGGATGGAGCTGGCCTCGACCAGCCGGGCCTGCTGGAGCTGGGCCGTGAGGTGGGAGGCGTCGGTGAAGGGGTGGATGACGTCGGCCTTGTGGCCGATGACGAGGGCAGGTTGGGCCATGGCTTTGCGCTCCTCCATCGTGGGGGCGATCGGCCCCACCAGCATCCCGTGGAGCACGGCGGCGGCCTCCTCGGGTTGCATCCGGAGGACCGAGATGGCGCTGTCGAGGGGCCCGACGCCCGTCTGGGGAACCCGCCGGGCCAGGCTGGCCACCAGCCGGACCAGGGGAGCGGCGTAGTGGACGCCGAGGAGGGCCGGGACGAAGGCCATGGCGGCCCCGGGGACGGCCCACTCCAGGACCGGCATCTCGATGATGAGCCCCCGGACCCGCTCGGGCCACTTCACCGCCACCTGGAGCGCGACGTTCGCCCCCAGGGAGACCCCCCCGACGACGGCCGACTCGATCCCGAGCTCGTCCATGAGGTCCCGGACGAAGTAGGCGTAGGAGTCCATCCGGTGGGAGGCGGCATGGCGGGGCTTGTCCGACTTCCCGTGGCCTGGGAGGTCGAGGAGGATGACCCGGTTCCCGGCCTCGGCCAGGTCGGCGGCGAGCCGCCGGTTCATCTGGGCGTCCATCAGGATCCCGTGGAGGAAGATCAGGGTCTCGGGCCCGGTCCCGTGGACCTCGTAGTGGAGCTTGAGGCCGGCCGTCTCGAACCAGGCCTCCTGGAAGGGCCGGTTCTCGAAGAGGGACCGGATCCGGCCCATCCGGTGCCGGGCCGAGAGGTCCACCGCCTCCACCGCCCGCCCCGGCCTGGGCCGCCAGCCGGGTCGCGGCCCTGGTCCGGGCTGCGGCCGAGGCCTTCGGGCTCTTCGATGCATTGCTACGGGGAGTGACCTTGGAATCACGCTTTGGGCCGGCCATATCCTCGACGATACCGGGAAGGTGCAGACCCCCTGCAACTTTTCGGCCGGAATCGCTCATCTGGATCCCGATTCCCCGGCCGGCCACCGGTAGGCGTCCGGCCTGCGGTGGGCCAGGCTCGGGAGCCGGGACCGGATCTCAGCCTGCTCCCCGAGGTCGATCTCGGCCAGGACGACGCCCTCCCCACCGGTCTTCTCGGCCAGGACCCGGCCCCAGGGGTCGACGATCATGGAGTGCCCATGGGCCTCGAACCCAGGTCCGATCGGCCCGACCTGGTCGGCGGCGATCACGAAGGCCTGGTTCTCGATGGCCCGGGCCCGGACCAGGACCTCCCAGTGGGCCTTTCCCGTCACCGCCGCGAAGGCGGAGGGGACGACCAGGAGGAGGGCGCCCCGGAGGGCCAGGATCCGGAAGAGCTCGGGGAAGCGGAGGTCGTAGCAGATGGCCATCCCCACGGGGACGGCCCCGCTCCCGGCTCCGCCCACGGATGCCAGGACGACCTCCTCGCCGGCGGAGACCACCTCGGACTCCAGGACCGTCACCCCGGGGACGTCGACGTCGAACCGGTGGATCTTCCGGTAGACGGCCTCGACGGTGCCGGTGGGGGAGTGGAGGACCGAGGTGTTGAACCGCCCGCCCCCCCCGGCGGCCTCGATGAAGCTCCCCGCCACCAGCCAGATCCCGAGCCGGCCGGCCAGCTCTCCCGCCCACCGGGAGAGAGGTCCCCCCAGGGGCTCGGCCGAGGCCCGGAGGACCTCGGGGTCGCCGTAGACGGAGAAGAGCTCGGGGAGGACGACGACCTCGGCCCCGGCTCGCGCCGCCTCCGAGACGAGGTCCCCGGCCCGGGCCAGGTTCCCCTCCCGGTCGGCCGATCCCTGGAGCTGGACGGCGGCGACACGCATCCCGGTCGACCCTACCGGTCCAGCTGTTCCATGAACTCGAGCCGGATCCCCCCCGGGGCCTCCACGAAGGCGATCCGGCGCCGCCCGAAGGCCCCCTCGACGACGGCCGGGCCCCAGACGACGGTGTGCCCGACCAGCTCGGCATCGAGGTCGTCGGTGAAGAGGGCCGGGTGGAGGAACCCCTCGGCCGGGAGCTCGACGGCGTCCTCGTAGACGGCCCGGGTGAACAGGGTGATCATGACCGGGCCCAACAAGACGTCGGCCCGCTCCCCCCCGGCCCAGGCCATCCGGTCCCGTACCTCCCCGCCGGCGTCCCGGTAGAAGCCGCAGGCGGCGTCGAGATCGACAACCTTGACGGCCAGGTTGGCCAGGCCGGTGACGGTCATGGAGGGTCCTCCTCAGCTCGAGCAGACGGTGTCCGGGGCCGGGACGGTCCCCGCCACCAGGTAGGCCTCGTCGATGGAGCGGACACAGGAACTGTAGAAGTAGGCCACGTGGTCCTCGCCGACCCGGGTCACGAGGACCCCGTGGGCGAGCTCACCGGCCAGGCTCACGGCCCAGCCGTAGGGGGTGGCCGGGTCCTTGGTGGTCCCCGTCACGAGGATGGCCGGCGACCCTGTGGCCGTGGCCGGCCCCGGGACCCGGCTGGCCGGGGTGGGCCAGACCGCACAGCCCAGGTCCCCCCAGGCCAGGAGCGGTCCGAAGACCGGGGCGGCCGCCGCCGCCGTCTGGGCCCAGCCGGCAGAGAGGCCGGTGTCGGTGGAGGTGGGGTGGTCGGCGCAGTTGATGGCCGTCGAGGCGTCCCCGGCGTTCGGGGCCCCCGCCGTGTTGTACCGATCGGAGAGGGCCAGGATCCCGGAGCCGTTCCCCCCCTCGGCGTCGGCCAGGGCCTGCCCGAGCCCGGCCCAGCCCGACCGGGAGTAGAGGCTGTCGAGGAGGGCGTCGTAGAACTCCCCCGGACCCGCCACCCGGCCGCCCCCGCCGGCCAGGGCCTGGGTCCGGCTCGACTGGATGAGCCCCAGGACGGCGGTGGTGGGGTCCCCGGCCGGGTGCCAGGCGCACCCGGCCGAGAGGCACCAGGTGAAGAAGTCCCCGAGGACGGTCTCGAAGCCCTCGGCCTGCTCGAGGGAGAGCTCCTCGAGGCTGAGGGCGGGGTCGATGGCCCCGTCGAGGACCATGGCCCGGACCCCGGTTGGGAAGAGCTCGGCGTAGGTGGCCCCGAGGAGGGTGCCGTAGGAGTGGCCGATGTAGGTGAGGAGGGGGTCCCCCAGGGCGGCCCGGATCCGGTCCAGGTCCCGGGCCACGTCCACCGTCCCCACGAAGGCGAGGAGGCTCCCGCTGTACCTGGCGCACCCGGCCGCGTAGGCCCGGAACTCGCCCAGGAGGGCACCCTGGGCTGCCGGGGTGCTCGGGATCGGGTCGGGGAGGGGGTTCTGGGGGAGCCCGCCCCCCGACGGTGGGGCGGTGGGGTCGCTGCAGTGGACCGGATCGCTCGCCCCCACCCCCCGGGGGTCGAAGGAGACGATGTCGAAGTCGGCCAGGAGTTGGGGGCTCAGGACGGAGAGCTCCTCCGGGAGGTCATCGATCCCCGATCCCCCCGGCCCCCCCGGGTTGATCACCAGCGAGCCGATCCGGGCCGACGGGTTCCCGGCCGGGTGTCGGGCCAGGGCGATCTCGATCGTCGCCCCCTCGGGATGGCCGTAGTCCAACGGGACGCCGACCGAGCCGCACTGGAGCCCGCTGCGGCAGGGCGTCCAGGACACCGGCGGTGGGGGAGGCAGCGCCGGTTCCGTGGTGGTCGTGGTCGTCATCGGGGCGGTCGAGGTCACGGAGGTGGCCCGGGAGCGGGCTGTGGTCGGGGCCCCGGCGCCGTGGTTCCCGCTTCCGCAGCCGCTCTGCCCCAGGAGGAGCAGGCTCAGGAGGACCAGCCCGGCGGCGACTCGGATCCGGCCGGTACCCATCGGGCCACTCTGCCACGGCCCTCACCGGTGAGGGCCGTGGGGGTACCCGTCCCCGACGACTGCTGGGACATGACGGCCGCATCGACCACCTGCGTGGCGTGTGGCTTCCCACCGTTCGGGCAGAGTGGCCTACTTGGTCTCGGAGGCGGGGAGGGGGAGGGGGGACCTGTGTACTGCCAGGGCCTCGGGGTCGACGGCACCCGGGCCGGGAGCACAGCCAGGGCCAGGAGGGCGACGAGGGGGCCGATGTTGGGGTCGGTTCCCGCTCCGGTCAGCGTCCCCCCGACCGCCTGGCCGGTGACCCAGAAGGCCAGGGAGACGAGGGCCCCGACGACCAGGAAGGGGGTGGGCCGCCGGCTCACGAGGGGGCCCACCCCGATGACCAGGGAGGCCCCGGCCAGGACCCAGGCCGTCTCCGTCCCGTGGCCGGCCGAGACGTTGGCCAGGTGCTCCAGCAGGGGCCGGTACCAGCTCGGCTGGGCCTGGGCCATCATCTGGAGGTTGTCGTGGACCGACCCTGCCGCCCGGTTGGCCGGCTGCAGCCAGAGCAGGGCACCGAGGAGCCAGAACCCGCTCCAGGCCGCCAGGGGGGCACCCGGACCGAACCGTCCCGACCCCCCCGCCGACGAGGCCAGTCCGACCGTCGCCCGGCCGGCCCCGTCCCTCTCCTGCGCCGGCCATACCAGGACCCCGATGACGGCGTAGAGGACGACCGCTCCCGGGGCCCCCATCAGCGGGGAGGCCGTCCCCGTGAGCACCGACCCGAACCCCTCACCGATCCACCACACCCCGAACGACCAGGCCACCATGGCAAGCAGGGCCGGCTTCACCGTCCGCCGGGACAGCAGCCCCACTCCGATGGCCAGCTGGGCCAGGCCGAAGAAGAGGTTCCAGACCCCCACCTCGGGCCGGATGACGTGGGCCATCGTCGTGATCGACCAGGCCACCGGAGCAGGCTGGTTCTGGGCGTTCGGGAGGATGATGTTGTCGACGAACCCCTTCCCGAACATCGGGGGCTGGAGCTGGAGGAGGCCGTCGAGGATCCAGAGCGCCCCGAGGGCCAGCTGGACCCGCCGGGCCGTGATCCCGAGTCGGGCCCCGAGACCCCGGACCCCTCCGCCGCGGCCTGCGGTTTCCTGCTCGATGGCGACCTCGGACATCTCGACTCCCCTGCCCGCCCGCGCTCGCGGGTCGGGTTCTCGGCCCCCTGCACCGGTCGGTGGGGTTCCCCGACGACCGGCCGAGGTGCGTGAGGACCGCCCCCCGGCCGAGATCGCCCCCCCCGGGCGGACGAACCAGCCGTCCCCGTCAGCATAGCCGCCCCGCGCGAACTGGTCGGTCAGAATGTCAGATTCGGCCCGGGAGGGCTCCCGGGGCCCCCGGGTAGGATCAGCCGGCCCGCACCGGTGCGGGCCCCGGAGAAGGAGCCAGGCCGCCGTGGCCTTCGAAGCGTCCCAGATCACGAGAAGCCTGACCCGGGTCGAGGGCTTCCGGGACAACGAGTTCGACTACCAGCTCCTCCGGGTCATGGGCCTGGCCTCGTCCGGGGGCTCGACGGTGGGGGAGTGCCTGGCGGCGGCGGCGATGATCGCCGAGAGCGACACCGGGAGCTGGGCCCGGGTCTTCGGAGCCCTGGCCGACCGGGTCGAGGCCGCCGCCGCCGACTGCCTGGCCGCCGGTCACCCCGTCAGCGCCCGGGCCCACCTCCTGCGGGCCTCCACCTACCACCGGGCCGCCGAGTACTACGCCGAGACCGACCCCGGCCTCCGGGGCGAGCTCGGCCGCCGCAGCGCCGAGGCCTTCCGCCGGGCCGCCGCCCTTCCCGGCCCCGGGCCCACCGTCGAGACCGTCGCCATTGCCTTCGAGGGGGCCGACCTCCCCGGCTACCTCGTCCATCCCCTCCCCGGGACCGTTCCCCCCGCCGGTCCGGCCGGGACCCTCGTCGTCCTCGGGGGCTTCGAGTCGACGGCCGAGGAGCTCTACTTCCAGCTCGGCGTCCCCGGGGCCGACCGGGGCTGGGAGGTCCTCGTCTTCGACGGCCCCGGCCAGACCGGCTGCATGCGGGACCACCCCGAGCTCACCTTCCGCCCCGACTACGAGGTCCCCGTCGGGGCCGTCCTCGACTTCCTCCAGGCCCGTCCCGGGACCGACCCCGACCGGGTGGCCCTGGCCGGCCTGAGCTTCGGGAGCTACTTCGCCGCCCGGGCCGCCGCCCACGACACCCGGATCCGGGCCCTCGTCCTCGACCCCCCCGTCTCCGACCTCTACCGCTACATGGAGGCCTGGCTCGGCCCCCCCGTCTTCGGCTCCCGCCGGGACATCCGGCCCGCCGACGTCGACGGCGTCCCCGAGGACCTCCTCCTCCCCCAGATGGTCTGGGGCATCCTGGCCGTCTGCCGCCGGTTCGGCGTCAGCTCCCTCCACCGCTGGATCGAGGCCCTCGAGGCCTTCCGCCTGGGGGACTCCCTGGGGGCGATCGCCTGCCCCGTCCTGGCCCTGGTGGGGGAGCGGGAGGGGGCCGAGATCACCCGCCAGACCGAGGCCGTCGTGGCCGGGGTGGCCGGCCCCGCCACCCTCCGCCGCTTCGCCATGGACGACGGGGCCGACGCCCACGGCCAGGCCGGGAACCTCCCCCTGAGCGCCCAGGTCGTCTACGACTGGCTCGACGAGCTCTTCGTCGGGGACTGAACGTTTCGGGTCCGTCGGGCGTCTACCCGGTGTGACCGCGGCGGAGGGGCAGGCGTGACGAGGGAGTTCGAGGCGTTCTTCGCCAGCCACTACGACCGGACCCGCCGGGCCATGGTCGTCGCCCTCGGTGACGGCGACCTGGCCGAGGAGGCCACCCAGGAGGCCTTCTGCCGGGCCCTGCGCCGCTGGCGGAAGGTGGCCGGTCTGGAGCGACCGGAAGCATGGGTCCTCCTCGTGGCCCTCAACGTCAGTCGGGACGGGGCCCGCCGGGGGGCCCGTCACCGGGCCAAGGCCCCCCTCCTGGCCTCAGCCTCGGCGGTGGCCGACCGGGACGGGGAGGTCGACGACCGGATGGCCCTGACCGAGATGCTGGCGGCCATGCCCGACCGTCAGCGCCAGGCCCTCGTCCTCCGGTTCTTCGGCCAGCTCTCGGTGGCCGAGGTGGCCCGGGCCATGGGATGCGCCGAGGGAACCGTCAAGTCCACGCTCCACGCCGCACTGGCGTCGGCCCGGACCAGCATGGAGGGAGTCCGATGACGAGCACCGAGGACCTCGAGAACCGGATCGGGCGGGCCCTGGCGGCCGTTCCGGCCGGCCGGCCCGACCCCCTGGCCGACATCAAGGCCCGCTGGAACCGCCGCCGCCGGCGCCAGCGCTTCGGGGCCACCGGGCTCGTCCTGGCCGTCGTCGTGGCCGGGGGGACCCTGGCCCTGACCGCACCGCCCCCTGGTCGTGGGCCCGCCGTGGCCGGCGCCGTCACCACGACCTTCGCCCCCCTTTCGGCGGCGGCCACTCCGGCCCAGCTGGCCCAGGACGCCGGGGTCCTCCGGGCCCGGTTCGACGCCATGGGCGTCCCCGGGGCGGCCGTCTCGGTCAGCGGCGGAACCCTGGTCGTCTCCGGAGTCACCGGCCGGGAAGCCACCCTGGCCACGGCCACCCCCGTCTTCCTGGCCCGGCCCGTCCTTTGCGGGGCGGCCCCCTCCACCCCGGCCAACGGCTCGACGGCCCCGGTTGGGCTCCCGACCGGCTGCTCCGACCCCCGCTACGCCCTGACGGCCGGCAACCTCGGCATCGCCGCCGGCGGGGGCGGCAGCATCGAGGTGCACCCCGTCCCCCCCGACCCGGCCCTGACCGAACAGCCTTCGACCACCCCGGCCCAGGAGCAGCCCTCGGCGCCGGCCCTCCTCGACACCTCCGACGGGAGCCAGCGCTACCTGGTCGGACCGGCCGGGGTGACCGGAGCCGACATCGCCTCCGCCTCGGTCAAGACGAGCGAGGCCGGACAGGTCCTCGTCGATCTGCGGCTGACGCCGGCCGGGTCGACGGCCTGGGACCAGCTGGCCCGGGCCGGCTTCCACCAGCTGATCGCCTTCGAGGTCGACGGGGTGATCGTCTCGGCCCCGCTGACCGAGGTGGGCCAGTCGACGTTCAGCTCCTTCCAGGGAGAGCTCCAGATAAGCGGGGGCTTCACGACATCGACGGCCGAATCGCTGGCCACTGAGCTCGACGGCGCCCTCCCGGCCCCCCTGGTCGAGCTGGGCCCGACCCCGATCTGGCTCCCGGCCAGCTGCACGGCCACGCCCACCCTGGCTCCGACGACACCGACGCCGACCTGGCCCACCGGCTACCAGATCCTGGACGCCGTCCCGAGCGCCCTGGCCGCCCAGTACCCGACCGTCTACGGCGGCCTGGCCGCCGCACCGGCCACACCCGGGGAGACCGCCGTCGAGATCAACTCCCACTTCCTCATCTTCGAGACCGTCCGGGACCCCGCCCTCGAGGCCGAGGCCACGGCGGCCTACCCCGCCCCCCTCACGGTCACCTTCGAGGTCAGCTCCTTCAGCCAGCGCTGCCTCCTCGACGTCCAGGCTGGTGTGCTGGCGGCCGGACCGGCATTGGACGACGCGGGGATCACCCTTAGCGGCGTGGGCCAGGGGGAAGCCCAGGTCGGCGTCGGGGTGACCGACTGCGGGCCGGCGGGGGACCGGGCCACGACATGGTTCACCCAGCGGTGGGGGAGTGCGGTGGCGGTCACCACCTGTGAGTCCGCCCAGGTCATGCCGGGGCTCGCCGGTTGAGTCCGCGGCCGCTCAGTCGAACCGGACGACCCGGGGCCCCTCGTCGCTGCGGCGGGTGTCCCCCCCGATGACGCTCACCACCTGCCGCCGGACCGGGTCCCAGTCGATCCGGCCGTTGGGCATCCGGGACGTCCGCATCGTCACCCCCCGGGCTGGGACCCCCCCGTCGGCCACCGGCGGGTCGAGCCGGACCTGCCAGAAGGCCACGGGGTGGAGGACCCCACTGTTGTTGTCCCAGGCCTCGGTCCAGGAGCCTCCCCCGTCGGCCATGGTGGCGGGCACCCTCCGTCGCCGTCGGGGGAAGCGGATGGCCCCGACCAGGGTCTCGGGCTCCCCGGCTCCCCGGCCCAGCCGGAACTCGAACCAGTCCCCCTCGCGGTCCCCCGAGGTCCGCCGGAGCGAGGACCGGTAGCTCCCGGCCCCGAGGGGGAAGGGCATCCGGAGGCTCACATAGGGCCCCTCGTCGGTGCCGGCCACCGCACCCGCCCCCGGTCCGGGCCGGACCTCGGCCAGGTCGGTGGTGCCGAACCGGGAGAAGATGGCCAGCCCGATGGTCTGGACCCCGTGGTACATCCCCGTCCCGTCGACGGCCGCGTCGTAGAGCTGGAGGTAGAGGTGGCTCGAGGGCCCGGGGTCGTTGTCGAGATGGAAGGAGCTCACCACCTCGGCCAGGCCCTGGCGGGAGAACTTCCAGTTGGCATAGGTCATTCCCCCCTCGGGAGGATCGGGGAAGACCAGGGGGGAGTCCACCCCGGCGAGGCTACCGGTCCCGTCTCGGGGCCGACCTGACGCGACGATCCCGCTGTCGCAGGCTGCGACAGCGGGATCGTCGAGGGCAGTGCCGGGGTGATCCCGGCGTGGAGATCAGAGTCCGAGCTGCTCCGAGCAGGAGGGCCACTGGCCCCATCCGCTTTGGGCCTGGAGCTCCTGGGCCGCCTGGTCCTGCACCGCGGGCGGTGCGTCCGAGGGCAGGCCGCTGAACCCGAGGGACTGCCAGGTTCCCTCAGAGAACTGGTAGGCGCCGTAGTAGCCGTTGCCGGTGTTGTCGGCGTAGTTCCCACCGGACTCGCAGTTCCGGAGCTCAGCCCAGACGCCGCCGGCGGGAGCCGCCGGGGCGGGTGCCGTGGTCGCCGGTGCCGGGGTCGGCGGTGCCGGGGGTGGCGTCGGAGCTGTGGTGGTCGTCGTCGTCGGTGCCGGCGGTGGGGCCGACGACGTGGTCGTGGTGGTCGGAGCAGGGTCCACCGGCGCCGTGGTCGTCGTCGTGGTCGGTGCCGGCGTGGGAGCCGGGGTCAACAACGACGTCAAGGCCACGAGGGCGTCGCCCGTCTGGGGCGTGGTGGTCTGGTCCAGGAACCCCTGGGGCAGGTCCGTGTCATGGACCACGGCGGGGTGGACGCCGGCGGGCAGGCCCGCCGACGGGATCTGTAGGCCGGTCCTGGACAGGGCCAGGCCGGTTGTCGCTTGATTTGTCGTGCCCGGCTGTTGGAGAAACGCTCCAACAATGAGCAGTGCGGCGATGACAACGCCAAAGAGTCGGTGCTTCCGCATCTTGTGCCTCCCTTGAGTCACGGGATCCCCGGAGGGCTCCAGGTGGGGCTTCGGAATGCGGGCGGCCCGTCGTCTGAGCATTCGTCTCGCGGAGCCGGCGCCGGGAAAGGGCGGGCGGCCCTGGACGTGGTGAGGTCCTTACGAGGTGCGGACGGAGCAACCCTGGGTTTCGCGTTAGGCAATCTCCCTTCTGGCCTGCATCCCTGGGGCAGGCGCGATTCGAACTGGTTCCCTCGGAGGCGCGAGGCGCGAGGGGTCGGGCTTCTGGCCAAGGCTGTCCACATGAGCGCAGAACGGTCTTCCCGTCCCGGGCGACATCCTCCGCAGGTGCCGCGTGGACCCTGCCCTTTTGGTGGCTGGAGTCAAGGGAAACCCTAGGAGCCTCCGGCGCGAAACGCAACGTCAAAACGCGTGAACTCTGCGTGAACGGTTGCAGGAGTGCAACGAAGACGGCTCTGACCTGGGGTAACGCCTGTAATTACGCCGCTGTAGGTCTGACTGACCGTCAGAAACGAATCCGCTGGAACGGGGCCGCGAAGGTCGGGGCGACGCCGCCCTGGCCCGCCGACCCCGACCGGGACAGAGGGTGGGCCGGTTCCCACGGGGGGTGTTCCGGGGTCCCCACCCGGTCCGGGCGGTCATTGGTAGTCTCGGGCCGATGGTCGCCACCGACACGACGGCTCTCCCCCCTCCTCCGGGCCCGGACTGCCCCGTCGATCTCTCCACTACCTGCCTGGCCTGCGGGTCCCCGATGCGGCCCGAGCATGCCCACTACCGCTGCCCGAGCTGTGGGTGGCGGGACAGCTGTTGCGACGGCCCCTACTAGGCACCCACCCGGCCCGGGGAGGCCCGGTCGGATCGGACGGCGAGCCGACGGCGCCGCCCATCGGCGTCAGCCTCCGGCCCCTGGGCCCCCTCACCGACGGGGTCGTCACCCTTCGGCCCTTCACCCCGGCGGACGCCACGGCTGTCACCGAGGCCTGCCAGGACCCCGAGATCCCCCATTGGACCCTGGCCGTCCCCTCTCCCTACACCGAGACCCACGCCCGGGCCTGGATCGGTCTCCACGGCGCCGCCTTCGCCGAGGCCCGGGAGGCCAACCTGGCCGTCACCGCCGCCGACGGCGGGGACCTGGTGGGATCGATCTCCCTGATCCGGCTCAACTGGGACCTCGGGACGGGGCGCATCGGCTACTGGGTGGCCGCCCCCTCCCGCCGCCGGGGATATGCCAGCCGGGCCCTCCTCCTCGTCTCCGACTGGGCCTTCGGAACCCTCGGGCTCCTGACCCTCGAGCTCCTCACCGTCGTCGGGAACGTCGCCTCGGAAGGCGTCGCCACGGCCACCGACTACCTCACCTCCGGCCGGATCGACCAGATCGTCCCCCCGGGGGGGCCTCCCCCCGTTCCCGTCCGCCGCTGGCTCCGAAGCGTCGGGTCCGACCCGGGCTGACCGGCTTCCGAGCGATCGGACCGGCGTTCAGGAGGCGGCGGCGGCCCGGTGGTCGCCGCCGAGCCCGGGGCCCGGACCCAGGCCGGTGACCTCCCCCAGGCGTCCGAGGGCCCGGTCCACCACGGCGTCGGCCGGACCGGTCGCCTCCCGGACCCCGACCAGGGGGGTGACCGAGGCGTAGTCGTTGGCCACCAGCCAGACGTCGGTGTCGAGGCCGGACTCGGTCGGCCCGGCCGGGGTGAGATCGAGCCGGATCGTCCCCGTCTGGAAGGGAGGGAGGAGGAGATGGTGGGTTCCCCCCGGGTGGCCCTCCCTGTCTCCGCCGGCATGGACCGCGGACCGGATGACCCCGGCCCGGCCCAGGGCGCCCCGGCGAAGCCCCCGGACCTCGGACAGGGGCAGGTCGGGAGCGTTGAGGTTCAGGACGGTCCCCTCCGGGGCGTCGGCCAGGACGTCCACCAGGGCGGCGGCCATCGTGGCCGGGGTCTCCCAGGCGATGGGCTCCTCGCCGTAGCGGATCGAGACCGCCAGTCCCCTGACCCCGAAGTGGGCCCCCGTGAGGGTGGCCCCGATGGTGCCCGAGTGGAGGGCGGACCGGCCCACGTTGGCCCCGTGGTTGATCCCGGAGAGGATCAGGTCGGGGCGGGGCCCGAACCCCCCCACACAGGCCAGGATGACGGCCAGGGCCGGGGGGCCGTCGATCCCGTAGGTCGGGACCCCCTCGAGACCTTCGATGACATGCGGCTCGTAGTCGACCCCGTCCCGGGAGTGGACCGGGCCCACGGCGGCACCGGCCCCGCTGTAGTCGACGAGCGGGGCGATGACCACGATGTCGTGCCCGGTTCCCAGGGCCGCCCGGGCCAGGGCGGCGATCCCCGGGGCCCGGACCCCGTCGTCATTGGTCACCAGGATCCGCAACGGTCACCTCCGGTTCAGCCCCAAGTACCATACCGGTGCCATGCCGGCCTCCCCCCCCACCGCCCCGCCCCCCTCCGGTCTCCAATTCCTGATCGGCCACGGCCGGCACCAGGCCGTCGTCACCGAGGTGGGGGCCACCCTCCGCTCCTACACCGTCGACGGCGCCGACGTCGTCGCCGGCTTCCCCCTCGACCAGTTGGCCCCCTCCAGCCGCGGCCAGGTCCTCGCCCCCTGGCCCAACCGCCTCGGTGACGGCCGCTACGCCTTCGACGGCCGCAACGCCCGGGCCGCCCTCGACGAGCCGGAGCGCCGCAACGCCATCCACGGGCTCGTCCGCTGGATGGCCTGGGATCTCGTCTCGAGCGTCCAGAACGTGGCCGTCCTCGCCACCACCCTCCATCCCCAGCCCGGCTATCCCTGGCGGGTGGACCTCACCGTCGAGTACCGCCTCGGTCGCGACGGCCTCACCGTCACCACCGAGGCCCGGAACCGCTCGGACACCCCCGCCCCCTTCGGCCTGGGCTTCCATCCCTACCTGACCCTCGGGACCCCGACCGTCGACACCGTCCGCCTCCTCCTCCCGGCCCGTCGCCGGCTCGTCACCGACGAGCGCCAGCTCCCCACCGGGGACGCCACCGTGGCCGGAACCGAGTTCGACTTCGCCTCGGCCCGGCCCCTGGGCCCCACCCGTCTCGACACCGCCTACACCGACCTGGTCCGGGGCCCCGACGGCCGGGCCCTGGTCGAGCTGGACCATCCCGACGATGGACCCTCCCTCACCCTCTGGGTGGACGGGACCTTCAAATACCTCATGGTCTTCACCGCCGACACCGTCGAGTCGGTCCCGGCCCGTCGGGCCTCGGTGGCCGTCGAGCCGATGACCTGCCCCCCCGATGCCCTCCGGTCGGGGACCGACGTCCTCACCCTCGAGCCGGGAGGCTCCTGGCGGGGGAGCTGGGGGATCCTGCCCCGCTGACGGTGGGGGAGCTCCGTGTCCCTCAGGCCACGTGGACGACGTCCACGATCCCCGAGGTCTCGGCGTAGGCCTCGAGGAGCTCCGACCGGAGTCTCGGGACCTGGGCCGCGATCAACCCGTCCCCGCTGCTCTCGACCCGTGCGCCGAGGCCCGACAGGGTGTCGAGGAGGGCCCGCCAGCGGTCCGGGCCCACTCCGGCCCGGACCGCGAACACGTAGCGGTCCTCCGGGGCCTCCTCGACCACGTCGAGGACCTCGAGGATCCCCTGGCGCCGCCGGCAGCGGACGACGTCGCCGTAGTGGAGGTCGGGGCTGAGAAAGGGAACGTTCAGGATCCGGTAGCTCCCGCCCCCCACCGCCTCGGCCCAGAGCGACTCCCCGGCCACCTTCTCGCTGCCGCCCAGGGTCACATGGACCTTCACCAGGTCCGGGCCCGGTCGGGCCTCCTCTGTCTCCGTCGTCATGACGCCTCCTGCCTCGCGGCCTCGGGAACGTCCCCGAAGCTGCCACAGGGGTGTGTCGGTGAGCCCCGGGGTCAAGATTGACCCCCGATCAGCCGAGAACACAACAGCGAGGCAACGGGGACCGGGGGATGATCGAGACGACGAGGCTGGTGCGCCAGGACCACCATGGGTCGCCGAAGCTGGAACGGCCCCCCGACCCCGACGCATTCCAGCTCGTCGACGACCTCGAGGAGGAGGCCGTCGAGGCCGAGGACGCCCGGCCGGTCGAGTACATCTTCTCCCTGGCCAGCCGGAGGCGGGCCTTCGCCTTCGGCGCGCTCGTCACCCTCGTCGCCACCCTGGCCAGCCTCTTCGCCCACGGCGAGAAGGGCTACTTCGTAGCCTGGCTCCTCACCGGCGGGGTCTTCGCCCTGCCCGTCATCGTCGTCGCCACCGTGGTGGCCAGGCGGGGCCCCCGGGAGAACCGGTCAGGCTGGATCTGCTGGATAAGCGGTCACGTCGTCGTCGTCGTCTCCGGGCTCCTCATCCTGGCCCGGGTCTTCGCCAGCCGCCCCCCTCCCGTGGCCCTCGAGATCGTGGGGGCGGTCCTCCCCCTGGTGGCCATGGGGCTCCTCGGGGCCCCCATCGCCGGGAGCCTCCGCCAGGCCCAGGGCATGCGGGCCCTCTCCATCGACCTCCTCGACGTCACCGCCGCCTCCGGCGTCGTCCTGGCCCCCGTGGTCTTCCTCCTCATCGGCCCCCTCAGCCACGCCCCGGCCTGGTGGTTCGGCGGTCCGGCCCTGGTCATCGCCGTCTCTCTGGCCCTCTTCATCGGGAGCACCGCCTTCCTCCTCTCCTGGATGCCCCGGGGCTGGGCCCCCGTGGTGGCCTTCTCCCTCGTGATGCTGGCCTTCGGCAGCCTCGACGCCTGGCTCCAGCTCGTCCAGGTCCTCAACCGCTACCGGTTCCCCGCCGCCCCGGTGGTGGCCGTCCAGGGGATCACCTGGACCCTCCTCCTGGCCATGCCCCTCCTGAGCCCTGTCGTCCACCCCGAGGGACTGGGCCGGCTCTCCCCCCGGGTCCAGGTCCGCCGCCGGATGTTCACCCCCATCGTCCTCGTCCTCGGTGCCCCCGCCCTGGTCCTCCTCGTGGCCCGCTTCCAGCGCGGTGAGCCCTGGATGCCGCTGGGGGCCGCCGCCGTCCTGGCCGGGCTCCTCCTCATGAGCACCCTGGGCCGGGTCATGACGGTGAACGAGGCCGTCCACGTCTACGGGGAGCTCGAGGACCTGGCCGGGGAGCAGCGCCGTCAGGCCCGGACCGATCCCCTCACCGGCCTGGCCAACCGCCGGGTCCTCATGGACGGCCTCCCCGCCTTCCTGGCCCGGGCCGACCGCCTCCAAGAGCACCTCTGCCTGGCCATGCTCGACCTCGACCACTTCAAGACCTACAACGACCTGAACGGACATCTGGCCGGCGACGAGCTCCTCCGCCGCTTCGGGAGCCAGTTGGCCGGAGCCGTCCGGGCCTACGACCTGGCCGCCCGCTACGGGGGCGAGGAGTTCTGCCTCGTCCTCCCGGCCACCGACCTCGTCGACGGCTGCCGGATCATCGACGACCTCCGGACCCGCCTCGACCTCGACGACGGGGCCGGACCCGTCACCTTCTCCGCCGGGGTGGCCCAGTGGGAGCGGGGGGAGTCCATGGACACCCTCCTCCTCCGGGCCGACACGGCCCTCTACGGGGCCAAGGCGGCCGGCCGGGACCGGGTCGTCGCCTCGGGCTGAACCCTCGCCGACGAGCCCGGCGGCCGCTACACGGCCCGCCGTCCTCCGAGGTGGGGCACCGGGACACCGGACGCGGAACAGGAGGAGACCATGGCAGACGAGGTCTACGAAGCCCTCAACGAGATCGCCGAGCAGCTCGCCGGGATCGGCGAGGGCCTGGCCGCCGCCGGCGGGGAGCTCGCCCAGGATTCGCCGTCGGGAGGGAGCAAGCTCATCGAGGCCGGGTCCAGGATGAGCTCGGCGGCCGCCTCGCTGATGGGCAAGGCCGCCGAGGTCCGGTCGGCCTCCTTCGAGGAGAGCCGCCGGATCGAGGAGCTCGAGCAGCGGGTCAGGGAGCTCGAGGAGAAGGTCTCCCAGCTGGGCTGACCTCTCCCAGGTCGGCCTGTTCACCTCCGCAACGGCCATGGCCCTCGGTCGAGCGGATCACGGCTACGACGACAACGCTCTCGACCAGCTGGTCGAACAGATGTTGCGGATGACCCAATCCTTCGTCGAACACCCGGGCGTCCCACGGCGCTCCGGTGCGGCCCTGCGCGACTACCTCACCCGGTGGCTGGCTCCCGCCGTTGACGCCGCACCGGTTCTGGACCAGTCCGGCCCGGACAGGGCGAGACGTCCAGGCTGACGCTCCGGCCGGGGACCGCTCCTTGAACGTCAGGAGGCGGATCCGTGGGGCTGCCACGCGCTGAGGAAGTCGCTGATGGACTCGGCGGCGAGCGGTTCGGAGACGAGGAAGCCCTGACCCCGCAGGCAGCGGGCGCTCTGGAGCACCTCGAGCTGGACCCGGTCCTCGATCCCCTCGGCCAAGGTGTCGATCCCGAGCGCCTCGCCGAGCTCGATGAAGCTCTTGATGATGATGCTGGCCTCCTTCGAGCCGAGGAGCGCGGAGATGAAGGTCCGGTCGATCTTCAGCTCGTCGACGGAGAATTTCCGGAGCCGGGCCAGGGAGGAATTGCCGGTGCCGAAGTCGTCGAGGGCGATCCGGACGCCGAGGTCCTTGAGCTGGCGGAGCCGGGCGACGCCGCCGGCCGGGTCGCTCATGAGAGTGCTCTCCGTGATCTCGATGACCAGGGAGGTCGGATCACAGTCACTGGCAGCGATGGCCCGGGCCACGTCACCGACCAGGCAGTCGGAGTCGAAATGAGCGGCTGAGATGTTGATCGACATGACCAGCCGGTGGCCCTGGTGCGCCCAGTCCACGAGCTGTCGGCAGGCCTTCTCCAGAACCCAGCGGCCGACGTCGAGGATCAGGCCGCTCGCCTCGAGGTCGGGAACGAATTGGTCGGGTGGGACGACCCCCCGGGAAGGGTGATGCCACCGGACGAGGGCCTCGATGCCGTAGACGGAGACGGATTCGAGATCGAACAGGGGTTGGTACTCGAGGAAGAATTCGCCGCTGTCGACGGCCCGCTGGAGGTCCGTCTCGTGGAGGAGCCGATCGACGACGGCCGACTGCATGGCCGGGGCGAACAGGGCGCTGCGGTTCTTTCCGGCCCGCTTGGCCTGGTAGAGGGCGATGTCGGCGTCGCGGAGCAGGTCGTACGGAGTCTCCCGGCTGCCGGTGGCGATGCCGACACTGGCCGTGACCACCATCGGGGTGGTCCCGGGCCCGAGCAGGAAAGGATCTTGGAGGGCACTGAGCAGCACGTCAGCGACCCGCTCCGGCTCGTCGCCCTGGAACGGCCCCTCGAGGAGGACGACGAACTCGTCACCACCCATCCGGCCGACGGTGTCGGTCTCCCGGACCGAGGCCACCAGACGTGTCGCCACCTCGACCAGGAGGGCGTCGCCGGCCTGATGGCCGAGCGAGTCGTTCACGTCCTTGAAGTCGTCGAGGTCGATGAACAGGATGGCCGACTCCTGTCGGTGACGCCGGGACCGGGCCAGCATCTGGTCGGCTCGGTCGAGGATCAGGGTCCGGTTGGCCAGACCGGTGAGGGGGTCGTGGAAGGCGCTGAAGGCCAACTGGGCCTCGGCGGCCTTCCGTTGGGTGATGTCCCTGAGGTTGACGACGAACCCGTTGACCGCCGGGTTCTCCCTGAGGTCGCTGATCACGGCCTCGACGTCCCGGACGATGGCGCCACCGCCGACCATGGACATGCGGAACTCTGAATTGATCACCTCCTCCGTCCCCAGGCGGCCGGCCACCTCCGTCGCCACCTTCTCCAGGTCGTCGGGGTGCACCATGCCGAGGAGGTCCATCCCGATGAGGGCCTCCGGGGGGCATCCCAGGAGCTGCTCACAGGCCGGACTGACGTAGACCACCTGCTGGCCGTCGGCGCTGATCAGCATGGTGGTGTCCGAGACGTGCTGGACCAGGGACCGGAACCGCTCCTCGCTGCTCTCGAGGCGTTCTGCCGCGGCCGAGATCTCCTCGGCGGCGAAGACCGTGAGCCGCACGATGACCAGGTAGACGAAGACGGCGAGGACGGCGATGCCCGCCGCGTCGAGCGCCGGCAGCTTGGAGGGGACGAGGTGTAGGCCGATCCCGACCTGGGCCGCCACGACCAGGGTGCAGTCGATGGCGACACCAACCTTCCACAGGGCAGATCCGTAGAGGATGATGACCACGACGGCGTTGACGGCGAAGGCCGTGATCAAGATCGGACCCCAGCCCGTCAGGTAGACGACGACCACGGTCGACAACGACGTCCCCACCATCTGGATCAACCGTTGGCGGCGCGTCGGGTGGGCCACGATCCAGGAGGGTGCTGCCACGGCGAAGACGGCGATGGCCCCGGGGATGGCCAGGTAGAGCCACAGCGGTTCCCTGGACACCACGTGCAGCGCCCGCATAAGCACCAGGAGCCCGAACGTGCCACCCACGGTCACGGGGAAGGCGATCCTCATGAACCTGGTCCGGTCGGCCTCCCGCCCCTCGGCCAGCATCAAGCCCGAAAACGCCTGCTCGGACCGGTCAGGCTTCTGGCCGACCCGAGCCACCGTGAGGCGGCGGGTCGTCCCCGCGATGTGGAACTCGTCGCCGACCGGCTGTTCCCCCGTCACGCCCCACCCCCAGACGAATATCGGCGTCTAGAACGCCCCCCTTGAGCCCTGCCCGGCGACTGGCTACCCAGCGCCCGGGGCCCGGAAGAACGGGCAGGGCCATGGTGCCGGCCACGGCCAGGAGCGCTAGAGGCCAAGCGACCCCACCGGTCGTCAGCGGTCCGGGAAGGTATCTGTGGCGGTGACTGTCCGCATGCCCTTCGAGCGGGCGACTTCCTCCTGGCCGCAGATGATGAACTCGACGGTCTCCGGGTAGGCGGGACGCCTGGCCGAGCAGGGTGTCGTCTTCCGGGTCCAGGTAGGCCAGTACGAGTACACCGCCCCCGGAGTTCCACGACTACCTCCAACGACGGGCCGTCCGGATGGCCGAACGGGGTCGCTGAGGCGCACAGGCCGCCTCGAAAGCCGAGGTGGCCCGGGCCCATGGGCGCCGTCTTCTGGAGCCCAGCTGAGCTCTCCCAAGCCCCATGGCAAAATATCCCGGGCAACACCGCCGCCCTCCTGAACCCGACAACCCTCTGACGTTGTGCGCCCCTCGCGATTCGAACCCGAAACCTGCGGATTGGTTCTGGGGGGTCCGTCGGGGTGCGGGGGTGTTCGTTTTCCAGGTCACAGGGGTGAGGCTGTCCGAAGGCGTTCGGTCCGGTCCGTCAGAATCCGGCGCTGTGGCTACATCCGGGGCTACATGGCCGCCGGCCAGCCCGGGGGGTCCGTCTCCAACCTATGGGCACAAGGATCCGTTCGCGGTCAGGAGGACGTTGATTTCGATCTGGCTCGTTCCGCTGCCGCTCGACGCTGTCGTAAGGCTCAGTGCCGAACCTCCGCTCTGCCACTGCCAGCTCTCACCGCTGCTGTGGAAGAAGTTGAGGTTCGGGCATGCTGAGTTCGAAGGGCTGGACCAGGTCCAATTGCGCCAGGCCTGTCCCCGGGCCAAGTGGCCGTTGTACCAGTCGTCGAGTGTTCCGATGCTGGAGGCCACCTCGTACTTGGCGCCAGAGGCGCCTCCGTTCTTGCCCTGGCCGGCGAGGACGGCTTGTTCAGGGACGGGAAGCCCCTCGACCATCGAAGCCTTGGCCTTGCCGAGTGGGACGCTGGCACCGGCGTCGGCGCATCCGGCGATCAGGATCAATGTCGAGAATGTGCCCGCTGCGCGCGCCAGACTCTGCCTCACGCCGGGCACTCTGGCATCGGGTATTCGGGGAATCGCCGGCAATGCCGAATCCTGATGGTCACTGGATTGCTGGTCATGTCCTGCGGGTCGGGGCCTTGTGTCGAGCACCTCGCAGGAGCGTTCGGGCGCGGTCCACCAGCTCGTTGACGGTCTCTTGGTCGAGTGTCGGCGGCTGCTCGTCGTCGTCGCAGCAGGGAGGCTTCCGGCGGCGTTGGTCAGCAGGCGGCCGCACGCCGGCGAGGCGATAGAGCTCCTCGTAGACGTCGAGGCCGGGATCGTCGGCGCGGTGGGAGCCGACCAGCAGGACCCACGCCCGCTCCTCACTCTCGAATGCGACCACCACCCGGTCCGCAGCTCGAAGGTGTCTGACGCAGAGCCGCTCCAGGGGATCCGGCCCGGTGACCCGATAGGCGAGGGCGGCGCAGCCCCGTCGGGCCAGATCGTCGAGGAACGTCTGGTATGCCCGTGCGGCCGGGCCCCGGAGCCGAGCGGCTTGCACGGCGGCCAGCGGGGTTTCGAGGACCTCGACTGGCACCGCTACGGCGTGGGAGGCGCGGGTCGCACGACCCGGCCCTCACCGTGGCGCATCTGGGCCAGGCTCTCGGACAGGTCTTGGCGTCCGGCCAGGGCGTCGTCGGCGAGCCGCCGGTAAACCTCGTCGAGCAGGCCCCTGGTCTTGCCGGCCCGGCGAAGATCGTCGACCAGATGGCTGACCTGGTGCAGCCGATCAGCGTCGAGTAACAACCGGGGCCGCTCCTGGACCACGGTCAGCACACCCTCAGCCGCCCAATCACGCACCGTCTTCTCCGTCAGGTGCAGGATGTCGGCCGCCACCACCGGGCGTACCGGAGCGGCTCCGGCCAGCTCATCCCGGACCACGCCGAGCAACTGGGCCCGCCTCGGATCCCGCTCCGGCAGCGAGGCGGCCACCTGCTCCAGCGTCTCGACGCGATCCAACAGCTGCCGGGTCTGCAGGGCTTCCACTGCCAGTGCTGCCATCACGGTCCTTCCCGTCGACTACCGAGTATAGCGGCGATTTTCGCTATTGGATCCGGATTCTGGGACCAATTCTGGACAAGCGTACCGTTCCATCCCATATGTGGGATGTTCTATGGGATGGAATTCGGTCCCGGAACGGGCCCGAACGCCGGCGGGTTGGCGTCCTGTCGTCAGGCGTCCAGCAGGGTGGCGCAACGCCGGGCGCGGACGGTGACGGCGTCGAGGAGCCGGGTGGGGAGCTCGCCGCCGATGGCCACCACCGAGGGGTCCGAACAGGCGTGGGCGAGGGCGGCTGGTGTCTGCTCGGCCATGCGGGCGATCCGGCCGACGAGTACCTCGGCGTCGATGCGCAGCTCGCGGGCGAGGACTTCCCAGGCGCCCCGCCCGATGGCGGACAGGCGGTACTGACCGCCGATCTTCATGGCCAGGTGGATCTTCGGTTCGTAGAACTCCGGGTAGGCGAGGGCGCTGGCGACGTCGTAGAGGGGGGCGAGTCGGACCTGGGGGCCGGACAGGAGGAGTGAGTAGTTCTTGGCGTGGGCGTCGGGGCCGGCGATGATCCAGTTGTAGGCGAGGGCGTCGACGAAGGTGACAACGGCGTCCTCGGCCTGGTCGTGGGGGAGCTGGGAGCGGAGGACCCGGACCACGTCGGCCGGTCCGGGCCCGCCTTCGTTCTGGTACTTCTGCGAGGGGTGGACGGCCAGCGCCTGGCAGAGGTCCTCCTGGTGGATCCGGATGGCGGTGCCGTCCACGATGCGGCGGTCGTAGCGCTCGACGACGATGGCACGCTCCTGGCCGAAGGCGGCGACGGTGGTGGACGCGACGCGGAGTCCCAGCTGGCGGGCGGCACGGAGGCAGAGATGCTCGTTCAGGTCGTGGTCGTCGAGGGCGGCGATGGCGGGTTTGAGGATGTGGGTCGTGGCCAGTCGACCGGTTGGTCGACCCCAGCGGGTCCCGTCATGGAAGAGGGCGATCTTGGCCTGGGCTCCGGCCAGGCTCCACCGCCATTCGGCGCCCCCGCCGTGCCAGGCGGTCTGGTCCTGCCGGACGGCACGAAGGAGCCCGGCCACCTCGGCCTCGTCGAGCCATTCGACATCCCCGCTGTCATTCGGGCTTTCGCCCGGATGCCCTGGCGGGACGATGCTCATGGCGCCCGGGAGGTCCTCGCCGACGGCGGCGAGGATGCCGAACAGGTTCGTGGCCGAGACGCCGATGTCGCGGGCCCAGCGTCGTACGACGGCATCGTTGTCGGGAAGGAGTCCCCACAGGAACGGTTCGACGACCCGGGGAGGATGGTCCCGGGCCGTCAGCGGCATCGACACCGAGAGGGGAGTGGCGTCATCCCGGGCCTGCCAACCGACGTCGTAGGAGAAGGTGATCCGTCCCGAGGATCGGGTCAGCGTCCCGACGTCCCCGTCGGCGCAACCGACGTCGAGCACCTCCGCGGTCACGGTGCTTCCCGGTCGTACGCCGCGAGGATCTGGTCGAGGTCGACCCCGCCGGGCGTCTCGCCTGCCGGGTCGACGGTGACGGCGAGCCCGAGCGCGTCGAGGGTACGGAGGACCAACCCGATCTCGGCGGTCGTCTTGCCAGCCTCGAGGGCAGCGAGCCAGCGCCGGCTGACCCCGGCGCGATCGGCCAGAGCCGTCTGGGTCATCCCGACGGCACCCCTGCGGTCGCGTACCATCGCACCGAGGTCGCTCGCCTTCCGGATGCGCACCGTCCGCCCCTTTCAGTTGTGCATGCTCGTACCCATCATACAACATGCATGTACGTGCTCAATCGCAATTGTGCATGACCGTTCCCACTTCCTGCGGGGTGACTCACTAGCGCTCCTGAGCGACGGCGAGCGCCGGGGTTCTGAAAACGAAGGTTCCCTGTACGACCGCTGAGAGCAGGGCCGTGGAGGTCGGCGGCAGGCTCCGGATTCGCCTTCTCGGCTGTCGGGGGACCGTGGCGGCGGCGCCGGTCGTTGTCGACCTTGCGGCTGGCCTCCTGTCAGACCAGAACATAGTTGTTACGTTCTTCCTGAAGGAGGCTCAGACCTCCGGTAGTGCTTTCGT
>PLZB01000095.1 GCA_003151955.1 Acidimicrobiaceae bacterium
CCAGTAGCCCAGGCCCGTCGGCGTGGCCGCCATCCCGACGATGGGGCGGTTCAGGTGGATCGACCCCGTGGACCCGAAGAACCCGGCGTCGCCGAATGCGAAGATCCCGCCATCCGACGCCACCATCCAGTAGCCGTGCCCGGAGGACGTGGTGGCCATTCCGACAATGGGCTGGTTCAGGTGGATCGACCCCGTGGACCCGAAGAATTGAGACCTGCCGAAGGCGAACACGCCGCCGTCGGAGGCCACCAGCCGGTAGGCGTCGGGGGGCACCGAGAAGGTGGCCTGGGGGACCACAGGAGCGGGACCCGTGAGCCCGGCGGCGTCGGTGGCCTGGACGGCGATCCCGTAGGTCGTGGCCGGCTGGGCGTGGATGAGCAGCTGGTTCTGCGCCGTGGACCCGATCGCCTGCAGCGGACCACCGTCGGTCGAGACGTAGACGTGGTAGGAAGCGATCCCGACCGGACTCGGACTCGACCAGGACATCGTCACCGGACCGACGGCCTGGGAGGGGGCCAGCGGAGCGATCGCCACCGTCGGCGGGGCCGTGTCGAGGGTGGTCGTCACCGGCGTGGTCACCACCGGCGCGTTGAAGTCGAAGAGGACCGATGCCGCTTCGGTGATGGTGGAGCCGTTGGGAAGTCCGGCCCGGGGGGTGGCGGTGAAGCTCACCGATCCCTCGCCGTTGGGAGGGCTCGTGTCGGGGGGCAGGTTGATCCCGGGCAGCGTCCATCGCAGGCTGTCGCTGGCCGGGTCGTAGGCGAATTGGGTCGGTCCGTAGGAGGAGGGCCCGTCGACGATGGTGGCCGGATCGAGGTTCGGGTCGAGCGGGAGCTCGACCACGACGTTCTCGGCCGATCCGGTCGCCTTCGGGTCGTTCTGGA
The DNA here is from genome assembly GCA_003151955.1 of Acidimicrobiaceae bacterium. Classification (GTDB taxonomy): domain Bacteria; phylum Actinomycetota; class Acidimicrobiia; order Acidimicrobiales; family UBA8190; genus PALSA-743. The sequence continues at coordinate 885 of PLZB01000095.1, forward strand.
AGTCGATCGTGTACGTCAGGGGTTGGGGCGTCACGAACCCGCTGCCGCCGGTTCCCGTCGGGGTGACGACGATGTCGTTGGGGTCGTGGGAGACGACCATCTGGCCGACCTGGTAGAGGGCCGGGCAGATCTGCAGGCAGGTGATGACAACGAGGGCGATCACGAAGGGAATGATCCCGAGCGGGCCGAGGGTGAGGTAGAGGATGCCGGCGTCTGCGGCAATTCCCAGGATGGTGGACGTCACCGACGGGAGGAGGGGACTGACCGTGTTGAGGGCGGTCCCCAGCGAGACGGGCCTGGTGGGGTCCCCTTTGGCGAAATCGGGCACGATGTGGGGTCCCCGGGCCTGGGCCGCCAGGGATCCGGAGATCACCACGGTGCCGGTGATCATGGTCTGCCCGTTGCCGGTCTGCAGTTCGGGCAGGGCCGCTCCCTCGCCGGTGGTGCCACCCACCTGGAAGGCACTCGTGACCCCGGACAGCCAGCTGCTGTCGTTGACCCCGACCGAGGTGGGCTGCCAGTCCGGCAACATCGCGCCCGAGAGGCCGCTGGCCTGTCCCCCGGTGGGGCCGACCATGACGGGGGCGATGGATCCACCCTGGTAGGTCGTCCGGGCCCCGACCGTGATGGCCGCCGTCGGTGTGGTCCCCCCTCCGCCGGCCAGCTCCACCGAGTGGATCCCGGTGTCGCCGGCGGTGACGGGCAACGGGTTCTCGACGCCGTACTGGCTGTCGAGCGCCTCGCCGGTGTTGTAGTCGAAGTTGGCGAAGGCGGTAGCCGTCGGGTCACCAAGGCCGTCGGCCGGCTGGGCGCCGCCGGCCGCCGGCGGTGTCGTCCCGTTGTTGACCCCGGCCGCCGGGCTGGGGTTCGACGTCCTGGCGGCGAGGATGCCTTGGGTGGGGCCGAACACGAGGAGGGCGGAGGGATTCGGGGGCGCCACCGTCGGCTGGAACCCGGCGCTGTTCAGATCTCCGGCGGAGAGGCTCTGCAGGATCTCGGTGCCGATGTAGGCCATGGCCTGGGCCAGGGACACGTTGGGCAGGGTCTGGAGGTAGGTCAGGAGCCGGGCCCGGGGCATGGCTGCGATGTCGGAGTAGGCGGCCGTGTCGTCGTTCATGCCGGCAGCCATGGCCCCATCCACGACGGCTTGGGAGGTCCCCGAGGACACCGTGGCCCATTCCGGTGCCGTGTACTGCCCGGCCAGGCCCGGAACGATGGTGATTTTCTGGCCGGAGTGGATCGATCCGGGCACGGCGGAGGGGGGGATCACGTAGCTCCAACCGAGGTCCGTCGAGGCCCCGGCTCCGAGGGGGACGGCCACGTACTCGACCCAGCTGTCGGCGGTCAGGCCGTGCAGGAGCAACCGGGTTCCCGGTGGGGCTCCCGCCAGGTCGATGGTGGGCTCGGGGCTCAGGAATGAGGGGAAGCTGAAGGTGTAGACGGCGGTGCCGTCCAGCGTCCCGTCGTTGGTCAGACGGTAGAAGTGGGGTGTCGTGGTCACCCCGGCCCGCTCGGGGGTGTGGGGGACGGCCTGCACCTCGAAGAGCGGGAGGGCGGGCTCAAGCTGGTAGGGCGCCCCGGTGGTGGTGGCCACCACGTGCTGGGCTCCGTCGAGGACCGTCATGTCGAGCTGGCCCGGCGGGGTCGGGGGGAAGGTGGCTGTCACCACTGTGGCACCGGCCGTCACCGAGGTCGACGTGGCCACGACGGCTCCGCCCGTGTTGAGCAGCTTGGCGCTGGTGGCCGCGCCCAGGCTCTGCCCCGTCAAGGTGGCGGTGACGTCGCCGGTGGCCGGGTCGATGCTCACACCCTGCGGGTTCGCCCCGGGGGCGGGGGGAGGGGCCGAGCAGGTGACCGTCACCGATCCCGACACCGGCGAGGTCGATCCCCCCGACGACGCCGACGTGGCGTAGTTCCCGACGAAGGTGACGGGCCAGATACCGATCTGGTGGCAGGCCACATCCACCGTGACCACGGTGCCACCCACCGCGATGGGATTGGTGAAGTTCGACTCGGTGAATGCGCCCGTCCCGGTCAGGAGGGTCCGTGTGGAGATGGTCTGCCCGAACCAGGCCGCCGGGAAGGCCAGCTGTGTCACGGAGATCCCGCCCGGGTCGAACCCGAAGGAAGCCGTGTAGAAGGTGGCGGCAGGCAGGGGAAGGCCGCCAAGGACGGCCGAGACGGCGCCGGACTGCCCAACGGCCACCGTGGTGGACCCCGACAGGACGGCGGCGGCGGTGATCCCGCCGGGCACCGGGATCAGGTTGGTGACCGCCCCCGGCGCCGGCAGGAGGAAGACGTCGCCGGTGCCGTCGTGGGTGGCGCCGGCCGGGGCGATGACGGTCAGGTCGCCGCCGTAGGTCCCGGGGGCCAGGCTGAGCAGGGTGGCCACGTCGGTGGCCGAACCCCCCGGGCAGGCGCCGGTGAGCACCTTCGGGGACGGGTCGGTGACACCGAGGCGGAGCGTGAGGGTCCAGGTCCCGTCGGTGCACACGGGCTGGGTGCCGTCGGCGCTCCCGCTCAGCAGCAGCCGGGCGCCGGCCGTGTAGGCCAGGGTGAACTGGACGTGGGCCAGGGTGGTGGTGGCGGCCAACGGGGCGCCCCCGTTGGGGGTGGGGGTGTTCGGGGTCGGGACCACCGTCGGCCAAGTGGCCAGGGCGCCGCCGGCCGGCGTGCTCGAGGACGGGTTCGAGGTGACCAGGGGTTGGATGGGGAGGACGATGGTCTCGTTGTTCGATCCGGCGGCCAGCGTGAAGACGCCACCGGCCGGACCGTAGGGAGAGAACCCGGACACGAAACCGGCCTCGACCGTCTGTCCGGCCTTCAGGCCTGACGCGATCGACCCGGTGCCGTCGGCGCCGGTGGTGAGGATGCCCACCGGGTTGTGCGTGAGGGAGTCGGTGATGGCGAAGGTGATGCCGGGTAGGGCGGTGCCGGTGCTGTCCACGAGCCGGAGGGTCAAAGACGCCGGCGGCGCGTTGGGGGGGACGGTGGCGGCGTAGGTGAAGCTGGGGGCGCCGAGCGACTGGCTGGTGCCGCCGGGCGTGACAACAGTGACGGGCTGGGTCCCCGATCCGGCCGGAACGACAGCTGTCACCCGGTCGGGTGCGACCACCAGCACGCCCGTGGCCGGGGTGGCCCCGATGTCCACGGCGGTGGCCGTCCCGACGGCCGGTCCCGCCACCGTCACGGTGGTCCCGGCCGGCCCGGACGGGGGGTCGACGGACGCCACGAACGGGAACGTCGACATCGAGACCACCTTGGCGTTGATGGTGGTGGCCCCGGTGACGACCTGGTAACCGAGTGACCCGCCGGCGCTCAAGCCGGTCGCCCCGGTCAGCGCACCGGACATCGAGCCGCCGCTCAGCAGGTGGTGCACGTCGCCCACGGTGGGACTGAACCCCTGGGTGGTGGTGAAGTTCAAGGAGCCGGCCACGGCAGCCGAGCCCAGCACCTGGACCATGGTGTTCCCGGTGGCGTTCCCGACGATGTTCACGTTCAGGTCGGCGGTGGCGCCGTCGGTGAGGTTGCCCGTGATCTGGACGCCCCCGTTCGAATTGGCCTCGATGGTGCCGTTGTTGGTGACGTCCCCGTGGATGGTGCCGATCCCGCTGAAGGCACCTCCCTGGGCGAAGATCTTGCCGGTGTTGACCACGCTGGCCTGGATGCTGGCGTTGTTCGCCCCCAGGACCAGCGTCCCGCTGTTTGTCAACGTGCTGCTGGCCGGGAAGGCCAGGGTGGCGCTCTCCCCCCCGGCACAGCCCCCGTTGGCTATCCAGGTGAGGGTGATGATCCCGGCATTGGTGAAGTCGCCAGGGACGCTCACCTGGGTGCCGGGTCCGAGGCAGGACAGGCTGTGGAGGGTGAGTTGCTGGCCGGCGGCCACGTTGCCCGTCATCGTCACCTGGGTGGTGTCGCTGGCCTCCTCGGCCAGGACGCTCGAGGCACCGCTCCCTGTGTACTGGAGGACGCCCCCGCTGACGGCGACCGGGTTCCCGGTGGTGGTGCCCCCGCCCTGGTGGTAGGTGGATCCCACGTCGACCCAGAGATCCTCGTTCTGCCCGTGCGCCGGCGCCGGGGCCGCCATGGCCGTCACCGTTCCCCCGTTGTCGTTGAAGAAGGTGGCCCCGTTGGCCACGTGGAGGTACGCCGGCGTCCCGATCGACACCGTGCCCTGGTTGTCGAAGGTGGTCCCGGCCAGGTCGTACTCGGCGTTGCCGCTGAAGGCCCCACCGGCGGCCTGGACCGTGCCGGTGTTGACGACGTTGCCTCGGAGCCGGGCATTGTCCGAGGCCAGTGTGATCGTTCCGCTGTTGGTCAGCGTGGCGCCGCCCGGGAGCGTCAGGGTGGCGCTCTCGCCCCCGGCGCAGCCCCCCGTCACCACCCAGTTGAGGGTGACGGTCCCGGCGTTGCTGAAGCTCCCCGCCGCCGACACCTGGGTGCCGGGGCCAAGGCATGAGAAGCTGTGGACGAAGACGTTCTGCCCTGCGGCGAGGTTGCCGCTGATGCTGGGCTGGGTGGTGTCGCTCGCCTCCTGGAGGATCATCTGGGCGGCCCCGGATCCGGTAACCTGGACGGCCCCCCCGTTGACGGTCACCGGGTTCCCCGCCGTCGTACCCCCACCCTGGCGGTAGGTCGAACCCTCGTCGACCAGGAGCACCTGGGCCAGGTCGGTGATGGGCTCCACCCCGGCGGTGGTCACGCTGCCTCCGGTGTCGTTGAAGAACGTGGCCCCGTTGGCGATGTGCAGGAGGGCCGTCGTCCCGATGGTGACGGCGCCCTGGTTGTCGAAGGTCGTGCCGGCCAGGTCGAACTGGGCGTTCCCGTCGAAGACCCCGCCGGCCGCGTTCACCGTCCCGGTGTTCACCACGTTGCCCCGGAGGCGTGCCGTGCTGGCGGCGAGGGTGATGGTGCCGCTGTTGGTCAGCGTGGCCCCGCCGGGCAGGGTCAGGGTGGCGCTTTCGCCCGGGGAGCAGGCACCGGTGGTGATCCAGGTCAGGTTGAGCGACCCGGCGTTGGCGAAGCTCCCGGCTGCGGCCACCTGGGTCCCGGGGCCGAGGCAGGAGAAGCTCTCGATGGTGACGACCTGGCCGGCGGCGATGTCGCCGCTCAGCGACGGCTGGGTGGTGTCGATCGCTTCCTGGAGGACGACGTGGGCGGCACCGCTCCCGGTGAACTGGGCCGTGCCGCCGTTGACCGTCACCGGGTTCCCGGTGGTTGTCCCGGCCCCTTCGTGGAAGGTGGAGCCCTCGTCGACGAGGAGGACCTGGGCCAGGTCGTTGGCCGGTTCGGTGCCGGTGGTCGAGACCGAGGCCCCGGAGGTGTCATTGAAGAAGGTGGCCCCGTTGGCCACGTGCAGGAGGGCCGTCGACCCGATGGTGACCGTCCCCTGGTTGTCGAAGGTGGTGCCGGCCAGGTCGTACTCGGCGTTGCCGCTGAAGGCCCCGCCGGCCGCGTTCACGGTCCCGGTGTTGATCACGTTGCCCTGGAGGTGGGTGCTGGAGGCTGCCAGGGTGACGGTGCCGGCGTTGCTCAGGAAGGCGCCGCCCCCGATCACGAGGGTGGAACTCTCCCCTCCACTGCACCCGCCGTTCTGGACCCAGTCCAGGGTGAGGTGGCCGGTCGCCCCCACCCAGGTGCCGTTGGTGGTGGTGACGACCAGGCCCGGTGTGGCGCAGCTGAGGGACCGGAGCTCGAGGGACTGGGTTCCGGTGGCGGCGCTCGAGCCGACCTGGAGGGAACCGACCGTCACCGCCGTCGGGGTCCCGATGGTGAGGACCACTCCGAACGTGCCCGACATCGTGATGCACGCGGCGGAGGTCGGTCCCGGGATCCCGACGCTCCAGTTCCCGGCCGTGGCCCAGTCACTCGTCCCGCCCAGGCCCGTCCAGGAGTCCTGGCAGGTCGGCGGCGGGGGTGCCGTGGCCGGTCCGCTCCCGGCCGCGGGTCGGCTCCCGGCGCTGCACAGCGCCAGCACCAGGGTGAGGGCGACGACGAGGCTGGCGGTGCGACGGCCGCCTCGACGGCTGGGGTGGGCGGGCAGGCGGGGTTCCATGGGCCGGTGCGCTTCCTCTCCGTGACTCCGGGACCCGGGTTCCCCCACTACCCCCGAGCTGCCAGGAAACGTACCTCCGCTGGCAGGCCCGACGCCACCGCCCGGGGCCGATCACGGTCAGGGCCGCCTCCAGTCCGGCCGACCGGAGCCGGTTCCTCCCGGGCGGTGTGGGCGGCACAGAGCCGGCCGCCCCGAAGCCGACCGCAAGGACATCGGTCGTCAGGTCGAACGACCGACCTCGGCCTCCTCCAAGGGCCGGATCCCCTCGTCCACATCGATCGAACCTCCCCCGTGACGACCGGGCCGGCGCAGCGACGGGTACCCCCGGTCACACTCTGGCCCCGGGTCGGGAACCGGTCCGAACAGGTCCGCCCCCGGAAGGACGCCGGGGTCAGGGCACCCGGACGTCGTGGTGCTGGCCGGCCACAAGTCGTTCCTCCACGGTCAGCACCGAGTCCTTCACGGGGCTGACCAGGGTCCAGTGCCCGCCCACCGGACACCACTGGAACCGCCACCAGCCCAGCCGGACGGCCTTGACCGACACCCCGGGGACCCAGATGGTGGTGAAGAGATGGTCCTGCCGACAGCGGACCACGAGGTTCGGGCCGAACCGGTAGCCCTCACGGCGGGCCAGGAGGGTCGCCACCACCAGGAGGAGCACCATGGCCAGGAAGAGGCCCGGCGGCCGACGACGACCCCGATGGCCTTCGGCCCCGCCGCAACAGGGTCGCTGGTCCGCTTCGGAGTGATCGACCATGCCTCCACGGTAGGAGGGCGTCGGAACGGCAACCAGGGCCGTTGGACCCTGCCTCAGTGACGGGGGCCGTCGAGGAGCAGGACGGGCTCCTCGGTCAGGACGAAGGCGAGCCGGTCGAGGTCGAGGAACTTCCCGAGGTCGGCCCAGACGACGCGGAAGTCCGGCTCGGCTACGGCGGCCCGGTAGTCCTCCATGGAGGCGAACCACTGCTCGGTGACCCCGTCGTAGCCCCCGTCGTCGACCGGTCCGTAGTCGGCCCGGGGCCGGTGGTGCTGCTCGTAGCGCAGGACGTGACCCCCGTGGACGGTGGAGAGGACCAGGGGGCCGTGCTCGTCCCGCCAGTAGCGGTGGAACTCCTCGGGGTCCATCCCCGCCTTCCGCCGGACCAGGCACGTCAGCTTCACCATCGGGACCTCCTCCCCGGCCGGCCCCGACCGGGGCGACCTCCACCCCGGAGGCTCCCACCTCGGGGTCGCTGAGGTCGAACCGTCCCCGCTTGGGTAGGGTGACCAGTCAACCCCATGAGCACCGTCCCCGATCTCCTGAACGGCCGCTACCGGCTCGAGAAGCTCCTCGGCCAGGGGGGCATGGCCGACGTCTACCGGGCCCGGGACGAGCTGACGGGAACGGACGTGGCCGTGAAGCTGGTCCGCTCCGCCGACCCCGAGTTCGCCAGCCGGCTGGCCCAGGAGGCCCGGGCCCTGAGTGACCTCGACCATCCCGGCCTGGTCCGGATGCTCGACGCCGGGACCTCGGGGAGCGAGGCCTTCCTGGTCATGGACCTCGTCGAGGGGGAGACCCTGGGCCAGGCGCTCCGGCGCCGGCCCATCCCCCCGGAATGGACCGCAACCCTGGGGGCCACCCTGGCCGGTGGCCTGGCCTGCGTCCACGACCACGGGATCGTCCACCGGGACGTGAAGCCCGGGAACGTCCTCCTCTCGTCGGGGGGCCGGGCCCGGCTGGCCGACTTCGGGATCGCCAGCCTGGCCGACGGCTCCTCCCTCACCGCCACCGGGACCACCATCGGGACGGCCGCCTACATGGCCCCGGAGCAGCTCGAGCACCACCAGGTCGGCCCGGGCGCCGACATCTGGTCCCTCGGGATGGTCCTCCTCGAGTGCCTGACCGGCCAGAGGATCTACGAGGGGACCCCCTCCGAGGTGGTGGGCCGTCGGCTGGCCGGCCCCGTCCCTATCCCCGAGACCCTCCCCACCCCCTGGCGGCTCCTCCTGAGCGGGATGCTCGACCACGACCCGAACCGCCGGCCCAGCGCCGCCGAGGTCGCCACCCTCCTCGCCTCCCCCGCCTTCGCCACCCCCTGGGACCCCGCTGCCACCGCCCTCGTCACCACCCTCCTCCCCGCCGCCGGGACCCACGACCTCCGGGCCCTGGCCCAGACGACCGCCGTCCCCGCCACCGCGGCGCCGAACTACTTCGAGCCCACCGTGATGGCCCAGACCACCCTCCCGGCCCAGCCCGACCCCACGATGATCTCCATGGCCGCCGTCCTTCCCCCCCTGCCGCCCACACCGGCGCCGATCCCATTGCGGCCCAGGCCGGTGGGGGTCTCCCCGGAGGTCCGCCGACGCCGGGCGCTCGTGGCCGCCATCGTCGCCGTCCTGGTCGTCCTGGCCGTCCTCGTCGTCATCCTCCTGCTCGCCACCAACCATCCGGCCGGGACCGGAGTCACGTCGTCGACCACGACCGTCCCGACGACCAGCACCTCCTCGACGACCAGCACCACGGCCCCGAACGCCGCCACCGCCGCCGCCAACCTCGTCCACGACCTGACTGCGGCCGGGGCCTCGGGGGCGCTCAGCCCCGACACCGTCAGGACGGCCACGGCCGACGTCGGGACCGCCGTCGCCGACGCCGGGGCCGGGAGGACCACCGCGGCCGCCGACGCCCTCAACGCCATCGACGCCTCGGTGGCCCAGGCCCAGCAGGGGGGGTCGATGTCGGCCGGTCAGGCCGCCCTCCTCCAGGGGGACCTGGCCGCCCTGGCCGCGGTCCTCGGCCTCCCCGCCCCCTCGCCGACCACGACCTCGACGACGACGGCCAGCACCACCTCGACATCGACCACGACCTCCACGACGTCGACGACCACGACGACCACCACCACGCCGACGACGATCCCGACGACCACGACCAGCTCCCACCCGGGCTGAACCGGTGGGCGGTCAGCCCGCCGGCGGTGCCCCCAGGAGGTCGACGGTGACGACGAGCTCCTCGGCCCCCCGGACCAGGCCGACCTCGAGCGGCTCCGGTCCGCTCCCGCCGGCGGCGTGGGCCTCGAGGGCGGAGGCCAGCTCGTCGACGGAAGCCACCTCGCTGGCCCCGATCCGGACGATCAGGTCGCCCGGGCTGATCCCGCCCCGGTCGGCCGGACCGCCCTCCTCGACGGCCTGGACCAGGATCCCCGACCGCTCGGGGAGCCCCACCGACCGCCGGAGCCGGCGGGCCACCTGGAGAGGGGCCACGGCGATCCCCAGCCGGGGCCGGACCGGGACCTCGCCCCGGCCCAGGGCCTCGACCCGGGCCCGGAGGGCGGCGTCGGCCGGGACGGCCAGGTAGAACCCGTCGCCGAGCCGGTGGGTGTTGAGGCCCAGGAGCCGGCCCCCGACGTCGACCACGGGGCCACCCGACGATCCCCGGGCCAGGGGGGCGGTGTGCTCGATGGCCCCCCGGATCCTCCCGCCCCGGGGACCCCGGAAGGCCACACCGACGGCGGAGACGAACCCGACGGTGACCCGGGTCCCCCGTCCCCCGGGGTTCCCCAGAGCCAGGACGGCGTCCCCGGGGCCGGGCTCGGCCTCGGCGAAGGTCAGGGGGGTCACCCCGGTGGTGGCCACCTTCAAGACGGCCAGGTCCCCGTCGATGTCGGCCCCGGCCACCTCGGCCGCCTCCCGGCGACCGTCGGTGAAGGTCACCGAGACCTGCTCCCCCCGGAGGTTGTGGGCGTTCGTCACCACCAGTCCCTCCCCGATCACGACCCCGCTGCCGCCGGGGCCGACCCCGACCACGGCCGGCCCGGCCACCCCCGCCACGTCCCTGACCGCCGCCGCCAGCTCCTCGAGCGCCTTGCCCATGTCACGTCCTCCTCGACCGCCCCGGCTCGCTGCCGGGCCCTGTTCCGATGCTGACAGACTCACTTGCACGTTGCAAGTCACTAGTCTGGATGTGGTGGGAGGTGCCGTGGGAGGATGCCGGGGTGCGATCGGGGCTGGATGCGGCCATGGCGCTGGTGGGCGACCGCTGGACCCTCCTCGTCGTGGACGCCCTCATCGAGGGCCCCCTCCGGTTCACCGACCTCCAGGAGGCCGTCCCCGGGGTGGCCACCAACGTCCTGACCGCCCGGCTCCGCCGCCTCGAGGATGGCGGGCTCGTCGTCTCGGTCCCCTACTCGACCCGACCCCCCCGCCTCGCCTACCAGGTGACCGGGACCGGACGGGACCTGGCCGGGGCCCTCCGGCTCCTGACCCGCTGGGGGGCCGGGGACGGCACGGGCGAGGTCGAGGGACCCCACCACGCCTCCTGCGGGACCCCCCTCGAGGCCCACTGGTACTGCCCCACCTGCGAGCGGCTCACCGACGAGCCCGGGGACGAGCTCCAGTGGCTCTGACCTAAAGTGCTACGATGTAGCACATGGATCGGATCGGAGTCAGGGAGCTTCGCCAACACGCCAGCGCCTATCTGGCGCGGGTGGCGACCGGGGAAACGATCGAGGTGACCGACCGGGGGCGCCCCGTCGCCTTGCTGGTGCCGACCCGAGAGGACGGCTGGGAGCAGCTGGTCGCCAGTGGCCAGGTGCTGCCCGCCTCCGGTCAGGGCCATCTGCTCGACGAGGCCCCGAAGGATTACGGCGTCGAGGCATCGGCTCGACTCGACGCGATGCGAGACGAGGAGCGATGAGGCTCTACCTCGACTCGTCGGCTCTCGTGAAGCTGGTCCAGCGGGAAGCCGAGTCGGACGGGCTCCGTCGATTCCTCCGGCGCCATCGCTCCGACGGCCTCGTTTCCAGCGCCCTGGCCCGGGTCGAGGTGGTTCGAGCCGTCTCTCCGGGCGGAAATCTCGCCGTCGGCCAGGCGCGCCGGCAACTGGCCCGCCTCGATCTCATCCTGGTGAGCCTGGACCTTCTCGATCGAGCCGCCAACCTCGCTCCGACCAGCCTCCTCCGGAGCCTCGACGCCATCCACCTGGCCGCCGCTCAGGTCGTCGGGGAAGAATTGCGAGCCGTCGTGACCTACGACCACCGCATGGCTGAGGCCGCCACCGATCTCGGACTGGCCGTCGCCGCCCCTGGGTGAACCTATCGGCCCGACCACCTCGGCGGCCGCTTCTCGGCCACGGCCTGGAAGCCCTCGGCGGCATCGGCGCTGGCCGCCACGACCAGCCGGAGGGTCTCCCCCCAGCGGATGGCATCCTCGGTGGTGAGCTGGGGGCTCCTGCCCGCCACCTCCTTCATGGCCCGCTGGGCCAGGGGGGCCCCGGCCAGGAGCCGGTCGGCCAGGGTCCTGGCCTCGGCCAGGAGCTCCCCGTGGGGGACGACCCGCCAGACGAGCCCCATCTCCCGGGCCCGGTCGGCGTCGACGGTGTCCCCCGTGAGGAGGAGCTCCATGGCGTCGGGCCAGGCGAGGCGTTGGGGCAGCCGGATGGCCCCGACGATGGCCGGGATCCCCAGCTTCGCCTCGGGATAGCCGAAGCTGGCCCGGTCGCTGGCCAGGACGAAGTCGCACCAGCTGACCAGGGTCAGGCCGTAGCCGATGCAGGGGCCGTTGACGGCGGCGATGACTGGCTTGTAGATCTCCCAGCCGCTCTCGAAGGAGTTCCGGGTCGGCTTCTCGAAGAAGCTCCCCGGGAACTCCCCCGTCGACCCCCGCCCGTCCTTGAGGTCGGCCCCGGCGCAGAATGCCCTGCCGGCTCCCGTGACGATGGCCACCCGGGCCTCCTCGTCGTCCCGGAACCGGGCGAAGGCGGCGTTCAGATCCCGGCGAACCTCCCCGTTCACAGCGTTGAGGGCCTCGGGACGGTTGTAGGTGATGGTGGCGACGTGGTCCAGCAGCTCGTAGAGGACGGTCTCGGCCATGGGGGCACGGTAGGCCACCGGGGGACGTTTCCGCGGAAACATGGGTCTCTGTCGCCGCCATCCACCGATCAGCATCGAGCCGCTCCATGATGAGCATCATGATGCTAGTATGACCTCATGCGTACGACGGTCACCCTCCAGGACGACGTGACAGCTGCCGTGGAGGAATTCCGCCGGCGGGAGGGCACCGGGGTCAGCGAGGCCGTCAACCGGCTGGTCAGGGCCGGTCTCGCCAGTCGGCCACCCCGAGCGACCTATCGCCACCGCTCCAGTGACCTCGGCATGAGGATCGACGTCAGCAACATCGGCGAGGTCCTCGACCTCCTCGACGAGCCCTGATGCTCCTCGACGCCAACCTCCTCCTCTACGCCGTGGACCGCCGCAGTCCCCACAACAGCCGGGCCTCGGTCTGGCTCCAGGAGGTGCTGACCGGCGATCGCCGGGTCGGGTTGCCCTGGCAGACCATCGGGGCCTTCCTCCGGATCAGCACTCACCCCCGGGTCTCCGAGAACCCCCTTTCGCCTCAGGAGGCCTCGGACTACGTCGGCTCCTGGATCGACGCCGACCCGGTCTGGGTCCCGCCGGCAACGGAACGGACGGCCCACGTCCTGGCCGGGCTCGTCACCCGTTCCGGCGTGACGGGCAACCTGATCACCGACGCCCAGCTGGCCGCATTGGCCATCGAGCACGGTCTGGTCCTCTGCTCGGCTGACACGGACTTCGCCCGGTTCCAGGAGCTCCGGTGGAACAATCCGATGACGGGCTGATCTCGACGATTCCGCGGAATCGTCCCCTTCGGCGATCGGCCGGCCTCAGCCCGCCCATGTCGAGGATCGGGCCAGGGCCAGGGCGGCGAAGCGACTGAAGACCCGTCGGCCGGCCGCCTCCACCTCGGCCCGGCCGGCCTCGTCGACGACGACCCCCTCGGGGAGGTCGGGGACCCAGTCGTCGAGGAGCTCCCGGTCCACCTCGATGTGGAACTGGAGCCCCCAGGCCGTGTCCCCGAACCGGAAGCCCTGGTTCTGGTAGCGGTCCCCGGTGGCGATCCGGACGGCCCCGGCCGGGACGGCGAAGGTGTCCCCGTGCCAGTGGAGGCAGGGGAGGCGATCTCTCTCGGGTCCGAGGAGGGGGTCGGCCCCGCCCTCGGGGGTGACGGTGACCTCACCCAGTCCGATCTCCGGGGCCGGCCCGGTGGTCACCTCGGCGCCGAGGGCGAGGGCCAGCTGCTGGGCCCCCAGGCAAACTCCCACCAGGGGGATCCCGGCCCCGACGGCCCCGGCCAGCCAGTCCCGCTCCCGGGGCAGCCAGGGGAACTCGACCTCGTCGTGGACCCCCATGTCCCCACCCATGACGACCACGCCGACGAGGTCCTCGAAGCCGGGGAGGATCTCGGCCAGGTCGACCCGGACGGTGTGGACCGGAAGCGCGGGTTCGGCCCGGACCAGGACCTCACCGATCAAGCCGGGGCCCTCCTCGTCGGCGTGCTGGACGACCAGCCACCGGCGCCGGTCAGACGGTGTTGACGACACGGAAGGCCTCGGCCAGTCGACCCTCGGGGAGCCCGGCCATCTTGGCCGCCCCGCCGAGCCAGCCCCGGAGCATCTCCTCGATCCACTCCCCCTTCCCGACCTGGCTCACGTGGGCCTTCAGGGCGGCGATCTTCCGCTCGAAGGTGTCGGTGACGTCGACGACGGCGTCTGGATCGCCGAAGGCCATGAGCCAGAGCTGGGGAACGGTGTGGGGCTCGAGGCCCTCCTCGAGGAGCTCGGGGTGGGCGAAGGGGTTCCGGGCGTCCGGATAGACGGCGGCGACAGCGGCCTCGCCGGCGGCAAGGTGGTCGGGGTGACTGGCGTAGATCCGGTCCCAGTTCCGGTCGGGGGACTGGCAGACGACCCGGTCGGGTCGGACCTGGCGGATGACCCGGCTGATGTCCCGGCGGAGTTCCAGGGAAGCGGTCACCCGGCCGTCGGGATGGCCGAGGAACCGGACGTCGGTGACCCCGACCTCGGCGGCTGCGGCCCGCTGCTCCGATTCCCGGAGGGCGGCCATCTCGGTGCGGGGCATCTCCCGGTCCTGCCCCCCGGCCTCCCCACTGGTGACGATGCAGTAGGTCACCTCGAGCCCGGCCTTGACCCAGACGGCGACGGAGCCGGCCACCCCGAAGTCGACGTCGTCGGGATGGGCCGTCACGACCAGGATCCGTTCCACCCCCTCGAAGGTGTCGGTGGGGATGGTGGGGGTGGGGGTCTCGTCGGGCACCCCCCCGAGACTAACGGTCGAGACCGAGAACCCGGTCGAGACGGTCGAGGTGGTCCAGGACCCTGGCGCCGGCCACTCCGACGAACCGGTCCCAGGCGGCCGGGTCGGCACCCAGGAGGGCACCTTCGGCCCAGAGGTCGTCCTCCAAGGGGTCGAGGACGGCCCGGATGTCCCCGATGGCGTCGACCTGGGCCTCGGCGACGTCCCGGAGGGCGGCGAACCGCCACCAGACGGCCGGGTCGGCCAGGAGAGGAGCCGGGCTGGCGGGGGCCAGGACGGGGAGGTAGACCGAGCAGCAGGGACTCCCGGGGGCGATCCAGGCCCGGGTGGGCTCGTCGGGGTCGGCGGGGAGGAGGGTCACCATCGAGGAGGTGGTGGCCTTGTCGCCCCGGAGGTGCATGCAGACGGTGACCCCGCTCCCGTCGTCGCCGACCTCCCCGGGGAGGGCCCCGATCAGGCTCCGGGAACCGGGGGCGCCCCAGGGGCCGGTCCCGTGGTCCCGGAGATGGCCGACCATCCCGGCGGGATCGAGGGGAGCGGCTCCGGGCCCGGTGGGGCAGGCCCCGGCCAGGTAGGCCCGGCCGGCGGCCAGCCGGCCGTCGGCCCGGCCGGTGGGGACGGAGGGGTCCCGCCAGCGGTCGAAGTCGGCCCCGGGGGGGACGTCGGCCGAGGCCCGGGTCCAGTCGGCCCGGAGGCCGATGCGGTTGGAGATGGCCACCCCGGCGGTCGAGGGGCGGGCCGCCCAGGTCCGGCCCGAGGTCTCGAGGACCCAGGCCTCGGTGGGGTCGGCGAGAAGAAAGGAGGACCAGTAGGCCTCGTCGTTCTCCTCGTCGCAGATCCCTCCCTGGCCGTGGTCCCCGAGGAGGCCGGTGAGGACCTCGAGGGCCTCGGCCGCGGTCCGGGAGCGCTCCAGGGCCAGACGGACGAGGTCCATCCCGATGAGGGCGGCCGGGGCGGCGGCGGGGTCGTCGACACCCCAGACCTTCTCGTTCCCGACGGCGACCCGCTCCGAGTTCACCCCGTGCTCGGCGCCCCAGAGCCAGACGGGCCGGGCCAGGAGACAGGGAATGGCCCCCGGGTCGGGGAGGCGGAGGTACTGGGTCGGGACCACCGCAGCGGCGGGCCGGGCCGGATGGGACGCCACCAGCTGGGCCTCCCGGGCGGGCCGGTCGGAGTTCTTGGCGAAGAGGGCCCCGCCCGCCCCGGGGAGCCAGAGGGTGTCACACACGGTGACTCCCCCGGCCCCCGGTGTCGGGGAGGATCAGGCCTGCTTCCAGGCGGCCAGGTCGTCGAGGCGGGGGTCGTTGGAGAAGATCTCGGTGATCGGCATCCTGAGGCCGAGGCGCTTCTGGATCCGCTCGACGTCGAGGATCTGGTCCCAGAGGACGAGGGTGGCGACGACGCCGGTCTTCTCGGCCCGGGCCGTCCGGCCCGAGCGGTGGAGGTAGGCCTTGTGGTCCTCGGGGGGGTCGTAGTGGACGACGACGTCGACGTCCTCGATGTCGAGGCCCCGGGCGGCGACGTCGGTGGCGACGAGGACGGGGAGCTTGTCGGAGGAGAAGTCCCGGAGGGCGGCCTCCCGCATGGATTGGCGGAGGTCCCCGTGAATGGCGGCCGCCTTCACGCCCTCCCGCTGGAGCTGCTCGACGAGGCGGTCGGCGCCCCGCTTGGTCCGGACGAAGAGGAGGGTCTTGGTCGCGCCGTGGGCGATGGAGGCGGCCACCTTGACCTTGTCCATCTGGTGGACCTGGAGGAAGCGGTGCTCCATGGCCTCGACGGTGGGCATGGCCGACTCGACCTCGTGGCGGACGGGGTCGGTGAGATGGCGGCGGACGAGCCGGTCGACGTCACCGTCGAGGGTGGCCGAGAAGAGCATGGTCTGGTGGGGGCCGCTGATCCGGCGGAGGACCCAGTCGACCTGGGGGAGGAAGCCCATGTCGGCCATCCGGTCGGCCTCGTCGAGGACGGCGACCTCGATGTCGGCCACCGAGACCTCGCCCCGCTCGGAGAGGTCGATGAGGCGGCCGGGGGTGGCGATGATGACGTCGCAGCCCTTGCGGATCTGCTTGATCTGGCGCTCGATGTCGGCCCCGCCGTAGAGGACGACGGCCCGCTTCCCGACGGCCTGGGCCAGGGGGTCGAGGACTTCGGCCACCTGGATGGCGAGCTCCCGGGTGGGGACGAGGACGAGGCCCCGGGGCCGGCGCTCGGCGGCGGGCTGGAGCCGCATGAGGAGGGGGAGCCCGAAGGCCAGGGTCTTCCCGGAGCCGGTCTTGGCCTTCCCGCAGACGTCCCGGCCGGCGAGGCCGTCGGGGATGGTGATGGCCTGGACGGCGAAGGGCTTCTCGATGCCCTGGGTCAGGAGGAGGGCGACGAGCTCGGGGGCGACCCCGAGCTCGGCGAAGGTGATGTTGGGGTCGTAGGTCTCGACGGGCGCGTCGCTGTCGGACTCCCATTCGAAGGTAGCCGTCATGGTCGCTCACTCTCGTGTTCGTATCCGGGGCCGCAGGTCGGCCGGCCGGGGGCGGGTCCGCCTCTGGTCACTCCGCGGAAGTCCGTGGGGACGAACACTCGGAACAGGTGAGGAAGACCCCAGTGGGTGTGACAGCATCCACAACCCACTGCATCACCCAGTGTACCGGACGTGACGCTCCGAGCAGGGGAATTTGTCGGAGAGGTGCCCCGAGGGGGGCGGTCAGGCCCCTGTCTGGGAAACTCGGACCGAGCGCAGCGCTGCGCCGGTCTCATGCGTTGACTCGGTATGGGCGAACGAGGGGAGACCGGTGTCCACCGGGCCAAAGGAGGAATTCGAACGGTTCTTCAAGGACAACTGCGGCCAGCTGGTCGGGATCGCCTACCTGTGGTGCGGAGATCGCCAGGAGGCGCTCGACCTCGCCCAGGAGACGCTGACCCGGACTTGGGAGCACTGGGAGGCGGTCTCGGCCCACCCGAATCCCGAGGCGTGGGCCCGGCGGGTCCTCCACAACCTGTGCCACAGCCGTTGGCGACGCCGGAAGCTCGAGCGATCCATGGCCTTCCCGGAAAGAATCGTGAACCCGGGTCTCCCCGACGTGGCCGAGCTCGACGTGGCCCGGTTCGTCGCCCAGCTGGCCCCGAACCCGCGCCGGGCGTTGGTGCTCCACGACGTGGTCGGGCTCTCGGTTGCCGAGGTGGCCGACGAGATGGTGGCCCGGGAGGGAACCGTTCGGTCCTGGTTGTCCCGCTCCCGGGAGACCATCCGCCGGCAGATGTCGGCAGGAGAGCACGAGTCGGGATACCCCGCAGATGACTGACGGCCGAGACCCCGTGGCGACCGCGTTGCAGCGGACGGCCAGGTCGATGGATCCTGCCGCCGCCTCGATCCGCTTCGAGGACGTCACGAGGAACGGTCGCAGGCGTCCCGTCGATCGCCGGAGGATCGTCGTTGTCAGGTGGGCCGCCACCTCGGCCGTCGCCGTCGCCGCCGTCTTGGTCCTCACCCTTGTCGGCCTGCCGGCGAGGGGCGGCAGCGGCCCGCCGTCGGGTCCCCGCCCCACCACACCTCTCCCACCGTCCAAGTCCCTGGGAAGTCCTCCCAGCTGGGCAGGAGACGGTGTGGTGGTGACCGACGGCTCCACCGACCAGGTCCTGCTCGTCGGAGGGGACACCTCAAAGCACCTGTCCGTCACCCTGCTCTGGAACGGGAGCCGGTGGACGGAGCCGGGACTGTCACAAAACCCACCGGCGCTGTCCTATGAATCGATGGCCTACGACGCCAGGACCGGCGACGTCATCCTCTTCGGAGGCTTGTTCGACGCTCTGGCCACGAACAACCCACCGTCCGGCGAGACCTGGTCCTGGGATGGCACGGCCTGGTCCGAACTGCACCCGGCCCAGAGCCCTCCACCCCGAGCCGGAGCGACCATGACCTACGACGGCCGGACCGGCAGCGTCGTGCTCTTCGGCGGCAACGGGGCACCACCAGGCCAGTTCCCGACTCCCGGCGACACCGGACTCCTGAACGACACCTGGGTCTGGAACGGGACCGACTGGAGGGAGGAGCATCCCGCCGTCAGCCCCCCCGCCCGACAGGACGCCGCCATGGGCTACGCCAGTTCGACCGGCGACGTCGTCCTCTTCGGTGGCTTCGCCGACCAGGAGACGCCGGACAGCAATCTCGTCTATCTGGGCGACACCTGGGTCTGGGACGGAACGAATTGGAGCAGGGCGTCTCAGGCCGACGGTCCACCGAGCCGGGGGTACTCGACCCTTGCGCCGGACAGCACCTCCGGTGACCTGGTCCTGTTCAGCGGATGGGGAGACGGAAGCTTCCTCGGCCCTGCGCTGGACGACACCTGGGTCTGGTCGGACGGGCGATGGACCCAGGAGTCAGGGGCCGGTCCACCCGGATTCGGCTCCCCTCTCGTGGTGCCGAGCCTCACCGGCGGCGGGATCACCCTCCTTGGAGGTGAGACCTGCGGGGTTGGGAACTCGGGCCTGATCGACATCTGGACGCGGTCCGGCAACTCCTGGGCGAGGACGATCGGCTCGACCGCCACTCCCGGAAGCGGTCTCATGGGCTGCTGACGGTGTCGGACCCCGGTCAGCGGGGAACGGTGGCCTCGGCGGGGGCCCGGTAGAGCTGGGATCCCCCGGCCCGGAACTCGACGGCCTTGGCCTCCATCCCGGCGGCCGCCTCGGCCGCGTCCTGGGCGGCGGCGGTGGCCCGGATGTCGTGGGAGATCTTCATGGAGCAGAACTTGGGGCCGCACATGGAGCAGAAGTGGGCCGTCTTGGCCGGCTCGGCCGGGAGGGTCGCGTCGTGGTAGTCCCGGGCCGTCTGGGGATCCATGGCCAGGTTGAACTGGTCCTCCCAGCGGAACTCGAACCGGGCCTTCGAGAGGGCGTCGTCCCAGGCCTGGGCCCCGCGATGGCCCTTGGCCACATCCGCGGCGTGGGCGGCGATCCTGTAGGCGATCATCCCGGCCTTCACGTCGTCCCGGTCGGGGAGGCCGAGGTGCTCCTTGGGGGTGACGTAGCAGAGCATGGCCGTCCCGTGCATCCCGATGACGGCGGCCCCGATGGCCGAGGTGATGTGGTCGTAGCCGGGGGCGACGTCGGTGGTCAGGGGACCGAGTGTGTAGAAGGGGGCCTCGTGGCAGAGCTCCATCTGGAGGGTCACGTTCTCGGCGATCTTGTGGAGGGGGACGTGGCCGGGGCCCTCGATCATGACCTGGACGTCGTGGCGCCAGGCCACCTCGGTCAGCTCCCCCAGGGTCCTCAGCTCGGCGAACTGGGCCTCGTCGTTGGCATCGGCGATCGATCCGGGCCGGAGGCCGTCGCCGAGGGAGAAGGCCACGTCGTAGGCGGCCAGGATCTCGCAGAGCTCTTCGAAATGGTCGTAGAGGAAGCTCTCCTTGTGATGGGCCAGGCACCAGGCCGCCATGATCGATCCCCCCCGGGAGACGATCCCGGTGGTCCGCCTCGCTGTCATGGGGACGTAGCGGAGGAGGACCCCGGCGTGGACGGTCACGTAGTCGACGCCCTGCTCGGCCTGCTCGATGATGGTGTCCCGGTAGACGTCCCAGGTCAGCTCCTCGGCCTTCCCGTCGACCTTCTCGAGGGCCTGGTAGATCGGAACGGTCCCGATGGGGACGGGGGAGTTCCGGATGATCCACTCCCGGGTGGTGTGGATGTCGGCCCCGGTGGAGAGGTCCATGACGGTGTCGGCCCCCCAGCGGGTGGCCCAGGTGAGCTTCTCGACCTCCTCGGCCACCGAGGAGGAGATGGCCGAGTTCCCGATGTTGGCGTTCACCTTCACGAGGAACTCCCGGCCGATGACCATGGGCTCGGACTCGGGGTGGTTGACGTTGGCGGGGATGATGGCCCGGCCGGCGGCAAGCTCGGCCCGGACGACCTCGGGGTCGACCCCCTCCCGGAGGCCGATGAACTCCATCTCGGCGGTGACCTCACCCCGGCGGGCGTAGTGGAGCTGGGTCACGGGCCCTCGGGTGGCCCGGAGCGGGGGGCGGCGCTCCCCGGCGAAGGCGTCGGGGGCCTCCCCCCGTCGGACGGCGGCCCGACCGTCGTCCCGGAGGGCGCTGGTCCGGCCCTCATAGGCGGCGACGTCCCCCCGACCCTCGATCCAGGGGAGGCGGAGCGGGGGCAGGCCCACCCCGGGGTCGGAGCCGGGTCCCGAGGTGTCGTAGAGCCGGACGGGGGCATTCGGCTCCGGACCGAGGGGTCCCTCGGAGTCGGCCAGGTCGACCTGGGTGAAGGGGACCCGGACCCCGGGGGTGGGCCCCTCGACGTAGATCTTCCTCCGGTTGAACTCGTCCATCTGGAGCCTCCCTCCGCCGGCATTACCCGGTTCAGGTTCCACGGTCGGCGCCTGGAGGCGCCCTCTCAGCCCGGTGATCCCGAGCTCCCGTCTGCTCCTAGGAGTCTCGCGCAGTCGGGTGGCGGGCGTCAGGGCCGGGTGCCAAGGTGGGGCATGCCCAAGCTCGAAGCCGGAACCAAGGCCCCCGATTTCACCCTCCCCGACCAGGACGGGAACTCCGTCTCCCTGGCCGACTACGCCGGCCGGCAGGTCGTCGTCTACTTCTATCCCAGAGACGACACCCCGGGGTGCACGAAGGAGGCCTGCCAGTTCAACGAGAACCTCTCGGCCTTTTCCCGGTCGAAGGCCGCCGTCCTCGGGATCTCCCCCGACGGGGCCGCCGCCCACACCAAATTCCGGGCCAAGTACGGCCTCAGCTTCCCCCTCCTCTCCGACCAGGACCGCAACGTCATGGCCCTCTACGGGGCCTTCGGGGAGAAGACGATGTACGGGAAGAAGGTCATGGGGGTCATCCGGTCGACCTTCCTGATCGGGCCCGACGGGACCATCGAGAGGGCCTGGTACTCGGTGAAGGCCGACGGCCACGCCGCCAAGGTCCTGGCCGAGCTGGGCTGAAACCGGGGTCAGGACCGGGCCAGCAGGAGGCGGCACCAGCTGTCGGCCAGCCAGTTCTCGAACTGATCGGTCGACCAGTGGCGCTCGACGGTGAGCATGACGTAGATCTCCGAGCTGTTCATGGCCCAGACCACGTCGGCCGCCTGCTCGACGGACAGGTCGGCCCGCAAGCCGCCCGTGGCCTGGAGGTCCCGGACGAGCTTCCGCATGTTGGCAGCCCGGCGGTCACTGATGTCCTGCCAGACCTGACGTGCCTCGGGCTCGGTCGACGAGGCGTCCCGGAGGGCGAGGAAGAGGGGGGCCAGGCGGGCTTGGGTGTCACAGACGGCCCGGGCGTAGAGGGCGAGCTTGGTGGCCGGGTCGGGCTCGGCCCGGATGGCCCTGACGAAGTCGCGCTCCTCGGCGACGACAGCGTGGTCGGCACCCGAGAGCGCCTGCTCGATCAATTCCCGGAGCACGACCGGCTTGCGTCCCACCAGCTCGTAGACCGTGTCGGCGTTCACGCCCGCTCGGGAGGCGATGGCGGCGATCGTGGTGGCCCGGTAGCCGCCGGCCAGCAGGAGCTCGCGGGCAGCAGTGAGGATCCGCCGCCTGGTGGCCGCCGATCCGGCCTGCCGACCCGCGGCGTCGTAGGACCGGGTCTTGACGGGTTCCACCACACCGACATACTATCATCCGAGAGATATTCGGATGAAATTTGGAGGCCCACAATGCCCTATGCGTTCACCCAGGACGTCCCGATCGATGGGGCCACCTACGGGCGCATCACCGACGGCCTCGGGGACGAGGCCCCCAAGGGGCTGATCGTCCACCTGGCCATCGAGCTTCCGGAGGGCGGCCTGCGCTATGTGGACGTCTGGGAGTCGGAGGAGGCCTTCGACCGGTTCGCCGAGGAACGGCTCCACCCCGTGGTCCACGGGCTCCTACGGGAGGTCTTCGGCGAGGACCTTCCACCCGAGCCGGAAAAGACCCTCGTGAAGGTCACCCACGTCTGGACTCCGGGGGCCACCGAGGGATGAGGTCCGGTCAGGACTGCTGGAGCCGGGCCCTGGTTCCCCGACCAGGACGGGAACCCCGTCTCCCTGGCCGACTACGCCGGCCGGCAGGTCGTCGTCTACTTCTATCCCAGAGACGACACCCCGGGGTGCACGAAGGAGGCCTCCCAGTTCAACGAGAACCTCTCGGCCTTCTCCCGGTCGAAGGCCGCCGTCCTCGGGATCTCCCCCGACGGGGCCGCCGTCCACACCAAATTCCGGGCCAAGTACGGCCTGACCTTCCCCCTCCTCTCCGACCAGGAGCGCAATGTCATGGCCCTCTACGGGGCCTTCGGGGAGAAGACGATGTACGGGAAGAAGGTCATGGGGGTCATCCGGTCGACCTTCCTGATCGGGGCCGACGGGACCATCGAGAGGGCCTGGTACTCGGTGAAGGCCGACGGCCACGCCGCCAAGGTCCTGGCCGAGCTGGGCTGAGGTCGATCAGCAAGGCTCGATCTCGGCTTCGATCCCACCAGCATCCAACAACCTGCGCAGGTCGGTCTGGTCGGAGGTGACGATCATTCCTCCGGTCGCCAGCACGGCCACGTGGGCGTCGACGACGTCCGACGTTCCGGACTGGGCCAACAGGCCCCCGACAACGCGAGACGCGCCGCGGTCGAGAGCCTGCTCGTCGACCCCCCGGAGGGTGCGCACGAGGAGGGCTTGACGGGGACCTCCGGACCGCCAGGCCTGGGCAACGCATCCCGACGAGGTCATCACGGGCACGCCGCGGCGGCTGGCCTCCTCCAGAAGGGCCACGACCGTGGAGTCGCCGCGCTCACAGGCCATGAGCGCTCCGGTGTCGAGCACCACCCTCACGTGGAGGCCGTCAGTCGCTGGTCGGCGTCGCGGCCCTTCCGGGCCCGCTCGCCCTTCCCGGACCGCTCGACCTTCGGCTCCTCCGGTTGCTTGACCTCCACGATGATCGTCCGCCCGGGCGCCATTCGGTCGAGGACCCGTCTGGCCCGGGCACGATCCTCCTCGGGGATCGGCGCGAACTCCTCCTCGAACGCCGCCACCGCGTCCTGGAGGGCGTTCGACCGGAGCCGGCGTCGGGCCGCCTCGGCCAGCCAGGCCGACACGCTCTCCGAGCTCAGTCGCGCCGCCTCCCTGATGTCCTCCCCCAGCTCGGCTTCGAAGGAGACGCTCATCTTTTCCACAGTCATTTGCTGTGATCCTACCATGGTAGGAACCCGACGACATTTCCGCGGAAACGTCCTCTCACCGCTGGTGATGGGGGCACCACCAGGAGGTGCGGCCACCGACGGTGGAGCGCCGGAGCTCGGCCCCGTCCTTGGGACAGCGCCCCCCCGGCTGGCGGAAGTCCATGAGGTCGCCGGTGTGGGAGCCCCCCCGGTCGGTGAGGAGGGTGAGGGTCCGGCGGAGCTGGCGATGGAGCCTCCGGACCTCGTCGGAGGTGAGGGAGCCGGCCCGGCGCCCGGGGGAGAGGGCGGCCCGCCAGAGGAGCTCGTCGGCGATGAGGTTCCCGATTCCGGCCACCCGGGCCTGGTCGAGGAGCCGGGCCTTCAGGGCCACGGCGCTCCCCTCGAGGGCGGCGGAGAGCTCCCTCGGGGTGATCGTGGTGGCGTCGGGCCCGAGGGCATCCTCGTCGGGGTCGAGGCTGACCCCCCCGAGGAGCCGGGGGTCGTGCATGACGAGCCGGCCCCCGTCGGCGAACCGGAGGGCGAAGCGGTCCCAGGCGGGATCGGTCCGGACCGGGGAGTAGAGAAGATCGCCCACACCCATCCGGCCGTCGACGGCCAGCCGCCCGGTCATCCCGAAGCGGAGGCCGAGCCGGTGGGGGGAGGGGGCACCGTCCGGGGCGGCGATGTCGAGGATCAGGAGCTTCCCCCGGCGCCTCGCCGCCGTGAAGGTCGTTCCCCGGAGCAGAGCGGAGAGCCGGCGGGCGGGGAGGTCGCCCCGGAGGTAGCGGGGATCCCGGATCTCGACCCGGGCCACGGTCCGGCCCAGGGCGGTCTCGGCCAGGAGCCGGTAGGACTCGACCTCGGGAAGCTCCGGCACCGGGGCCGACACTACTGTGGGCCCCCATGCCTCCCGAGAAGCCCCACTGGGCCCAACTCCTGACCGAGGTCGTCACCTCGGGACTCTGCACCGGCTGCGCCGGCTGCGTCATCGCCTGCCCCCACGACGTCCTCAAGTACAACGACGAGGGCGGGGTCTACCGGCCCTGGAAGATCGAGGCCGACGGGGGGGCGACGGACTGCACCCATGGCCAGAAGGGCTGCACCATGTGCACCCGGGCCTGTCCCCGGTTCCGGCTCTGGGAGTCCGAGATCGACACCTCGATGTTCGGCCGGGAGCGGACCGAGGAGGAGGTGGCCGGGATCGCCGACGACATCCTCCTGGTCCGGGCCACCGACCCGGCTGTGAACGAGGCCGGCCAGGACGGGGGCCTCGTCTCGGCCATCCTCCTCTGGGCCCTCGAGCACGACCGGATCGACGCCGCCCTCGTCTCGGCCCTGGAGGGGGACGGCTCGACCTGGAAAGCCGTCCCGGCCGTGGCCCGGACCCGGGAGGAGATCCTGGCCGCGGCGGGCTCCCGGTACACCTACTCGGCCAACACCCTGGCCTACCCCGAGGCCATCGAGGGCGGGGCCGAGAGGATCGCCCTGGTCGGGATGAGCTGCCAGGCCTCGGTCCCCGGGGTGATGAAGAGCCGGAAGGCCGGGAAGGTGGCCCGCCGCCTCGCCCTCACCATCGGGCTCCTCTGCTCGAAGACCTTCGACGACGCCATCTTCCCCGAGCTCTTCGAGGCCAAGTACGGCCTGGCCCGGGCCGAGATCAAGAAGGTGAACATCAAGGGGGTCTTCCAGATCTGGATGCGGGACGGGAGCTACCACGAGATCCCCCTGAAGGAGTGCCACGCCTGGACCCGGGAGGGCTGCAAGGCCTGCCCGGACTTCGCGGCCGAGCACGCCGACATCTCGACGGGGGGGATCGGGGCCTTCAGCGACTGGACCCTCACCATCGTCCGGACCGACCAGGGCCGGGAGATCCTCGAAGGGATGCTCGCCGACGGGGTCATCGAGACCCGCTCGGCCGACGAGGATCCCGGAGCCGTCGCCCTCCTCCACAAGCTGGCCCGGGTGTCCCGGAGGCGCTGGCCCGAGACCGCCGTCGAGGGGCCCCGGAGGATTCCGGTCACCGCCGGCTGAAGAACCCGCTCAGCCCATCTTGGATCTCACCCGGGGCCGGATCGAGAACAGGTAGAAGAGGGCCAAGACAAAGCCGGCGATCCCGGTGAAGATCCAGAGGACGAGGATCAGGGTGATCCACATCCCCTTCGACGAACCTGCCGCCGAGAACGCCGACGACGGTCGCATGGCCGCGTCGACGATGGCCCAGATGGGCACGACCAGACCGGCCAGACCGACGATCAGCAGGATGCCGCCGACCAGACCCAACGCTCCGATCATGGACCCACCTCCTCCGGAATGACAAGACGCTATCCCGTCGGAGCGCGATGGCTACCATGAGCGGCGGCGAGGGGGCCGGCATGGAGAGCACGGAACCGGTCCTCGTCTGCTGCGAGCTCCGGAAGGCATTCGGGGACCGGACCGCCGTCGACGGGGTCAGCTTCGAGATCGCCCCGGGTGAGTGCTACGGCCTCCTCGGGCCGAACGGGGCGGGGAAGACCACCACCATCTCCATGCTCTGCGGGCTCCTCGAGCGTGACGGCGGCGAGGTCACCGTCGGGGGGGAGCCCATGGAGCACACCTCGGTGGGGGCCAAGGCCGCCATCGGCTACGTCCCCCAGGAGATCGCCCTCTACCCGGAGCTCTCCGCCGGGGACAACCTCCGGTTCTTCGGCCGCCTCTACGGCCTCTCGGGTCGCACCCTCGAGGACCGGGTCACCGAGACCATCGCCGCCGTCGGGCTCACAGACCGGATCAAGGACCGGGTGGGCGACTTCTCCGGGGGGATGAAGCG
Organism: Acidimicrobiaceae bacterium; assembly: GCA_003151955.1. Taxonomy (GTDB): domain Bacteria; phylum Actinomycetota; class Acidimicrobiia; order Acidimicrobiales; family UBA8190; genus PALSA-743. The sequence goes on from PLZB01000095.1 coordinate 26,964, forward strand.
CCGGGCCAACATCGCCGCCGGCCTCCTCCACCAGCCCAAGCTCCTGGTCCTCGACGAGCCCACCGTCGGGGTCGACCCCCAGAGCCGGAACGCCATCATGGAGACGGTCCTCGAGCTCCGGGACCGGGGGATGGCCATCCTCTACACGACCCACTACATGGAGGAGGCCGAGCGGCTCTGCCACCGGGTCGGGATCATCGACGGGGGCCGGCTCATCGCCGAGGGCACCCGCCGGGAGCTCGTCGGCCGGATCAGTGGCCTGGACCGGATCGCCCTGACGGCGGGAGGGGACCTCTCGGAGCTCAAGGCCCTCTGCCAGGGGCTGGACGGCGTCACCACCGTGGCCGTCACCTCCGAGGGCCTCGAGCTCCTCGCCCCCGATGGCGGCCAGATCCTGGCCCGGGTCGTCGAGGCCGCCACCCGGGCCGGGGCCGCCCTGACCGGTGTCGAGATCGTCGAACCTGACCTCGAGGCCGTCTTCCTCCTCCTGACCGGCAAGGAGCTCCGGGATTGACCCCGGGCTCCCCCCGGGTCGTCGCCGTCATCCTGGCCAACGAGCTCAAACGGAGGATGCTGGACCGCAGCGCCGTGGTCACCTCCTTCGTCGCCCCCCTCGTCCTGGCCTCGATCCTCGGATTCGCCTTCGGGGGCCGCTCCCAGCACCTGGTCGACCTGGCCGTGGTGGTCACGGCCCCCTCGGCCCAGACCGACGCCGTGGTCGCCGCCGGCATCCAGGCTGCCGCCCTCCCCCCCCAGGTCCACGTGACCCGGCCCGCCACCGCCGCCGAGGCCCGGTCCGAGCTCGCCTCGGGGAGGATCGGCGCCTTCGTCGTCGTCCCCGAGGGGTTCGGGTCCCCGGACTCGATCATCCCGCTCCCCCGGTCGACCCCCGTCTCGGCCCGCACCCTGCCCGACCTCCTGAAGAACGTGGTGGTCGGGCCCGGCCACGGCTCCCCCGAGGCCCGACTGACGGTCACCGCCGCCTCGGGGGGATCGCTCGACGAGCAGGCCGGGGAAGGACTGGCCTCGGCCATCACCAGCCGGCTCTACAGCGGCGCCCTGGTGGCCGTGGCCGTCGACGGGCTCCCGCCGGCCACCGAGGCGGGCCTGGCCGCCTTCACCCAGGCCGCCGCCGGCGGCGCGGCCCGACCCGTCTCCATCGCCGTCGCCACCGACGCCGTGGGGGCCGACGCCAGCGTCATCGGCTACTTCGCCCCCTCGATGGCCGTCGTCTTCCTCTTCATCTCAGCCGGCCTGGCCACTCGGGCCATCGCCCTGGAGCGGGCCGGGGGCACCCTGGCCCGGCTGGCGGCCACACCTGTCCGCTCCGGCGCCGTGGTCCTCGGGAAGATGACGGCGGCCTTCATCACCTCCCTCGTGAGCATCCTCCTCCTCTGGGGCGAGACCGTCCTCCTCTTCTCGACCAGCTGGGGGGACCGGGCCGGGGTGGCCCTCATGTGCGTGGCCGTCACTCTCTCGATGACCTCCCTGGCCATGTTCCTCACCTCGCTCGTGAAGGACCAGGAAGCGGCCTTCGGGGTCACCGTCATCGTCGGGATGCTCCTTGGACTGCTCGGGGGGAACTTCTTCCCTCCCGGGAGCATGCCCACCGTCCTCCAGGACCTGAGCCTGGCCACCCCCAACGGCTGGGCCCTGGTCGGCTTCGGCCGGCTCTCCCTCGAGGGCCAGGGGGTGGCCGGGATCGTCGGCCCCGTGGCCGTCCTGGGCGGCATCTCGGCGGTGTTCCTCGTCCTCAGCACCATCCGGATGGGACGGGTGGTCGAGCTTTGACCGGCGGGACCGGCTCCAATTGGCCCAAGGTCTTCGCCATGACCAGGCTGAGCCGGCAGCGGGCCACCACCGACCGCCGGTTCCTCTTCGTGGCCGGGATCCTCCCCTTCGTCATCATCCTCCTGGTCGGCAGCCTGGTCGGGAACATCAACCGGGTTCCCCTCGGGGTGATCCAGCTCGACCACGGTCCCCTGGCCGATCGGCTGGTGTCCCTCCTGGAGCGGTCCGACGCCGTCAAGGTCAGCTTCGCCCCCTCGACCTCCCAGGTCCGGGACAAGGTCCTCCGGGGGCTCCTGGCCGGGGGGATCGAGATTCCCGCCGACTTCGACGCCGCCCTCCAGGCCGGCCAGGTCCCCGTCCTCGACGAGATCGGCCAGGTCGGGGCGGGGGCCTCGGCCCAGGCCCGGGCGGCCGTGGTCGGGGCCGTCGACGTCGTCGACGCCGAGTGGCAGGCCGCCCTCCAGGCCCACCAGGCCCACCCCGACATCTCCGTGGCGACCGCCCTGGACAGCGCCCAGAAGGTCACCGACGCCGCCTACGGCCGGGTGGCCGCCACCACCACGCCCAAGATCAGCCCCTACTCCTACACGACCCCGGCCAACCTGATCCTCTTCGTCTTCCTCACCGCCCTCGTCTCGGCCTCGGCCCTGGTCGAGTCCCGCCAGCTCGGCCTCCTCCAGCGGATCCTGGCCTCCCCCACCCCGCCCTGGGTGATCGTCGTGGCCCAGCTGATCTCGACCACCGTCCTGGCCCTGGCCCAGAGCGTCGGGATGATCATCATGGGCAGCCTCGTCTTCGGGGTCCACTGGGGGGACCCCGTCGCCCTGGCCCTCCTCGTCGTCGTCCTCTCCCTCGCCGCCTCCGGAGGGGCCGTGGTCCTCGGCACCTTCTGCAAGAGCCAGGAGCAGGCCATCTCCATCGGGACGGTCGGGGGGATCTCACTGGCCATGCTGGGCGGCTGCATGTGGCCCCTCGACGTCGTCGGGCCCGTCATGCGGGAGGTGGGGCACGTGACCCCCCAGGCCTGGGCCATGGACGGATTCGTCCACCTCGTCTACGACCACTCCGGCATCGCCGGGGTGGCCCCCGATCTCGGGGTCCTGGCCGCCATGGGCCTCGGCCTCCTCCTGGTCGGGACCTACCGGCTCCGCTCCACCATCGCCGCCCGCTGAGCGGCTCGGACGCCGATCTTCAGCGCCGGAGCGTTCAGTAAGCCGGTCGGAGTCCGGTGAACATCGGGAAATGACGTACGTTCATGGTCAGGAGCTCGGCCTCGAGGACGATGGCGGTCGCGGCGATGAGGTAGTCGGCGTCGTCGATCCCGCTGTAGGCACGCCGGTGCTGCCGGGCCAGGGCGCCCGCGGCCCGTGAGATGTCCTCGTCGACTGGGACCCAGGAGAAGGCCGAGAAGAAGACCTCGAGGGCGTCGACCTCGTTGTCCCGTACACCGGCCAGCAGCTCGAACCGGACGACCTCACTGGAGCAGACAGGCTCGTCGTCGTCGACAAGCTGGTGTAGGAGTGCCACCGCCGCTGGAGCACCCCGGAGATGGTCGACGGCGACGCTCGTGTCCAACAGCTTCACCCGAGACCCTGCCTCGTGAGCCGTTCCTGCAGGTCCCCTCGGCGGGCATCGACATAGTCCTCACCTGTGAGCCGACGATCGCCGAACGACCCGGCCGTCGCCTCGAGGGCGCGGAGACGTTCGATCTTCGACGTTTCGCCGAAGGTGGAGCGGACGGCCCGTCTGATCAGCTCGGAGCGCGACGCCCCTGTTCTCCGGGCCACGGCGTCGAGAAGCTCCAGCTCACCCTCGCCCAGGTAGATCTGCGTGCGCTCCACGACACCATTATACACCACCTGGTGTTGCGTCGGGGAGGTCACTCTTCACACCTTGACGACGTCGATCAAGTCGTCGAGACCCCGGAAGTCGTCGGGATTCCTGGTGTAGAGCGGGAGGTGAAGGGCACAGGCCGTGGCCGCGATCAGGAGGTCCAGGGCTCGGGGCCCGCGGGCCTTGCGCCCTAAGGCAACGACGGCGGCATAGACGAGGCCGTAGGCGCGAGCGGCCGTGCTACAACCAGGGGAACGTGCCTCCCACCTTTCGGATCAGGTGACGACGAGCGAGATCCTTGAGCACGGTGACCAGCCCGGCGGTGTGGAAGACGAGCGCCGCGGTGAGGAACAGCGCCACCGGTGGAGGGCTGTCATGGCCGTGGGGGATGGCGCCGGGCTGCCGGAGCAACATCAGGCAGAGCACTCCTGTCACGACCGCGGCCACCTCCACCAGGAGAACCAGGGCCCGGGAGGCGGTGGAGGTCGGGCCCCGGACGGGGCGGAGGGGCGGGGCGGACACCCAGGGCGGCCGGGCCCTGGGTTGTCCCGACGGGGACCGGCGGGTCTCCGGGTTCTTGAGCGCCACCACCCAGAACCACAGGGGGAAGACGCTTACGAAGGCCGGGACGAACGTGGCCGGGCCGAGCAGCCAGTGGTGGGACACCAGCCGGAGCCCGGCGACGACGGCGGTGTAGCTCAGGGCCAGCCCCGAGGTGAACGTAAAGACCCGGTCCAGGATCCCGCCGATGGGTCGATCGGCGAAGCCAGGAGGCCGGACGGGGGGCCGATCGTCGTGGGGACCGGTCCACACGAAAAGGGGCCAGCCGTCCGGTGCCGGGGGCCAGGTGGGGTCCGGGCGCCAGGCCGCTTCGGGGGCCCACCCATCTGGAGGGCGGGCCCACCCCGGCGGGGGGTTGAAGGAGAACCGAACCCCCTCGGCTCCGGCGGCCCGGAGATCGGGGAGGGGACCCTCAAACGCGGGAGCCACGCCGAGTCCCCGGCGGGCCAGGGTCACGGCCCTGAGGAGCCCGTCGAGGTCGACGACATCTCGGAACATGGGCTCTGCAGTGGTCGGCCCGTCGATCAGACCGAGGACTCGGAACCCGTCACCCAGCCCACCGGACAGCTGGACCCTCCGCCCAGGCCCCCACCGAGCCGTCGGGGCGCCGTTGGTGGTCCAGCTGATCGTTCCGATCCCGGGTTCCCGCCGGCGGTCGACCCGGAAGAGGGCGGTGGACAGGGGGACCTCTCGGAGGTGGCGGGGACCCCGCCAGGACAGGGCCCGGCGGTCGGTGACCAACAGCACCGTCGCACGCCGCCGGCGGGCCGTCGCCATCAGGCCGCCGATACTGAGCAACCAGAAGAGCGAAAACCACACCACGCCGAAGGCCCGGAAGCCGCTCGGGGTCCCCATGGCGGTCCAGGTCACCAGGACTGCCGGCCCCGCCACCATGGGCCCCAGCAGCTGGGCGGCCGTCCGCCGCCACGGGGGCGGACCGGAGCGCCCACGCCACAGCACCTGCTCGCCCGGAAGCAGCGGCGCTCCCCCGGCTCCCCGGGCCCCGTCGTCTCCACTCCCCGCCGGGTCCGCCCTCACCCGCCGGCCCCCTCCCCCACCCCGCAGAGCTCCCTGGCCCGGGCCATGACGGCGTCGAACATGGGCTCGGTCAGGGTCCCGGTGAAGGTGTTCTGCTGGCTGGGGTGGTAGGAGCAGAGGAGGGTGGGACCGGCCGGGGTGGCCGCCTCGACGCCGTGGCCGAAGCGGGGCCGGGGGCGGAGCCCGAGCTCGACGGCCATCACGTCGTAGGCGAACCGGCCCAGGGCCAGGACGACCCGGACGTCAGGGAGGAGGGCCAGCTCCCGGCGGAGGAACGGGAGGCAGCGGTCCCGCTCCTCGGGGGTGGGCCTGTTGGCCGGGGGGGCGCAGCGGACGGCGGCCACCACGTAGGCCCCGGTGAGCTCAAGGCCGTCGTCGGCGGCCACGGAGGTGGGCTGGTTGGCGAAGCCGGCCCGGTGGAGGGCGGCGAAGAGCCAGTCCCCCGAGCGGTCCCCGGTGAAGACCCGGCCGGTCCGGTTGGCCCCGTGGGCGGCCGGGGCCAGGCCCACCACCAGGAGCCGGGCGGCGGGGTCCCCGAAGCCGGGGACGGGGCGGCCCCAGTAGGCCTGGTCGGCGAACGAGGCCCGCTTCTCCCGGGCCACCTCCTCCCGCCAGTCCACCAGCCGGGGACAGGCCCGGCATCCGGCGATCTCGGTCGACAGGGTCTCGAGCCCCGCTCGGGGCCGGCCATCGGGACTGGACACGGGGACAGCGTACGATGGCCGGTCGTGCCTCCCCCCCGCCTGCCCGCCCCCGCCGTCTGTCTCCTGGTCCGCCACGGGAAGACCCCGACGACGGGGACGACCCTGCCGGGGCGGGCCAAGGGACTCCACCTCTCCGACGAGGGCAGGGCCCAGGCCGAGGCGGTGGCGGCCCGGATCGCCGAGCTGAAGAAGCCTCCGGTGGCCGTCTACGCCTCCCCCCTGGAGCGGACCGTCGAGACGGCACGGCCCATCGCCGCCGCCCTCGGCCTCCGGGTCCGGACCGACCGGGGCCTCCTCGAATGTGACTTCGGGGACTGGACCGGGGGGGAGCTGAAGAAGCTAGCCAAGCTCCCGGAGTGGAACCAGGTCCAGCGGTTCCCGAGCGGGTTCCGATTCCCCGGGGGTGAGTCCTTCACCGAGATGCAGCTCCGGATCATGGCCAGCATCGACCGGCTGGCCGCCACCCACCCCGGGACGACCTTCGTGGCCGTCTCCCACGCGGATCCCATCAAGGCAGCCGTGGCCGGCGTGGCCGGCACCCCCCTCGACCTCTTCCAGCGGCTCGTGGTCTCCCCCTGCTCGGTCACGGCCCTGTCCCGGGGGCCGGTCAGCTCCCACGTCCTCTGCGTCAACGCCGTGGCCTCGCTGAGCCAGTTGGCCCTGTCATGAGCCCCGAGCTCGACCTCGGGGACCTCGACCGGTTCACGGTCGGGACGGAAGGTCCGGTCGGGCGCCGGGTCTTCCTCCTCCAGTGCCGCGCCAGCTCGGGACTCCTGACCCTCAAGGTCGAGAAACAGCAGGTGGCAGTGCTGGCCGAGTACCTGGGCCGGATCCTCAGGGACCTCGACCGGCCCGCCCATCTCCCCGAGGACCTCGAGCTGGAGGAGCCCCTCGAGCCCCACTGGGCCATCGGGACCCTCGGTGTCACCTACGACGACGTCCTGGACCGGATCGTCCTCGTGGCCGAGGAGCTCGTCCCCGAGGACGAGGACGGCGACATGGCCCGCTTCGCCGTCACCCGGGAGCAGGCGGCCGCCTTCGCCATCCGGGCCACCTCCCTGGTGGAGGCAGGCCGGCCTCCCTGTCCCCTCTGCGGACTCCCCCTCGACCCTTCTGGACACGAGTGCCCGAGGACGAACGGCCACCGGCCCCCGATCACCTGAGGATCCTGGCCGAGGGGGAGATCGAGGTGGTGGGCCGCCTCCCCTGGAGCTCGAACGGGACCTTCCTGGTGACCTGTGTCCAGGAGGGGGTGGAGCTCCCGGCCGTCTACAAGCCGCTGCGGGGGGAACGGCCCCTCTGGGACTTCCCTCCCGGGATCTACCGGCGGGAGGTGGCGGCCTGGGTCCTGTCCGAGGCCCTGGGCTGGGGCCTCGTCCCGGCGACGGTCGAGCGGGAGGACTGTCCCCTCGGGGTGGGGTCCCTCCAGCGCTTCGTCCCCGCCGACTTCTCCGAGCACTACTTCACCCTGGTCGAGGACACCGGCACCCACGAGGCCTTCCGGACCCTCTGCGCCTTCGACGTCGTGGCCAACAACACCGACCGCAAGAGCGGCCACTGCCTCCTGGGGGAGGACGGCTCCATCTGGGCCATCGACCACGGGCTCTGCTTCCACGAGGACCCGAAGCTCCGGACCGTGATCTGGGAGTTCGCCGGGGAGCCCCTCGGCGACGGGCTCTGCCGGGACCTGGCCCGACTGGCGGCCCGGCCCCCGGACGCCTTCGACGGCCTCCTCTCCCCCGCCGAGATCCGGGCCCTGGCCCGCCGGGCCGACCGCCTGGCCGCCGACGGCTCCCTCCCCGCCCCCGGGGATGACCGCCACCACTACCCCTGGCCCCTCGTCTGACCGGGGGCCCGGGTCAGCCGGGGGCGAAGCTGCAGACCACCCGGCCGGTGCCGGAGCCGAGCCGGGCCCAGGAGGCGATGTCGAGCTCGAGGACGGCCAGGCCGCCGGTGGGAAGCTCCCCCGCCTCGGGCCGGCCCCCCGGGCCGGAGCCGAGGAGGTGGACCAGGTCGGAGACGGTCGGGTTGTGGCCGACCAGCATGACGCTCGGGTATTCGTCGTCGATGAGCCGGAGTCGCTCGACGAGGTCGTCGGGGTCGGCGAGGTAGAGGTCCCGCTCGGCGACGAGGTCGGCGTCCCCGGTCCAGGGGAGCACCCCCCTGGCCGTCTCGAGGGCCCGGGTGGCGGAGGAGGAGAGGACGAGGCCGGGGAGGGCGACCCCGGCGGCGACGCCGGCAGCCATCCCCCCCACGCCGACCTCGGTCACCTGGCGCTCCCCCCGGGACGTGAGCGCCCGGTCGTGATCGCCGCCGGAGGGGCTCCCGGCCTGGGCCTTGGCGTGACGGAGGACCCAGAGGACCTTCAAGGCTTGAGGCCGAGGCCCCAGTCGTGGTCCATGGCGCTGATCACCGCCTGGGCCAGACGGTCGGCCCCGGCGGGGCTGAGATGGGTGCCGTCGGGGGTCCTGACGTCGACCTCGTTCCCCGACCCGTCGGGGAGGTAGGTCTGGAAGTGGCCCTGGGCATCGGAGAGGACCGGCCAGGAGGGGAAGTAGCTGACTCCGGGGTGGCTGGCCGCCTCGGTCTCGAAGATGGAGTTCAGCGCCACCATCTTGGTGTTGAGGCCGGGATCGGCCATCGGTGGCATGCCGATCCAGAGAACCCGGGCCCCGCTGCCGGTGGCCTCGGCCATGAAGGAGCCCACCCGGGCCGAGTAGGCCGCCGTCCACTGGGAGGTGCCGTAGGAGACGGCCCCGCCGGGCACCTGGAAGTTCTGGGGGTCGTTGGCCCCCAGGAAGACGACGACGGCCTGGGAGTGGTAGCGCTGGAGCTGGGCCCGGAGCTCGGCGGGCCAGTCGAAGTAGTCGGGTCGGGACAGCCCGGTGTCGACGTGGGCGTCGAGGATGATCGAGACGGCCCCGGTCTGGGCCAGGTCGTTGACGAGGGAGTCACCCAGGTCGATGCCGATGGAGTCCCCCACCGAGAGGACCGGGAGGAGCTGGGACGGGCTGGCGCTGAGGGGCGGGAGGCCGTCGGGAGCGGTCGGGGGGGGACCGGGCGGGGCGGCCCCCGCCACCGTGGTGATCGGCGTCGTCACGATCGGGGTCAGGGTCGGCGGGACCGTCGCGCGGGGCTGGTAGCCGGCCACCTTCACCACCCCGGGTCCTGTCCGGCCCAGGACCCGGTCGTAGCCGCCGATGACGTGGGACAGGCCGAGGGCCCGGCTCACGGCCGAGACGGGCCGGAGGATCTCGAGGGCGGCCGACCGTCGGGTCCCCAGCGGCGAGGCCGAGGCCGAGGCGTAGAGGGTGGGGGCGTCGAGGAGGAGCCAGAACCCGAAACAGGCCACCCCGACGGCGAGGACCTGACGCCAGCCCGTGCTCACCCGTCCGGCGGGGCCGACGGCTGATGGCGAGGGCCGGTCCGGGACCGGTTCCGGGACCGGTGCGCCGCCCGCCTCAGGGCCGTCCCTGTCCCCCCCGGGGGCCTCCGGGGCCAGGACCAGGACGGGACCGGCCGGGAGGACTCGGGCCGTGGGAGGGGAGGCCACCCGCCGGCGGGGCGACCCGACCCCCCGACCCGGAGGCGCGGCCGGGCCGGTCCGGTGATCGGACCCGGGCGCGGCGGTCTCGGTGGGCTGGTCGGACATGCTGACGCTCAGAACCGGTAGTAGATGAAGGGTGCGACGCCCTGGGGGCCGAGGGTGGTGATGGCCAGCAGGACGCCTCCCAGTATGACCCCCTGAAGGAGGAGGGGCTGCCGCGAGTAGAGGCCCTGGACCCGCTCGACCGCCCCGAGGGGGACGTACTGGGACCCGATCCCCACGACGACGGCCAGGACGACGAGGGGGGTGACGAGGGGAGCCCGGCCCCAGGCGGTGACGAGGCGGCCGAGGAGGGTGAGGGCCGAGCCCAGGGAGTCGGCCCGGAAGAAGACCCAGCCCAGACACACGATCTGGAAGGTCAGGAACCGCTGGAGGGCGATCCGGGACGGGCTGTCGGGCTGGGGGTCGAGACCCTGGCTCCGCCGGTAGCTGCGCCGGAGCCGGCCCACGACCTGGCCCGTCCCGTGGATGGCCCCCCAGATGACGAAGGTCCAGGCCGCCCCGTGCCAGAGCCCCCCGAGGACCATGGTGATGAGGATGTTCCGGGACACCTTCCACTCGGAGCCGGTGTTCCCCCCCAGGGGGATGTAGAGGTAGTCCCGGAGCCATCGGGACAGGGTGATGTGCCACCGCCGCCAGAAGTCCTGGAGGCTCCGGGCTGTGTAGGGGGCGTCGAAATTGGCCGGGAACCGGAAGCCGAGGAGGAGGGCCAGACCGATGGCGATGTCGGTGTAGCCGCTGAAGTCGGCGTAGATCTGGACGGCGTAGCCGTAGACGGCGACGAGGATCTCGGGGGCGCTGTGCTGGTGGGGGGCCTCGAAGACGGGGTCGACGATGGCCGTGGCCAGGTAGGAGGAGATGACCACCTTCTTGAACAGCCCGGCCCCGATGAGCCAGGCCGCCCGGGAGAAGTCGATCCGGGCCGGGTCCCGGCGGCGGCGGATCTGGGGGAGGAGCTCGTCGCCCCGGACGATGGGCCCGGCGACCAGATGAGGGAAGAACGAGAGGTAGACGGCCAGGTCGATGGGCCGGGCCGGGGCCAGCTTCCGCCGGTGGACGTCGACGACGTAGCTGACGGCCATGAAGGTGAAGAACGAGATCCCGACCGGGAGGGTGACCTCGACCAGGGGCAGGAGCTGGCCCTGGCCCAGGGCGTGGCCGGCGTTGTCCAGGTTGAGGGCGAGGAACCCGTAGTACTTGAACCAGGCCAGGAGGCCGAGGAGGACAGCCAGGGTGGCGAGGAGGAAGGTCTTCCGGAGCCGGGGGTCCTCCGTCCGGTGGATGGCGGCCGCCCCGGCCTGGGCCGTGACCGTGACCCCGGCCAGGAGGAAGACGAACCGCCAGTCCCACCAGCTGTAGAAGAGGTAGCTGAGGGCCACCATGGCCAGCTTCCAGACCCGGGCGTACGGGTTCAGGAGCCAGTTGGCCAGGAAGGCCACGGCGAAGAAGATGGCGAAATCGATGGTGGGGAACAGCATGGAGGAGCGTCCCGCCTCGAGCGTCGGAGCCACCGACACCGGCCCCGAACCGGCGCAGGTTAGCGCGGGGCCGGGCCGACCGGTCAGATGGGGGGGGGACCGACCGGGGTCGGGCCGCTGACGCCCGGGCCTCCGGGCTAGCCGCGGGCCTTCAGGGCTTCGATGAGCTTGGGGACGACCTTGTGGACGTCCCCGACGATGCCGAGGTCGGCGATGGAGAAGATCGGGGCGTCCCGGTCCTTGTTGATGGCCACGATGTTCTTCGAGCCCTTCATCCCCACCATGTGCTGGGTGGCCCCCGAGATCCCCAGGGCCAGGTAGAGGGTGGGCTTGACGGTCTTCCCCGTCTGACCGACCTGGTGGGAGTAGGGGACCCAGCCGGCATCGACGATGGCCCGGCTGGCCCCGGCGGCACCCCGCAGGAGCTTGGCCAGCTCCTCGACCAGGGCGTAGGCCTCGGCGCTGCCGAGACCCCGGCCCCCGGAGACGACGACGTCGGCCTCGTCGAGCTTGGGGCCCTGGCGCTCCTCGACATGGCGCTGGAGGACGGTGGCGGTCCCGGTGGAGCCGAGCTCGGGGACGGCGACGGCCGAGACCGGGGCGGCTCCCCCACCGGAGGGCTCCGCCGTGAAGGACTTGGCCCGGACGATAAAGATCCACGGTGTCGCCGCCGTGAACTGGGCGTGGACGAGCTGGGCCCCCCCGAAGACCCCGTGCTCCGAGGTGACCGTGTCCCCGTCGGAGCTGAGGCCCACGACGTTCGTGATGACCGGGAGGTCGAGCTTGACCGAGAGCCGTCCGGCGATGTCCCGGCCGTCGTAGGTGGTGGGCACGAGGATGACGTCGGGGCGGTTCCCCCCGGCGATGAGGGCGGCGATGGCCCCGGCCACGGGTGCGCCCGGGAGGGAGCCCCCGAGATCGCCCACGTCGTGGACGGCGCTGGCCCCGTAGTTCCCGAGCTCGCCGGCCAGGGCGGCGGCGTCGCCGCCCCAGGTCACCGCCTCGACGGTGGCGGCCATGGACCGGGCCTGGGTGAGGAGTTCGAGGGTGCTGCTGATGGGGCTGCCGTCGGCGGCCTCGGCGAGGACCCAGATCTTGTCGATCGACATCTTCAGTGTGCTCCTGGTCGGGGGGAGGAAGGGGTTAGACGAGCTTGAGCTGCTCGAGGAACTGCACGACCCGCTCGTGGGCGTCGCCCTCGTCGACGACGATCTCGCCGGACTGGCGGGTGTCGGCGTCGGCGACGTCGGTGATGGCCTGGCGGGCACCGGCCGAGCCGACCTGGCCCTCGAGGCCGAGGTCGGCCACGGTGAGCTGGTCGACGGGCTTCGACTTGGCCGCCATGATCCCCTTGAAGGAGGGGTACCGGGGCTCGACGACCCCGGCCGTGACGGTGACGACGGCCGGGAGCGGGCACTCCACCTCGTCGTAGCCGGCCTCGGTCTGGCGTTCCACGGTCACCTTCCCGCCGGCGATCGAGACCTTCTTGGCGAAGGTGATCGAGGGGAGGCCGAGGAGCTCGGCCACCTGGACCGGGGTCGTCCCCGTGTAGCCGTCCGTCGACTCCGTGGCCGCGAGGACCAGGTCGGGGCTGACCCGCTCGATCGCCTTGGCCAGCACCTTGGCCGTCGAGAGGGCGTCGGAGCCCCTGAGGGCCTCGTCACTGATGAGGATGGCCTTGGCTGCCCCCATGGCCAGGGCCGTCCGGAGCCCCGAAGTCTCCCCGTTGGGGGCCATGGACACGATGGTCACCTCACCGCCTCCGGCCTGCTCGGCCAGCTGGAGCGCCATCTCGACCCCGTAGGAGTCGGAGTCGTCCAGGATGAGCTTGCCTTCCCTGACCAGGTTGTGGGTCTGGGGGTCGAGCGCCTGGGGGGCGGCGGGGTCTGGGATCTGCTTCACACAGACAACGACGTTCATGGGGTCAGATTGTTCCCGACGGAGACCCCCATCGACCAATCCGGGCCCCCGGACCCCCTCCCGGGGCCGCCTCAGGCCCGACCCAGGAGGGACCGGGAGGCGGCGACCCGGTCGGTGATGACGGCGGCGACCCCCACCCCGGCCATGGCCAGGAGGTCCCCGGTTTGTCGACCGTCCAGGGGATGACGGCCAGCCCCAGCTGCCCGGCCCCTTCGAACAGCTCCGTCGTGACCCGGCTGTGGAAGGGGTTGAGGGCGGCGCAGTCGAGGGCCGGATGGACCAGGAGGGCGGTGGGGAACACCTCCACCGTATTCTCACGCCACGGACCCTCCCGGCACGGTGGGCGGTGACGGCCGGAGGTTTGCCGGAGCAGGGATCCGACCAGGGGAACGGTCCATCGAGACCTCCTCGGGCTGTGGGTCGGGCAACCTTCCCTCGCGAAAGTGCTTGCAACGGTGAGCGCTTGGGAGTAGATTCACGTACTACCGAATCACCCCCTTGACGGCCAACTCTACGTCGTGGCCAGTCATGTGATTCAGATCACAACCTTGGCGCTACGCGCCCGATCCGGTCTTGAAGGAGGCGCGTCGTGGCCCTCATGTGGAACCGCTCAGTGGAATGGGATGCGGACGACTGGCGGAAGCTGGCCGCCTGCCGTCACACCGAGCCCGACCTGTTCTTCCCGGTCGGGACCACGGGGCCGGCGATCGACCAGATCGACGCGGCCAAGCGGGTCTGCATGTCCTGCGAGGCCGTTGAGCCCTGCCTGGAGTTCGCCCTGGCCACCAACCAGGAGTCGGGTGTCTGGGGGGGGACCTCCGAGGAGGAGCGCCGCAAGCTCCGCAAGGCCTGGCTGGCAGCCCGCCGCCGGGCCTCCTGAGCGAACCCCCGCTCTTCACCGTCCACCCGTCCCCGGAGGTCCTGCCCCGGGGACGGTGCGCGTTCGGCCCCAGAGTCCATCGCCCGGGGCGGGGACTGTAGCCTTGGATCTCCGGGGAAGGCCCGGTGATCACGACAAGGGAACCACCATGGGCCCTGCGGCGCTTGAGCGTCGGACCGGTGTCAGGTGGAGGCGGTCCATCCGGACCCAGGGGCTCGTGGCCCTGGTGGTGGCCGCCGGGACGATGCTGGCCTACCTCGGGGTGGCCCTCTGGTCGACCCAGGAGAACACCCGGGCCGAGGCCATCCTCTCCAGTTCCCAGGCCGTGACCGCCGCCGCCGTCCAGGTCCAGGCCGACACCACCTCGGCCGAGTCGAACGCCGAGGGGTACATCTCCATCGGCTACAACTCCTCGCTCACCCTCTACCAGACCGCCCTGGCCCGGCTCCCCGAGGACCTGGCCTCTCTCCAGGCCGCCACCCAGGGCGTGGCCGGCATCCAGGGCGCGGTGGGGAACATCGAGCGGGCCGTGACGGGACTCCGGACCGACCTGGCCACCCTGGTCGATCCCCGTAGCAACCAGGGCCAGCTCAACCAGGCCTTCAGCCAGACCGGGGCCGACGATGGCGTCATCCTCCATTGGGTGACCGTCATCCGGAGCACGGCGGCCGCCAACGCTGCCGGCCAGCAGGGGGCCGTCACCCGCACCAACCACGTCCTGGTCGTCCTGGGGAGCACGGCCGTGGCCCTGGTCCTCCTGGGCGGCCTGGTCCTCTCGCTCCTGTTCACCAGCCGGGTGGTCCAACGGGTCCGGCGGCTGGGGCAGATGACCGACGCCCTGGCCCGGGGCCGACCCATCCGGACCGGGATCGGGGGCTCCGACGAGCTGGCCCGGCTGGGGGAGCGGATCATCGATGCCGACGGGCTCCTCCACAAACGGGAGCAGGAACGCGACCGGGCCCGGGCCGAGCTGGAGGATCTCCTGACCACGAGCCCCGTCGTCTCCTTCCGCTACGACGCTTCGGAACGGGCCCTCGTCTACGCCAGTCCCAACGTGGACCGCCTCCTCGGGGTCAGCGCCGATCAGGTCCTCGGGGACTTCGACGACCTCATCGCCCACCTCCACCCCGACGACACCCGATCCCTGATGTTCTCCCTGGAGCGGATCCTCCGGGACCCGGTCCGGCGGGGATCGGACCGGATGGAGCGGGTCCTACGGATCAAGCAGAACCCGGCCTCGGAGGAGTGGCGGGAGGCGGACGCCGTTTTCACCCTGGAGATCAGCGAGGACGGGCTCCTGGTCAGCCTGGTGGCCTACCTGGTCGACGTCACCGACCGTCACCGGGCCGAGCGGGCCGCCGAGGAGCGACGGAACCTCCTCGAGTCGATCTTCGACGCCTCACCGGACACCATCACGGTCCGGGATGTCGAGGGCCGGGTGCTCCTGGCCAGCCGGAACCTGGCCAGCCTGATCGGGGTGGAGGAGGAGCTCAGCCACGAGGAGCTCCTGGCCGCGGCCGAGGACCACGGGAGGATCCCCGCCGAGGAGAAGGCCAAGCTGACCGCCATGCTCGACCGGTGCCTGGCCGGGGAGCCCTCCCCCGAGGCGGTCATCACCGTCGGAGCGGACCGCACCGGAGAGGCCCCGGTCTTCGAGACCAGGGCCCGGCCCGTGATCGACCGGCACGGCCGGGTCACCGGGACGGTGACCGTCTCCCGGGAGGTGACCGAGCGGGTGCGCCTCGAGCACTCCCTGCGCCGGGCCTCGACCGAGGCGGAGCGGGCCAGCGAGGCCAAGAGCGAGTTCCTGTCCCGGATGAGCCACGAGCTGAGGACCCCCCTCAACGCCATCCTCGGGTTCGCCCAGCTCCTCGAGCTCGACGAGCTCCCCCCGGAGCAGTCCTCCAGCATCGACCAGATCCAGCGGGCCGGCCGTCACCTCCTGGCCCTGATCAACGAGGTCCTCGATATCTCCCGGATCGAGGCCGGCCGCTTCAGCCTCTCCCCCGAGCCGGTCTCCGTCGACGAGGTCCTCCAGGAGGTCTCCTCGCTGCTGGCCCCGGTGGCCGAGGCCGAGGGGGTCCGGATGGAGGTGGTGCCAGGGCCCGAGGGTCGCTTCGCCCGGGCCGACCGCCAACGACTCCTCCAGATCCTCCTCAACCTGGGGTCGAATGCCGTCAAGTACAACCACCGGAACGGCTCGGTCCGGTTCCGGACGACCGTCGGCGAGGGCGGCCAGATCCGGTTCGAGGTCACCGACACGGGACCGGGGATCCCCCTGGACCAGCAGGACCAGCTCTTCATCCCCTTCTCCCGGCTGGGGGCCGACCGCTCGGGGATCGAGGGGACCGGGGTCGGCCTGGCCCTCTCCAAGCACCTCGTGGAGTTGATGGGGGGGGAGATCGGCGTCGACTCGGCCCCCGGGCGGGGGTCGACCTTCTGGATCGACCTCCTCCCCGCCGCCGCCCCGGAACCGGCCGGGGAAGCCCTGGTGGGGAGCCCTGCCGGGAACGGGGCCGGGACCCCCGGAGCCAACGGCCACAGCGAAACCAGGATGGTGATCCTCCACGTGGAGGACAACCCCTCGAACGCCACCCTGGTCGAGCAGATCCTGGCCCGCCGGGGCGGGATCGAGCTCCTGTCGGCCACCCACGCCCGGGCCGGCCTGGAGCTGGCCCGGGCCCACCACCCCGACCTGGTCCTCCTCGACATGCACCTCCCCGACCTCCCCGGCGACGAGTTCCTCTTCCGGCTCAAAGCTGACCCCGAGTTGGCCGACACCCGGGTGGTGGTGGTCTCGGCCGATGCCACCCCGGGGAGGATCCGGAGGATGCTGAGCCTGGGGGTGGAGGAATACCTGACCAAGCCCATCGACGTCGAGGCTCTCCTCAAGGTGGTCGACCGGGAACGGCTGGAGTCGGGACGGTGATCGGCGAAAAGGGGTGCGGAGGGGGGCCCGGCGCGGGAGACTGGTCCGGAGGTCCAGGGCGGCGGGTACGGTCATGGGTGCCGGACGCCCGAGGCGAGGGAAAGGACGATCGAGTGAAGGCAACAGGGAGGTGGACCGCATGAGCGGCTCCCGGGACGACTACACGGTTCTCGTGGCCGAGGACGACCAGGCCAGCCGGACAGCCACCCGGCTGTTCCTCCAGCGGTTCGGCTACCGGGTGGGCGAGGCCCAGGACGGCCCGGGAACCCTCCGGGAGGCCAGTCTGGGCCACTACGACCTGGTGGTTCTCGATCTCGGCCTCCCCGGACTCGACGGCGAGGAGGTCCTGGCCCGGTTGCGCCGGGACAGCGCCCTCCCCGTCATCGTCCTGACGGGCCGGGCCGAGGAGACCGAGCGGGTCCGCCTCCTCGACCTCGGCGCCGACGACTACATCGTGAAGCCCTGCTCCTTGGCCGAGCTCGAGGCCAGGATCCGGGCCGTGATGCGGAGGGGCCAGGTCGCACCCTCCTCCAACCGGATCGAGCACGCCGGGCTCGTCATCGACAGAACGGCCCACCGGGTCGAGCTCGACGGGGCCGTCGTCGACCTGACCCCCAAGGAGTTCGACCTCCTCTCCTTCCTGGCCTCCGCCCCCGACCAGGTCTTCACCCGGGAGGAGCTCCTCGAGCACGTCTGGGGGTCGACCCAGGAGTGGCAGGACCCCGCCACCGTCACCGAGCACGTCCGCCGGCTCCGGCTCAAGATGGAGGTCGACCCGGCCAGCCCCCGCTGGCTCCACACCGTCCGGGGCGTCGGCTACCGCTTCGCCGACCTGGGGTCCCAGGCCCCGGCCGAGGCCGAGGCCTCGACCGGCGGCTCCCCCGACTGACGGTCCCCGGAGCCGGAGTCAGACCCCGATGCCGACGATGGGCTCGTTCAGGGGCTGGCCCCCCATGGACCCGGCGAAGGGGGCGTTGAAGGCGAAGATCCCCCCGTCGGAGGCCACCTCCCAATAGCCCTCGGTGGCCGGGTCGACGGCCATGCCCACGATGGGCTTGTTGAGCGTCTGGCCGCCCATCGAGCCGGCGAAGGCGGCGTGGAAGGCGAAGAGGCCCCCGTCCGAGGCCACCTCCCAGTAGCCCCCCGTGACCGGGTCGGCTGCGATCCCCACGATGGGCTTGTTCAGCGTCTGGCCGCCCTCGGACCCGAAGAACGGGGCGTTGAAGGCGAAGATCCCCCCGTCGGAGGCCACCTCCCAGTAGCCCCCCGTAACCGGGTCGAAGGCGATCCCCACGATGGGCTTGTTGAGGGCATGACCGCCCATGGAGCCGAAGAAGGGGGCGTTGAAGGCGAAGATCCCCCCGTCGGAGGCCACCTCCCAGTAGCCCCCCGTGACCGGGTCGAAGGCCATGGCCACGATGGGCTGGTTCAGGGACTGGCCCCCCGGTCAGGGTGTTCCGGCCGCCTGCGTCGGGCAGGCCACCATCATGCCGGGAGCGGGAGCCACCCCGGAGGCGGTCCCGTTCACGACCCCGGACGACCCCGCCGAGGCCGACCCGGTCGAGACGGAGCCCGTAGAGGACGAGCCCGTACCCCCAGAACCGACCTTCCCCGACCCTCCCCCTGTGCCTCCCGGCAAAGGGACGGGGAGGGGGACGACGGCCGACCCGAAGGGGACGGAGGCCAGGACGGACCCGCCCGACCCGAGCAGCTCCAGCGTGCCCTGGACATCGGTCCCAGCCTGAGCTCCGACGTGGGCGGCGAGAACCGCAACCCCCCCGATCGGGGGCATCGTGTCGGACGACCCGTCCGAGAAGGTCGCCTTCACCGATGTCACCTCGGTGGACACCTCGACCCCCACCCACCAAACCGGATCACCCTCGAGGACCCCGAACGACCCGCTGGAGCTGTCCAGGAACCCGGCGGGCTCCGCCCTGGGCTGGCTACTCGTGGGCGGGACGCTGGTAGCCGGCACGGTGGTGAACGGCATCGGCTCGGGGGCACCGACGGGGGGGACGGTGACCGTGGTCGGACCCCCCCCGCCGGACGTCGGGGGCTGGACCGGCGTCATCGGCGAGGGCATCCCCAGGGTGCCGAGACCGACGGCGGAGGGGTCGGAGAGCTCCAGGCTGATCATGCCGGCGCCGCAGACGGGAGCCAGGTCGGGCTGGGCCACCCCGCCGGAGCTGACTCCGATCGGGCCGCAGGCGAACGAGGGCTCCCGGTAGGCACGGATGGCGACCCCGTCGGCCGTCGTCCTCGAGAAGAGATGGGTGGCCAAGGTGGCGGACGGGGTCGTGGTCGAGGTCGAGCCGGCCTCCGGGCAGATGAGCCCGGACGGACCGGGGACGGCGGACCCGGTGGCCGTCGAGCCGGAAGAAACCCCGGACGGTCCCGCCAGGGCCGGTGCTCCCCCGGCGGGGGTCGACGAACGGGCCGGGAGGGCCGAGGTTCGGGCCGGCGAGGTCCCGAAGGCGGCCCCGCCCAGATAACCCCCGACGGCCCCGAGGACGAGGGCGGTGGCGGCCAGGCCCATCCAGCGTTGCTGGCGGCGGTTGTTGGCGGTCGAGATCCGCCCGGCCAGATCGGTCCAGTCGGCCTCGGTCCCGCCGCCGGCCCGGCGGGCCAGGGCGCTCCGGAGGCCGTCCTCGAGGGGGTCCGTGGTCGGGATGTCGTCGGTCATGGTTGCACCACCTCCCGCAGCCCCTGGAGGCCGCGATGGACGAGCGAGCCGACGGTCCCGACCCGGCAGCCGAGGATCTCGGCGATGGCCCGGTCGGGGAGGTCGACGTAGAAGCGGAGGACGAGGGCGGAGCGCTGGCGGTAGGGAAGGCGGCCCAGGGCCGCCTCGAGGAGCCCGGCGTCGTCGGATCTGGCCTCGAGGACGGAGCCCTCGACGGTCGGATCGGGGTCGGTCCGCAGGTCCGGGGGGCCGGGAACGGTCCGGCTCCGCTCCCGCCCGGACCGGCGGTGGAACGACCGGCAGCCGTTCACGACCGAGCGGTGGAGGTAGGGCCGGGGTTCCCGGACACCGTCCCAGCGGCGATGGAGGGCCACGAAGGCGTCCTGGACGATGTCCTCGGCCGCCTGGGGGGAGTCCACCAGGACCCGGGCCAGCCGGACCATCTCGCCGAAGGCGGCGTGGTAGAGCTCGACGAACGACTCGGGCTCGGCCGGGGCGACGGGGGTCGCTGCCGGTTCGAGGGTCATGGTGGCCCCGTCCTCTTCCATTGCACAGTCAGACGTCCGGGGAGGCCGAAACGTTGCATCGGATCTCCGGAACCCCGATCCCCGACGGGCGGGACAGTCAGCGGTCGTCGAGGTGGACGGGGACGTCGAGGGCGACGAGGGTCCCGCTGCGGCTCTCCATGGCGATCCGACCGCCGAGTTGGCTGGTCACCAGGTCCCGGACGATGGAGAGGCCGAGGCTCCGGGTCCGCTCGATGTCGAAGTCGTCGGGGAGCCCGCTCCCGTCGTCGCGGACCTCGACGTGGAGGCGGTCCCCCTCCCGGGTCAGGACGAGGTCGACGTGGCCGACGATCTCTCCCGGCTCGGCGGCTGCGGCGGCCTCGAAGGCGTGCTCCACGGCGTTCTGGAGGAGCTCGGCCAGAACCAGGGAGAGTGGGGTCGCGGTCTCGGCGGCCAGATCGCCGAGGTCGCCGGTCACGCTGATCTGGACCTGGTGGGCGGAGACGACGGAGTCCCGGGCCATCCGGATCAGGGCGTCCACGATCTCGGCAAAGGGGACCTGGTCGCCGGGCTCCCGGGAGAGGACCTCGTGGACGACGGCGATGGAGCGGACCCGGCGGCCGGCCTCGTGGAGGGCATCCTGGGCCTCCCCGGGGTCGAGGCGACGGGCCTGGAGGCTCAGGAGGGAGTAGATGGTCTGGAGGTTGTTCTTGACCCGGTGGTGGACCTCCCGGATAGCGGCGTCCTTGGAGAGGAGGAGCCGGTCGAGGCGACGGAGGTCGGTGACGTCACGCAGCAGGACCATGACCCCGGTCACGGCCCCGTCGGCGAGGAGGGGGGTGCAGTGGACGAGGGCGATGACGTCGGGCCGGCGCTCGACCTCCTCGATGACGGGGCGGCCGCTGGCGAGCGACCGGTCGACGGCGGTCTCCTCCACCCCGAGCTCATTGAGGGTCCGGCCCTCGACGGCGGCGCTCACCCCCATCCGGTGGAGGGCGTTCATGGCGTTGGGGGAGGCGTAGGTGATGCGGCCCTGGCTGCCGATCACCACCAGCCCATCGCCGACCCGGGGGGTGTCCTCCCCGGAGACGTCGTCGCCCTCGAAGGGGTAGACCCCGGAGGCCACCATGGCGGCCAGCCGGCTGTAGAGGTCGCGGTAGATCCGCTCCAGGCGACCGGTCCGCCGCCGGCTCTCGAGGGCGCTGACGCTGACGAGGAGGGCCACCGTCCTGCCCCCGTGGCTGACGGGGACGCATTCGAAGCGGGCGTCCTCGGGGACGGCGGGCACCTCACCGGTCTCGGCCGGGTCGGAGTTGGAGAGGGGGGTGCGCAGGGCCAGGGGCTCGGGGACGGGGGCGGTCCCGGTGGTGACGGCCCCGGAGGCGAGGGCGGTGGCGGCCATGGGCCAGTCCTCGGCGGCCAGCATGTGGCCGACGAGGTCGGCGGACATCAGGGTCGAGTTGGTGGTGGGCCGCATCTGGCCGATGACGACCAGGTGGCTCCCCCCTGATCGCTCGACGGTGGCGAGGAGGAGGAGATCGGAGAAGGAGAGGTCGGCCAGCACCCCCCAGGAGCCCTGGAGCCGTTGGAGGTGGGCGAGCTCGTGCTCGTCGAGATCGGTGTGGTGGACGGCCAACTCGGCGGGGGTGGTCACGACGGCGGGGGGTGGCGGTCGGGGGGTGCGTCGAGGGGGACGTCGAGGGGACGGCGGGCCCGGAAGGCCCGGAGCTGCTCCACCCCCTCGTCGACCAGGATCCGGCGGAGATCGGCGGCCCGGTCGGCGACGTCGGGGAGGCGGTGGGCGTCGGAGGCCGTGGTGAGGGGCACGTTCCGGTCGAGGAGCCGGCGCAGCAGCGGGGGGGCCGGGTAGGCCTCGGCCACGGGCTTCCGCCAGCCGGCCGAGGAGACCTCCGCCGCCATCCCAGAGGCAGAGGCGGCCTCGGCCAACCGGTCCCAGCATTCCCCGGGGGCGGCCGGCCGGTGGCCCGTGACCTTGATGAGGTCGGGATGGGCCAGGACGTCGCAGGCCCCGGAGGCGGCCAGCTCCTCGACGGCGGTGGTGTAGTCGCCCCAGGCGGCGTCGACCGTCCTGGTCGACCACTCCCCCATCGAGACGGCGTCGTCGAGGTCGTCGAACCGCCAGGTCCCGAGCCAGTGGACCGATCCCAGCAGGACGTCGAAGGGGTAGCCCTCGACGAGGGCGGCCACCTCGTCCATGTGGCCCCGGTAGTAGTCGACCTCGAGACCGAGGACCACGGGGAGGCCGGCCGCCTTGGCCTCGAGGACGCAGTCGACGTAGGCGTCGAGATCGGCCCGGGCGTGGTTCTCCCAGTAGCCGGCCATCGAGGCCCGGAGGGCGGCGTCGGGCTCCTCCTCCCACCAGCCCCCCAGGAGGTGGTCGGCCTGGGCGAACCGGAAGAGGTGCTCGGTGAGGGCGATCTCGGCCACCCCGGCCGTCGCGGCCCGGTCGCAGTAGGCGGCCACCTCGTCGAGGGTGGGGGCGGTGTCCCGCTGGCCGTGGGGCCAGAGATGGAGGTGGTAGTCGAGCATCAGACCGGGGCCTGGCCCCAGAGGCCCCGACCCAGGCGGAGCAGCCCGCCGAGGTCGTAGATGTCGGTCTCGAAGAAGGGGATGGAGACGAGGACGTCGGGGATCTCCGAGAGCTCGGCCAGCTGCTCGGCCTCCCGTTGGGCCACCACCTTGTAGTCGAGGTAGCTCTGGCCGATCTCGGCCAGGACCCGGCCCGTCTGGACGGGGTCGATGCCCCGGAGCTTGGGCCCGAGGGCCTCGGCCAGGGCGGGGGCGTCGGCCAGGAGGCGCTCGGCCACCTCGGCCCCGGTGGGGTCCCGGAGGTAGTCGGGGAGGACCTTGTTGAGGACGATGGCCCCGAGGTGGAGCTTCCGCTCGGTGAGGGCCCGGGCGAAGAACTCGGCCTCCCGGAGAGGGACGGTCTCCAGGGTGGAGACGACGATGAAGGAGGTCTGGCGGTCGGCCAGGAGGCGCTGGACGGACTGGGCCCGTTCGATGAAGCCCTCGTACATCGACTGGAAGAGGACGAAGAACTCGGAGATGTCGGCCAGGAACTGCGTCCCGAGGATCCGGTCGGCCACCTGGTAGAAGGGCTTCGAGGCCATGTTCACCAGGCGGGACCGGTAGGGGACGATCAGCCACCGAAGCAGGCGGCTGGAGAAGAAGTCGGCCATCCGCTCGGGGGCGTCGAGGAAGTCCAGGGCGTTGCGGGTGGGCGGGGTGTCGACGACGATGAGGTCGTAGTCCCCCTCGGCGTGGATCTCGAAGAGGCGCTCCATGGCGATGTAGTCGTGGCTCTGGACGAACCGGCCCGAGATGTTCCGGTAGAGGGGGTTGGCGAGGATCTGCTCCCGGGTCTGGGCGTCGGGGGCATGGCGGCGGATGAGGGCGTCCCAGGACTCCTTGGTGTCGAGCATGGCCGCCCAGAGCTGGCCCCGGGGCTTGAGGCCGGAGGCGGCGAAGGCCTCGTCGGGAACCCGGCGCTCGATGTTGCCGAACCCGGAGAGTCCCAGGGCGTTGGCCAGGCGCTTGGCCGGGTCGACGGTCAGGACCAGGACCTTCCCCCCGAGCTCGACGGCGGCCATCGCCGCCGCGGCCGCCGCCGTCGTCGTCTTCCCGACCCCACCGGGACCGCAGGCGACGATGATCTCCCGGGAGGTCAGGAGACCCTCGAGGGAGGCAGCCGGCGCCGGCGCCGGGGGGGTGCGGCGGGCGGCCATCAGAAGCCGAGCTCCTCGCCCAGGTGGCCGGCCACCTGGCGGACGGCCCGGAGCCCGTGGACCCGGCTGAACATCTGGGGGAGGAAGAGCATGGGGACCGAGGGGTCGATGCCCTCACGGAGCCGCTCGAGGTGGCCGGCCCGGGTCCGGCGGAGGGTGACGGCCAGGCGGGCGGCGTCGAGGACGGGGCCGGGGTCGCCGCCGACCAGCCGGCGGAGCTCGGCTCGGGGGGTGGGCTTGGAGAGCTTCTCGAAGACCTCCTCCTCGCTCCGGCCGAAGAGCTCGGGAAGGACCCGGTTGACGATGACGGCGGCCAGCTCGACGGTGGTCTCCTCCCGGACCCGGGCGGCGAGCTCCATCGTCTCGTTGACGGGCATCTCCTCCGGGGTGGTGACGATGACCAGGCCGGTCTTGGCCGGGTCGGAGAGGATGTCGAGCATCCAGTCGGTCTGGGACCGGATCAGACCCACCTTGACCAGGTCGTTGATGGCCTGGGGGGCGGCCAGCTGGCCGACGATGTGGCCGGTGGCCGAGGCGTCGACGACGACCAGGTCGTAGTGGCGCTCCCGGACCTCGTAGGCGAGCTTTCCCACGGTGAGGATCTCCCGGACCCCGGGGGCGGCCGTGGCCACGAAGTCGAAGGCCCGGGCCAGCGGTCCGATCCGGCCCACCATGGGGATCTTGAGGTGGAGCCGGAGGTACTCCCGGAGAGAGGCCTCGGTGTCCATCGACATGGCCCAGAGCCGGGGGTGGACCTGGCGCTCGGCGAAGCTGGTGGGGCCCGTCTCGAGGTAGGCGGCGATGTCCCCCTTGGCGTCGACCTCGCAGAGGAGGGTCCGCCGGCCCTGCTCGGCGGCGAAGTAGCCGAGGGCGGCGGCGACGGTCGTCTTCCCGACGCCGCCCTTGCCGGTGACGAAGACCAGTCTGCGTTCGAGGAGGCCGACCACGCTCAGGGAGCGCCGAAGCCGACCCGCCGCTCCGAGACCGGGGCGCCGACCTCCACGTAGGCCACCTTGGCCACGGGGACGGCCACCCGGCGGCCGCGACGGTCGGTCATCCAGAGGACCCCGTCGGCCTTCCCGAGCGCGCCCTCGATCTCCTCGAGGACCTCGTCCCGGTCGACGTCGTCACCGAGCTCGACCTCCAGCTCCTTGACGCTCTGCACGATCCCGATGCGGACGTCCACCTTCTTGCTCCTTCGATCCTGGGGTGGCCCGGCCGGGCCACCCCCGACGATACAGCCGTAGGGCACACTGGAAGCCGAGAGCGGCCCGATCGGGCCCTCGGAGGAGGAAGTTCGTGCCGGTGGAGCCCGTGGTGGTGGAGACGGAGCGGAACCGCAGGTGGGCCGCCACCATGGCCGGCCACGACACCGAAGGGGTCAGGACGGCCCACGCCGACTCCGGGGCGGCGCTGGGTGGGGAGGATCCTGACCGCCGGTTCGACCGGCCGGCCCGGGAGGAGACCGAGGACGGGCTGCTGGCCCCGGGGGCGACCCGGTCGGCGGGAGCCGGGATCCGGGAGCGGGAGGAGGAGGCCGATCCGTGGCGGACCTGCTTCGAACGGGACCGGGACCGGATCCTCCACTCCTCCTCGTTCCGGCGCCTGGCCGGGAAGACCCAGGTCTTCATCTTCCCCGAGGACCACCAGCGGACCCGGCTGACCCACGCCCTGGAGGTGGCCCAGGTGGCGACATCGGTGGCCCGGGCCTGCCGCCTCAACGTGGCCCTGACCGAGGCCATCGCCCTCGGCCACGACTGCGGCCACGGTCCCGGAGGCCATGCCAGCGAGGACGCCCTGGGGGTCTTCCTCCCCGAGGGCTTCGACCACGCCGTCTGGGGCGCCGACATCTCCCTGGCCGGGCTCAACCTGTGCCGGGAGACCCTCGACGGGATCCGGAACCACTCCTGGTCCCGGCCGGCCCCCGGGACCCCCGAGGGGGAGGTGGTGAGCTGGGCCGACCGGATCGCCTACGTCTGCCACGATTGGGAGGACGCCGTGAACACCGGGATCGTCACCCCGGCGCTCCTGCCGGAGTCGGTCCGGGCCCGGTGCGGGGAGACCCGGTCCAGCCAGCTCGGGGCCTTCATCGACGCCATGGTGGGGACGATCCTCGGGACGGGGCGGATCGGCATGGACGAGGAGCGGGCCGAGGCCCTGGCCGCCTTCCGGCAGTGCAACTACGACCACGTCTACCTCCGCCCAGCCTCGAGGGCCCAGGGCCTGACGGTGGTAGCCGTTCTGCGGGCCCTGGTCGAGCACTTCGCCGACCGGCCCAACCGCATCCCCGACGTGGCCGAGACGGGCGGGCTGGCCGGGGGCAGCGACGAAGCCGTCCGGGCCGCGGTGGGCTACGTGGCCGGGATGACGGACCGCTACGCCATGGACCGGGCTGTCCAGCTCCTGGGCTGGGACCCGGCCCGGCTCCCGGGCGGAGTGGAGGAGTGGCGGCGGTGAGGGACCACCAGGTGGCCCGGTCCGAGCTGCGAACATTTCTCGACGAACTCGAGACCGAGCTCGGACCGCCCGACGAGTCGATGATGACCGAGGCCGAGAGCGTTCTCTCGAACCTCGAACGTCGAGCCCCCGGCTGAGCCGGGCCTCGGGTCAAGGGCTGGGCCCCGCTCCGGTCAGCATGAACAGGCGTTGCAGACGCCGTCGCAGCAGCCCTCGCCGCAGCATTCGCAGCAGGTGCCCCGGCAGCAGCCGGATCCAGCCCGCTCGGGACGGGCCCGCCGACCGGGACGGCCCTCCCGGGGGGACCTTCCGGCCGCGGCCAGAACCACGGCCGGGGCCAGGGCGGCGGCGGACCGGGAGGGTCCTGACCTGACGAGCCGGTGGACGGAGCGATCGAGCTCGTCGACAAGGGCGTCGAGGAGGGCCGGGTCCACGAAGACAGCCTCGTCCAGAGCTGTCCTGAACTCGGCCAGGAGGGCCTCGGCCAGCTGCCGGGCCCCGGCCGGGGTCGTTCCCGATGCCGTCAGCGGGTTGAACCGCCCCCGCCGCCGGTCGAGGTCCCGGTCGGTCACGGCGTCGACGAGGTGCTCGAGACGTCCGAAGGCATCCCCGGCCCGGGCCAGTGGACCGGCGTTGGACTCGAGGCCGGCGAGGACAGCGGTGTGGGCGAAGACGGCGGCCACGGCCCGTCCCGCCGGAGCCAGGAGCTCGTCCAGCTCGTCGGTCTCCGACTCGACCCGGGCCGACTGGGCGGGCGCGGCCAGAATGGACCTGGGGTCGAACCCGACGGCGGCGGCGACCACCGTTCCCTCGACGGACAGGCGACGGCCCAGGCGGGCCACGGCCGGTCGGGCCAGGGCGGGCAGGTCGCCGTCGAGGGCCTTGTCGGTAAGGGCGGCCGAGGCGCCGAGCAGGCCGACGGCCGCCACCGCCCTGGCCGCCGGCTCGCTCGAGGCAACGACATCGGCCCGGCGGAAGCCCCGCAGGGGACAGGGCCCGGCCGGTCGGGTCTCGAGCCGGCCCTGCTGGGCTTCGACGAGCACCGAGACCAGCAGGGTGTCGTAGCCGGTCACGACCCGGCTGGACTGGCCGGCCAGGTCCCGGAGGGTCAGACAGCCCCCACAGAGGTGGCTCTCCCACCTGGCCCCGAGCTCGTCACCCAGCCGGTGACGGCAGGGCCGGAGGATGCCTCGCATCGGCCCATCTTGGCGCGACGGGCCGGCCTCTGCCGCGTTCGGAGGCGGACCCCCGGATCCCGGCGGTCGGCAGCCCCATCGTCGACAATGAGGCGGTGAGCGCCTCCGCTGCGGGAAGAGCCGGACCGGGGCCGTGGATCGTCTCCCTGGCCACCTACCTGGCCCTCTCGGTGGTGCTCTGGTGGCAGGTCTGGTCGGGAGGTCCGGCCGGTCACATGACCTGTCTCTGCGGCGACCCGGGCCAGACGGTCTGGTTCCTGCGGTGGGCCGAGTTCGCCGTCGTCCACGGTCACGATCCCCTCCTCTCCCACGCGGTCCAGGTCCCTGACGGGGTGAACGTCCTGGCCAACAACAGTGAGCTGCTGGTGGGCCTGGTCCTGGCCCCGCTGACCTGGGCCGCCGGCCCGGTGGTGAGCTTCAACGTGGCCATGACCCTGACCCCGGTCCTGACGGCCCTGGCCGGGGCGGCCGTGTGCCGGCGGTTCACCGGTTGGGCCGCGGCCTGGCTCGGGGGTCTCATCTTCGGCTTCTCCCCCTTCGTGGTGGGGAGCCTCCCGGTCGGGCACCTGGGCGTGGCCCTCCTGGCCCTCCCCGCCCTCCAGTTCCTCTGTCTCCACGAGCTCGTCGCCCGCCAGGGGGGGTCGGCCCGGCGATGGGGGGCGCTCCTGGGACTCCTCACGGTGGCCGAGTTCTTCGTCAGCACCGAGATGCTGGCTGCCTCGGTCCTCCTGGCCGGCCTGTTCCTGGGCGTCCTGGCGGCGGCGGGGGCGATCGGCCGCCGTGGATGGTGGCAGGCCCGGTGGCGCCACGCCGGCCAGGGGCTGGTGGTGGCCCTGGCCGTGGCGATCGTCGGCCTGGCCGGGCCGGCCTGGTTCGCCGAGGCCGGTCCCCGGCACTTCACGGGGGCGGTCTGGCCCTTCGTGGCCGTGCTGGGGAACCCCTGGGCCAGCTTCTTCGTGATCCCGCCGGGCTCGGACCGACCGTCGCTGTTCAACCGCTTCGGCGGCTACGGCGGCCCGGTCGGGCCCCCGCTGGCCTATGTCGGGCCCTGGCTCCTCGGGGTGGTCGGGGCCGGCCTCGTCCTCCTCCGGCGGGTGGCGGTGGCCTGGCTGGCGGCCGGGGTGGTCCTGGTGGCCGGCGTCCTGTCCCTGGGGGCTCGGCTCCTCCCCGAGGGCCGGCTCTCGTCCTGGTGGCTGCCCTGGCGGCTCTTCCAGCACGTCCCCCTGGTGGAGAACATCGCCCCGCTCCGGCTGATGGCGTTGGGCTACCTCTTCATCGGCCTGGTCGTGGCCCTGGCCGTCGACCAGGCCCTGGAGCCGGCGGGCCCCATCCGCCGGCCGGCCGCCTGGAGGGTGGCGGCCGTGGCCATGGCCGCGGCCGCCGTGATCCCCATCGGGGTCGGCTACCGGGTCCCCTTCACGACCACCCGGGCGGTCGTTCCGGCCTGGTTCGCCCGGGAGGGGCCCCGGCTCCGGGGCGACCCGGTCCTCCTGGTCCTCCCCTACGACGGGAGCCGGGAGAGCAACGCCATGGCCTGGCAAGCCGTCGACGACATGACGTTCCGGCTGGTCGGGGCCTACGCCAAGGTCCCCGGAAGCAACGGGACCGTCCAGTACGCCGGGCCCCCCGGGAGCGCGGCGGCCAGCCTGTCGCTCCTGTCGGTCCCCACCGGCCCCGAGCCGGCGGCCACCCCCCGGGTCCTGGCCGCCCTGGTCGCCGAGATCCGTCGGGACCGGGTCTCGGAGGTCGTCGTCACCCAAACCACCATGCGGGATCCGGCCTTCGCGGCCGGGTTCGTCACCGCCGCCCTGGGGGTGGCCCCCGTCGTCGAGGACGGAGCCTGGGTCTGGACCCATGCGGAGCGCGACCCGGGTCCGCTGGCGGTGGACCCCGGCGCCGTCGAGGCCTGCCGGACCCGGCTGGGCCGGACCGCCTACCGGAGGCTGGCGAGCCTCCCGGCCTGTGTGCTGGCCGGCCCGACCGTCAGCGGACCGTGAGCTCCCGGCGGTAGATCCGGACCGGGCCCATCTCGGCCAGGCGGGTGGCCAGGTCGTCGAAGGCCAGGGCGGCCTCGCCGGTGGGATCGGCAACCCGGACGGGGACACCGTCGTCGCCCCCCTGGCGGAGGGCGGGGACGAGGGGGAGCCGTCCCAGGAGGGGGACCTCGAGGGCGTCGGCCAGGGCCTGGCCCCCGCCGGCCCCGAAGAGCTCGTAGCGGGTCCCCTCGTCGCCGGTGAACCAGGACATGTTCTCGATGACCCCCCGGACGGGGAGCTTGAGCTGCCTGGCCGCGTAGGCCGAGCGCTGGGCCACCCGTTGGGCGGCGGGCTGGGGGGTGGTGACGACGAGGATCTCGGTCCGGGGGAGGTACTGGCCCAGGGAGAGGGCGACGTCGCCGGTCCCGGGGGGCATGTCGATGAGGAGGAAATCGGGGTCCCCCCAGTAGGCGTCGACGAGGAACTGCTCGAGGGCCTTGTGGAGCATGGGGCCCCGCCAGATGACGGGCTGCTCGTCGGGGACGAAGTAGCCCATGGAGAGGCAGCGGACACCGTGGACGACGGGGGGGACGAGGAGCTTCTCGATGGTGGAAGGGCCGTGGTCGACACCGATCATCTTGGGGACGGAGAAGCCGTAGACGTCGGCGTCGAGGAGGCCGACCTCGTGGCCCTGGGCGGCGAGGGCCACGGCCAGGTTGACGGTGACCGAGGACTTCCCCACCCCGCCCTTCCCCGAGGAGACCCCGATGACCCGGGTCCTCGAGCCGGGGACCATGAAGCGGTTGGTCTTCCCCTCCTCGTGACCGAGGGGCTGGGGAGGGCCTCCGGGGGCACGGCCATGGGCGTGGCCCGGGCCGCCGTGGCCGCCGACCAGGTCGGCGGGCTCCCCACCGGGGGGCTCGGCCAGTCGGGACCGAAGGGCGTGCTGCTGGTCCCCGTCCATGTCGACGGTGGTGACGACGGCGTCGTCGACCCCGTCGACGGCGGTGGCGGCGGCCGCCACCCGGCGGACGAGCTCGTCGCGGACGGGCCAGCCCGGGACGGGGAGGAGGATCTCGATACGGGCCGCTCCCCCGTCGAGCCCGAGGGCTCCGACCATGCCGAGCTCGGCCAGGCCCCGACGGAAGTCCGGATCGTCGACGGCCGCGACCGCGGCGCGGAGATCTGCTTCGCTGGGGGTCACGGGTTCCCTCCGGAGTCGGTCGGGCGTTGGCACGACCAGGACCTTCGTCGCGCCTGGCAGGTAGACTAGTTCCGTGCAGCCGGCCTCCGACCACGTCCGGAGTGAGCCCGCCGACCGGAGGTTCTCCGCCGCCATCGCCGCCGTGACCTCCGCCTTCGGCGACCCGACCCGGCGCGAGATCTACCTCCACGTCCGGTCCCATCCGAAGGAGACGGCCTCGGACGTCGCCGCCGCCTTCTCCCTCCACCCCAACGTGGCCCGGCACCATCTCGACCGGCTGGCCGCCGGGGGCTACCTGGAGGTGAGCCTGGAGCGATCCCCGCTGGCCGGGGCCGGCCGGCCCTCCAAGCGGTACCGGGCCGTCCCCGAGCACGGGGGGGACCTGGCCTCGGACCTCCTGGGCCACAAGGACGACCTCCTCGTCTCCCTCCTGGCCGGGGCCCTCGAGCTCCTGGGGCCGGAGCGGGCCGAGCTGATGGCCGAGGAGGTCGGGGAGCAGTACGGCCGGACCCTGGCCGAGAAGATGGAGCCGGGGGAGGGCCAGCGGTCGGTCCGGGCCGCCATGCACGCCGTGGCCGACGCCCTCACCGCCAACGGCTTCGACGCCCACGCCGAGGACCGGGGGCTCTCCACGGCGGTGGTGGCCGGCCACTGCCCCTTCGGGGATGCCGCCGCCGCCCACCCGGTCATCTGCGCCGTCGACCGGGGGATGATCCGGGGACTCCTGGCCGGGCTCTGCGGGGAGGCCGTGGAGGGGCCGGTGCCGGTGGTCCTGTCGTCCCGGGCCCGGGGCGACGACGCCTGCAGCGCGCTGGCCTAGGTGGGCCGCCACTACCTCGACCACGCCTCCACCTCCCCCCTCCGGCCCGAGGCCGCCGCGGCGATGAGCCGGTGGCTGGAGGAGGCGGGGGCCGGGGAATGGGGTGATCCGGGCCGGGTCCACCTCGAGGGGCGCCGGGCCCGGCCGGTCCTGGAAGAGGCCCGGGAGGCGGTGGCCGGATTCCTCGGGACCCGGCCCCGGCAGGTCGTCTTCACCTCGGGGGCCACCGAGGCCGTCAACGCCGCGGTCTGGGGGGCGACCCGGGGCCATCCGGGCCGGCCCGTCCTCCTGGCCGAGGTCGAGCACTCCTGCGTCCGGGAGGCCTCGGTCCGGCTGGCCCCGACGGTCGTCCTCCCCGTCGACGGGACCGGCCGGGTCGACATCGCCGCCCTGGAGGAGGCACTGGCCCGGGTCGAGGCGGAAGGGGGACCGCCGGCGCTCGTCCACTGCCAGGCCGCCAACCACGAGGTGGGGACCCTCCAGCCCCTGGCCGAGGTGGTCGAGGCCTCCCACCGCCGGGGGGCCTGGGTCCACGTCGACGCCGCGGTGGCGGCCGGCCATCTCCCGGTGGCCTTCGACGACCTGGGGGCCGACCTCCTGTCGGTGAGCGCCCACAAGCTGGGTGGACCTCCCGGGGTCGGAGCCCTCCTCGTCCGGCGGGGGCTCCGGATCGAGCCCCTCCTCCTCGGGGGGGACCAGGAGCGGGGACGGCGGGGGGGCCTCGAGAACGGGATCGGGATCGTCGGGTTCGGAGCCGTGGCCGGGGCCCTGGCCGAGCCGGGGCGGCAGGCCGCCGAGGCGGCGCTGGCCCGGGAGCAGACGGCCCGGCTCCTCGAGGCCGCCCTGGCCGTCGACGACGTCGGCATCCTCGGCCACCCCCTCGACCGGCTCCCCCAGCTCGTCTGCCTGGCCGTGGGTGGGGTGGAGGCCGAACCGGTGCTCCTCGGCCTCGACCGGGCCGGGGTGGCGGCCCACTCCGGGTCGGCCTGCTCCTCGGAGGCCCTGGCCCCCTCCCCCGTCCTCGAGGCCATGGGGGTGGAGGCGGAGCGGTCGCTCCGGCTCTCGGTGGGCTGGTCGACGACCGGGGAGGACGTGGCCGCCTTCGCCGGGGCCTTCCCCGGGGTGGTCGGGGATCTTCGGGCCCTGGGCCGGTCGGGCTGAGCCAGCCCCCCGGGGAGCTCCCGCCAGGGCCGGTCAGGAACAGGAGCTGGAGCGGAGGGCGAAGGCTGGTCCGGGCAGGGAGAAGCTCCGGGTCAGGACGGAGACGGCAGCCCGGACGTTCCACTGGGTCAGCGTGATCGCCTGCGGGACGGTGCCGGCACAGGTCGGGATGCGCATCTCGACGAGGAGCTGGGCAGACGAGCTCCCGGGCCTGGAGCCGCTCCAGGGCCGGGCCCGGCTCCAGGCCATCGGGCCGGGGCCGGCCGGGGCGGAACCGTCGATCCTGCGGATGGCGGCGAGGGGGACGGTGAAACCGGGACCGGTGGCGGAGGAGAGATCGATCTGCTCCACCGAGACGCCCAGCGGTCCGGTGACGGCCAGCCCCAGCAGCAGGTAGACGGGGTGCCCAGAGGGAGCCGAGATCACGGGCGTCGGGCCGCCCCCGAGCGAGACGGCGGGGTCGCCTCCCTGGGGCCCGCCGGGCAGGTCGACGGCCGTCTGGGCCAGATGGGTGTCGTCGACGGCGACCCAGCCACGGGTCTCGACGACCACTCCTGCCACCACGATCGTCAGCAGCAGGATCTGGAGGATCTGGCGGCGCCGACGGCTGTTCGGGGACGTCATCCCGCCGGGACCGGGGGGAGGGTGGAGGTGGTGGCCGGGACGGTCGTGACCGGGACGGTCACCCCCGGGGGAAGGGCCGGGAGGGGCTGGTGGACCGCGGTGAAGGCCCCGGCCACGACGCCCATGACGGGCTGGAGGTCGACGGCCGGCGGGGGGGGTCGGTCGGCCAGCATGACGGTGAACTGGGCCACGGCGTCGGCGGGGTCGTTCTCGGCCAGGTACATCTGGCCCAGGTAGAGCCGGGGGGACCAGGACCCGGGGGCGGCCCGGACGGCGGCCTCCTCGGTGCGCTGGCCCTGCTCGATGAGGGCGGCCTGGCCGGCCCGGACCCCGGTCCCGAATTCGAGCCAACCGGACTCGGCCAGGGCCTCGGGCTGGGTGGGGTCGAGGACGAGGACCTTCCCGTAGAGGCGGAGGGCGTCGACGCTGTCCCCGGCGCTGTCGAGGGCCTCGGCCTCCCCGAGCTCCTGGCGGAGGGTGGCCTGGGTCGAGGCCCGGGCCGAGCCCGACCCGGTCTGGCCGGGGAGCCGGGAGCTGGTGGCCTCGAGGACGACGAGGAGGGTGATCCCGCCGAGGATCAGGAGGGCCCCCACGACGAGGAGGCTCCGGCGGCGGTGCCGGCCGGGAGGAGGGGCCGGGGTGGGGGGCGGGGCGGTCCCGAGGGTCCGCAGGACGGTGGCGGCCCGGGCCGTGTAGCGGTCGCGGAGGGCGGCGAAGTCCTCCTCGGTGAGGTCCCCGGCCGTCCGTTCGTCGTTGAGGTCCCGGAGGGACTGGAAGAGGAAAGCCCGTTCCTCCTCGAGCTCACGGCGGCTCACGTCCCGGCCTCCCCCTCCCGGGCCATGGCGGCCCGGACGGCGTCCCGGTCGGCGAGGTCGACGGTGACGGTGAGGGCAGCCGTCGAGCGGCGGCGCCAGAAGACGGTGGCCAGGGCGGCGGCGGCGGCGGTGACGGCGAGGACGGGGAGGAGCCAGACGAGGCCCTCGGCACCCCCGGTGCCGGGACGGAGGAGGACGCCGGGTCCGTAGAGGGCGACGTAGTGGTCCTCGATCGAGGGGGCGCTCTGGTGGGCCTCGACATCGGCGAGGACCTGGGCCCGGATGGTGGTGGCCAACTGGGAGGAGGAGTCGGCCACGGAGAGGCCCTGGCAGGTCGGGCACTTGATGACGGCGTCGATGGCGGCGGCCTGCTGGCGGGGGGTGGCCGGGCCGGAGGGGGGCCAGGCCCCGACGGTGAGCGCCACCCCCACCGTCACGAGGAGGACGAGCCAGGCCGCCGTCCGCCGGCGGGGAGCCGGCTGGAAGGAGGTCATGTCGGGGCTCCGAAGGCGGTCAGCTCCCGGTCGAGGTAGGCGGCGGTGACGGGACCGTCGATGTGGGCCACGACGACCCCCTGGGGGTCGACCAGGAAGGTCTCGGGCTGGCCCAGGACGGCCCAGCGGACCCCGAGGGAGCCGTCGGGGTCGGCCAGGGTAGGCCAGGTGGCCCCCTGCTGCTGCTGGTAGGTCCGGGCCGCCGTGTCGGAGTCGTCGACGACGACCCCGACGAGGGCGGTGTCGGTGGGGGCCCGGTGCTCGAAGGCGAAGGTGACGAGCTCGGGCTCCTCTTGCTGGCAGGGCCCGCACCAGCTGGCGAAGAAGTTGACCACGACCCAGCGGCCCCGCTCGGCGGTGAGGTCGAAGCCGGACCCGGTCAGGGTGGGTCCGGCCAGGGGCACGACGTGGCCGATGCTGGCGTTGGCCACCTGGCGGGTCTGGTAGTTGGGGCTGGCGGCCAGGACGGCGACGAGGGCGGCCACGACCACCAGGACGCCGAGGGCGACCCAGCGGGTGGGGTGGCGGGTGGCCCCGGTCACGGGGAGGTGGCCCCGATCGCCAGGGCCACGGCCGGGACGGGGGCGGAGACGGCGTCGGTGGCCTGGCGACGGCGGCGGCCGGGGACGGCGGCCAGGATGGAGCCGATGACGAGGATGGCGCCGCCGACCCAGAGCCAGGAGACGAGGGGCTGGACGGTGACCCCCACGGCCACCGCCCCCCGGGGGTCGACCCGGCCGGTCTGGTCGGTGGGGAGGGTGTCGACGGTGAGGTAGATGTCCCGGAGGGTCCCGGAGTCGACGGCGGGGGTCCCGACCGGGTCGGTCCCGGACCCGAACCGGGTGACGGCGGGCCGGAACGGGCCCCGACCGTCGACCTCGACGACGACCTCGGTGGCGGACCGGACGGAGTCGGTGACGAGGGCCATCCGGACGTAGGTGATCCGGTGGCCGTCGAAGGTCCTCGTCTGGCCGGGGAGGAGCTGGACCTCGCCCCGATGGCCGAAGGCCATGGCGGAGGTGAGGGCGACGGCGATGACGACGACGCCGACGTGGACGACCATCCCCCCGTTGGCCCGGCCCACGAGGCCCCGCCAGGCCCCGACACCGTGGCGGTGGGCGCCCCGGGCGGCCAGAGCCAGCTGGCGGATGTTGGCCGAGGCGGCGAAGGCGCCGAGGCCGTAGGCGACGAGGGGGACGAGGCCGTGGATTCCGAGGGCGACGCAGGCCACCACGACGAGTCCCCCGGCCCAGGCCGGGAGGAGGAGCCGCTCCCCGAGGGTCCCGGCCGTGGCCTTCCGCCAGGGGAGGGCGGGACCGATGGCCATGAGGAAGAGGAGGGCCAGGCCGATGGGGAGGGTGAGGGCGTCGAAGTAGGGGGCCCCCACGGTGACCTGCTGGTGGCGGAAGGCCTCGAAGAGGAGGGGGAAGACGGTCCCCAGGAGGACGACGAAGGCGAAGCCGACGAAGAGGAGGTTGTTGAGGAGGAAGGCCCCCTCCCGGCTCAGGGGGGAGTCGATCCCGCCCGGGGAGCGGAGCCGGTCGCCCCGCCAGGCGATGAGGCCGATCCCCCCGACGAGGACGGCCCCGAAGAAGCCGAGGAGGAGGGGGCCGATGGTGGAGTCGGAGAAGGCGTGGACGGACTCGATGACCCCGGACCGGGTCAGGAAGGTGCCGAGGACGGTGAGGCTGAAGGTGGCGATGACGAGGGAGAGGTTCCAGACCCGGAGGAGCCCCCGGCGCTCCTGGACGAGGACGGAGTGGAGGAAGGCGGTGGCGGTCAGCCAGGGGAGGAAGGAGGCGTTCTCGACGGGGTCCCAGGCCCAGAAGCCCCCCCAGCCCAGGACCTGGTAGGACCACCAGGCCCCGAGGACGATCCCCACGGTGAGGCAGGCCCAGGCGAAGAGGGTCCACCTCCGGGTGGCCAGCTGCCAGCCCTCCCCGATCCGGCCGGTGGCGAGGGAGGCGATGGCGAAGGCGAAGGGGATGGTGAAGCCGACGAAGCCGAGGTAGAGGATGGGGGGGTGGAAGGCCACCAGGGGGTTGTCCTGGAGGAGGACGTTGGGGCCGACGCCGTCGGTGGGGATCTTCCCGGCCACGGCCTGGAAGGGGTCGGCGGGGCCGGCCATGAGGAAGAAGAAGAAGGCGGCCACTAGGTAGGTGACGAGGGTGGCCCAGCCCACCAGGGGGTCCTCGGAGCGGTGCCGGAACCGCCACACCATGGCCCCGATGTAGCCGGCCAGGATGAGGCCCCAGAGGAGGATGGAGCCGGCCAGGGCCGACCACATCCCGGTCACCGTGTAGAGGAGGGGGGTGCCCCGGCTGTTGTTGGCGGCCACGTAGGCCAGGGAGAAGTCGTGGGTGACGAGCGCATGCTCCATGGCCCCGGTGGCGAGGAGGGCGCCCCCGAGGAGCAGGAGGGCCCAGACCCGTCCGAAGCGGATGATGTCGGGACGGTTCCGGACCAGGCCGACCGCCAGGGTGCCGGCCCCGCCCAGGGCGGCCGCCACCCCCAGGAGGACGCCGGTGTGCCCGAGGGTGCCGTTCATGTGCACTTCCTGGCGGGCCGGTCGGGGTGGGCGGCTGCGTAGCTGGGGGTGTGGTCCACGACGATCTGGTCGGAGACGAAGCGGTCCCCGTCGAAGTGGCCCGTGAGCACGACAGGGATGGAGGGGCAGAAGAGCTGGGGGGGGTTCCCGGTGTTGACGACGGCGATCCGGTCCCGGGTGCCGTCGGCGACGAAGGCCACCACCTCGGGCTGGCCGTTGCGGCCCGGCGTGATCTGGACCGAGCCGGGCTCGACGACGCCCTCGAGCCGGAAGGTCTTCCCCGTGAGCATGGTCTTCTGGGCCAGGGCCTGGTCGACGGTCTCGAAGTAGTTCAGGGACCCCCCCAGGCCCTCGACCAGGAGGAAGACGAGGGCGCCGACCAGGACGGCGCCGACCAGGGCCAGGCGCCAGGGGTGGCGGCTGGTCCGAGGCCGGACGGGACGGGGGGTGAGGACGGCGGTCCGGCCGACCTGGGGCTCGGCCGCGTCGGCGGCGTCGGTGTCGTCGGTGCCGGCGCTGTCGGTGCTGTCGGTCACCGGGTCGGCCCGGCCCCGGTGTCGGGCTCCGCCCCCAGCCGGGCGGCCAGCCGCTCGAGCCGGCGGCGGCGCTCCCAGAGGAGGGCGCCGTAGCCGGCCAGGGTGACCCCGGCCACGGTGTAGCCGGCGATGATGTAGCTCACCGGGCCACCCCCTCGACCTCGGGGGCCCCCTCGGCCCAGCGCTCCTCCAGGGCGTCGGTGAGCTCGGCCCCCTCGAGGGCGTCGGTCAGGCGCTCGATCCTCATCCGCATGGCCAGCATCCAGAAGAAGAGGAGGGTGACGGCCACGAAGCCGAGGAGCAGGGTCCAGGCCATCGACCCGTGGATGGTGGGCTGGAGGTTGGCGTTCAGGACGGTGGCGCTCTGGTGGAGGGTCTTCCACCAGACCACCGAGAAGTGGATGATGGGGACGTCGACGGCGGCGATGATGACGGCCAGGGCACTCCGGCGGGCCCGGGTCTCGGGGTCGGCCGGGATCCGGCGGATGGCCAGGATGCCGAGGAGGACGACGAGGAGGAGGGCCGTCGTCGTGAGCCGGGCGTCCCAGGCCCACCAGACCCCCCAGGTGGGCCGGCCCCAGATGGAGCCGGTCACGAGGGTCAGGGCCGTGAAGACCACGGCCACCTCGATGGAGGAGGCGGCCAGACGGTCCCAGTAGGGGCTCCGGCTCCGGGACCAGAGCCAGGCCAGGCTGGCCAGGGTGGCGATGCCGGTGGCCAGGTAGAGGGCCACCCAGGCGATGGGGGGGTGGATGTAGACCAGCCGGACCAGGTCCCCCTGGACCCGGTCGGGGGGGGTGACCCAGATCCCGAGCCAGACCGTCAGGGCCAGGGTCACGAGGGACGAGATCCCGAGGATGCGGACGGTCATGTGGACTCCTGGAGGGGGCCGAAGATGAGGACGCCGAGGGCGAGGTAGACGACGGCGAAGACGGAGAGGGTGACGAGCCAGGGCCAGACGGGCTGGCCCCCGGACATGGCGGCCTGCCAGGCCCGGGTCCCGGCCAGGAGGATGGGGGCGACGGCGGGGAGGAGGAGGAAGGGGAGGAGGGTCTCTCTGACCCGGAGCCCGGACGAGAGGGCCCCGTAGAGGATACCGGTGGCGGCCACCCCGAGGGTCCCGGCCAGGCAGGCGGCGGCCACCACACCGACGGAGTGGAGGCGGGCCCCGTAGAAGAGGACGACGCCGGCCCCGAGGAGGACCTCGAGGACGGCCAGCTCGGCGACGACGGCGGCCGCCTTCCCCAGGAAGATCCCGGCCGGGTCGAGGCCGGCCAGGCGGAGCCCGTCGCCCCGGTCGCCGGACTCGAGGGCGAAGCTCCGCTGGACGGCGAGGAGGCCGGCGAAGAGGACAGCCACCCAGAAGAGCCCGGGGGCGGCCTGGAGCATCGGGGCCGGGGCCGGTCCCAGGGCGAAGGCGAAGAGGACGAGGACGAGGACCCCAAAGGGACCGACCTGGTTCAGGACGACCCGGGAGCGGAGCTCGATCCGGAGGTCCTTGCCGGCCACCAGGAGGGCGTCACGCCACATGGGCGTCACCGGCCAGTCCCAGCCGTCCGGCGGGCCGGCCCCGGCCCCCCGGGACCTCGCCCAGGACCCGGCCCCCGGCCAGGGTGACGACCCGGTCGGCCAGGGGGAGGGCCTCCTCGGGCTCGTGGGAGGCCAGGAGGACGGTGGCCCCACCGGTGGCAGCCTCCCCCACCAACTCGTTCACCAGACGGCGGGCCCTGGCGTCGAGGGAGGCGTGGGGCTCGTCGAGGAGCCAGAGCTCTGGGCGGCGGGCCACCAGGACGGCCAGGGTCACCCGTCGGCGCTGGCCGGCCGAGAGCCGGCCCAGGGGGGTCTTCCGGAGCCGGCCCACCAGCCCGAGCCGGTCCAGGGCGGGGTCGATCCCGGCCGGGTCCCCCCCGGCGGCCCGGACGGCGAACCGGACGTTCTCGGCCACCGTCAGCTCGTCGTAGAGGCCGGCGGCGTGGCCGAGCATCCCCACCCGGCGCCGGACCCCGGCCCGGTCGGCCCGGAGGTCGCAGCCGAGTACCTGGGCCTCCCCCCCGGTGACGGGGAGGAGCCCGGCGCAGACCCGGAGCAGACTCGTCTTCCCCGCCCCGTTGGCCCCCTCGAGCACGACCACTTGGCCCTGGGCGACGACGAGGTCGGCGCCGGCCAGGGCCGGGAACCGTCCGGTCAGAGCGACGGCGGCACGGAGGAGGACTGCGGGTGCCATGGCGGTCCCTCCATGCTACGAGGGAGGGGGCATCCGGCACCAAGCGGGGCCCGGCTCAGCTGGTGCTGAGCCGGCCCAGATGGAGGTCCTGGAGGAGGGAGCTGGCTGCCGAGGACAGGGTGTGGAGCTGGCCGGTGAGGAGGAGGAGGCCGAAGGCGGCCAGGAGGAGACCGGAGACCAGGTCGATCAGGCCCAGCCGGCGCCGGACCCGGGCCAGGACGCCCGTGAGCCGCTCGAAGGCCAGCCCGGTGAGGAGGAAGGGGACTCCCAGGCCGAGGGAGTAGACGAGGAGGAGGATGAGGCCCGAGAGGAGGGTGCTCCGGGTGGCGGCCAGGCCGAGGACCCCGGAGAGGACGGGACCGATGCAGGGGGTCCAGCCGAAGGCGAAGGCCATCCCCATGACCGGGGGGGCCCAGGCCCCCAGCTTCGACGGCAGCGGGTGGAACCGCCGCTCCCGGTGGAAGACCTCGGGGGTCCCGACCCCGGCCAGCCAGATCCCCAGGAGGATGATGACGATCCCCGCCACGATCTCGAGGCCCCGCCGGTGGGTCCCGAGCAGCCGGCCCAG
Organism: Acidimicrobiaceae bacterium; assembly: GCA_003151955.1. Classification (GTDB taxonomy): domain Bacteria; phylum Actinomycetota; class Acidimicrobiia; order Acidimicrobiales; family UBA8190; genus PALSA-743. Next base: position 67,266 of record PLZB01000095.1, read on the forward strand.
GCCCGAGGCGGCCGCTCCCAGGGCGGTGAAGACGAGGGTGAAGCCGGCGATGAACCCCCCGATGCCCCGGAGGACCGGGCCCCGGTCCTCCCCGGACTCGAGCTCGACGGCGGAGAGCCCGGAGACCATCGAGACGTAGCCGGGGACGAGGGGGAGGACGCAGGGTGAGAGGAAGGAGAGCATCCCGGCCCCGAAGGCGACGAGGAGCCCGAGGGGATCGGCCCCGATGGAGGAATGGGCCGTGGCGAGGGGCACGGGGGCCCGGTCAGCCCATGGAGCGGCGGACCAGCTCCAGGTCGGCGTCGACCATCATGGTCACCAGGGCCGAGAAGTCGACGGTCCGCTCCCAGCCCAGCTCCTTCTGGGCCCGGCCCGGGTCCCCGACCAGGAGGTCGACCTCGGCCGGCCGGAGGAACCTCTCGTCGATCACGACGTGCTCGGACCAGTCCAGGCCGGCCTGGGCGAAGGCGACCTCGCAGAGCTCCTTGACCGAGTGGGTCTCGCCGGTGGCCACCACGTAGTCCTCGGGCTCGTCGCGCTGGAGCATGAGCCACATGGCCCGGACGTAGTCCCCGGCGAAGCCCCAGTCCCGCTGGGCGTCGAGGTTCCCGAGATGGAGCTTCTCGTCGAGCCCGCAGGCGATCCGGGCCACCCCGTGGGTCACCTTCCTGGTCACGAATTCGAGGCCCCGGCGGGGGCTCTCGTGGTTGAAGAGGATGCCGGAGGAGGCGTGGAGGCCGTAGCTCTCCCGGTAGTTCACGGTGATCCAGTGGCCGTAGACCTTGGCCACCCCGTAGGGGCTCCTGGGGTAGAAGGGGGTGCTCTCGACCTGGGGGACCTCCCGGACCTTCCCGAACATCTCCGAGGAGGAGGCCTGGTAGAACCGGATCTCGGGGTCGACCATCCGGATGGCGTCGAGGACCCTGGTGACCCCCAGGGCGGTCGTCTCCCCGGTCAGGACGGGCTGGCCCCAGGAGGTCTGGACGAAGGACTGGGCGGCCAGGTTGTAGACCTCGGCCGGTCGGTGCTCCCGGAGGATCCCGATCAGGGAGACCTCGTCGAGGAGGTCGCCGGCCACCAGGGTGATCCGGTCCTGGATGTGGGCGATCCGCTCGAAGGTGACGGTCGAGGACCGCCGGACCATCCCGACGACCTCATAGCCCTCGTCCAGGAGGAATTCGGCCAGGTAGGACCCGTCCTGGCCGGTGATCCCGGTGATGAGCGCTCGCTTCTGCATGGTTGCTCCCTGGGTCCCTCAGCGGCCCCGCCACTGCGGCGGTCGCTTCTCGAGGAAGGCGGTGATTCCCTCGGCGGCGTCCTCGGTCTGGTTGGTGAGGGTGAGCATCGCGTGGAGGTGGGCCAGGGCTTCGGGCGCCGCCATGTCGGCCACAGCGTAGAACGACTGGCGACCGAGTCTCATCACCGCCGGGGATTTGGCGGCCAGGGTGGCGGAAAGGTCGTCCACGGCGGCGTCGAGCTCCCCGTGGGGGACGACCCTGGTCACGAAGCCGAGCCGCTGCCCCTCGTCTGCCTCCACCACCCGGCCGGTGAGCATCAGCTCGAGGGCCGCCTTGGGGGCCATGGAGCGGATCAGGGGAACGGTGATCATGAAGGGCCAGAGACCCACGTTGATCTCGGGGGCCCCGAACCGGGCCCGGTCGGAGGCCACCACCAGGTCACAGGCCAGGGCCAGCCCGAAGCCGCCGGCCATGGCCCAGCCCTGGACCCGGGCCACGGTCGGCTTCCCCAGTCCCCACATGGCCTCGAAGAGGGAGGCGAGCCGGCCCCGGGACTCGTGGGTCTCGAGGAAGCCCGGACCCTCGGGCCCGTCCCCGTGCATAGCCTCGAGGTCGGCACCGGAGCAGAAAGCCTTGTCCCCGGACCCGGCCAGGATGACGACCCGGACGGCCGGGTCGTCCCGGGCCGCCACCATGGCCCGCTCCAGGCCCTCGATGACCTCCCAGGACATGGCGTTGCGCCGGTCGGGGCGGTTGATCGTGAGCCGGAGGACCCCGTCGGCGAGGGTGGAGAGAAGGGGGCCCTCGGACCCGGTCGGTTCAGCCACCCCGGCACGCTACCGCCCGGTCCCCTCCCGACGCCCATCGGCGGCCCGATAGGTTGGGGCCCCGTCATGACCCCTCCCACGGTGGCCCTGGTGTCCTTCCGGCTCTTCGGCCCCGACGGGGTCTCCGTCGAGGCGGCCAAGTGGGCCGACGCCCTGGCCACGCTGGGTTTCCGGGTGACCACCGTGGCCGGTCACGGCCCCGTCGACCACCTCCTTCCCGGCCTCGCCATCGAGGCCCCCGAGCCCCCGGCCGCGGGCGACCTGGAGCAGGCCCTGAGCGAGGCCGACCTGGTGGTGGTCGAGAACCTCTGCTCGCTCCCCCTCAACCCCGGAGCCGCCTCCGTCCTGGCCAAGGTCCTGGCCGGCCGGCCGGCCCTCCTCCACCACCACGACCTCCCCTGGCAGCGGGACCGCTTCGCCGGATTCCCCCCGCCCCCCGACGACCCGGCCTGGGCCCATGTCACCATCAACGAGCTCAGTCGGGACCAGTTGGCCGACCACGGGATCGGGGCCGTCGTCGTCCGGAACACCTTCCTCGTCGACCCCGATCCCGGCGACCGGGAAGCCACCCGGGCCGAGTTGGGGATCGGGCCATCAGAACGGCTGGTCCTCCAGCCCACCAGAGCCCTGGCCAGGAAGAACGTGGCCGGGGGCATGGCCCTGGCCGAGGCCCTCGGGGCCAGCTACTGGCTCCTCGGGGCGGCCGAGGACGGCTACGGACCCGAGCTCGACCGGCTGGTGGCCCGGGCCCGGACCCGGGTCCTCCTGGGCTGGGGTCCCGGGGGGAGCCGGAAGATCGCCGACGCCTACGCCGCCTGCGACGTCGTGACCCTCCCCTCGACCTGGGAGGGGTTCGGGAACCCCGCCGTCGAGTCCGCCGTCTTCGACCGGCCCCTCGCCATCGGGCCCTACCCGGTGGCGACCGAGCTGGCCCGGTACGGATTCGACTGGTTCACCCTGGACGAATCGGACCGGCTGGCGGCCTGGCTCGAGGCCCCCGACCCCGATCTCCTGGCCGGGAACCACGAGGTGGCCCGCCGCCATTTCTCCGAGGCCGACCTCCCGGACCGGATCGAGGCCGTGCTCCACCACGCCGGCTGGGACGACCTCGTCACCTCTCCCGGGCCCTAAATTGACACGTGTTTCAGTTGTCCAGGGCATGGGATAGAGTGGCCCGGTCATGACCTCCCCTTCGGACGCGGTGGCGTCGAAGCGGCTTCCCGCTGAGCAGCGACGCCAACAGCTTATCGACGTCTCCCTGACCCTCTTCTCCCAGCGCGGCTTCAACGCCACGACGATGGACGACATCGCCGAGGCGGCCGGGGTCACGAAGCCCCTCCTCTACCAGCACTTCGCCTCCAAGCGGGCCCTCTACCTCGAGCTCGTCGACTCCGTGGCCACCACGATGCTCGAGGCCATCGGGGCCGCCGCCGCCGCCGCCGAGGGGCCCCGGCAGCAGGTCGAGGCCGGCTTCGCCGCCTACTTCCATCTCGTTGTCACCCACGCCGAGGCCTTCACCCTCCTCTTCGGTCGGGACGCCCCCAACGACCCCGAGCTGTCCCGGGCCATGCGCCATGTCGAGGACGTCCTGGCCGGGGCCATCGACGTCCTCATCGACGCCGGCCTCGACGAGGACCACCGCCGCCTCCTGGCCTATGCCGTCGTCGGGATGGCCGAGGGGGCCAGCCGGCTCTTCCTGACCACCCGGAGCACCTCGGGCGGCCTCCCCGACCAGGCCGAGATCGACCGCCTGTCCCGGCGGGTCGGCGACCTGGCCTGGGCCGGGCTCCGCTCCGTCCACCGGGACGCCTGACATCGGGCCCCGGGGCCCGGTTCCCAAAAGCCGACCGGGTAGGTAAGCTTTCGGGTTGAGGTGTTTCTGACTTAACGCGAC
>PLZB01000043.1 GCA_003151955.1 Acidimicrobiaceae bacterium
GTGGGGGCCGTAGCCGGGGTGGGGGGCGTAGCCGGGGTGGGGGGCGTAGCCCGGGGGCGGACCGTAGCCGGGTGGAGGCTGCGCCAACGGGTGGAGATGGGGCGGATACCACTTCCCGTCGGAGGCGATCCACCAGTTCTCCCCGGCGGGGACGTCGCTCATGGTCCTCCCGGAGCAGATGGCTGTCCCTCCGCGGGCTGTGCTGGAAAGGGTAGCCGCCCAAAGGCGACGGCGGCGGACGGGCTCAGGCTCTCGTCCGAGGCTTGAGGCATGATCTCTGCATGCGCTCCACCGGCGTGCCAGGAGAGCCTGGGGCAGGTCCTGGAGGTGTTCCTCGAGGAGACCGGTGGACCGCTGACGGCGCAGGAGTCGGAGTGGGCACGGTCTCAACTGCACGGTCGTTCGTTCTCGACGCCGGAGCAATGATCGCCGTCGTCGAACAAAGCAAGCGCGATTGATTGTTTCAAGGAGGCCGGGGTAGGGTCGCCGGCACATGGAACGGTCGACGAAGGGAAGCTGACGTGGCTGGTGTGCTGTTCGACGGAGAGGTCGCCATTGTCACCGGCGCAGGGGGCGGTCTGGGGCGGTGCCACGCCCTGGCCCTGGCCGAGCGGGGCGTCCGGGTGGTCGTGAACGACCTGGGCGGGAACGCCGACGGGACGGGATCGAACGAGAGCGCAGCCGAGAAGGTCGTCGGCGAGATCGTCGAGCTCGGCGGGGAGGCCGTGGCCAACCACGACTCGGTCTCGACACCGGAGGGAGGGGCGGCCATCGTCGCCAGCGCCCTCGAGGCCTTCGGGACGGTGGACATCGTCGTCAACAACGCCGGGATCCTCCGGGACAAGAGCTTCGCCAAGCTCGAGCCGGCCGATCTCGACGCCGTCATCGACGTCCACCTGAAGGGGGCCTTCAACGTCAGCCAGCCCGCCTTCCGGGTCATGAAGGAGAAGGGCTACGGCCGCTTCGTCCACACCAGCTCGGCGGCCGGGATCTTCGGGAACTTCGGCCAGACCAACTACGGGGCGGCCAAGATGGGGATCGTGGGACTGTCGAACGTCCTCGCCGTCGAGGGGGCCCGCTCGAACATCACCTCCAACGTGATCGCCCCCATCGCCCGGACCCGGCTCACCGAGGACCTCCTGGGGCCCCTGGCCGAGAGCCTGGCCCCAGAGCAGGTCACCCCGCTCGTGACCTACCTGACCTCCCGGGAGTGCACCCTCACCCACGAGATCTTCAGCGTCGGGGGCGGGCACATGGCCAGGGTGTTCGTGGGGCTGGTCCCGGGCTGGTTCGCCGGCAAGGGGGTCGTCGCGAGCCCGGAGGAGGTCCGGGACCACATCGACCGGATCCGGGACCCCGAGGGGTACATCATCCCGTCGAGTATCACCGACGAGATGGTCCGGCTCCTCGGCGAGCTCCAGGGCTGAGACCGTGCCCATCGACGTGGACAAGGTGGTCGGGGTCGAGCTGCCCGGATCGGAGTGGGAGTGGGACGCCGACCGGGTCATCCTCTACCATCTGGGCCTGGGGGCCGGGGTGCCGGCCACCGACCCCGGTGAGCTGGCCTACTGCTACGAGGCCTCTCTGAAGGTCCTACCCAGCTTCGGGGTGCTCCCCGTCTTCGGGACGCTGATCGGGATGATCATGCTGCCCGGGATGGAGGTCAACCCGATGATGGTCCTCCACGGGGAGCAGGACCTGGAGGTCCACCGGCCCGTCCCCACGGCGGGGCGGGTGGCGAACACGGGCCGGGTGGTCTCGGTGTTCGACAAGCAGAAGGGGGCGGTCGTGGTCGTGGAGACGGAGAGCACCCTCCCCGGCGGCGAGCTCCTCTTCACGAACCGGTTCTCCTCGTTCGTCCGGGGAGAGGGGGGATTCGGGGGGGAGTCGGGCCCGGCCCCGGGGAACGTCGCCCCCGACCGCGCCCCTGACCTGACGGTGGAGTCGGCCACGCTGCTCCAGCAGGCCCTCCTCTACCGGCTGAGCGGGGACAAGAACCCGCTCCACGCCGATCCCTCCATGGCCGCCCTGGGTGGGTTCGACCGGCCCATCCTCCACGGGCTCTGCTCCTACGGGATCGTCTGCCGGGCCGCCGTCGACCACCTCCTCGAGGGGGACGTGGACCGGGTCCGGCGGTACCAGGCCCGGTTCGCCGGGGTGGTCTTCCCGGGCGAGACCATCGTCACCTCGATGTGGCGGGAGGACGACCGGATCGTGCTGGCCGCCGAGACCAAGGACCGGGGCACCCCGGTCATCACCAACGCCGCGATCACCGTCGGCGACTAACAGAGCAAGCAACCGGACAGGACGAACGAGGAGGCAGGGATGGGCCGGAAGGTCTACGTGGTCGGTGTGGGCATGACGAAGTTCGAGAAGCCGGGCTCCCGGGAGGGCTGGGATTACCCCCAGATGGCCGAGGAGGCCGGGTCGAAGGCCCTGGCCGATGCCGGGATCCCCTACGAGGAGATCGAGCAGGCCTGCGTGGGCTACGTCTTCGGGGACTCGACCTGCGGGCAGCGGGCCGTCTACCAGCTCGGGCTGACGGGGATCCCGATCTACAACGTGAACAACAACTGCGCCACCGGTTCGACGGCGCTGTTCATGGCCAAGCAGTTCGTGGAGGGGGGCCTCTCGGACTGCGTGCTCGCCCTCGGGTTCGAGAAGATGCAGAAGGGGTCGCTGGCCATGGCCTTCTCGGACCGGACCATGCCGATGGACCTCCACGCCATGGCCATGGTCGAGATGCGGGGCTTCGAGAGCGCCCCGCCGGCGGCCCAGTTCTTCGGGAACGCCGGCCGGGAGCACATGGAGCGCTACGGGACGACAGCGGAGCAGATCGCCAAGATCGCCCACAAGAACCACACCCACTCCGTCAACAACCCCTACTCCCAGTTCCGCGACGAGTACACCCTGGAGCAGATCCTGGCCGCCCCTATGATCTTCGACCCCCTGACCAAGTTGCAGTGCTGCCCGACCTCGGACGGGGCCGGGGCCGCCATCCTCTGCAGCGAGGAGGTGGTCCGCCGCCACGGGCTCGAAGCCCAGGCCGTCGAGATCGCCGGGATGGCCATGACGACGGACTTCCCCTCCACCTTCGAGGAGAAGAGCTCGATCAAGCTGATCGGGGCCGACATGACGAAGGCGGCTGCCGACCAGGTCTACGAGCAGGCCGGGGTGGGCCCCGACGGGATCGACGTCATCGAGCTCCACGACTGCTTCTCGGCCAACGAGCTCGTCACCTACGAGGCCCTCGGGCTGTGCGGGGAGGGGAAGGCCGGGGAGCTGATCGACTCGGGGGCCGTCACCTACGGCGGGGACTGGGTCGTGAACCCCTCGGGGGGGCTCATCTCGAAGGGCCACCCCCTGGGGGCGACGGGCCTGGCCCAGTGCGCCGAGCTGAACTGGCAGCTCCGGGGCCTGTCCGAGGCCCGACAGGTGGCCGGGGCCAAGGTGGCCCTCCAGCACAACCTGGGACTGGGCGGGGCCGCCGTCGTCACGCTCTACAAGGCTCCCGTCCCGGTCACGGCGTAGGCGGGCCGTGCCGGCCCCCCAGCAGGAGCGGAGCTCGCTCACCAGGACGAAGGTCCTCGATGCGGCGGTCGACTCCCTGGTCGACGTGGGCTTCACCTCCACCTCGGCGGCGCTCGTGGCCGACCGGGCCGGGGTGTCGAGGGGGGCGATGCAGTACCACTTCCCGACCCGCCATGACCTCATGGCCGCCACCGTCGAGCACCTGGTGGACCGGATCGGGGTCCAGCTGGCCCAGGTGGCCGGCGGGTTGCCGCCGGTGGGGGAGCCGGAGCGGTTCCCGGCCGCCGTCGACGCGCTGTGGGCCAGCGCCTCGGAGCCGTTGTTCGTGGCCTGGTTGGAGCTGACCGTGGCGGCCCGGGCCGACACCACCCTGAGCGTGCTCCTCCGGCAGGTCCGGGACCGGCTGTTCACGGTCATCGCCGAGGCGGGCTGTGCCATGTTCGGGACCGACTCGGGCGACGAGGAGGCCGGGATCTTCATCGAGATGACCCTGGCCCTGTTCACCGGGCTGGCCCTGGTCCGCTACACCGGACTCGGGAGGGGTCCGAACCGGGCCCGGCGGGAGCGGCAGATCCTGGAGGCGTGGAAGGCGACGGCGCCGTTGCTGGTCCGGAGGCGATAGCTTCTCGGGTTCGGACCAGCACGAGGGGACATCATGGGACTGCGCATCGTCGGGGCCGGCCTGGGACGGACCGGCACCCATTCACTGAAGGTGGCCTTCGAACAGCTGCTCGGGGGCCCCTGCTACCACATGCTCGAGGTCCTGGGCCGGCCGGACCAGTGCGACGTCTGGGCCGCCGCCGCCGCCGGCGACCTGCCCGACTGGGACGCCTTCCTGGCCGACTACCGGGCCACCGTCGACTGGCCGGCGGCGGCGTTCTGGTCCGAGATCGCCGCGTCGGCCCCCGAGGCCGTCGTGGTCCTGTCCTCCCGGGACAGCGACGCCTGGTGGAAGAGCACCCAGGACACGATCTTCGCCGTCCTGGAGCGGGGGGCGCCGCCCGACGACCCGGGGGCGGTGGCCGAGCTGGGCATGATCACGGCGATGATCGAGAGCCGGTTCACCCCGCACTGGCGGGACCGGGACGCCGCCGTCGCCGCCTACGAGGCCCACAACGCCGAGGTCCGGGCCTCGGTGCCGGCCGACCGTCTGGTGGACTGGCATCCCGGTGACGGCTGGGAGCCCCTCTGCGCCGCCCTCGGGCTCCCGGTCCCTGCGGAGCCGTTCCCGCATGTGAACACCACGTCCGAGTTCAGGGCCATGACCGGACTCGACGGGGCCGGCGGCGGGGCCGCCTGACCCCGGTCAGGTCTCCGCGTTCGTCCCGCCCCGGCGGCGCTTCCGGCCACGACCGGACCGGCGTGCCTCCAGACGTTTGCGGATCAGGTCCCGGCGCTCCTGGAGCTCCCGGTAGGTGATCTTGTCGACGGGCTCGGCCAGGCCCATCGAGGCCCGGATGCCGTCGAGGTCGATCAGGGGGGCGGCGGCGGGCTCGATGCCGATGTCCCGGGCGATCCGCTCCCCGTGGTGCTCGTGGAAGTAGAGGACGATGGCGACGATCTCGGCCAGGATGTCGACGTCGGGGGCCATGAGGGCCATGGCACCGTCGAGGAAGAGCATGTCCTTCACGAAGAGCATGAGCTCCTTGGGCATCCGGGCGCCGTAGTCGAGGAGGGCCTTGGCGATGTCCCGGAGCTCGGTGATGAGCTCGTCGGCGGTCAGGGTGGTGGGGTCGACCACGGGACGGTCGAAGCCGAGGTCGCGGACGACGTCGGCGATGTCGACGTCGTCGGGGAGGGCGCCGAGGTCGCGCATGGCCTCGATCTGGCCGGGGATGTCGTTGGCGGTGGAGCCGACCATGAGCCGGAGGAAGGCCAGCCGCTTCTTCTCGTCGAGGCGGCCCGTGATGCCGAAGTCGAGGAGGGCGACCCGGCCGTCTTGCTGGACGAAGAGGTTGCCGCCGTGGAGGTCGCCGTGGAAGACGCCGTAGAGGAGGGCACCCTCGAGGAAGGCGATGAGCCCGGCCCGCAGCGCCGCCCCGGTGTCGATGCCGGCGGCCCGCATCTCCTCGGCGTCGCCCCAGGCGAAGCCCTCGAGGCGCTCCATGACGAGGACCCGACGGGTGACGAGCTCGGGGTGGGGGCGGGGGACGACCAGGGCCCGCTGGCCGGAGTCGGCCAGGATCCGGGCCACGTCCAGCATGTTCTGGGCCTCGAGGCGGAAGTCGAGCTCCTCGACGATGGTCTCGGCGAACAGCTCGACCAGGGCCGGGGGGTTGGTGAGGGCGGCGATGGGGATCCGTCCCACCATGAGGGGGGCGATCCAGCTCATGGCGGCCAGGTCCCGGCGGACCATCTCGGCCACGTCGGGGCGCTGGACCTTCACGACGACGTCCTCGCCGGTGCGGAGCCGGGCCAGGTGGACCTGGGCGATCGAGGCGGCGGCCAGCGGTCGGGGGTCGAAGGTCTCGAAGACCTCGGTCAGGGGCCGGCCCAGGTCGTCCTCCACGATGCGGCGGACGACGGTGAAGGGCTCGGCCGGGACCTGGTCCCGGAGGAGGCGGAACTCGGTGACGAGCTCCTCGGGGAAGAGGCCCTCACCGGAGGAGAGGATCTGGCCGAGCTTGATGTAGGTGGGGCCGAGGCGCTCGAAGGCCCGCCGCAGCCGGCGGGAGAGGCCGAGCCGGGAGAAGGGGGGACCCTTGCGCCGGTCGAGGAGGTACCAGCCGGCCAGGGCCGTCCCCAGGAGGGAGCCGACCCGGATCACCCGGATCCCGGGGGGGAGCCGGCGGCGCCGGGTGAGCTCGGGGACCTCGGTCTGGGTCAGGGCCCGGAGGACGTCGACGCCGGCCCGCCAGGTCAGCCGGTCGGGGTCGACCAGCCAGGGTGGCGACGACGAGAAGGCGCCGACGCTGAGATCGGCGGGTTCGACCTCGTCGAGCGGTACCGGGTCAGCCAGTGGGAGGGCCGATGACGAGGCAGCCGTTGTGGCCCCCGAACCCGAAGGAGTTGGAGAGGACCGGGGTGGGCTCCCAGGACCGGGGGGCGCCGGTGACCAGGTCGATGTGGATCTCGGGGTCCATGTGCTCGAAGCCGAAGGTGGGCGGGATGAGTCGCCGGTCGATGGTCAGGGTGGCGGCCACCGCCTCGATGGCGCCGGCCCCGCCCAGGGTGTGCCCGGTGACGCCCTTGGTGGAGGTCACCGCCGGTCCGGGGGAGCCGAAGACCTTGGCGATGGCCTGGGCCTCGGCCAGGTCGTTCAGTGGGGTCGAGGTGCCGTGGGCGTTGATGTGGCCGATGGCGGACGGAGCCAGCTGGGCGTCGGCCAGGGCCAGCTCCATGCAGGCCGCCGCCCCGTTCCCGCCCGGGGCGGGGGCGGTGATGTGGTGGGCGTCGGCCGAGGAGCCGGCCCCGAGGAGCTCGCCGTAGATGCGGGCGCCCCGGCGCCGGGCGTGGTCGTAGTCCTCGAGGACGACGGCACCGGCGCCCTCGGCGATGACGAAGCCGTTGCGGGCCGCGTCGAAGGGCCGGGAGACCCCGTCCGAGGAGAGGGCCGTCATGTTGGAGAAGGCGGTGATGCCCACCTCGGTCATGGCGGCCTCCGCCCCGCCCCCGATGGCGACGTCGCAGCGGCCCATGGCCACCAGCCGGGCCGCGGCGGCCACGGCGTGGGTCCCGGCTGCGCAGGCGGTGACGACGGTCTCGCAGGGACCCCGGAAGCCGGTCCGCATGGAGACGGTGGCCGCCCCGGCGTTGGACATCATCATGGGGATCAGGAACGGGGAGACCCGGCGGGCCCCCTTCTCGTAGAAGACCCGGACCTGGTCCTGGAGGGACTCGAAGCCCCCCACGCCGGTGCCGAAGACGACGCCGGACCGGTCGGGGTCGGCCCCGATGTCCCCGGCGTCGGCCAGGGCCTCCTCGGCGACCGCCACGGTGAACTGGGCGAACCGGTCGATCCGTCGGACCTCCTTGGGTCCGAACATGGTGGTGGGATCGAAGCCGGGGACGGTGCGGGGCCCGTCGGGGGCCGGCCGCTGGAGCCCGTCCCAGAAGGCCTCGACGCCGATCCCGCAGCAGGCCAGGACGCCCAGCCCGGTGATGGCGACGCGTCGGCCCCGGACGGGCCCGTCTGGTCCGATCCCGAGGAGCATCAGAGCTTGGCGACGATCAGGTCGTAGGCCTGGCCGATGGTCTCGATCCCCTCGAGCTCCGTCTCCTCGACGGTGACGTCGAAGGTCTCCTCCAGGGCCATGACCAGCTCGACCAGGTCGAGGCTGTCGGCATCGAGGTCGTCGCCGAACCGGGCTTCGAGGACGACCTTCTCGGCCGGTACCTGGAGCACCTCCACGGCGCACGCCTTGAACTTCTCGAAGGTGGCCTCGTCGGTCACGCGTTGTCTCCTTGCTGGTTGTCGTCCCCGGTTGTCCGGGGAAGAGGGGGGGTTGTCACCATCAGAGGCCCATGGCCAGGCCGCCGTCGACCGGGAGGATGGCTCCCGTCACATAGGCGGCGTCGTCGGAGGCGAGGAACCGCACCGCCCCGGCGATCTCGTCAGGGGTGGCGGTCCGGCCCAGGGGGACCATCGACCGGAGTTGCTCGACCCGCTGGTCTCCCAGGACGGCGATCATATCGGTCTCGACCACCCCGGGGGCGACCACGTTGACGGTGATGCCCCGGCTGCCGACCTCCCGGGCCAGGGACCGGGCCATGCCGATCAGGCCGGCCTTGGCCGCCGCGTAGTTGACCTGGCCCGGCGATCCGTAGAGGCCGACGACGGAGGAGATGAGGATGATCCGACCCGCATGGGCCCGGACCATGGGCCCGACGGCTCGGCGGACCACCCGGTAGACGCCGGTGAGGTTGGTGTCGATGACCTCGTGCCAGGCTTCCTCGCCCATCCGCAGGAGCAGGACGTCCTTCGTGATGCCGGCGTTGGCCACCAGGACCTCGACCGGGCCGAAGGCGGCCTCGACCTCCTTGAAGGCGGTCTCGACGTCCTCGGGGACGGTCACGTCGCAGCGGACGGCGAGGAGGTCGGTGGTGCCCGGTCCCCCGGTCAGGACCTCGGGGGGGGCGGAACGGTAGGTGACGGCCACACGGGCCCCGTCGGCCTGGAACCTCCGGGCACAGCCGAGGCCGATGCCCCGGGATCCCCCCGTCACGAGGACGACAGGTCCGGGGTCGACTGGGGTGTCAGCGGTCACTGGTCTCCTCGGGGGCGGGGGGCGGAGCGGCCGGAAGGGGGCGGGAGCCGGCGGTCATCGTCTCACGTCCGGGTCCCATCGCACCAAGGCGCTGGCCCAGGTCATCCCGGCCCCGAACCCGCTCATCAGGATGTGGTCGCCCGGACCGACCCGCCCGGCGTCGGCCGCCTCGGCCAGGGCCAGGGGGATGGAGGCGGCCGAGGTGTTCCCGGTGCGGTCGAGGACGATGGCGGTGCGGTCCATGGGGATCCCCAGGCGGGAGGCGGCCGCCTCGATGATCCGGAGGTTGGCCTGGTGGGGGACGAAGAGGGTCACCTGGTCGGGGGTCACCTTGGCCCCCTCCATGGCGGCCTGGGCCGATTCGACGGTGACCCGGACGGCCCGGCGGAAGACCTCCCGTCCCTCCATGGTCAGGTGGCCGTCGTGGGGGCAGAAGAGGAGGTCGTAGGCGCTGCCGTCCACCCCCATGTCGAACGCGACGAGACCGGGCCCGCCCTCGAAGGGGGACGGCCCCCCGCTGGCTTCGATGAGGAGGGCGCCGGCGCCGTCGGCGAAGAGGACGGCGGTGCCCCGGTCGTCGGGGTCGGTGATCGACGCCAGCCGGTCGGCCCCGATGACGAGGACCCGGTTCATGCCGGTGGAGAGGGCCCCGTAGGCCATGACGAGGGCGTAGACGAAGCCGCTGCAGGCGGCGTTCAAGTCGAAGGCGCCACCGCCGAGGCCGAGGGCGTGGTGGACCCGGGCCGACGTGGCCGGGATGATCATCTCGGGGGTGGAGGTGGCCAGGAGGAGGAGGTCGACGGTGGCGGGATCGGTCCCGGACCGCTCCAGCGCCATGCGGCCCGCTTCGGTGGCCAACCCGGAGACGGTCCCTCCCACGCGTCGCTCCCGGATGCCGGAGCGCTCCACGATCCATGCGTCGTCGGTGTCGAGCCGGGCCTCGAGGTCGGCGTTGGTCACCACCGTGGGGGGGAGGGCCGTGCCCCACCCGGTGATGGTCCCTGGAGTCGTCATCGAGTTTCCGCCTCTGGTCGTGCCGGCCCGCCGGCTGGAGTGGTCAGGATCCGGCCGGGTTGACCCGGAGCCAGGCCACCGGTTGTCCGGACACGACCCGCTCACCGCGGTGCGCCATGAAACCGACGACGAGGCCGGCGAACGGGGTCCGGACCTCGTCCCGGCCGACCAGGCCGAGCAGGTCGCCCACCGCCACCTTGGTGCCCCCGCCGGTGGTGGCACGGGCTCCGGGCCCGGGAGCGGCCAGGGTCTCCTCGGGCTCGAAGACACCGGTGGCGGGGGAGACGACGACCCGTTCCGAGGTGTAGAGGTGCTCGCCCTGGTGGGCGGCGGCGTAGGTGTGCCAGGACTCGGTCCCCGCCACCTGGTCGACGAGGTGGTCGAGGTCGTCGGGGGCGGCGACGGCGAGGACCCGGACATCACTGAGGGTGCGCCGGGCCAGGCCCGAGAGGACCCCACCCGGGCCGACCTCGACCACGGCGCTGGCACCCAGGGCGGCCAGGGTCTCGAGGCTCTGGCGCCAGCGGACGGGGCTGCAGAGCTGGGCCGAGAGCAGCCCGGGCCACTCGTCGGCCCGCTCGTGGACCCGGCCGTCGACGTTGGCCACCACGGGAACCTCGGGGGTGACGAAGGTGGTGGTGGCCAGGGCCTTGCGGAGCCGGCTCCGGGCCGGGGCCATGAGGAGGGTGTGGAAGGCCCCGGCCACCGGGAAGGGGAGGACCTTGCGGGCCCCGAGCTCCTTGGCGATGGTCCCGGCCCGGTCGACGGCCTCGGCGTCCCCGGCGACGACGACCTGTCCGGGGGCGTTGTAGTTCGCCACCCAGACCTCGCCCTCGGCCCGCTGGCAGGCCGCCTCGACGGTGTCGTCGTCGGCACCGAGGATGGCGGCCATGGTGCCGGGTCGTTCCACGGCGGCCTCGTGCATGGCCTCGCCCCGTTCGACCACGAGCCGGACGCCGTCCTCGAAGTCGAGGGCCCCGGAGGCGGCCAGGGCGCTGTACTCGCCCAGGCTGTGGCCGGCGCAGAGGGTGGGGGCCAGGCCGACCCGCTCGATGGCGTCGAGGACCACCAGGCTGAGGACGAACGTGGTCAGCTGGGCGTTGGCGGTCAGGGTGAGCTCGGCCTGGTCGGCGTGGAGCAGGAGCCGGGTCAGGTCCTGCCCGGAGACCCTGGTGGCGTCCTCGACGACCTCCCAGGAGGGGTGGTCGGTCCAGGCGCGTCCCATCCCGGGCCGTTGGGAGCCCTGCCCCGGGAACGTGAACGCCAGCAAGCCCTACTCCTCTCGGTCCCGCCCCCGTCGTGTCGGGACCCGGCCCCAAGGGTGGCACGGGCCGTGGGGTTCCGTCACGTTACTGCCAGGTAATTGGGTACCCGTTCTCGTCTGATGCCGCCGAAGGTGAGATTCCGGCCACGCCGCGGGGGATCAGACCCGGATGAGTCGTCGTCGCTGCCATCACCACGGGAGGTCGTCAGAGGCGTCCGGCGCCAGCTCCGCGAGCTCCGCGGTGAGTGCGGCGTCTGCTTGGTGGCCGAGGACACGCTGGACGACGGTCTCACCACCGGTCACCCGGTCGAGGACTTGTCGAGTGTGTTTCCGGAGATCACGAGCTGCCACTGACGCCATGCTCGAAGTGTAGGAGTGGTTCTCCAGCCGTGGATTCGGCGTCTCAGGCCCCGGCGGCCTGGTCCCGGGCCCACCGGTAGTCGGCCTTCCCGGAGGGGGATCGGACGACGAGGGGGACGAGGACGATGGCCTTGGGGAGCTTGTACCGGGCGATGTGGCGGGCGGCCTCGTCCAGGAGGTCGTCGGCGGTGGCGGTCGAGTCGTCGGCCAGCTGGACGACGGCGACCACTTCCTGGCCCCACCGCTCGCTGGGCCGGCCGGCGACGACGACGTCGGCGACGTCGGGATGGTGGAGGAAGGCCTGCTCGACCTCCTCGGCGAAGATCTTCTCGCCCCCGGAGTTGATGGTGACGGCGTCCCGGCCGAGGAGCTCGATGGACCCGTCGGCCCGGAGCCGGGCCCGATCCCCGGGGACGGCGTAGCGGATGCCGTCGATGACGGGGAAGGTCCTGGCGCTCTTCTCGGCGTCGTTCAGGTAGCCGAGAGGGACCCAGCCGCCCTGGGCCAGCCAGCCGAGCTCCTCCTGGCCGGGCTCGGCCAGGGCGTCGACCTCGGCGGTGACGACGGTGGCGCCGGGACCGGGGGTGAAGGTGCCGGTCGAGACCGACCCGGCCGTCGAGAGGTGGCTCATCTGGGCGCCGGTCTCCGAGGCCCCGGCGGCGTCGGAGATGAAGAGGCTGGGGAGGAGCCCGAGGAGGCGCTCCTTCAGGCCCGAGCTCAAGGGGGCGCCCCCGTTGCCGATGCCGAGGAGGCTGGAGAGGTCGTAGTCGCCCCGCTCGATCTCGTCGACGAGGGGCCGGAGGATGGCGTCACCGACCACGGTGATGGAATGGGCCCCCTCCCGTTCCAGGGTCCGGAGAACGTCGGCCGGGTCCATCCGGGTCACGTCGTCGGGGAGGACCAGGGTCCCCCCGCCGTTCAGGAAGATGAACCCGGCCCACTGGGCCGCCCCGTGCATGAGGGGAGGGAGCAGGAGGAGCTTGAGGCCGCCCCCGGCCACCTTGGCGGCCAGGTCCTCGTAGCTGGCGAGTGCCTCCCAGCTCCCGATGGAGCGTCCCCCCATGGCGTTCATGAAGATGTCGTGCTGGCGCCAGAGGACACCCTTGGGCATCCCGGTGGTCCCGCCGGTGTAGAGGACGTAGAGGTCGTCGGGGGAGGTCTCCACGGGAGGGCGGGAGGCGGGGGCGCCGGCCAGGGCCGCCTCGTAGTCGACGGCCCCGGGGAGGAGGTCCTGGCCCGAGCCGTCGTCGACCTGGAGGAGGACGTCGAGGTCGGGGAGGTCGGGGAGGATGGCGGCCAGGGTGGGGGCGAAGCAGGCGTGGTAGACGAGGGCCCGGGCCTTGGCGTCGTTCAGGAGGTAGCGGAGCTCCTCCTCGACGTAGCGGTAGTTGACGTTGAACGGGGCCAGCCGGGCCTTGTAGGAGCCCAGCATCCCCTCGAGGTACTCCGAGCCGTTGTAGAGGTAGAGCCCGACGTGGTCCTGACCCGACTCGTGGCCGGCCAGCTGGTCCCGCTCGGTCCGGAGCCGGAGCCCCCGGCCGTGGAGGTAGGAGGCCAGCCGGTTGGACCGGTCGGCCAGCTGGGCGTAGGTGAGCCGCTTGCCGGCCCCGACGACGGCTTCGGTGTCCGGAATGGTGCCGGCCACGGTGTCGAAGGCCTCGGCCAGGTTGAACAGGGTCGCCCCTGTCGCTCCAGGCCCGGCGGTCCGGTCGTCTGCAGATTCACCCACGGGTCCCCCTCGGCTGGACTGTCGGGGACATCGTGGCCAGGATCGGGAGCGAGTGTCCACTCACGTCGCAGGAGAACGCGGGCAAGACCGCGGCGCCGGGCCAGTGTGTCGGGCCCACCCAGATCACAGCGCTTGGATCTCGACCCCAGGGAGGTTCATGGCCAATCGACCCAGGTCGTCCGGATCGGAAGTCAAGATCAGGGTTTCCCCGAACAGACGGCCGTCGCCACGACGAGGCGTCGACGGCCGGGAGGTGTCGAGCCGGGCATGGTGGAGTAGGCGGGCCGCGACCGGTCCTGGCCGCCGATCAGCTCGGCCAGTCGCTTGGCCCAGATCACCTACATCCCCGTGATCTTGAAGGGCTTGGAGAACAGGCCCCTGTCCGAGTCGGTGAAGCGTATCGGAGGTTGGCCGGGATCTCGGTGGCCTCGCCGAGGACCTTGGCCCCGGACGTGACCTGTCACCGGAGGCCCCCGTCCAGATTCGATCGGTCTCGGCTGCCCCTGTACAGGCGGATATCGGTCGTGGACCGGTGGAGCAGCATGGCCCGGGCGCCCTGGAGCCGTTCCAGTCTTCGTTTCTCGTCGACCACGTAGGCTGCATGGGAGCCCAAGGGGGAGCCGATGTCAGCCGTAGGTGGACGCCAGGCAGCGAAGAGTTCCGGCCCAGGTAGATGGTGGCGACGTTCGGGCGTGTCGGTCCTTCTGGCGAGTGGTGCCCTTCTGCTAAGCGGCTGCTTCATCATTTCGCCGGCGTGGGCGCCGAGCGGGACGTTCCCAGCCCAGTTCGTGGCGTCGGAATCGATCGCCTGCCCCTCGACGACCACCTGCTACTCGCTGGGTGACACGACCTCCGGCGTTGGCGGAGGTGTCGCCGCGACCTCCGACGGGGGCTCCAGCTGGAACGTCCAACGCGGTCCTGGATTGAGCCAGTCGAGACTCGCCTGCCCGTCGGTCTCGGTCTGCGTGGCCGTCGGCTACGGCGTCTCGGGTCTGGCGGCGGCCGACACCACCGACGGTGGATCCACCTGGAGCCGGCAAACAATCATCACCGAGTCCGGTTTCATGAACGGCGTCAGTTGCCCTTCTGTGATGACCTGTTTCGCCGTGGGTGAGGCGTTTCCCCCGAGCTCCCAGGCCACCGGCGTGATCTTCTCCACGTCGGACGGAGGGCAGACGTGGACCCAGCAACCCCTTCCCTACGCCGGTCTCGTCAGACTCAATGCGATCGCCTGCCCGTCTTCGACCACGTGCTTCATTCTCGGGGAGATCGCCGGCACTTACGGAACTGGAGTCGTAAGCGTCACGACCGACGGTGGGGCCTCGTGGAGCACGCAGCCGGTCGGCTTCGATTCCCCGGAAGGCTTGGCGTGCTCGTCGACGACAAGCTGCGTGGCAGTCGGATCCGGGGTCGGCACGGTCACCACGACGTCGATCGTGGTTACGGACAATGGTGGGGCGTCGTGGATGGCCCCGACAGTGTCGTCGGGGAGCCAGGACGTCGCAACGACGGGTGGGGTGCTCAGTGCCGTGGGCTGCGCCGCCGGCGGCCCCTGTTTCGCCTTTGGGACCTTGCCCGGCGGCGGGACGGGCACCCTGCTCAAGACTTCTGATGGTGTCTCCGGTTGGGTGGCCGAGAGCCTCCCAGGAGGCCTGCAGACCGTCGACGGGATTGCCTGCCCGTCGACGACCACGTGCTTCCTGGCCGGATCCCAGACAACGTCGGTTCCGGTCGTGGTGGCCACGACCGACGGTGGATCGACGTGGAGCGTCGGTTCGCTTCCGTGGGACACCGGACCGTCGAACTTCGCCGGCATCGCCTGCCCGTCCACCGACACGTGCTTCGCCGTGGGCTCCAGCGGCGGGGATCTCAAGACCCCGACCTCGGGGATCGTCGAGGCTACGACGAACGGCGGGACGACCTGGAACGCGCAGGCTCTTCCGGCCGGCGTTTCCGTCCTCGCCGCAATTGCCTGTCCCTCCACCACGACCTGCCTAACGGTGGGACAAGGCGGCGTCGACATCACCTCGGACGGTGGAGCCACGTGGAGAAACGCGGGTGTGACGTTGCAGTCGGGGTCGTTCGACGCCATCGCCTGCCCGACGGTGAGCACCTGCTTCATAGTCGGAAGCATCTGGTCTGGTTCGCGGTACACCGATGTCGCAATGGTCTCCACCGACTCGGCCAGCACGTGGGCGGACCTCCCTGTGCCGTCCGGCCAGGGTGGCTTCAGTGCCATCGCCTGCCCGTCCACCACCGTTTGCTACCTCGTGCATGGCAACACCATCGTTGCCACCGCCGATGGGGGGACAACGTGGACCAGCCAGACCTTGACCGGCATCATTGGCATCGCCACCATCGCCTGTCCAGCGACCACCACCTGCTTCGTTGCCGGCTTCACGACCATGCCGGCCATGGCCTTGGCCGTGACGTCCGACGGCGCCACCTGGAGCACCGAGCCGCTCCCGCCGGGACTGGGCGACACGACTGGCATCGCCTGCCCGTCGACAACAACGTGCCACTCGGTGGGGGTCACCACCGATGGGATCAGCAGTGTCGGCACCGCTGCGGTGACGACTGACGGCGGCGCCGATTGGACCTTGCAGAGCCTGGCGTCCGGCGTCGGCCGCCTGACCGGGGTGTCGTGCCCGTCTGTCTCGGGCTGCTTCGCAAGCGGCCAAGGCAATGGCGTCTGGGGCGGGTTGATCGTGACAGCGTCTTTCCCGGCCCAGACCCAGACCTCGGCCTCGGTGGGCCCCGATCCGGTCGGCGCCGGCCAGCCCGTCACCTTCTCGGTCTCGGTCAGTTCAGGAATCCTCGGGACCCCATCAGGAACCGTCACCCTCAAGGTCTCTGGCATCACGCTCTGTACAGTGTCACTCTCGAACGGCGCTGGCTCGTGTAGTTCGACGTCTGCCCCAGTGGGCAGTGACACCGTCGAGGCCGACTACAGCGGAGACTCCACCTACGGAAGCTCGACGGGCATAGCCTCGCTGACCGTCACGAATTGACCATCGGGGCGAAACGAGCTACAGAGGCGGATCTGGGGGCCCGATCTCGCGGTCGAACTCGGTGACGCCATCGTCGGCGCCATCGAGTGGGATTGGGTGGGTGGGTGCCCGGAGCGGGACTCGAACCCGCACGTTCTTTCGAACAAGGGATTTTGAGTCCCCCGCGTCTGCCATTCCGCCATCCGGGCCGGTGGAACCGAGGTTAGTCCCGGTGTCTGGCGCCTCCGGGCCTTCGCCGGCCGCCGGGCCAACGGGACCCCGATCCACGTCTCGAGGACCTACCGGGTACCCGGCAACGGGCCCCCACAAGCCGGGGGCCGGCGTCCGGGCCGCCGAGAACGCCCTCAACGCCCTCGTGGCCGAGGCCACCACGGTCCGCCGGGTCCACGCCATGGTCTCCGCCGCCCTCCACCAGGCCGAGTGGTGGGACATGGTCGAGGCCAATGTCGCCCGCCGGGCCACTCCTCCCCCGGTCCACGCCGCCGAGGTCAAGGCCCGGTCCCCCGACGAGGTCCGGGCCCTCATCACCGGGGCCGAGAAGCTCGAGCCGATGCTGGCCGCCCTCCTCCTCATCTCCGCCCTGACCGGGGCCCGCCGGGGGGAGATCTGCGCCCTCCGCTGGTCCGACGTCGACACCGAGGCCGGACGGCTCAGGATCTCGGGGTCGATCTACACCGTCGCCGGCGGTGGGGTGGGGGAGAAGGGGACTAAGACCCACCAGGTCCGGACCATCTCCCTCGACCCCCTCGCCCTGGAGACCCTCCGCCGGCACCGGGCCGACGTCGACGACCTGGCCGACCGTCTCGACCTTGACGTCCCCGACGACGCCTTCGTCTTCTCCCGGTCGCCCCAGGGAGCCGAGCCGGTCCACCCCGACCTCGTCACCCGGTTCGTCAAGAAGGCCGCTGCCGCCGCCGGCCTCGACGGGGTCCACCTCCACACCCTCCGCCACTTCTCGGCCACCCAACTCATCGCCGGGGGCGTCGACGTCCGGACCGCCGCCAACCGCCTCGGCCACCGGGACGCCTCGGTCACCCTCCGGGTCTACTCCCACGCCATCGAGGCCCAGGACAAGGACGCGGCCGCCCTCCTGGGCCGGACCCTGGCCCTCCCCGCCCCGACCCGATCCCCGGTCCCCTGACGGCCATCCAGCCGCCCTGTGGACAACTCCTCGAACCCGAACGACCACGGATAGGCCGCTGCTCTGCGGCAGGCCGGACCGCGTCTCATCGTCGGCGATCTCCACCTAATTCCTGACTTCCGCAGAATGTAGGCA
>PLZB01000011.1 GCA_003151955.1 Acidimicrobiaceae bacterium
GTGGCCGGCCTGGTCGGGGCGTCCGCCGCCCTGGAGGCGCTCGCGGTCGGGGGCCGCTGGGTCGTCGAGGTGTCCATGGCCGGGCTGGCCGCCGGGCTGGCCGGGCCCACCCTCCCGGCCGGTGCCGAGCCGGTGGCCGCCCCCCGGGCCCGTCCGGTGCCCGGTCCGGCCCCGGCCCTCGGGGCCCACACCGACGAGGTCCTCGGAGAGCTGGGCCTGCGGTGAGTGCGCTCCTACTGCGGGGGGTCGAGCTCGAGGGGCGGGTCGTCGACGTCCGCTGCCGGGATGGGCTGGTCGTCGAGGTCGGTCCGGGTCTCCGGTCGGGCCCCGACGAAGAGGTCCTGGAGGGGTCCGGGGGCGCCGTCCTGCCCGGGCTGTTCGACCACCACGTCCATCTCCTGGCCATGGCGGCGGCGGCCGCCTCGCTCGATCTGGGCCCGACGGCGGTGGCGGTGCCGGTGGGGCTCGACCGGGAGATCCGGGCCGCGGTGGCCGACGGGCAAGCGGGCGGATGGCTGCGGGCCGCCGGCTACCACGAGGCGTGGGGGGGACCCCTGGACCGGGACCGGCTCGACCGGCTGACCGGGCCGGACCGGCCCCTCCGGGTCAAGCACCGCACCGGGCACGCCTGGATTCTCAACACGGCCGGCTGCATCGCCGTTCGGGAGCCGGAGAACCGGTCGGGGTGGTTCGTGGGCCGGGACGACTGGCTCCGTGAGCGGCTGCCCCCGGCACCGCCCCCGGACCTGGCCCCGGTCGGGGACCGGCTGGTCCGGCTGGGGGTCACCGGTGTCACCGACGCCACCCCGACCGGGGACCGCGGCCATCTCGTCGTCCTGGCCGGGGCGGTCACGTCGGGGGCCCTGCCCCTGCGGGTCAGGGTGACCGGGGGGTTGGCCCTGGCCGGCCTGCCGCGGCCGCCGGGGACGGAGCGGGGCCCGGTCAAGCTGATGGTCCTCGACGACGACGGGGCCGATCTGGGCGGTCTGATCGAGGCCGTGGCCAGCGCCCACCGGGGGGGAGCGGCGGTGGCGATCCACGCCGTGTCCGAGCTCGGCGCCGTGGTGGCGGTGGCGGCCTGGGCCCAGGCCGGGGTCCTGGCCGGCGACCGCCTGGAGCATGGGTCGGTCCTCCCCGACGCCCTGACCGGATTTCTGGCCGCCCAGGGCGTGACGGTCGTGACCCAGCCCGGATTCGTCCAGGAGCGCGGTGACTACTACCTGGGGAATGTGGACCCTGACGACCTCGGCGTCCTCTACCGCTGCCGGAGCCTCCTCGACGCCGGGGTGGCCGTGGCCGGGAGCACCGACGCCCCCTTCGGCCCCGACGATCCCTGGCTGGCCATGCGGGCCGCCGTGGATCGAAGGACCCGCCTCGGAGCCGTCGTCGGCGCCGGAGAGGCCCTGACCCCCGGGGAGGCCCTCGGGCTCTTCCTGGGACACCCCGACCGCCCCGGCGGCCCGTCCCGGGCGGTGGAGCCCCGAGCCGCCGCCGATCTGTGCCTCCTCGATTGCCCCCTGGTGACCGCCCTCGACGAGCTCGACGCCTCCCACGTGGCCGCCACCGTGGTGGCCGGGCGGGTCGTCCACCGCCGGTCGTGAGGCCCCCCGGCGGCCGGTTCACACCCCGTCCGGTGGCTGACACGTGCGTCAGGTTGGGCTACGGTGCGGACGTGTTCCGGTCGAGGGGGTAGGGGTCATGGCGAGCGCACTGTCGGGTGTCCGGGTCATCGAGGTGGCGGCATGGACCTTCGTCCCGGCCGCCGGTGCCGTCCTGGCCGACTGGGGGGCCGACGTCATCAAGGTCGAGCATCCCGAGACCGGCGATCCCCAACGCGGTCTCATCTCCATGGGTCTCATCCCGGGCGGGCCGGGAGCGGTCAACTACATCATCGAGCAGCCCAACCGGGGCAAGCGGAGCATCGGGCTCGACATCAGCACCGAGGAGGGCCGCGGCGTCCTCTACAAGCTGGTCGAGTCGGCGGATGTGTTCCTCACCAGCTTCCTCCCGTCGGTCCGCCAGAAGCTGAAGATCGACGTGGAGCACATCCGGGCCGTGAACCCCAGGATCGTCTACGCCCGGGGATCGGGTCAGGGTCCGAAGGGGCCGGACTTCGACAAGGGCGGCTACGACGGCGCCTCCTACTGGGGCCGGGGCGGCGTCTCCTACGCCCTGACACCGGGGAGCAGCTCCTCCCCCATCGGCGGCCGGCCCGCCTTCGGGGACCTGGCCGGCGGCATGGCCATCGCCGGCGGGGTGGTGGCCGGGCTGCTCCAGCTGGCCCGGACCGGGGAGGCCCCGATCGTCGACGTCTCCCTCCTGGGGCTGGCCATGTGGGTGCTCTCCCCCGACATCGTGGCCTCCGGCATCTACGGCGCCCCCATGCCGAAGTTCGACGGGCGGGTCAGCCCCAACCCGCTGGTCGGGAGCTACAAGACCGGCGACGACCGGTTCATCACGCTGATGATGCTCCAGGGTGACCGGTTCTGGCCCGACTTCTGCCGCCATATCGACCGCCCCGACCTGATCGAGGATCCCCGCTTCGCCGACGCCGCGGCCCGGTTCGAGAACCTGAAGGACTGCGTGGCCATTCTCGACGAGGTCTTCGCGGCCAGGACCCTGGAGGAGTGGAAGGCCACCTTCCAGACCCTGAGCGGGGTGTGGGCTCCGGTCCAGATGCCGAGCGAGCTGGTCGACGACCCCCAGGTCGGGGCCAACGGATACCTCGGCCACGTGACCCGCAGTGACGGCAAGGAGTACGACCTGGTGGCCAACCCGGTCCAGCTCGACGAGACACCGGACCCGCTGGTGGCGGCCCCCGACCACGGGGAGCACACCGACGAGATCCTCCTCGAGATGGGCCTCGACTGGGACGCCATCATCAAGCTGAAGGAGACCGGCGCCGTCCTCTGAGGCTCCGCCCGGTCAGGGGGCGGCGGTGAAGACCATCGGGAAGTGCTCGATGGAGCGGATGGCCGGTGTGTAGACGAGGGTGTGGCCTTCGGCCAGCGAGTAGTCCGGGATCCGGCGATGCCACTCCCGGAGGGCGACCCGGAGCTCGAGGCGGGCCAGGTGGGACCCGAGGCAGCGGTGGACCCCGCCGCCGAAGGCCAGGTGGCGGTTGACGTCACGGTCGAACCGGACCTCGTGGCTGTCGGGGAGGTCGGCCTCGTCGGTGTTGGCCGATCCCAGCAGGATCATGACGCCGTCGCCCTTGTGGACGGGACAGCCGCCGATCTCGGTGTCCTCCAGCGCCACCCGGGCCACGCCCATGACCGGCGTCTCCCAGCGGAGGAGCTCCTCGACCACGGCCGGGATGATGGAGGGGTCCTCGACGATCCGTCGACGCTGGTCGGGATGGTGGACGAGGTAGCCGAACATGCAGTCCAGTGTGGCCGCCACCGTGTCGAGCCCGGCGATGAGGAAGAGGAAGCAGATGTCGAGGATCTCGTCCCGGGTGAGCCGCTCCCCGTCCACCTCGGCCTCCAGGAACCGGCTCAGGAGGTCGTCGCTGGGCTCGGCCTGGCGTCGGTCGAGGGCGTCGTCGAAGTAGGCGTAGATGGAGGTGGCCACCGCGCTCTGGTAGGCCCGCATGGCCTCGCTGCCGTAGTCCTCGCCGGTGACCTGGTCCGGACGGATGATGCCGTCCTTCATGGTGAGGAGGCGGGGCAGGTCGTCGAGGGGGAGGCCCAGGACGGTCAGGAAGACCTGGGAGGGGAAGGGGACGGAGAAGGACGCCGAGAAGTCGACCCGGCCCTGGTCGACGAAGCGGTCGATGAGGTCGTTCACCAGGTGGACCACCGACTCCTCCAGGAGGGCCATCTGCCGGGGGGCGAAGATCGGGTCGAGGACCTTCCGGTACTTCTTGTGGTGGGGCGGGTCGATCTGCAGCGGGATCAGGGGCCGGATGTTCCCGAGGTCGACGGCGTCGGTGTTCGAGGAGTAGATCTCGGGGTGCCGGAAGGCCTCGTCGATGTCGGCCCGACGGGTCAGGACCAGGCCCACCCCCTCGACCGCCATGACCGGCTCGCTGTCGCGCAGCAGCCGGAAGACGGGCTGGGGGTTGGCGCACATCTCCGGGTCCATCCCGGCGAACGGGCTGGTCGGTGCCGGCGGGGAACCCGCCCCCGGTGTCGCTCCCGTCGTCTGGTCCACGTCCGTCAGGCCTCCAGGTCCTGGCGGAGCCGAGCCTTCACGACCTTGCCGGTGGCGTTGCGGGGCAGCTCGGCGGCGAGCTCGATCCGGCGCGGCACCTTGTAGTCGGCCAGCCGCTCGGCGCAGAAGGCCCGGAGCTCGTCGGGGGTGACGGGGGACCCCGGCGACGTCACCACCACGGCGGCCACGTCCTCGCCCAGGACGGGATGGGGGACCCCGACCACGGCCACCTCGACGACGTCGGGATGGTCCTGGAGGACGGCCTCGACGTCGACGGCGTGGATGTTGTTGCCCCCCCGGATGATGACGTCCTTCTTGCGGCCGACGATGTAGAGGTAGCCGTCGGTGTCGAACCGGCCCAGGTCCCCGGTGACGAGCCAGCCGTCGCGCCAGGTCTCGGCCGTGGCCGCCGCGTCCCGGAAGTACTCCCGCTGGCGCCCCGCCGTGCGCAGGACGACCTCCCCGGTGTCCCCGATCGGGACCTCGGTCCCCTCCTGGTCGAGGATCCTGACCTCCAGGGGGGCCATGGGCTGGCCCACCGACCCGATCCGGCGGAGGGACTCCCCTTTGGGCATGGTGCAGTAGGCGGCGCCGGCCTCCGTCATGCCGTAGCTGTTGGAGACGGCCGCCTCCGGCATCCGCTCCTGGAGGGCCCGGAGGGTGGCGGGCAGGAGGGGGGCGCTGCCGATGGCGCACATCTCGATGGACGAGAGCTCTGCATCGCCGAAGCCTGGATGGGCCACCACCAGCTGGGCCATGGAGGGCACGAGGAAGACGAACGAGGGGCGGAGCTCGGCCACGACCTCCAGCCAGCGGCCGGCGTCGAAGCGGGGCTGGTAGGCGCCGGCCAGGCCGAGCTGCATGGGGTTGTAGACGAAGCCGATCCCGGCGAAGGTGAAGAGGGGGCTGGCGTGCAGCCAGGACTGGCCGGAGTAGCTGGGGTGGGGGGCGCCGGGGATGAGGGCGGCGTTGCGGTGGCGGATGGCCACCCCCTTGGGGGTTCCGGTCGTCCCCGAGGTGTAGAGGATGTCGGCCAGGTCGTCGCCCCCGACCGGGATCTGGAAGGTCGAGGTGTCGTTCCCCCCGACGGCGGGGCCCCAGGACCAGGGGGGACAACCGGGACCGTCGGCCGGGGCCACGACCACCCGGTCCAGGCCGGCGAGGGTCCCGGCCAGTCGCCGGGCCGTGGCGGCCAGGGCCCCGGCGCTCAGCACGGCCACCGGTCCGGCGTGCTCCCAGAGACGGCCCAGCTCGGCGTCGACCAGCCGGGTGTTGGTGGGGACGGCCACCGCCCCGGCCTTGTGGACGGCGGAGTAGGCCACAATGAACCGGAGGGCCTCCTCGGCCGGGAGGAGGAGGGCGACCCGGTCGCCGGGGTTGACCCCGAGGTCGACCAGCCCCCGGGCCAGCCGGTTCGACTCGGCCTCCCACTCGGCGTAGTTCATCTCCCCGCCGTCGACGATCCGGTAGGCCACCCGGTCGCCGAAGGCGCCGGCCATGGCCCGGAGATGGTCGGCGAGGAGGGTCACAGGCCCCCGTCGAGGGTGACCCGACGGCGGGCGAAGAGCCAGCCCCCGTCGGTCCGGATCAGGTGGTCGCTGTAGTGCCCGGTCCGGTCCAGCGTCGAGGCCTTCGACCCCTCGGCCGGCCGGCGCAGGACCAGGAGGGTGACCTCCTGGGTGGCGGAGTTGTGGTCGATGGTGATGACGGGGTCGACGGTGACGTGGACGATCCCCGGGGTCTGGCTCCGGCACAGCTCGAAGAGGGCGTCCTCGCCGTGGAAGGAGGGTCCGCCGACGACCTCCATGACGCCGTCGGGGGTGAAGGTGGCGGCGAAGTGGGCCGGGTTGTCGGTGTCGTAGGCCTGGTTGTACCGGGCGGTGAGCTCCACGATCTGGGCCCGGTCCATCAGCCAGCGCAGCTGTTCCTCGGCGTTCACGGCCGTCACCTCCGCTCGGGGCGCCGGCCCCCCTGGCGCCGTGGCAAGACGTTAGCGCGGCAGCCAGTTCCCCGACGTTGCCGTCAGGTTCGGGGGAGGGCCACGAAGGCGATGACGGCGAAGTGGAAGCCGGCACCGACGATGGTGCAGGCGTGGAAGATCTCGTGGTAGCCGAAGACGGTGGGGGAGGGGTCGGGCTTCTTCAGGGCGTAGACGACGGCCCCGGCCGTATAGGCGGCTCCCCCGGCCAGGAGGAGGATGAAGCCGGCCCCCCCGAGACCCCGGACCAGTTGGGGGACGACCGCCACGGCCGACCAGCCCACCACCACGTAGGGGACGGCCACGGCCCACTTGGGGGCGTCCAGCCAGAGCTGGCGCAGGGCGATCCCGCCGGCGGCACCGATCCAGACGATCAGGAGGATGGTGAGCCGGGCCCAGCCGTGGAGGGCCAGCCCGGCCACGGCGGTGTAGGAGCCGGCGATGGCCAGGAAGATGGTGCTGTGGTCGGCCCGGCGCATCCGGCGACGGGCGTCGGGGGACCAGGTGATGCGGTGGAAGGCGGCGCTGACCCCGAAGAGAGCCAGGATGGCGACGACGTAGACGACGAGGACCAGCCGCTGGGAGGCCGTCCGGCCGTGGGCCACCAGGATCGGCCCCCCCACCAGCATGACCACGAAGGCCACCAGGTGGAACCAGCCCCGGAGGAGTGGCTTGGGCTTCCCGTCGGTGTCGTCCCCGTCGGTGGTGTCCCCGCCGGTCGGTGCGTCGGGATCGAGGGTCGTCGGAGGGGCCATGGACCGTGCTTCTGCGAGGGAGGCGGGCGGGTCCGAATCTACTCGGCACGACCTCCAGGCAGCCCGGCGGTGGCCGGGTCGAGGGTCCCGAGATCCCCGGTCCCGTCGGCCTGGTGCTCGAACTGGGTCCGGTAGAGGTCGGCGTAGACGCCCTCGGCGGCCAGGAGCTCCTCGTGGCGGCCCCGCTCCACCACCCGGCCGTCCACCACCACCAGGATCTGGTCGGCATCGCGGACGGTGGACAGGCGGTGGGCGATGACGATCGAGGTCCGACCGGTGAGGGCGGTCTTCAGGGCCTGCTGGACGGCGACCTCCGACTCCGAGTCGAGGTGGGCGGTGGCCTCGTCGAGGACGACCACGTCGGGGGCCTTGAGGAGGAGCCGGGCGATGGCGATCCGCTGCTTCTCCCCCCCCGAGAGCCGGTAGCCCCGGTCGCCGACCAGGGTGTCGAGCCCGTCGGGGAGGGACTCGACCAGGGGGAGGATCTGGGCGGCCCGGAGCGCCTCGTGGAGCTCGGCGTCGGTGGCGTCGGGCCGGGCGTAGAGGAGGTTGGACCGGATCGTCTCGTGGAAGAGGTGGGCGTCCTGGGTGACGACGCCGATCATGGCCCGGACGGAGTCCATGGTGGCCTCCCGGATGTCGATGCCGTTGATCCGGACCGCGCCCGAGCCGACGTCGTAGAGGCGGGGGACCAGGTGGCTGATGGTGGTCTTCCCGGCCCCGGACGGCCCGACCAGGGCCACCAGCTGGCCGGGCTCGGCCCGGAAGGAGACGTCGAAGAGGATCTGGTGGGAGGGGGTCTGGTCGAGCACCGCCACCGACTCCAGGGAGGCCAGGGAGACCTCCTCGGCCGTGGGGTACCGGAATTCGACGTGGTCGAATTCCACGGTGGCGGCGCCCCGGGGGATGGCGGTGGCGTCGGGCTGCTCGGCGATCATGGGGGCCAGGTCGAGGACCTCGAAGACCCGGTCGAACGAGACCAGGGCCGTCATGATGTCGACCTGGACGTTGGAGAGGGCGGTGAGGGGTCCGTAGAGCCGGTTCAGATAGGCGGTCAGGGCCACGACCGTCCCGATCTGGAGGACGCCCCGAGCCGAGAGGACCCCGCCCCAGCCGTAGACGACGGCGGTGGCGAGCGAGGCGGTGAGGAGGAGGGAGGCCATGAAGATCCGGGTGTACATGGCCTGGGTCACCCCGATGTCCCGGACCCGTCCGGCCTTGGCCTCGAACCCCCGGACCTCGTCCCGGGGGTTGCCGAAGAGCTTCACCAGGAGGGCGCCGGAGACGTTGAAGCGCTCCGTCATGGTGTTGTTCATCTGGGCGTTCAGCCCGTAGCCCTCCCGGGTGATGGCCTGGATCCGCTTGCCCACGAACCGGGCCGGGACCAGGAAGACGGGGAGGAGGACCAGGGCCACCAGGGTGATCTTCCAGGACAGGACGATCATCACCGTCAGCACGATGGCCACGCTGATCAGGTTGCTCACCACCGAGGAGAAGGTGTCGGTGAAGGCCTGCTGGGCGCCGAGGACGTCGTTGTTGAGCCGGCTGACGAGGGCTCCCGTCTGGGTCCGGGTGAAGAAGGCGATGGGCATGTCCTGGAAGTGGGCGAAGACCTTCCTCCGCATGTCGTAGATGAGCCCCTCGCCGACCCGGGCCGAGATCCAGCGCTGCCAGAGGGAGAGCCCGGTGTCGGCCAGGGCCAGGCCCCCGAGGAGGAGGGCCAGGCTGACCACCAGGGAGGAGTCGTGGCGGGCGATGCCGTTGTCGATGATGGACCGGTAGATGAGGGGGTTGGCCGCCCCCACGAAGGCGTCCACGATGATGAGGACGAGGAAGACGGCCAGCTTCGACCGGTAGGGGGCGGCGAACCGGGCGATCCGCCTCACGGTGCCCGGTGGGAGCTTCTGGCTCTTCACGGAGTCGTCCCGGCGCATGGAGCGCATCAGGCTCCAGCCGCCGGCGCCCCCCATCCCGCCCATCTGGCCCATGGGATTCATCGTCCGTCCTCCTGTCCGGGGCAGCCGGCCCGGTCGCAGACCCGGGCCAGGAGCCCGGCCAGCTGGGCCTGTTCGCCCGTCTCGAGGGCGCCGAACAGCTCCCGGGCGCTCTCCCGGCTGGCCCCGTCGAGCTGATGGAGGAGGGCCCGACCCGATCCGGTGAGGGTGACGAGCACCGATCGCCGGTCGGCGGGATCGGTGCTCCGGGCCACCAGCCCGGCCTCCTCCAGGGTGTCGACCATGCCCGTGGCCGAGCGGGGGACGACCTCGAGTCGGGCTGCGATCTCGGCCATCCGGGGTGGCTCCCCCCCGGCCACCATCCGCAGGACGTGGGCCTGGGCGAAGGTCAGGCCGAAGGGCGTCAGCTGGGCCGCTGTGCTCCGTCGGAGCCGGCGGGCCGCGCAGGTCAGGAGCTCGGCCAGGTCGAGGGCGGTGTCAGGGGCGGTTACCGTCATGAAACTGAGCATACCTCCCTATGAGGGAGGCTCAGTTCATTCGGGGTCCGCCTGCTGCCCGGTGACGGGGGCGGCGTGGCTCATCTTCGACGGCCACCAGTTCCAGCGGCCGATGAGGGCCACGGTGGACGGGACGAGGACGGTCCGGACCACGAATGTGTCGAGGAGGATGCCGACGGCGAGGCCGAAGCCGATCTCCTCGATCTGGCTGCCACCTCCTGAGCTCCCCCCCACCAGGGCCAGCACCGTGAAGGTGCCGGCCAGGACGAGCCCGGCCGAGGTCACGGTGGGACCGGTGGCCCCGACGGCCCGGACCACGGCCTCCCGGAGGGGTCTCCGGCCCGCCTCCTCCCGGATCCGGGTCATGACGAGGATGTTGTAGTCCTCGCCCAGGGCCAGGAGGAAGATGAACATCAGGAAGGGGAGGAGGAAGGTGATGCCGCCCTGGTTGCCGAACGTGATGAAGACGAGGACGGCCACCCCGAGGGAGGCCAGGAAGGAGAGGACCACGCTGGCGATGAGGTAGAGCGGGGCCACCAGGCTCCGCAGCACCAGGGCCAGGACCAGCCCGATGGCGAGGACGGCGATGGGCACGATGTGGCGGAGGTCGCCGTCGGAGAGGCTGGAGATGTCGTAGATGGCCGGGGCCTCGCCGACCACCCCCACCTCCGAGGTACCGGCGGCCTTCGCCGCCGACGCGACCTGGGCCCGGATCTCGGGGACGGCGTTGAGGGCGGCCGAGGACGAGGGCTCGCCGGCGGTGAGACTGACCTCCCACTGGGCCGTCAGCCCGTCGGCGCTGACGGTGCGGGCCGTGGCCAGGTAGGCGTAGTACTGGTCGGCCGGCACGGTCGAACCGGCCGGCTGGGGGGTCGGGAGGGTCTGGGCGTCACCGAGCTGGGCGTGGAGGGCGGTGAGCTCGGCCCCGGTCAACGTGTCGAGTGGGCCGGAGGTCTTCGACAGGGTCGACAGCTGCTGGAGCTTCCCGGTTGCCGTCTCCAGAGGGGTGGGGTTGGTCCAGAGGGAGGACGGGAACCGCATCACGACGATGGTGGGGTTGGCGCTCGACTGGGGGAAGTTGGCGGCCAGGGCCGAGTTGCCCCTGGCCGCGTCGGTACCGGCCGGGGCGGCCGTCTGGCCGCCGAATCCCCCCGGCTTGAACCCGAGGACGAAGACCGAGACCGTCCCGAAGACGGCGATGCCCAGGAGGAGGGTGAGGGCGGGCCGCCGGACCAGGTTGCCGGCGATCCGGCCCCAGAGCCCGTCACGGTGGTCGCGGGCCGCCGTCTTCGAGGGCCAGAAGATGGCCCGACCGAAGATGGCCAGCAGGGCCGGGAGGAGGGTCAGGCCGGCCAGGAGCATGACGGCGATCCCGATGGCGAGGGGGACGCCGAGGTCGTGGTAGAGCCCGAAGCCGGCCAGGAGGAGGGTGAGGAGGGCCACGATGACGGTCCCGGCCGAGGCGGAGATGGACTCCCCGACCCTGTGGACCGCCACGGCCACGGCCTCCCTCGGTTCCATCCCGCTGAGGAGCTCCTCCCGGACCCGGAAGACGAGGAACAGCCCGTAGTCGGTGCCGGCTCCCAGCAGGAGGACGGTGAGGAGGATCTGGGTGAAGAAGGAGATCTTGAGCCCGTGGGCGCCGAGCTCGCCGATGAGGGCACTGGCGACCGACAGGGAGACGACGGCGGGAAGGAGGGTCACGAGCGGTGCCAGGAGGGCCCGGAAGATGATGAGGAGGAGGACGATGATGAAGAGGATGGTGAAGAGCTGGACCAGGCCGTTCTGCTTCTGGGACTGCTTCTGGGAGGCCACCTCGGCGGCCAGCTGACCGGCCAGGTGGACCTGGACGCCGGCCGGGACGCCGGTGGCGGCCAGCTTGGCCTCGAGGTTGTCGACCACGGTGTTGATCCCGGTCCCGCCGCCGAAGCTCGACTCCTTGGAGGTGACCAGGATCTGGGCCGCGGTCTGGGACTTGGACAGCCCGGCCACCTTGGCGCTGATCACCGAGGGCACCGTGAGCAGGGTCTGGGCCACATTGGCCAGGGCGGCCTGGTTGGTCGGCGTGGTCAGCGGCCCGGACGAGCTCACGGCGATGACGGGGATCTCGCTGTTGGTCACGGACCCGATGAGGGGCTTGGCCAGCTTCTGGGCCACCACGCTCGGGGTGTTGGCCGGGAGGAAGTCGCTGTTGTTGTTGTTGACCTCGTTCCCCAGGCTCGGCAGTGCCGCCGGGAGGGCCATGGCGGCAACCAGCCAGACGACCAGGATCACCCAGCGGAATCGGACGACCCCTCTCCCGAGGGCGGCGAAGGCTCGGTCCATCGGGCCAGGGTGCCATCCCCGGACGAAGGCTGTCGAACCCGGTCGGCTCAGCTCCTGACGAGCCGCTCCAGGAGGGAGACGGTGGGGTTGGCGGTCGCGAGCCAGCCGTCGGGGATCCCCTGCCTGGCCAGGAGGTGGGCCATCCTGACGGTGACGGCGGCGCTGCGCAGGGCGGCGAACGTCTCGTACCAGGCCAGGTCGGCGAGGTCCCGGCCCAGCCGGTCCCGGTAGGCGTCCACGGTGGCGGCCCGGTCGGGAAAGCCCGGGGGCTCCCCGCCACAGCGCTCGGCCGTCATCGCATGGAGGACGAGGAACCAGCCGAGGTCGAGCTCGGCCGGTCCGACCGAGGCCAGCTCGAAGTCGACGACGGCGGCCACCGTCCAGTCGTCGGCGTAGACGGCGTTGCCGAGGTGGGCGTCGCCCCAGAGGACGGAGGCGGGTGGCTCCGTCGGGGGGAGGTGGTCCCGGCACCAGGTCAGCGCCTCGTCGAAGACGGCCGGGGCCGATCCCTCCCCGGCCCAGGCCAGGTAGTCGGCCCACCAGGCCAGCTCCCGAGCCAGCGTGGGGCCGCCCGGGGCCGTGCCGGTCGGGGTGGGTCGGCGGGCGGCGGCGAAGACGCCGGCATCGTCGACCGGGTCGAGGCGGTGGACGGCGGCCAGGGTGTCGAGGAAGGAGGCGTGGAGCCGGCCCTGCTCCTCGGGCGTCCCCTCGGCCAGCCAGCCCCGGGTCAGGTAGCGGCGGTCGTTGCGGACGGTCCGGCCCGGGACCCGGGCCATGAGGAGGAAGGGGGCGCCGACGTAGGAGGGGTCCTCCTCCACCGTCCAGGGCTCGACGGCGGGGATCCCGGCATCGGCCAGGGCGCTCTGCAGGCGTCCCTGGGCGGCCAGGTCGTAGGCGGGGAAGAGGCCCTCGCCGGCCGGGGGGAGCCGGGCCACCAGCGAGCGGGTGAGTCGGCCCGCCGGCCCGCCGTCGGCGCCCACCTCGAGGAAGAGGGTCCGGGCCGAGAGGCCGGTCTCGGGGCGGTCGACGGACAGGACCCTGTGGCCGGGCAGCTCCCGGGCCAGCCAGCGGTCGAAGCCGGGTCGGAGGTCGTCGGTGTCGTCGGAGGGCACCATGAGTTCCCTGACACTATCGTCAGGGAAATGGAGAGCGTGGCGGAGCTGTTGGCGGCCCGGGCCGGGGACGGGGGGGTCGGGCTCCGGTTCGAGGAGGACTCCTGGACCTGGGCCGAGGTGGTGGCCGAGTCGGTCCGCCGGGCCGCCCTCCTCGAGGCCCTCCGCCGTCCCGGCCCGTTCCACGTGGGCGTCCTCCTCGAGAACGTCCCCGAGTTCCTGTTCCTCCTGGGGGGAGCCGCCCTGTCCGGGGCGACCCTGGTCGGGATCAACCCGACGAGACGGGGGGAGGAGCTGGCCCGGGACGTCCGCCACACGGACTGCCAGCTGGTGATCACGGGCCGGGAGCAGGCCGGCCTCCTCGAAGGTCTCGATCTCGGGGTCGACCCGGACCGGGTCCTCACCGTGGGCTCCGGGCCCTACGGCGCCCTGATCGGGGAGGCATCCGGGGCGGGGATTCCCGACCCGGTCCCTGGCCCCGAGGCGCTCTACCTCCTCCTCTTCACCTCGGGGTCGACGGGGGCCCCGAAGGCGGTCCGGGTCAGCCAGGGCCGGATGGCCGGGGCCGGGCTGGCCATGGCCCGGGGCTCGGGGTTCGGGTCGGGGGACGTCCTCTACTGCGCCATGCCGATGTTCCACGGGAACGCCCTCAACTCCTGCGTGATCCCGGCCGTCGCCTCGGGGGCGACCCTTGTGCTGCGCCGGCGGTTCTCGGCCACCGGGTTCCTCCCCGACATCCAGCGGTTCGGGGCCACCTACTTCAACTACGTCGGCCGGGCCCTGGCCTACATCCTGGCCGTCCCGCCCGCCCTGGGGGAGGGGGAGAACCGGCTGAAGTTCGCCTTCGGGACGGAGGCCTCCCCGGCCGACATGAAGGCGTTCCGGGCCCGGTTCGGCTGCCCCGTGGTCGAGGGCTACGGCTCGAGCGAGGGGGCCTTCAACATGTCCCGGGTGCCGGGGACCCCCCGCAACGCGCTGGGGAAGGCGCCGGACTCCATGGACATCGCCGTCGTCGATCCGGCCACCCTGGTCGAGTGCCCCCGGGCCGTCTTCGACGAGGGAGGCCGGCTCTGCAACGCCTCGGAGGCCATCGGGGAGATGGTGGCCCGGGACGGGGTGGGCCGGTTCGAGGGCTACTGGGCCAACGAGGAGGCCGACGCGGCACGGACCCGGGAAGGGTGGTTCTGGTCGGGGGATCTCGGCTACCGGGACGCCGAGGGGTTCTTCTACTTCGCCGGCCGCCCCGCCGACTGGCTTCGGGTCGACGGGGAGAACTTCGCCGCCGCCCCGGTGGAGCGGGTCCTGGCCCGGTTCCCCGGGGTCGTCACCGCCGCCGTCTACCCCGTTCCCGACGCCGCCACCGGGGACCAGGTCATGGTCACGCTGGAGCTCCTCGAGGGCGAGACGTTCGACCCTGATGGCTTCGTCCGGTTCCTCGGGGACCAGACCGACCTGGGGACGAAGTGGGCGCCCCGCTACGTCCGGGTGGGCCGGGTCCCGCTCACCGGCTCCAACAAGGTCGACAAGGGTCCGCTCCGGGCGGCCCGTTGGACGACGGAGGACCCCGTGTGGTGGCGGCTCCCGGGGGAGACCGGCTACCGGCCCATGGTCCCGGCCGACTGGGACGCCGTCCGGGCCGAGTTCGAGGCCCAGGGCCGGCTGGGGGTGCTGGAGGTCTGAACGGGCGTCAGAAGCCGGCCAGGTACCGCCCGAGGAGCGGGTCGGCGAACCGCCACGGCCCGGCCCGCTCGGCCGGTTCATCGATGTAGCCGATGTCCCGGAGGGCGTGCATGGCTCGAGTCACGGTCTTCGGGTCGGTCACTCCCCCATAGGGCGCCTCGTGGCGGGCGACCCGGAGGGCGGTGGCGAAGGCGTGCTTGCCGAGCGACCGGATCCTGTCGACGGCGGCCTGGTGGTGGGCCGAGTCGGCCGACATGGCGTTCTGCAGTCCTTCGAGTACCAGGGCCAGGGTGATCGTCCGGACCCCGGCGGCAACGGCGGCGATATGGGTCTGCTGAGCCACCAGCATGGTGCTGCGCGCGTGGGATCGGCCGTACTCGTCGATCAGGACGTCGAGGATCTCCGGGGCGATATGGCAGCCGTCCTCGGCGAAGCGCTCGGTCAGCCCGGCCCGCCAGTCGTCGACGCTGATGGGCCCGAGGTGCTGGAACCCTCCGAAGTTGTGGAGGGCCCGGTGACGGGGGGCGAACAGGTCGCGCATGAGGTGCTCGATCGAACCGGCGAAGATGCAGGTGACGTGGGGCGAGTCCTGAAGGACCGACCGGAGCTGCTTGGTCCGAAGGTCCGGGTCGCCGAACCGGTGGTCGCCGGCCGCCAGCTCCTGGAATTCGTCGATGAACACGACGACCTCGACCCCGTCGACCTCGGCCACCTTCTCCGGTAGGCGGAGGGCGTAGGCCAGGTACCGCTCCGGGTCGCGCTGGGCCAGGTCGGGCAAGAGGGCGATCTCGATGTCGGTACCGAGATCCGCCTTCAGCCTGGCACTGACGGCGCCGGACGCTAGCTGTACGGCGTGGCGGGACAGGCTGCGGGCTTTCGGCAGGGTCCGACGCACCGCCGAGCGGTTCGAGATGGTGGCGACGGCCAGGGCCTCGGCCAGCGCCGCCGGCCCGGCCAGGTCGAAGAGGTCGACGGCCACGAGGTAGCGACTTCTGGTCTTGAGCCGTCCCAGTGCGGCCCGGCAGACGCTGGTCTTGCCTGTCCGCCGGGGACCCACGACTACCCGGTTGGCACCGCCGACCACCTGGTTCACCAGCTGGGCCACGTCGCCGTCCCGCCCGATCAGTCGAGCGGCCTCGACGGGTTGGTCGGTGGGGAAAAGGGAGCGGGAAAGCAATCGCGCCACGGTCGGACCTCCGGCGTTGGTGGTAAGGCGTCTTGCGCTCCATCATAGGGCGTCCTGCGCCCTATAGAGCATATTTAGCCCTAACATAGGGCAATAAACGCCCTATTGCGGCTGTGAAGCGGTCAGCCCTGGGCCGCCAGCCCGACGATCGGTTGGTTGAGGTGGCGCCCTGCCATGGAGCCGAGGAATTCGGCGTCGCCGAAGGCGAAGACCCCCCCGTCGGCCGCGGCCATGAGGTAGCCGAGACCGCCAGGTGATGTGGCCAGACCCACGACGGGACCATTCAACAGCATCCAGGTGGACCCGATGTTGTTGAGCTCGCCGGAGAAGTCAGCGATGGCCGGGGAGACCGCTTCGACCTGGATGACACCCCGGCTCGACGTGGCCCAGTAGCCACCCCAGGGGTCGGCCGCGACCCCGACCCAGTCGTTGACATCGGTGGTGTCGGGCGGGAAGTCGGGAGGGGTTCCCTGGAACCGGGCGTCGCCGAAGGCGAAGACTCCACCGTCGACGGCAATCTCGTAGTAGCCGGCACCGTCAGGAGTTGACGCCATCCCCACGATCGGCCGGTACAGGCTCCTGCCTGCCATCGAACCGTGGAATGCCGCAGTCCCGAAGGCGAAGATGCCTCCGTCCGAGCTGACCAACCAGTAGCCCTCGCCGGACGGATCCTCGGCCATTGCGACCACCGGTGTGTTTAGGGGGAGACCGCCCATTGAGCCCAGGAACGGGGCGTCGAAGGCGAACACCCCTCCGTCGGCTCCGGCCAGCCAATAGCCACCGGTCCGTCGGTCGGTGCCCATCGCCACCATGGGGGCTGCGAGGGTGTGTCCCGCCATGGACCCGGCGAAGGGGGCGCCGAAGGCGAAGACCCCACCATCGGCGGCTACTTCGAAGTACCCCCTGGTGGGGGACAAGAAGCCGGTAGACGATTGGGTCCAGGTCGTGCCACCGTCCGTCGTCTCCGCCTCGATCGAACCCTGGAGGCCGGCGATCTGGAATTCGGCAAGGCAGGTGGTCGGGGAGGGGCAGGACAGCCCGATCGGGGCGGACGGGCTGGTCAGGACGGGCGGTCCTCCGACCGGAGCCTGGACCCAACTGGCCCCACCGTCATTCGTCATGTCGGCCACCGCCGTTTCGCCGCTGACACCGGGGGCGATGCATCTCGACGACCCCTGGCAGGCCATCGCTCCCAACGAGCCGGTCATCGAGGGTGGGATACCTCCCATGGTCCACGTGGCGCCGCCGTCCACCGAGACGATCGAAAGGTCGAGGGTGTCGGTGGAGTCGAAGTAGCCACCGGTGGACCTGCCGACAGCCACGCAGTCGAGCGCAGAGAGGCAGGAGACGGCAGACAGGATTCCGGCTGCCTCCGGTGCCGTCCGGAGGGCCCAGCTGTCGCCACCGTTCCCAGTGGTTGCCACCAGCGGCACGGTGGACTGCGAGTCTCCGACGAAGCCGACCACGGTGCAGTTCGACGGTAACGGGCAGCTGAAGGAGTCGAGCTCGCCGATGGGACCCGGGACCCCGGTCGTGGCCAGGTTGGTCGAGGCCCAGTTGTCGCCGCCATCGTGGGTCACGAAGACGGTCGCTTGGGAGCTGAGGAGACAGGTGGAGACCGTGGGACAGTCGAGGGCGGGCGGTCCATCGGACCGGAGATCGACGGCACCGGGAACCTTCCGGCTGACCCAGGATGCCCCGCCGTCGCCGGACGCCAGGAATTCCAGGGTGGAGACGCCGGTCTCAGGGTTGAGCATCTGTCCGTGGAGCCCGGCCGCATAGCAGATCGACACCGATGGGCACGAGATCTGGGTCATTGGCGGGGTGCCCTGGGGCAGGACCTCCCCGGTGAACGTCCCTCCCCCTCCTGCCCGGGTTCCGGCCTGGCCGTCGCCGGTAGCGCTTCCTCCCACGGCGTGGCAGAGCGTGAGGGCGGGACACGCCAGGGCGGCCACCCATCCCCGTGCCGCAGCCGATACCCTCGGCGCCGTCGAGGGCCGATGGCCCGGCGCGGCGGCAGCCCGCGGGACCGAGCAGAGCACCACACCGAGGAGAAGCATCCCGACCCCGACGATCCGGCCGCCCAGCGGTCGGCGGGGTGCCACCATTCAGGCCCTCGGCATCGGGAAGATCGAGGCCTCTCCGGCCCGGGCCCCTGTCAGGGAGTCCCGCTCGGCGGCTTCCATCGGGCTGAACCGGCCGGCCGCGGCCAGCACCGTCGGCAGGAGAACCCGGTCCCCGGGGGTGCAGAGGGCATGGACTCCGGGGACGGAGAGGGTGAAGCGGATGCCGGCCTCGATCTCGGCCGGATCGAGGTAGGGCTCGTACCAGGTCGACGCCGTCCGGGTCCCGTCCCCCCAGGGACGGGCCGCCGCCGTCTTGATGGCCATGACCCCGACGTCGCGGGCGGCGGCCTCCTCCAGGAGAGCCTCGGCGCTCCGGCGGTAGTCGGGGTCGGCCCAGAGCCGGGCGTTGACGGGGAACATGACGGTGTCGAGGTCGTAGCGGCGGAGGGCCTCGAGCTGGGCGGCCGGGGTGGTGAGGTCGTGGCCGGTGATCCCGACGAACCGGCAGAGGCCCTCGCCCCGGGCGGCCAGGACGGCCCCGACAGCGCCGGCCCGGGCATCGAGCTCGGCCAGGTCGGTGACGGCGTGGAGCTGGTAGAGGTCGAACCGGTCGCAGCGGAGCAACGCCAGGGACTCCTCGAGCTGGGCCCGGACCCCGTCGGGATGGTGGCGGAGGGTCTTGCAGGCCACGAAGAGCCGGTCCCGAACCGCCGGGATGAGGGGGCCGAGGAGCTCCTGGGCCCGGCCGTACTGGGGGGCCACGTCGAGGTGGTTGACCCCGGCGGCCAGGGCGGCCCCGAAGCCGGCCGCCGTCGTCTCCGCGTCACCGTCCCAGAAGGCGGCCCCGCCCAGGACGGCGACCGAGGAGTGGTGCCCCGTCCGACCCAGGCGTCGAGTCTCCATGCCCGCACCGTACAACCCGGGCGAGACCTGGGCTCAGGTCCTGCTGCGGTAGCGCCAGACGGCCAGGGGAGCCAGGACGGCCAGGAGGACCAGGCACCAGATGACGGCCTGGATCACCAGCGAGGTGGTCGTGCTCCCGGCCAGGTGGGCGGCCTTGGGGCCGGCCATGAGGGATCGGGCCGCGTTGATGACGATGCTGACGGGCTGGTGGTTGGCGAAGCCCTGGAGCCAGCCCGGCATGGTGTTCACCGGGACGAAGGCCGAGGAGGCGAAGGTCAGGGGGAACAGCAGGGGAAACGCCATGACCTGGGCCGTCTCGCTGTTGGACGCCGACAGGCCGATGACGGCGAAGCCCCAGGAGAGGGCGTAGGCGAAGAGCAGGGTCAGGGCCACCCCGCCCAGGAACTCGGGGACGCCGGTGGTGATCCGGAAGCCGACGGCGAAGCCGACCCCGGTGATGATGAGGGCGACGAGGACGTTGCGGATCAGGTCGGCCGTGGTCCGGCCGGCCAGGACGGCCGAGCGGGCCATGGGGAGGGCCCGGAACCGC
Organism: Acidimicrobiaceae bacterium; assembly: GCA_003151955.1. Taxonomy (GTDB): domain Bacteria; phylum Actinomycetota; class Acidimicrobiia; order Acidimicrobiales; family UBA8190; genus PALSA-743. Next base: position 19,163 of record PLZB01000011.1, read on the forward strand.
TCGATGATCCCCTTCTGGAGGTCCTCGGCCAGGCCGACGCTGGTGGAGACCGACCCGAAGGCCATGGTCTGGACGAAGATCCCGGCCATCAGGTAGTCGGGGTAGGGGATCCCCTCGGCGGCCGTGAAGTGTCCGATCGATCCTCCGAAGACGAACCGGAAGAGGAGCACGAACATCACGGGCTGGATGGTGGAGAAGAAGAGAGCCTCGGGGATCCGGGTGTAGGCGATCAGGTTCCGTCGGGTGACGGTCCAGGCGTCGGCCAGGGCCCATCGGAGCTTGGCCACGGCTCCCGTGGCCAGAGGCGCTCCGGACACGGTGGGCAGGCTGGCGGTCGTCATCGGGCCTCCCGGCTCTCGGTCGTGCTGCCACCCCGTCGACGGCCTCGTCCCCCCGGGACGGGGAGCTCGGCCGACTGACCGTTCGCCGCCTCGGCCTTGTGACCGGTCAGGGAGAGGAAGACGTCGTCGAGGCTGGGCTCCCGGAGGGTGAACCCCGACGGGGTGATCCCGACCTGGTCGAGCCGCCGGAGGATCTCGATGGCCGCAGCCGGGCCGTTGTCCACCGGGAGCTCCAGGATGGTCCCCACCAGGGTGGGGGCCTTGGCCCCGATGGAGGCCAGGAGGACCCCGTCGCCGGAGAGCTCCTCCGCCGTCCGGGCCGCCGTGCCCGGATCGGCCAACGTGATATCGAGGACGGTGGAGCCCAGATCCGCCTTCAGCTGGGCCGGGGTCCCCTCGGCGATGACCCGGCCCTGGTCCACCACAACGAGCCGGCTGGCCAGCCGGTCGGCCTCCTCCAGGTACTGGGTGGTGAGCAGGACGGTCGTCCCCCCGTCGACCAGCCCCTCGATGACGGCCCAGAGGTCGTTCCGGCTCTGGGGGTCGAGGCCGGTGGTGGGCTCGTCGAGGAAGAGGACGCTGGGCCGGGCCAGGAGGGCGGCAGCCAGGTCGAGCCTCCGGCGCATCCCCCCGGAGTAGGTCTTGAGGGGCCGGTCGGCCGCGTCGGTGAGCTGGAACTGCTCCAGGAGCTCGACCCCCCGGCTGGCCACGACGGTCTTGGGGAGGTGATTGAGCCGGCCGACCATGGTGAGGTTCTCCCGACCCGTCAGGTTCTCGTCCACCGCCGCGTACTGCCCGGCCAGGCCGATCAGGGTCCGGACCAGCTCGGGCTCGGCCTCGACGTCGTGGCCGAGGACCCGGGCCGTCCCGGCGTCGGCCCGGAGGATGGTGGTCAGGATCCTGACCACGGTGGTCTTTCCGGCGCCGTTCGGCCCCAGGAGCCCGAAGACGGTTCCCTCTTCGACGGTGAAGCTCACCCCGTCGAGGGCCCGGACGGCGCCCTTGAAGGTCTTCTCGAGATCGACGACCTCGATGGCGTCGGTCATGTCGGCGGGGCCTCCCCAGTCGTGGGCGGACCCCCGGGAATCTAACCGGACGGTGACCGCAGTCGATCCGGGGCCTCCCGCCTGCCTGGCCCGGATCACAACAACGACCTCCCAGCGTGCCTGGGGAACACCACTCCGTCACAACTTTGCGCACCGTTCGTTAGGACAGCTGTCACCGCGCGGTGCCCGACCCCTGGATTTCCTCGGGCCGGAGGCCATGGCCGGGGGCGGCACAGGCAATTCCGGGTCAGGCCGAAGGGGCCCGGTCTCCGAGAAAGGACGACGTGGTGGGCATGGGACGACGGGGGGGTCTTCGAAAGGGATTGGTGGTGCTCGTCACGGGCGCCGCCCTGCTGGCGCTACCGGGCCGAGCCGGGGCGACGGCGGGGGGAGGGCCGGCCTGGCCGGCGCTCGAGCAGGACGCGCTTCAGGCGGCCCAGGCCGCCCATCAGGCCGGGACGGTCCAGCTCGTCGACTCGGCCACGGCGGCGTCGTCCGAGTCGTTCACGACGACCGGGGGCACGGCCCTCTCCGTTTCGCAGGAGACGGTGGTGGCGGAGGACAGCACGGGCCAGTTCGTGATGGCCATGAGCCTGCTCGGCGGGAAGCAGCTGGTCGTCGGTCTCACCGACTACAACACCCGGACCGTCCAGACCCTGGTCCTGGCCCCAAGCTCGGCCGCGATCGTCGACAGCCACTCGGGATCGGAGACCGCCGTCGCCGTCGGGAACTCGGTCCGGACCGCCGGCCACCGACAGGCCCATACATCGGGATGCACGGCCGCGGCGCAGCCCCCGACCGTCATCTGGTCCATTTTCGGGCTTCTCATCCAAGGTGTTACCCAGGTCGTGTGCATCGGCTCGCACTCGTTCGGGATCCTGAGCTCGCTCTACGAGTCGGTGGGGGGGACGAGCACCCAGATCGGGAACACCGGATCGGCCACCGGGTCGGGCCTGGGGCTCTCGGCCACCGCCTTCGCGCCCTGCACCCTGGATCCGAACTGGAACCCCTTCCAAACGGCCGGCCTTGTCTGGATCGACGGTGTGTTACAGGCGGGCCTGGCGTCGGCATGGACCTGGCTGGGGTGCCAATAGTTGCAGACCGTCACAGTTTCCCGACTGGTGCGTTTGGAATAGCGTGAGGGAGAACGGGACAAGCTGCGTGGACGAACGGCCCGTTGTCGGCAGAGGCGGATCAGGCGAGGATCGGCGGGCGTTGCCAGAGTCCTTCCACCCCGATCCCGACGAGGACCGCCTGCTCCGGAGGGTGCAGGCCGGTGACCGGGCTGCCCTGGACTTCCTGTGCCGACGCGAGTGGCGGCCCCTCTACCGGATCGTCGCCGCCTCGGTGCCCCAGAAGGCCGAGGCCGAGGAGCTCACCCAGGAGGTCTTTGCCCGGGCCATCGCCAGCCTGCCCCGGTACCGCTACGACGGGGTCCCCTTCGAGGCCTACCTGGCCCAGATCGCCCGCAACCTCATCCGGGACACCTGGCGCCGGGCCCAGACGGGATCGGTCGTCGAAGGGGACGTTCCCGACCAGGTCTCACACGACGCCGGCCCGGAGGAGCAGGCCGAGAAGGCCTACCTCCGCCAGCAGCTCGCCACGGCCCTCGATCGGATCAGCCCCGAGTACCGGGAGGTGCTCCGGCTCCGGGTCCTGGAGGGGCGCAGCGGCAGCGAGGTGGCCGAGCTCCTCGGTCGGACCCCCGACGCCGTCCGGCAGCTCCAGCACCGGGCCATGGTGGCCCTCCGGGCCGTGTTCGACGAGCCGGAAGGGGCACTCGGATGAGTCCGACCTCCTCCTCCGCCGAGCTCCTGGCCCTCGACGACTATCTCGACGCTCTCGGCGACGACCTCCGGGTCGTCCCCGATGCCCTCGACCCGGCCCTGGCCGAGTTGGCCGACATGCTGGGCGACCTGCCCGAGTCGGGCTGGGCCGACGACCTCATGCCGGAGACGCTCCTCGAGCGCCTGGCACCAGATTTCGGGACACCGGCCGTACCTCCCCCGGGCGCGACCGGTGTCCCGAAGCTCCGCACCATCCGTCGCCGCCGCGAGGGCCGCCGCCGTCCGGTTCCCCGGGCCGGCACCCGCCGGCCGGCGGCCGCCCTGGCCGTGGCCACCGTGGCGATGGCGGTGGTGGCCCTGGTGGCGACGGTCCTGACCACCGTCGGGCCCCCCGGCTCCCACCCCGGAACGGGCCCGACGGCTAGATCGTGGAGTCTCAGCGGCACGATCGACGTCCCCGGGTGGGGCGTCAGCACCGGGAACGGGGCCCTGGACCGGTTGACCTGTACGACGACCGCCTTCTGCCTGGCCACCGAGGCCGACGCGTCACCGGTGGTGGCGCTGAGCCGGGACGCGGGGGCGACCTGGGCCTCGGTCTCCCTCCCGGCTGGGGACATCGTCTCCTCGGGATTCTCCTGCCCGAGCGCCGGGCAGTGCGCGGTCGGTGCCACGGTCGGGCCCACCCTCCGGACGCCGGTCGGCGGGGGCGGCCCCCCGGTGCTCCTCGAGACGGTCGATGGGGGCCAGACCTGGTCCTCGGCCGCGCTTCCCGCCGGGGTCGGCGCCGTCGAATGGCTGTCGTGCCCGACGCTCGAGGTCTGCGCTGGTGCGGGCTATCCGTCGTCGACGACCCCCGGAGCCCCCGACGTGGCCTTCGCCACCGTCGACGGCGGCAGCTCCTGGACGGTCTCGGACCTCGCCGCCTCGGCGCAGCCGTTCGGAGTGGATTGCCCGACGGTCTCCTCCTGCGTCCTCTTCGGTGAGAGCAACGTCGTCGGAGGGGTCGGCGTGGTGGCGCTGGACCTTGCCAGTTCCGACGGCGGCCGGACATGGGTCGCCGGATCCCTCCCAGGGGACCTCGCCTCGCTGGTCTCCGTCTCCTGTGTGTCCCGATCGGACTGCACGTCGATCGGTCAGACCACGGGCGGCCCGCCCGTCGGGAACATCCGGCACTGGAGTGGTGGACCGGTTTCGGCCAGCGTGGCCCTGACGTCCCACGACGGTGGAGCCAGTTGGACCGAGTTGCCGGGCATCGGACTCCCCGGCGCCCTCCTCCGATCGGTGTCCTGTCCGGCGGCGGGTACCTGTGTCGCCGAGGGCGATCTCCTCACGGCGCCCCTGCCAGGGACGGTATCGACGGTGGTCGTGACGGAGACCAGCGACGGGGGGAGCACGTGGACCTCGGCCACGCTCCCCAAGAAGGCTTCAGCTGCAGACCGGGCCCGGACCGACCTGGGCCTCACGTACCTGGTGCTGTCCGGGCCGGTCAGCTGTTCTGCCGTGGGGTCGTGTGTGGCCCTGGCCACTGAGTCGGGGCTGACCAAGGAGTGGACGGTGGTCCTGACGAACCCCGGGTCCAGGTCGCGGTGAACATGATCGGTGGGAACCGGAGGTCGGCGGAGACCTGAGTGAGCAGGGACGGGGAGCACGGGCCGGCGGGCCCGGCTTCCCATCCCGGTCGACCCGCCACCGCCGGAGGTTCCGGTCGTGTCAGTCGGAGGAGGCCGGTCCCGCGTCCCCGCCGCCGAAGCGGGCCTTCCAGGCCTCGACCTCCTCCTCGGGGATCTTCCGGAAGAGGATGGGGGGGAAGGCGGCCGGGGTCCCGGTGACGAGGGCCCGGTCCAGGCGGGTCAGGAGGTCGGTGGTGACAGGGCCCCCGGCGTCGAGGGGGACGACGCCGGCCAGGACGGCGGCCGTGTCGGGGATGAAGGCCTCGAGGACCCGGCCCAGGGTGGCCAGGAGGGCCAGGCAGCGGCGGAGGACCCCGGCGGCGGCGTCGGGGTCGGTCTTCACGAGCCGCCAGGGCTCGGTCTGCTCGAGGTAGACGTTCCCGGCCGACCAGAGGCTCCGCAGCGCCTGGGCGGCCCGACGGATCTCGAGGTCGGCCATGGCGGCCAGGTAGGCGGTGATGGCGGCCTCGGCGGCCGCCTCGAGCTGGGTCTCGGGGTCGCCGGCCGGGCCGGGGGCGGGGACGAGGCTGTCGCAGTGGCGGCCGAGGAGGGTCCCGACCCGGTTGACGAGGTTCCCGAGCTCCCCGGCCAGCTCCTTGTTGACGACCCCGGCGAAGGTCTCCCAGGTGAAGTTGGAGTCGTTGGTCTCCGGGGCGTTGGAGAGGAGGAACCAGCGCCAGTAGTCGGAGGGGAGGAGCTCGGCGGCGTCGTCCATGAAGATGCCCCGATGGCCGCTGGTGGAGAACTTCCCGCCGTAGTAGGTGAGCCAGGAGAAGCCCTTGATCCGGTCCACGAGCTTCCAGGGCTGGCGGGAGCCGATGATGGTGGTGGGGAAGCCGATGGTGTGGAAGGGGACGTTGTCCTTCCCCAGGAACTGGGTGTAGGTGACGTCGTCGGCGCCCTCGTCGAGGCGCCACCAGCGGCGCCAGTCCCGGCCGGCCGGGTCGACGTCGGCCCACTCCCGACTGGCCCCGAGGTAGCCGATGGGGGCGTCGAACCAGACGTAGAAGACCTTGCCGGCCAGGGCGGGGAACCGGTCGGCGTCGACGGGGACCCCCCAGGAGAGGTCCCGGGTGATGGACCGGTCCTGGACGCCCTCCTTGAGCCATTTGTCGGCGATGGAGCGGACGAGGGGCGACCAGGAGTCCCGGGACCGGACCCAGTCGCCCACCTCGTCGGCCAGCCGGGACTGGAGGAGGAAGAGGTGGGTGGTGTCGCGGACCTCGAGGTTGGTCGAGCCGCTGACGGCGGAGCGGGGGTCGATGAGCTCGGTGGGGTCGAGCTGTTTGGTGCAGTGCTCGCACTGGTCCCCCCGGGCCCGGTCGTAGCCGCAGTTGGGGCAGGTCCCGATGACGTAGCGGTCGGGGAGGAAGCGGTCGTCGTCCACCGAGAAGACCTGTCGGGTGGTCCGGGTCTCGAGGAACCCGTTGTCGTCGAGGGCGGCGGCGAAGTCCCGGGTGAGCTCGTGGTTGGCCGGGGCCGAGGTCCGGCCGAAGTGGTCCCAGGACAGGGCGAAACGGGCGCAGACCTCCCGCTGGACCTCGTGCTGCTCCCGGCAGTACTCGGCCACCTCGACCCCGGCCTCGGCGGCGGCCAGCTCGGCCGGGGTGCCGTGCTCGTCGGTGGCGCAGATGAAGAGGACCTCGTGGCCCTGGCCCCGCTGGAAGCGGGCGTAGACGTCGGCGGGGAGCATCGAGCCGATGAGGTTGCCGAGGTGCTTGACCCCGTTGATGTAGGGAAGGGCCGAGGTGATGAGGTGTCGTTCGGTGGTCAACGCCGGCTTTCCGTGTCGGGCGGGCCCGTCCCGGGCCTGCTTCCCCACGATACGCGACGGCCGGACCGGCCCGGCCTGAGCCGGGTCAGTCGAAGGGGTCGGAGACGATCTCGGGGCGGCCGGCGTTCCCGAGGATCACGAAGCGGTGGCGGCGGCCCCCCCGGAGCTCGGGGTCGAACCAGCGGACCCGGTAGCGGTGCCCCCGGGTCGGGTCGGGGCCGAGGTGGATGACGGAGAGGTCCCAGCCGCCGTCGTCGACGGGCCGGCCCTCCCGGCGGGCCGGGGTCCAGTCCCCGTCCCGGTCGGCGGCCTCGACCCGGACCAGGGGGTCGTGCCAGTCGAGGTTCCCGGGGGGGCCGTCCCGCCAGGTCGTCTCCCAGAAGGCGTCCTCGGCCGCGGTGGGGTCGGTGAAGGTGGCCGGTCCGAGGATCGACCGGGGGACGGTGTCCGGACTCCGCCCGGGCAGGTAGCGGTGGAGGCGGAGGTCGAAGGGACGGTGGTCGAGGGTGTCGTCGACGGCTCCGAGGCCGGCCAGGTCGGCGGCCAGCCGGCCGGCCTCGGCGGCCAGGAAGCGCTGGGTGTTGGGTCCGTAGATGGTGTGGCCCCCCTCGTAGTGCTGGAGGCCGTACTCCTCGGCCGTGGTGACGTAGCCGGAGTACTCGTTGGCCACGGAGGAGACCACCACCTCCTCGACGCCGGTCCCGGCCAGGGCCCCGGTCACCTCGGCGGCGATCCTCCGGCCGCTCTCGACGGTGATCTCGAAGGGGAGGCCGACGAGGGCGGTGCCGCCGATCCGGAGGATCTGGACGGGGAGGACCCGGGGGAAGCTCCTGAGGGGGAGGATGACGGGTTGGAGCCAGCGGGACCCCAGGACCCACTTGGCCCCCTGGGGGTCCCCGGGGCGGTGGCTTCGAGGCGTCCCGGCCCGGAAGGGGGGGAGTTGTCCCAGGACGGGGGTGAGGTTCTCGTGGGCTCCGGCCACGAGGGCGGCGCCGACGGCGGGTCGGTTGGGGAGAGTGACCCCCCCGGCGGAGCGGTCCCGGGTCAGGTCGAGCTCGCGGAGGCCGGCCCCGAGGTCGACGGCGTCGGTCAGCCGGGCCTCGAGGGTCCGGTGGAGCTCGGCGGCCCGGGCCCCGACCCCCCGGCCGATCCGCCGGGCCTCGAGGGGGCCGGCCTGGCCCGGTCGGAGCGCCGGGGCCACATCGGCGTGGGTCCCCTCCATGGCCCCCACCACGGGCCGGATCCCGGAGTCCTGCTCGATCCGGTCGGCCAGTTCCCCCACGAGGTAGGCCCAGAGATCCGCGTTGTACTCTTCGGCGGTGTTGGGGATCCCGGTCCCGTGGACGGAGAAGACCACCGCCGCGGCCAGGGGCTCGTAGCCGGTAGACCCCTCGGCCCGGGCGTCGACCCGGAGGAGGTGGAGGAGGGGGTTGACGGCCAGGAACTTCCGCTGGGGCTCGGTGCGCTTGTCGGTGACGGCGGGGTTCAGGACGTGGGGGGCGAGCGACCGGTTCCGGGTCAGGCCCCAGACGTCGATGGAGCCGGTGGCGAGCCGGGCCGGCCGGCGCTCGGCCACGGCCCGGGCCACCCCCCCGGCGATCCGGCCGACGAGGAACTGGGTCCAGGCCGGGTCGAAGCCGGCGTGGTTGGAGGCGAAGCGGTTGTAGAAGTCGGTCCCCAGGAACTGGCCGGGTCCGGCGTGGGTGTGGGTGGCCCCGACGAAGAGGCCGGCCAGGGGGACGTCGGTGGTGTCGGCCAGGGCCCGGGCCACCAGCCGCTGGACGACGGCGGAGCCACCGAGGAGGTCGCACTGGACCAGGGCCAGCGAGCTGGTCCCGGCCCGGAGGTGGAGGATCCGGGCCCGGAGGCGGGTCCGGAACCCCCGGCCGTTGCAGGCGTTGCTGGAGTAGCCGGCCTTGGGCATGCCGGGGGGCGGGGTGATGTCGACCTCGGCCGCCCCGGCCAGGAGGCCGTCGACGTGGGGGAGGGGGGGAGCGGCTGGGAGGTCGAGGGCGAAGCGGCCCCGGGGCCGCCCGTCGTCAAGCTCGAGGAGGGGGCTGTCGGTGTCGATGTCCCAGCCCACGGGGGCCGAGCATAGGGGCTGGCCGGGGTGTCCTCAGCGGTGGCAGGGGAGGGGGTTCTGGCAGAAGGGGCAGCTGGGGTGGGCGGCCTTCGACTGGACGGACTGGTCGACGACGGCTCCGCACTCGGGGCAGTGGTCGGGGAGGACCCAGAGGGTCTCGGGGACCTGGCCGGCCTGGAGGTCGGGCACCTTGGCCACCCGGGTGGGGTCGGCCGGGTCGAAGACGACCTTGTAGTTGTCCCCGGCGGCGGGGGGGTGCTGGCCGGCCTGGCGGAAGACGGTGAAGGTGGCGTCGAAGGGGTCGCCGGTGTCGGGGTCGATCTCGGCGGTGACGGAGTACTCGGTGCCGGCCAGGGCCTCGAGGACGAGGTCGGCGGCGGTGACCGTCGCCGTGCCGGTTCCGCCGGCCTCGGCCAGGGCCACCTCGAGCTGATGGGCGGCCATGAGGTGGTCACTCATCACCAGCATGGTGTCCATGTTGTCGAGGGCGGGTACGGTCGGTGCCGGTGCCGATGCCTCGTCGTCGTGCTTGTTACGACCGAACACGGCCCCGCCCTTCCCCCGACGGAGGGCGCCCCCGGTGGACGGCTCCGACGGTCGAGCCTACTCAGCGGTCGAAGACGAGGGGGAGGGTCCTCGGGCCCCGGACCTGCCCCGAGAACCAGGTCACGGCGGCGGGGTCGGCCAGGGTGAAGGGGGGGACCCGGTCGAGGAACCGGCGGAGGGCCACCTCGAGCTCGAGGCGGGCCAGGTTGGAGCCGAGGCAGCGGTGGATGCCGACGCCGAAGGCGAGGTGGCGGTTCTCGGCCCGGTCGAGGATGACCTCGTCGGGGTCGGGGAAGGCGTCGGGGTCGCGGTTGGCGGCCGGGAAGAGGAGGAGGAGGGGGTCGCCGGCCCGCATGGGGCAGCCCCCGAAGTCGGTGTCCCGGGTCAGCTCCCGGGCCATCGTCACCGGGGAGTAGGCCCGGAGGAGCTCCTCGACGGCGGTGGGCCAGAGGTCGGGCTCGCTCCGGAGGCGCTCCTGGTCGGCGGGATGGGAGGCCAGGTGCCAGAGGGAGGCCCCGATGGCGCTCCAGGTGGTGTCGATGCCGGCCACGAGGAGGAGGAGGGAGACGCCGAGGATCTCGGTCTCGGTCAGGGGGCGGTCCTCGAAGGTGGCACCGGCCAGGAAGGAGACGAGGTCGTCGCCGGGGGACTCCCGGCGGCGGGCCAGCTCTTCCCGGAAGTACCAGAAGAAGTCCCCGAGGGCGTGGGCGGCGGTGTTGAAGTCCTGGGCGGCCAGCTCGAGCAGGGTGTGGACCCAGCCCCGGAACCGGTCCCCGTCGGACTGCGGGATCCCGAGCATCCGGGCGATGACGGCCACGGGGATGTGCTGGGCGTAGTCCCGGGCCCCGTCGCAGCCGGGCCCGGCCGCGAAGCCGTCGAGGAGCTCGTCGCAGTGCCGCTCGACCCCGGGCCGGAGCGCCTCGATCGGGCCGGGGGAGAAGAAGGGGAGGAGGAGCCGGCGGATCTCGGTGTGGTAGGGGGGGTCGCTCGAGATGGGGGGGACGGAGAGGCCGTAGTCGGACATGTTGGCGTACTCGGCCACCAGGGGGCTCCGGGAGGAGAAGGTCTCCGGATCCCGGGCCACGGCCACGATGTCCTCGTAGCGGGTCGGGACCCACATGCCCCGGAACCGCTCGGAGCGGGCCACCGGGCAGTGGGCCTGGAGGTCGTGCCAGACGGGGACGGGGTCGGCGGCGTAGGCGGGGTCGTAGGGGTTGAAGTCGGTGTCGAAGCCGGTGGTGGTCACCCTCGGGCCGGAGCCTCGTCCCAGATCCCGAAGGCCTTCCAGAGGGTCCGGCTGACCGGGTTGATGAGGCCGAGCTCCCCGAAGAGCCGGCGGACCTTGGCCAGGGAGTCCCGGCGCAGGGCCCGGCCGGCCTCGTTGCGGCGGGACTCGAGGAGGACGGCCCGGGGGACGGCGTTGGCCCGGCCGAAGGACCGGGTGGGGTGGATCATGAGCCGGGCCATGATCCCGAGGAGGACGGGGGCGGGGACGGCCACGAGCTGGCGCTGGACCCAGGAGAGCCGGGGGACCTCGGCCTTCAGGTAGTGGCGGGCGAAGGAGAGGTGGCGGGCCTCCTCGGTGACGTGGATCTTGGTGATCCGGTCGACGAGGGGGTGGGTGCCGCCCTCCCGGAGGCGCTGGCGCTGGATGTGGTCGATGGGGTCCTCCCCCCCGAGGACGAAGGTGAAGAAGAGGGTGGGGTGGAGGGTGGCGAGGGGGACGACGAAGGTCTCGGCCAGCAGCTTGAGGATCCGGGGCATGCCCCGGACGGGGAGGCCGGTCCGGTTGACGAACTCCTGGAACATCATGGAGTGGTGGGACTCCTCCACGATCTCGTGGTGGAGGTAGCGGAACTCGCTCCGGCCGTTGTCGAGGTGGAAGACGAAGCGGAGGAGTCCCCGCTGGAGGAGGTTCTCGAACTCCCAGCCGGTCCGCATGGCCGTTCCCCAGCGGTGGAGGCCGATCCGGGCCCGGACCTCGGGGGACTGGTTCCGGTACCAGGCGGTGGCCCCCAGGGGCTCCCCGGCCCAGAGCTCGAAGCGGGGATCGGCCGGGTCGATGGCGAACTCGGGGGAGTCCCAGGCCACGTCGGCGTAGGCGTCGAAGTGCTTCTCGACGGACTGCCGGCTGAGGCGGTTCACGAGGGCGGTGAAGGCGTCGGCGGTGGCGACCTCGCTGCGGTGCTCTTCGTCCAGGGTCAGGCTCATGGGCAAGATCATGCCATTGACCAATGAGACAGTCAAGAGGGTTCGATGGTAGGATGGCGGCGATGGTCGACTACCGGATCGACGAGCTGGCCCGGGAAGCGGGGACCACGGTCCGCAACGTCCGGGCCTACCAGGACCGGGGGCTGCTCCCCTCGCCGCGGCGGCAGGGCCGGGTCGGGTTCTACTCGGACACCCACCTGGCCCGGCTCCGGATCATCGGACAGCTGCTCGAGCGGGGGTACTCCCTCAACAACATCGCCGAGCTCCTCGGGGCCTGGCAGGAGGGCCAGGACATCGGCCAGCTCCTCGGGCTGGAGGCGGCCCTCACGGCCCCCTGGTCGGAGGAGCCCGAGACGGTCATCGACATCGAGGAGCTGGCGGCCCTGTTCGGAGTGGGGGAGGCCCCCGGGGAGCTGGTGACCGAAGCGGTGGCCCTGGGCATCCTCGAGCCGGAGGGGGACCACTTCCGGGTCCACCGCCCCCGGCTGGTAGAGATCGGGTCGATCCTGGTGAAGGCCGGGGTGCCCCTCGGGGCCGTCCTCGACTACAGCCGACGGCTGAGCGCCGACGTGGACGGGATCGCCGCTCTCTTCATCGACCTGGTGACCACCCACATCTTCGACGCCGTGAACGATTCCCTCCAGGTCGAGGAGATCCCCCGGCTGGTGGAGCTGGTGGAGCGGCTCCGGCCCCTGGCCAAGATGGTGGTCGACGACGAGCTGTCCCGGGCCATGGAGCGCCAGATCCAGGCCCAGCTGGGGGAGCACCTGGAGCGGATCATGGCCACGGTCAGGAAAGGGCCCTCCGCCGCCACCGCATGAGGGGCCGCTCCACCAGGAACCAGCTGGCCAGGGCGATGGTGAAGATGATGGCCAGCCGGGCCAGCTCGATGGGCCAGAAGGGCTTGGGGTAGAGGGCGACGTAGACGGGCCAGTGGACCAGGTAGAGGGTGTAGGAGAGGTCCCCCACGAAGACGAAGAGGCCGAGGCCCACGAACCGGGAGCCGAGACCCTCGGGGTTCACGACGAAGTAGACGAGGACAACGGCCCAGAGGACCTCGCTCAGGGGGAGCCAGCCCGTCACCATGGCCCGGGTGAAGAGGGGGACCTCGAAGCCGATCCAGATGAGGACGCAGACGGAGGCCAGGGCGGCGACGGAGAGGACCCGCCTGGCCGTCGGGCCCCAGTCCTCGAGGTGGCCGCCGGTGGCGACGAGGCCGAGGAGACATCCCAGGAAGATGGCGTCGGCCCGGGAGTCGAAGGCGTAGTAGACCCGGACGGCGACGGCCTGGGTGAAGGGGTGGGCCCGCTCGATGATCCAGAGGCGGTCGGCGGCGCTGGCCACGATGCCGGCCACCGCCGCGGCGTAGGCCAGGGCCCGCCGGCGGGTCCCGACGGCCAGGATGAGGGCGAGGGCCAGGGCCCAGATGGCGTAGAACTGCTCCTCGACCGAGAGGGACCAGGTCTGGGAGAGGTAGCCGAAGAGCGATCCGTGGCCGAGGGCGGTCCGGTAGTCGGCGTAGTAGAAGGTGGCGGCCAGGATGTCCCCCCAGACCCGGTGGGGGGCGTCGGTGACGGGGGCGATGGCCGCGTAGACGGCCAGGGCCACGACCGTGATGGCGAGGGGGGGGAGGAGCCGGGTGGCCCGACGGGCGTAGAAGTGGCGGAGGTTGACCCGGCCCGTCTTCTCCCGCTCGCCCAGGAGCATGGCGGTGATGAGGAACCCGCTCAGGGTGAAGAAGAGGCCGAGGGCCTGCCAGGCGCCGGGGAAGACGGTGAAGTTGGCGTGGAAGACGAGGACGGCCCCGATGCCGAGGGCCCGGATCCCGGTCAGGGGGGGCCGGTTCCCGAGGCGGAACCGGCCGCTCCGGGCGTCGCCCGGGTCGGGGGCCGGGTCGGCGACCACCGGGTCGGGGGGCAGGGTGGTCAACTCCGGCCGGCGGCGGCCAGGACGCAGCCGGCCACGGTGGAGGGGTCGGGGGGAGCGGTCCCGGCGGTGGTGCAGCCGGCCAGGGTTCCCGGGGGGAGGGTGAGCGGGGGGTCGGTGTCGTCGGTCACCGTCCAGAGGGCGGCTCCGGCCTGGGCGACGGGGGGGCGGCCCATCGCCGCGGTGAGGAGCCCGAGGGCCCAGGACAGGGAGCGGGGGGGAAGGCCGGGGGCGCCGGGGACGGGGCCGGGGACGACGACGGCGGTGACCCCCCAGGTGGTCAGGGCCTGGCGGAGGCCGGCCAGCTCGGAGGGGGAGCCCTCGGGGAGGGGGCCGAAGCCGAAGGTGAGGTTGGTGAGGAGGGCGTCGGTGGTCTCGGCGGTCCGCCGGGAGGGACTGTCGGGTCCGGTCGGGGCGGGGGTGATGCCGCCCCGACCGGCCAGGGCGATCCGGGGCCCGGCCTGGGCCTGCCAGAGGATTGGGTCCTGGGAGGCGGCGCTCGGGTAGGGGTAGACGAGGAGGACGGTCGAGGAGGGGAGGCGGGCCTCGGGTCCGGTGAACCAGGCCGGGACGGCGACGGGTCCGGTCCGCAGGGGAAGGTCGGTGAGGGCCCAGAGGGGTCCGAGGGCGAGGAGGGCGGTGGCGAGGGCGAGGAGCTGGGGACCCCGGGGGTGGCGGCCGGGGAGGGCGGTGGCCGGGAGGGCCCGGGCGTGGTCGAGGACGAGGCCGAGGATGAGGGCGGCCCAGAGGTCGGTGAGGACAGGGAGGCGGGCGGGGACGATGCTCCGGAGGAGGGGGAGGTGGTCGAGGAGCTGCCAGGGCCGCCAGGAGGCGGTCCCGCCGGATCGGCCGGGGCCCGGGGGGAGGGGGACCCCGAGGGAGAGGGCGGCGGTGAGGAGGAGGAGGGCGGCGAGGAGGAGGAGCCGGCGGTCCCGGCGCCAGAGCAGCGTTCCGAGGGCGAGGACGGCGAGGAGGCCGGGTCCGAGGTAGCCGGGGCCGAGGGGGAGGGCGCCGGGATAGCCCTGCTGGAGGAGGGTCGGGTTCGGGCCCCGGAGGCTGGGGGGGTTGGGGAGGAGGAGGCTCCTGAGGGTGGTTCCGTCGTATTGGATGAGGGGTTGGGCCTGGGCCTGGAGGTGTTGGGGGCCGGCCAGGGCGAACCAGGCCGGATAGGCGAGGAGGAGGGCGGCCAGGGCTCCGGCCAGGGCCAGGCCCCGCAGGGCGTGGGGGAGCCGGGCCCGGAGGGCGGCGGGGTCGGCCAGGGCGGTGGCCCCGAGGTGGAGGGCGAGGCCGAGGACCCCGAGGAGGAGGGCCATGGTGAGGACTTCGGAGCTGACGAAGAACTGGCCGGTGACGGCGAGTCCGAGGGCGAGGCCCCAGGTCCAGGTCCGGCCCTGCTGGCGGACGAGGAGCTCGTCGAGGCAGAGGAGGATGAGGGGGGGGAGGACGAGGATGGTGACGTCGATGTGCTCGAAGGCGAGGCCGTCGAGGACGACGGGGGAGAAGCCGTAGAGGAGGCCGCCGGCGAAGGCGGCGGGCCCCCAGGTGGTCCAGCGACGGAGGAGGGCGTAGGCGCCGAGGCCGGAGGCGACGGGGGCCAGGGTGGAGGCCAGGCCCAGGGTGGCGACCGGTCCGAAGGCCCAGGTGACGGGGGCGAGGAGGGTCCCGACGAGGAGGACGCTGGTGTTGGCGGCCAGGTTGACGCCGCCGGGGTGGGCCAGGGCAGTGGAGAAGAGGGGGTTCTGTCCGTGGGCCAGGGCGTAGGGGGGCCAGGCCAGGAACCAGCTGAGGAGGGCCTGGTCGGCGCAGCCGCAGGTGGCGGTGGAGGTGGGGTGGCCGGTCCAGAAGCCCCACCAGAGGACGAGGGAGAGGGCGAGGAAGGCCAGGGCCACGAGGGCGTGGGGGGCGAGCCGCCGGAGGAGGCGGGCAGCGGCAGCCGGCATGGGGGCCATGTTGCCGCAGATCCCGGGCCGGGGGCGGTGACCGGGTCGGGGAGGGGCCGGGAGTAACTTCGGGCCACATGAGCGGCCGAGGCGACGGATGACGGGCGTCGTCGGGTCCCTGAGGTTGACCGGTCCGGGGGGCGGGGAGGGTCCGGGAGCAGGAGCAGGAGCGGGGGCCGGGTTCCGGGTCCTGCTGCCCGGTGTCTGGCTGGGGCTGTCCCGGGTGGTGACCGGGGTGGTCTTCTCGCACTTCGTGGTGGAGCTGTTCCCGGGCTCGATGGTCCTCGTGCAGCCGGGGGCCAGCCTCCGGGCCGGCTGGTTCGAGGCCTTCGACCGGTGGGACGCCCTGACCTACTTGACGCTGGCCCGGTCGGGGTACTCGGCCTCGACGCCCCAGCTCAAGGGATCGTTCTTCCCGGGGTTCCCCCTCGCCGTCGACGCGGTCCACTGGGGAACGTTCGGCCTGGTCGGCTACCTGGAGGCCGGGTGCCTGGTCAGCTGGGCCTCGTTCATCGCGGCGTCGGGGCTCCTCTTCCTCCTCGTCTCCCGCCGGTTCGGGGCCGGGGTAGCCCTGGCGGCGACGGGGCTCTTCTGCTGGTTCCCGACATCGGTCTTCTTCCTGGCCCCCTATTCCGAGGCCCTCTTCGTCCTGTTGATCCTGGTGGCCCTGTGGTTGCTGGAGCGGGAGCGGTTCCTGGCCGCGGCGGTGGTGGCGGCCTACGGCTCGGCCACCTCGCCGCTGGCGATCGGTCTGGGCGCCGCCATCGTGGTGGGGGCCCTCGTGGCCGGTCGGGGTGTCCGGAGGGCGGTGGGGTACGGGGTCGTGTCGGGGACGGGGGCGGTCGCCTTCCTGGTGTACCTGTGGGCCCGGTTCGGGAGTCCGGTCGTCTTCTGGACCGAGCAGCGGCGCTGGCACCGGATGACGGTGTTCCCGCTGTGGGGGGTGGTCCGAAACGCCGTCTCGATCCGACAGTTGCTGGACTCCCGGGGTCCGGTGGTCCCCGGGACGAACCCCCTGTCGACGAATGTGGTGGTGGTGTGGGTGGTCGACGATGTCGTCCTGGTCGCCGCGGCCGTCGTCGTGGCCACCCTGGGCGTGGCCGCCTACCGGGGGTTCAGGGGGACGGGAGGATCGGATGTTGGGGGGGAAGTCGGGGCGGGGATGCCCCTGGCCTGGGTGGTCCTGCTCGGGGTGATGGTCCTGATCGTGGCCTCCACGGTGGTCCGGCTCGACACGGTCTACGTCTCGACCGAGTCGGACGCCCGGTTGCTGAGCGTGGCGGTTCCCCTCTACCCGGCCCTGGTCCTGCTGGTCCGCCGGTGGCTGGCTCCGGTGGTCCTCGGCCTGGCCGCCTCGGTGACGGCGGCGCTCCTGTTCCAGGTGCTGTTCACTCTCTACAGCTGGATGACGTGAGCCGGCTCCGGGCCGTCCCGCGTCGGGTCGTCGTGACCCACCTCTGCGTCTTCGGTGGGTTCCTCGCCCTCGGGGTGGTGCTGTGGTGGCGGGTCTGGGTGACGGGGGACCCGACGTCGACGATCAGCTGCCGGTGCGGGGACCCGAGCCAGGAGGTCTGGTTCCTGGCCTGGACCCCCTGGGCCCTCCTCCACGGCCACAACCCCTTCCTGAGCCAGGCCATCTTCGCCGGGCGGGGCGGGGCGAACATGATGGCGAACACTTCCTGGATGGCCCCCTCGGTGGTCCTGGCCCCGGTCACCTGGCTGTTCGGGCCGATCGCCTCGTTCAACGTGGGGGCTGTCGTGGGGCCGGCCGTCTCGGGGTGGAGCTTCTTCCTGGCCGCCCGGAAGGTCTCGTCGAGCCTGGCCGGCCCGGTCCTGGGGGCCCTCCTCTACGGGTTCTCCCCCTTCGTCGTCTCGAACGACCCCTTCGGGCACCTGAACTTCACCCTCCTCTTCTTCCCCCCGCTGGCCTTCCTCCTCCTCCAGGACCTCGTCGTCGGTCGGGTCCACCGGCCGGTCCGGGTGGGGCTGGCCCTGGGGGGGCTGGTGGTGGTCCAGTTCTTCACGAGCACGGAGCTCCTGGCCATGGTGGGGGTGGTCGGTGTGGTGGCCGGCCTGGCCGGGCTGGCCCTGGCCCCGGGGCCGATCTGGGCCCGGCGGCGGGAGCTCGGGGTGGCCCTGGGGGTGGCGGGGGTGGTGGTGGCGGTGGTCCTGGCCTACCCGGTCTGGTTCCTCCTCGAGGGTCCCCGGCACGTGGTGGGGTTCCCCTGGCCGGACTCCCCGGCCCTGGGGGGCCCGGCCTCGAGCATCGTGAGGGCGGGCCGGGACGTCCACCTCCCGTCGCCCTTCCTCGAGCTCGGGGGGTACTACGGGGGGGCGGGCCCCAACTTCGGGTCGGCCCGGTTCCCGAGCATCTTCTTCCTCGGGTTCCCCCTCCTCGGTTTCCTGGCCCTCTCCTCGGTGGCCTGGTACCGGGTCCGGCTGGCCTGGGTCTGCTTGGTGGCCGGGGCGGCGGCCTGGGTCTTCTCGTTCGGGACGATGCTGGGGACGGAGCTCGAGCCGGCCACCCGGCAGGTCCATCCCTGGTGGCTGCCCTGGCGGGCGCTGTCCCATCTGCCGCTGGTGGGGGACATCCAACCGATCCGGTTCGTCGGGGTGGCCATGTTCGCGGTATCGCTCCTCCTGGTGGTGGGGGTCGACCGGCTCCCCCCCGGGCTCGTGGCCCTCTGGGAACGGATCGGGGCCGGGCGGGGAGGGGGGGGCGGCGGCCGGTCGGCCGGTCGGGTGGCGGCCGGGCTGGTGGCGGTGGTGGCCGGGGCCGTCCTGGTGCCGGTGGCGCTCACGGTGAGCGTTCCCTACACGGTGCGGCCGGGCTCCCTGCCGGCCTGGTTCCGGGACCAGGCCCCCCGGCTCCCCCCGGAGACGGTGGTGCTGGTCACGCCGTTCGGGGACCAGGAGGCCATGGGGTGGCAGGCGGAGTCGGGGTTCGCCTTCCGGTTGGCCGGGGGGTTCGCCGTCGTCCCCGGACTGTCGGGCCGGTCCGAGTTCGTCGTCCCCCCGACCGGGGCGGAGGCGGTTCTGGCCCGGCTCTCCCCCGGTCCGGAGACCATCCCCACCGGCCCCCCGCCGGGGTCGGATGCCGACGTGGCCGCTGTCTCGGGGGCACTGGCCCGGTGGGGGGTCGGGGTCGTCGTCGTCACCCGGGCCGGGTCGTCACCGACCTACGCGGCGGGATTCTTCACCGCCGTCTTCGGCCGGGCCCCGACGGTCGAGGGGGACACCTGGGTCTGGTCGGGACCGGCGGGGACGCCGGTGGCGGTGACCCCGGACCTCCTGGTCCGGTGCCAGAGGGCCGGCCAGGGAGACCGCTCGCCGCTGGCTGTTCCCGACTGCGTCCTGGCCGGGTCCTCCTCCTAGTCGGCCCGGTCGGCCCCGACCAGCTCGGGGCTGTCGGTGGGCCGCCACGGGGAGGTCGGGGGGGACCCAGAGGATCCGGGCGGCCCAGGGGGGGATCCACCAATTCCAGCGGCCGAAGATGGTGACGAGGGCGGGGAGGAGGAGAGCCCGGACGACGGTTGCGTCGAGGAGGATGCCGACCCCGAGGGCGGTGGCGAAGACCTTCAGGTCGGTGTTGGGGGCGGCGGCCAGAGAGGCGAAGGCCAGGAAGAGGATGAGGGCCGCACTCGTCACCAGCCGGCCCGTCCGCCCGAGGCCCTCGACGACGGCGTCGGGGGTCGAGCGGCCCCGGTCGACCTCCTCCCGGATGCGACTGAGGATGAAGACCTCGTAGTCCATGGAGAGCCCGAAGAGGAAGGCGAAGATCATGAGGGGGATCCAGAAGGTGATGGCCCCGGTGGCCCGGATCCCGAAGATGGCCCCGGATCCGTGGCCGTGCTGCCAGAACCAGGTCACCAGGCCGAAGACGGCGGCCACGGAGACGAGGTTGAGGATCACGGCCTTGGCCGGGAGGACGAGGGAGCGGAAGGCCCGGGCCAGGAGGAGGAAGGTGAGGATGGCGATGACGGCCAGCATGAGCGCTCGAGATCCCCCCGAGCCGGATGGTGGCCCTCATCGACGAGATGGAGGCCCGGCTCCTGCTGGAGCGGCGGCCCAACCCCGAGGACCGGCGGGCCCGGGCTATCTACCTGACCGGGGCGGGGCGGAAGATGCTGGGGAGAGCCATCGGGGTGGCCCTGGAGATGGAGGAGTCGGTCTGCTCGGCGCTCGACGCCGGGGAGCGGGCCCAGCTCTCGGAGCTCCTCGGGCGGATCGTCGACGACCAGGGTCTGGTGGCGGGGGTCCACCCGGGGCTGAACCGGGTCGGGCCCTGCCCGTGACCTTAAGTCCTCAGCGACCCCGGCGGCGCTTGGACGAGGTGACGAGGACAATGTCCTCGGTCACGATGTGGGGGGCGACCTCCTGGGAGAAGGAGGCCTCGTTGATGGCCTGGAGGATCTCGGCGGCCGAGGGGGCACCGGCTCCGGCGGCCCGGACGGGCTGGGCCGGGGTCCGGGTGGCCGGGAACCCGCCCTGGTGGGCGGCCGCCGGCGGGGGCGGGGGGGCGGGGGCCGGAGCCGGGGCGGCCTGCTGGACCTGGGTGGCGGGGGCCCGCTGGGGGAAGATGGGGAGGGGAGCGGTGAGGGTGAGGGCGCGGGCGTCCTCGGGGGAGAGGGGCCGGGCGAAGAAGTAGCCCTGGGCCACGTCGACACCCAGCTGGCGGAGGATGTCGGCCTGGCCGGATGTCTCCACCCCCTCGGCCACGATGCAGAGGCCGAGGGATCGGCTGGCCTCGACGATGCTCCGGACAGTGGCAAGGGTCTCCTCGGCCTCGGGTCCCTCCAGCTTGGCGACGAGGTCCCGGTCGATCTTCATGGTGTTGATCGAGATCTCCTCGAGGTTCTCGAGGGCCGACCAGTCCGATCCGATGTCGTCGACGGTGAGCTGGATCCCCAGCCGGGAGATGGCCTGGAGATCGGCGCTGGCCGTGTTGTCGCTGAGGGCGAGCTCGGTGATCTCGATGGTGAGGCGGTCAGGGTTGAGGCCGCTCTCCTCGATGGCGGCGGCGGCGGCCTCGGCGGCCTCGTGCTTGCGGAGCTGGAAGACGGAGCAGTTGACGGCCAGCTGGACGTTCGAGCCCCAACCGGCGGCCTGGGTGCAGGCCTCGGTGAGGACCCAGGCGTTGAGAGCGGTCATAGCCCCGCTGGCCTCGGCGAAGGGGATGATCACGTTGGGGGGGACCATCCCGGTCTCGGGATCGTGCCAGCGGAGGAGGGCCTCGAAGCCCAGGAGGCGACCGGTGGCCAGGTCGACAGCCGGTTGGAAGGCGAGTCCCGGCTCACCTTCGAGTCCCAGGTCGGGGAGGGCGGTCATGGTGGCTCCTGGCAGTTGGATCGTCGTCACTTCATTCCCATCGGCGCCCCGGACCCTGGCCTTGAGAATTGTGCATTGGGCGTGATCCGAACTCCGGTCATCGTGCCTGGGGCGATCGAGAAGCAAGAGTCGGAGGCCCGGGCAATTGTGAATGGGGAGGGTTCCCAGCCCGATCCGGCCCGATCGTCCCCGCCGGGGGTCAGCCGGAGGGTCAGCCGGAGGCGTTCGGGGCTGTCAGGGCTCGGCGGGGGAGGATGCCCTGGTCGATGGCGAAGGGGGTGGCCGCCCCAGAGTCGAGACTCCGTCCTTGACCGAGATCACGAGCCCGGTCGGCCACCTGGCGGGTGGTCCGCTGCGTCGGTGACGTGGGCTCCTCCTGCGCTGAACCGGGCTGGATCAGCCCCCGCTCATCGGGACGGGCCCCACTTCGTCGGCCCGTCGTGGTCGGCCTGGCCCGGACGGGTCCGGTAGGAGGAGACACCGAAGAAGGCGAAGACGAGAAGCCCGGTCCGCTTGCGCCGGCTGGCGATCTGAACGTCGGTCTTCATGATCCACCTCTCCGGTCGTGTCGAACCTGACACCTGACTTCCGCAGAATGTAGG
>PLZB01000067.1 GCA_003151955.1 Acidimicrobiaceae bacterium
CGCCGCCGTCGGGGGTGGGGGCGATTCCGGCCACCGTGGTGTGGACGGCGAGGCCGGGGAGGGATCCCTGGTAGGTGGCGTCGCCGAAGGAGAAGACGCCGCCGTCGGTGCCGAGGATCCAGTAGCCGCCGCCGTCGGGGGTGGGGGCGATTCCGGCCACCGTGGTGTGGATGCCCAGGGCCAGGAGGGACCCGTCGGAGGTGGCGCTCCCGAAGGCGTAGACCTGGCCCGCCGATGTCACCAACCGGTAGCCCGGTAGGGGTGGCCGGACGGGATACTGGGCGTCCATCCCGGCCCGGAGCGTGGCGGCGTCGAGCACCCCGGGGAGGATCGGGTCGACCCGGTAGGAGAAGACCCCGGGCTGCTGCCAGACGATGTCGAAGAGGCGGTTCCCGGCCGGATCGAGCTCCGTCACCACGGGGTCCCCTCCCCAGGACATGACCCAGTCCCCGCCCGGGAGCCGGGTGGCTGACCCGCAGCAGTTCGACGCCGGGGCCAGGGGATCGGTCAGGACCTCGAGGAGGGTGGCGCTCCGACCGGAGAGGTCCAACCGGTACCGGAGGGCGCGGGGGGCCCGGCCCAGGTTGGTCCCGTCGTCGTGGAGGGTCAGGGTCCCGTCGGGGAGGATCCGGGCATCGTGCTGGCCCCCGAAGTCCCCCCCGCCGGTGAAGACCGGGTCGTCGACGACGGTCAGGCTCTCGGCTCGGGTCGAGCCGCCGATCTTCCAGTCGACCTTCCCGGTGGTCTTGTCGATGGCGAAGACGGCGTCGAGATGGCGGTAGGAGACAACGATGTCCGAGCCGTCGTCCTCCACGGAGTTGAGGTGGTAGAGGTCGGCGTCGGTGGCCTGCAGGGCGGTGGCGTACCACTGGGGATCGGTCTCGGTGGCAGGGATCTGGCTCATCGTGTCCCAGGACCAGACCAGGGAGCCGTCGGGGGCGATCTCCTCCACCACCGGGTCGCTGACCGGGGCCGAGGCCGGGCCCCCCATGAAGGAGAGGTCGATCCCGGTGCGGACCTCGTCGGTGAAGGCCAGCGTGTCCCCGTTGCCGAGGAGCTGGACCTCGTGGAAGTCGCTCGGTCCCCCCACGGTGTCGACCGTGCGGACCAGCGTCCCGTCGAGGCTGTGCTCCTCGATCCCACCGGTGTTCCGGGTCCAGGCCACGTCGCCGTCGGCCAGGTAGGTCCCGTAGAGCGCCGGCGTCGAGGTCCGCTCCCACCAGACGGGGACGCCGTCGGCGTCGAAGATGGCCATGTAGGGGTTCCGGGGGTTGGTCAGGGGGACGACCAGGTACCACTGGGCCTGGGTGGTTCCCGGGTGCTCGGTGGTCCAGGTCGGGAAGTCGGTGGGGAGGCAGCGGACGAAGGAGGTGGTCGGCCCCTGGCCGGGCGGGGTGACGACCAGGGTGAAGGACTGGCCGGTGGAGCGGTCCACGAACCGGGTGAAGACTCCGGTGGCGGCCGGTGCCCCGGCCACGGCCACCGTGGTCCCGTCGGCGGCGTCCACGTCGATGACGACGGGCTGGTCGGGGAGGCAGCGGACGACGTAGTCGGAGATGGAGGGATCGAAGGCCGGGAACAGCCCGGGCCGGGCCGTGACCAGTGGGGAGCCGTCCCGGGGGGCGGCTCGTGCCGTCCCCCCTGGGAGGCTCACGGCCACGGTGGTGAGGAGCAGGCCGACCAGGGCCAGGAGCCTTGTCGGACGGTGCATGGGGAGAGAGTATGGGAGCAGGCCGAGGGGAGGGTGCATGCCGTACTTCGAGGGTGGGGTGGCCCACGACGCTGACGCCCACATCATGGAGACCCCGAACTGGCTCCGGGACCACGCCGACCCGGGGCTCCGGGACCGGATCGCCCCGCTGCGGTATCCCGGGGGCAACGAGCTCCGGCAGACCGGGGACACCGCTGACCAGCTCCGGGACCTCGACGCCGCCTTTGACGGCCTCCGGGTCCGCCACGCCGGTGAGGCCTACCGGGCCGTGGAGGCCGAGGAGATCATGGCCCGGAAGAACTTCGCCGCCACGGGTTCATTCATCGCCGAGGACCGGCCCCGGGCCCTCGACCTCCTCGGCTTCGCCAGCCAGCTCGTCTTCAACACCTTCCACAACCGCCGGCTCCACGACTGGGAGCACGGCGGGGACCTCGACCTGGCCTACGGGGCGGCCCGGGCGCAGAACCGGGGGATGGTCGAGTTCTGCTCCGTCGACCCCCGGCTCCTCCCCACCTGCTACGTCCCCCTGGCCGATTTCGACCGCTCGGCGGCCATGGCCGCCGAGGCCGTCGCCATGGGGGCGGCCGCCCTCCTGGTGGCCTCGGGCTGCCCGCCGGGGCATTCCCCCAGCCACCTCGACCTCGACCCGGTCTGGGCCACGGCCCAGGAGGCCGGGATCCCGGTCGTCTTCCACGTGGGCGGCACCGGCGATCTCATCGACCCGGCCTACTTCCGCAACGGCCTCCCCGTCCCCCCCGACTTCCACGGCGGGGAGGAGAACTTCCGGTCGGTGGACTACATGGGAATCCCCGGCCCCCCGGCCCAGACCCTGGCCACCATGATCTTCGACGGGGTCCTCGACCGGTTCCCCGCGCTCCGGATCGGGGTCATCGAGCAGGGGGCCATCTGGGTCCCCTCCTGGATCCGCCAGATGGAGTCGGCCTTCGAGGCCTTCTCCCGCCACGAGGACCGGCTCCGGGCCCTCGAGCTCCGGCCCACCGACTACGTCCGCCGCCAGATCCGGTGCACGCCGTACCCGACCGAGGACGTGGGCTGGATCATCGCCCAGTCCGGCCCGGAGATCTGCCTCTTCTCCTCCGACTACCCCCATGTCGAGGGGGGCCGTCGGCCGGTGGAGCGGTTCGAGGCCTCACTGGCCGGAACCTCGGCCGAGGACCGGGACCGGTTCTACCGGGACAACTTCCTCGACCTGATGGGGAGCGCCGCCGCCGCCCTGGTGGGCTGAGGCGGCCTGCTCAGGCGGGAACGAAGGTGGCCGTGTAGGTCCCGTGGGCATTGTTGGAGTCGGTGAAGGTCCCTGACAGGGTCCGGCTGTTCCCGGTGCCGGCGATCGTGCCGACCGACTGGGAGGTGTAGTGGATCGAGGCCAGCGTGAGGGTGAGGGTCAGCGTGTTGCCTCGAAGGGTGCCCGTGGCGGCGAAGACGCTGGTGGTGCTGGCGCCGCCGGTCCCGGTGTCGGTCCCGGTGACCGCTCCGGAGGCGCTCTCGGTGGGGAAGGCGAGCTGCTGGGGGAAGCTCACCCCGTTGGCGACGGCCACCATGTTCCACTTCCCCCGGATGTCGGGAGGCGCAGCGGTGGAGCTGCTGCTCTTCTCGCTGCAGCCGGCCAGGAGCAGGAGGGTCCCGACGGCCAGGACGACGGTGGGGGAGGGGCGTCGGGTCGGCATCGGCCGAGATTACCGGGCCGGGATGTCGGTCCCGGCCCCGATCGGGCTGTGGAGGGCGAGGCCCCCGTCGCAGACGATGATCTGGCCGGTGACCCAGCCCAGGGCGTGGACGGCCAGGACGGCATCGGCGATGTCCTGCGGGGAGCCCAGCCGGCCCAGGGCGGTCCGCTCGGCCACCCCCGTCAGCCAGGCCCCCTGGCGGGGAGCGGGGCCGAGCATGGGGGTGTCGGTCACCCCCGGGGCCACGGCGTTGACCCGGACGGAGGGAGCCCACTCCCGGGCCGCCACCCGGACCACCATGTCGAGGGCGGCCTTCGACGCGCAGTAGAGCCCCATCGACCGGTCGACGAGCTCGGCGCTCACGCTGCTGACGGCGACGATGGAGCCTCCCCCGGCGTCGGCCATGGGCCGGGCCAGGCCCCGCATCGCCAGCCAGACCCCCCTGGCGTTGACCCCGAAGACCCGGTCCCAGGCCTCCGGGCCGACCTCGGCCAGCGCGCCGCTGTGACCGATCCCGGCGGTGACGGTCACCGTGCCCGGGGGGCCGACCAGCTCCAGGGTGGCAACGACAGCCGCGTCCACCTGGTCGGGGTCGGCGATGTCACAGGTGACGTCGGTCCCGGGGACCCGGTCCCAGACCACGACCGGGGTGCCGGCGGCCCGGTAGGCGGCGACGACGGCGGCGCCGATCCCGGAGGCTCCGCCCACCACCACGGCCGGACCGGTCGGGCTCATCCGACTGCCCCCGGGTCTGCCGACCACACCTCGCCGAGACAGTCGTCGAGGACGATCCGCTGACGTTCCGACAGGCATTCCCCGGGGTAGATTCTCTCGACGAGCTTGATGACCTCTTCGGCCGTCCGCACCTTCAGATGTCGGAGGAGGAGCTTGATGTCGCCGCGGTCCTTGGCCCGGGCCGCCCGAACCTTCTGGGCCAAGAGATGCTCGTCGGAGGCTCGGACGACCGTCAGGTTCGGGTGGTCGAGGATCGGTACCGGACGAGGGTCGGCCTGCCGAGGCAGATAGGCGGTAACCTCCGTCGTTCAACCACCAGCTGGGCAGTCCGAGGTCGTTGGCGACGTCGACGATGGCTTTCCGGACACTGCCGGTCGACCGGATGGCGGAATCGACATCCTGGGTGGCTCCGCGTTCGCCGAATCCGAGGACCATCGCCCCACCGCCGAAGACGTAGATCTCCGCCGCCAGCCGGTCGCGTCGGAGGCGTTCGGCCAGCGCCGTGAAGGCCTCGAGGATCTTCTCCCGGTCGAGAGGGCCGTCGGTCATGTCGGTCCGAAGGTGCTCGCTTCGATCATCACGTTACGAGTCCGGAACGCCGGCGCCGCTTCGTCCCGCGCCAGTCTCTTGGCCGGTTCGCTCCTGGCATACGGGTACCAAGGTTCGGGAAGCGACCGGTTCCTGACCCACGAGGGCGGATCCACTCCGTCCTGGGTCGCGAGAAGTTCGACCAGAGCGGCCAGCGTCACATCCAACCGTTCGTCGCCCGTCGAGGGCGGCTCGTCGGCGACCAGGGCGCGTTGGATGGCCAGGGGTTCGTGTCGCCATTCCTCGCAGAACTCCCAGATCCATCGCCAACCCCCTTCTCCGTCCTCCCGAGCGGCGATCCTGCTGGCCAGGTCGGCGACCGTCATGGGCGCGTATGGCGACGTCGTCGAATCCGACGGGATGCGGACCCAGAAGTTGGGCTCACCGCCGGCGGCTCCGAGCAGCCGGCACAGGGTCGGGACAGTTGGCTGCTTCTGGTGGGTCTCATAAGCCGAGATGAGCGACTGGGGCACCCCGGCTCGCTGACCCACTTCCGCCTGGGTGAGTCTGGAGGATTGTCTGACGTGCCGCAGCAGATCGCCGGCCAATTCCAAGTAGTCCACGGTTGTTGTCACCTCCACATTATATCCGATCGGTTGTGGCCATCCCCGACCTGCGACCGGGGTGGATGCGTCGCCGATGCCGGAGGCCCCGCCCACCTCCATGGCCGGACCGGTGGGGTTCCCGGTCACGCCTTCTCGGTCATCCCGACCTCGTAGAACGTGGTCAGGGCGTTCGGGTCCTTGGCCACCGACATCCGCCGGAGGTAGGAGTGGTAGACGCCCCAGGTGGTCGGGGGCATGAACAGCACCTCCCCCTCCTCCTTCACGAGGGACAGCGGCGACACGTCGCGACCGGTCTTCGAGTTCATGAAGAGCAGGACGCTCACGCTCCCGGCGTCACCCTTGTCGCCCGGCTTCGGCTGGGCGAACTTCTCGGCCACCGACCGCTTCGTGCTGGCGCTCATCAGGTACTTGAAGTCCGGGGTGGCTCCCTCGGGGAACTGCTCGTCGAACCGCTTCTTCGGCATCCGCATGCCCCGGTAGACCTCGCCGACGAACGGGGGGAGCTTGCGCATGGCGGCCATGGCCACGTTCCCGTGCTGGAGTCCCTCGGCCTTGGCCCCGGTCACGTCCGAGTCGGTCCCCCGCCTACCCCCGACGCCGGGGAGATCGCGGGCGATCCCCTCGTCCCAGCCGGAGAGGGCGTGGTTGATGTACTTGTAGTCCTCGGCCGTGTAGACCTCGACGGCGGCCACCTCGGCGTCGGTCAGCTTGTACTTGGCGATCAGGTCGCCGGCGTCCTTCCGGGTGCCGGGCATGCCCCCGCCGGTGAAGCCCTTCCCTGCCGTGAGCTTGGCCATGTTCTCGGGAACCTTGAAGGTGGCGTCCCCGCTCAGGTGGCCGAACCCCCCGGCACCCGCTCCCATCTTGACCCCGGGCTCCGCCGTCTGCGCCCCGGCGGCCATGGCCGGGTTGGAGCTGGCCGCCCCCGAACGGTGGATGTCGGCGATGTACCGGAGTTGCTCCCGGGCCTTCGGGAGCTCGCCCCGGGCCATGGTCTGGAAGGCCTGGACCTTGGGCAGGCGCTCCCGCTCAGAGGGGAGGAGCCGCCGGGTTCGCTCGGTGCGGAACCGCTGCTCCCAGAACGTGGCCAGGCCGAGCATGGTGCCGAGGAGGGCCACCTCCTCCAGTGCTGTCGGGGCCTTCTGGTAGTCGTCGGCGGCCCGGCTCAGCTTCGTGAAGGTGCTGTCCTGGCCGGTGACCGCCTTCTTGACCCGGGCCCCCAGGCTCGGTCCGCCCAGGATGCCCGCGTCCAGGCCGACCTTCCGCTGGAGGGGGGCCGAGGCCCTTCCGGCGGCCACGGCGGCAGCCACGGCCCGGTTCCCCGCGGTTCGCTGGAGGGCGAGGACGGCGGCCGGTCCCGGTCCGAGTAAAGATCCGGAGCCGCCGCGGTCGGAGCGGACCTCGGCCTGGTCCGACCGGACCGGGCCTGTCCGGACCTCGGTCAGGTCGGCGGCGATCTTCATGACAGCCAGCGACGCTACCAGGGACGGCGGAATCACTCAGGGTGGCCCGGCCGGGCCCCGCTGCTGATCAGACCGTGTGCACGATCCCCGACACCTTTCGGGCCCGCAGGAGCCGGCGGATGTCGATCGGGTCCGAGGTCACCACCACGTCGCCCGGGTTGACCGTCAGGCAGAGGTGGCCGTCAACGACATCCGACGTCCGGCTGGCGGCCAGGAGCTCCCCGATGCGCCTGCCCGTCGGCGGGTCCATCGCCACCGCCTCGATCCCGTTCAGGACCCGAACCAGATTGGCCTGGTCCCGGCCGTTGCGCCACACCTGGGCCACGACGGCCGCACTGGTCCGGACCGGGATGTGCTCGGCCCGGGCCCGGGCCAGCATCGCCCCGACCGCCCGGTCCCGGCGGTCGACGGCGATCAGGGCACCGGCGTCGAGCACAACGGCCATCAGGCCGGGGCCCGCTTCGATGGGGGCCGGCCCTCGAGCATCCTCCGGCCTGCCTCCAACTCCGCCTCCGTGAATGGCCCGTCCTCGGCCTCCCAGGCATCCAGGGCCTCACCCAGGAGGTCGTTCCTGACCCGATCGGCAGCGGCCGCCGACATCCAGGCCGAGATGCTCTTCCCACTCTGTGCCGCGGCCTTCCGCACCGCCAGTCCCAGCCGGGGTTCCAAGGTGATCGACAACCGGTCCACCTGCATGCACACCTTCATACCACATACGAGTGTATGCACCTGCCCCTGAGCGTCGTGGCGAGTGACACGATCAGATGAGGTGGTTGGCGCCCAGGATCAGGAGGACCAGCCCGAGGGTGCCGAGGCCCCCGGCGACGAGGCCGAACCAGGTCCGGCCCCAGCCGATCTTGTCGGGGCGGCGCTTCAGGTCCCGGTAGGCGAGGATCCCGAGAAGGAGGGCGACGGGGGCGAGGACCAGGGTGACGGCGAAGAGGCCGAGGTAGCCCGCCGCGATGGAGAGGCCGGTCCGGTCACCGGTTCAGTCGTCCCGGATGGCCCAGTGGCCGGGGTCGGAGGCGGCCTTCGACTCGGGGGCGGGGCCGAGGGCCCAGCTCCGGCGCCAGGCCGAGGCGGCCGGGCCCTGGCCCGAGGGGGTCGTCCCCGCCGCAGCGTTCCGGCGGGCCGTCCACCAGTCGGTCCGGCCCTCGTCGGCCAGGATGGCCACGGCGGCCTCGATCCGGAGGCCGAACCGCCTGGCGTCCTCGCCTTCGAGGGGGAGGAGGGGGGTCCCGAAGGTGACCCGGGTCTGGCTCCGGCGGAACCGGGCGCCGCCCTTGGCCAGGATCCGCCAGGTCCCCTCCAGGTGGATGGGGACGACGGGTCGTCCGGTGCGGACGGAGAGGAAGGCGGCCCCGCCCCGGAAGTCCTGGAACCAGCCGTCGGGGGAGCGGCCCCCCTCGGGGAAGATGACCAGGTTCCAGTCGTCGGCCAGGAGGGCGGCCGTCTCCTCGGCGGAGCGCCGGTTGACCTTGTGCCGCTCGATGGGGACGGCGGCGAGGACGAGGGCCCAGAGGTGGGCCTTCCACTTCCGGTCGAAGAAGTGGTCGGCGGCCGCCGCCACCACCGTCCGGTGGCGGAACCGGAGGGGGAGGACCGAGAGGAGGAGGGGGGTGTCGACGTGGCTGGTGTGGTTGGCCACGAAGATGGCCGGGGCCTGGACCAGGTCGAGGATCTCGGCCCCACGGACCTCGGGGGAGGCCACCAGGTGGGCCAGGGGTCGGGTCACGTTGTCGAGGAGGATTGCCCGGACCAGCCGGGCCGGGTAGCGCCGGGACCAGGACGTGGGGTAGTCGGCCCCCAGCTCGCGTTCCGGGAGGGGTCGGTCCACGGTGTCGGGCCAGGTGGGGGCGGCCCAGGGGAACCCCTGGGGACGGGCCTGGCGGATCCGGTCGACGATGCTCATCGGAGGTTGCCTCAGGTCACGTCGGCCAGCATGACCGGCGGGGTGTGGAGGTGGGTGAGGGAGGGGTCCCGGCCCACCACGTCGGAGGCCATCTCGAGGGCGTCGGCCATGGAGGAGGCCGGCTTGAAGCCGAGCCGCCGGACCGCAGCCCGGTCGCCGCCGACCACGATGACGGCCCCGAGGTGCTCGAGGGCATGGGCGCACCAATACCACATGTAGAAGGGATGGACCCCGTGGTAGGCGTTCCCGGTCCGGTAGAGGTGGATGTACCAGGGGTCGGTGGCGAAGGACTCCTCGTACTTCCCGATCTCGGCCGGGTCGGTCGTCTGGGAGAGGACCTGCTCGAAGAAGTCGATGTAGCTGGGATGGTGGACCGGGTTGAACTCCCAGGGGGTGGGGTGGCTCATGATGAGGACCCCGCCCTCTCTGACGAGGGGCTTCCCCCGGTAGAGGTTGAAGAAGTAGCCCAGGCCCAGGCAGGCCACCAGGATGGGGTTCATGATGGAGTTGACGTTGTAGGGGCAGATGTAGGGGAGCCCCATGGTCAGGATGTCGGTCTGGCCCTCGACGGCGACGAGCTGCTGGCGGTAGACGTTGGCCGTGGTCTGGGCGTGGACGGCCTCGACCTCACCGGCCTGGACCGAGGTCATCCGGTGGGGGGCCTTGATGGACTGGAAGATGTTCCGGGCCAGCTTCGACGGGGTCCGGTCCAGGGCCGCAGACGCCCCCAGGTAGGTGGCCCGGTCCTTGGCCGACCACTCCCACTCCCGG
This sequence comes from Acidimicrobiaceae bacterium, assembly GCA_003151955.1. Taxonomy (GTDB): domain Bacteria; phylum Actinomycetota; class Acidimicrobiia; order Acidimicrobiales; family UBA8190; genus PALSA-743. The sequence goes on from PLZB01000067.1 coordinate 9,435, forward strand.
CGCTGGAGGAACCGGAACTGCTCGGGGAAGGTGTCCGAGTTGAGGGTCGTCTCGATCTGGAAGACCTTGACCCCGGCGGCGGCGATGAGCCGGCCCATCCGCCAGTTGGAGGAGTGGAGCTCCGACTTGTGCTGGTCCATGAAGGACGTGGAGTGGGTCATCACCTTGGCGTTGTGGTGGTGCCGGAGGCTCTTGTAGCTGGCCAGCCCGGTGGCCACCGACTTGTGGCCGCCGTCCATGGCCACCAGGTTGATGTTCACGTAGACGAGGAGGTCGGACTCGGCCGCCCGCTTGTTGATCTCGACGTCCTCCCCCTGGTCGGTGAGGCCGAGGTGGACCAGGTTGGTGGGGTCCTCGGCGTCGTGCTGCTGGAGGAGCCCCTGGGGCTCGAAGGCGTCGTAGATCCGGTCCCCGAGGGCGTGGCGGAGCTCGGCCGCGGTCATCCGGCGGTGGAGGGCCAGGGCGCAGATGAGGACGACGTCGTCGACCCCGGCCTCGGCGGCGAGGTCGAGGACCTGCTCGATCACGAGCTGGCGGATGTCGGGTCGGCGCATGGGGGGGAGGGGGAGGGAGATGTCGTCGAAGGCGATGGTCAGCTTCATCCCGGCTGTCAGCCGGGCCGAGAGGGGGGGGCTGTCGCCCAGGGGGTGCTCCAGGGCGTGGCGGATGGCCCCGATGGGGTCCTCCAGGGCGGCTTCGGGCTCGGGGGCGTAGATCACCCGGCTCCCGACGGGGAGCTTCTCCATGGAGAACCGCTCCCCGTGCCAGAAGAGGGTCGGGGGGGTGGAGCGGTCCACCTCCAGGATGAAACCGGGCCTGGGGCTCATCGTGCTGGTCCTTTCCGGGTGGGCCGGAGATCGAAGACGACTTTGACGGCACCCCGTCGGCCGGCGGCCCCGGCGTGGGCCACGGCCTCCTCGAAGCGCTCGAGGGGGTAGCGGGCCGAGACGAGGCGGCCCAGTTGGTTGGCGGCGACGACCTCGAAGGCCAGGTCGAAGGTGCGCCGGGTCCGGCCTCCGACGGTCTCGGTGCCGTAGGCGTAGGCGCCGGCCAGGGTGACCTCCCGGTGCCAGAGCGAGGCCAGGTCGACGGAGACCTTCCCGGGCATCCCGACCAGGACGACCCGGCCCCGGGGCCGGACCATGGCCAGGGCCTGGCGGAGGGACTCGGCGTTGCCGACGCAGTCGACGACGACGTCGGCCCCGCCGGTGAGCTGGCCCGCCCCCGGGGTCCGGCCGGCCCGGGTCGAGGCGCCCAGGCTGAGGGACCGGGCCTGGCGGCGGACGGCCCGGGGGAGCTGGTCGGGGGGGAGGACCTCGTCGGCCCCGAGCTCGGCGGCCAGGGTCCGCTGGTGGGGGTGCTTGGCCCCGGCCAGGAGGGTTCCCGGTGAGGTGAGCCGACGGATGGCGGCGATGGTGGTGAGGCCGAGGGTTCCGGCCCCGAGGACGGCGACGGTCTCCCCGGGCTCGATCCCGGCGGCGAGGGCGGCGTGGACGGCGCAGGCCGTCGGTTCCACCATGACGGCGTCCTCGTCGGTGAGCCCCTCGGGGACGGGGTGGAGCTGGACGTCGTGGGCCACGAGGCCGGCCGCCGACCAGCCCCCGCCGGTGTCGCAGCAGAACCCGATCTGGAGTCCGGGGGCCAGATGGCCGAAGCCGATCCGCTCGCAGCCCCCGGTCCGCCCCTCGGCGCAGGCCGGACAGGGTGGGGTGATCCCCCGGGGGATGCAGCTGATGACGGGCTCGATAACGACCCGGCGGTCGTCCTCGGTGACCCCGACGATCTCGTGGCCGGGGACGAAGGGGAAGGAGACGATCTCCTCGAAGTAGCGGGAGCTCCTCCCGTCCAGGGTGGCCAGGTCCGACCCGCAGATCCCGGCCAGGAGCGGCCTGACCCGGTGCCAGTCGGGGCCGGGGAGCTCGGGGGGGTCGAGGTCGGTGAGCCGGAGAGGGCCGACGGCCGTCCCCTTGCCCGAGCCGCTCAGGCCGGACAGGAGCCGGCTGGCCGCGAACCGGGGGAGGTTCCGCTCGAAGAGGAGCCCTCTCATCGTCGGCTCTCCTCGGTCCGGTCCCGACCCGGGGCCCCGAGCTCGTCCAGCATGGCCTCGAACCGGGCCCACCACCGTGACGTCGACAGGTTCACCGGCCCCATCGGGAGGGGGGGTCGGGCCCCGCCGCCGGCTTTCTCCCAGTGCTCGACGTGCCAGCCCCGCCGCCGGGCGATGGCGGCCAGCTTGGCCTCCGGGTTGACGGCCACCGGGAACCCGACGCACTCGAGGAGGGGGAGGTCCGAGGCCGAGTCGGCGTAGGCGATCGACTCGCCCAGGTCGAGACTCTCGGCGGCGGCGTACTCGGCCAGGACCAGGGCCCGGGCCTCCCCGGTGGGGGGGAGCCGGTCGAGCCGGCCCGTGAACCGCCCCTCGGCATCGACCCCGAGCTCGGGGCAGACGACCTCGTCGAAGAGGGGCCGGAGCGGCTCGACCACGAAGTCGAGGGCCCCGGTGATGAGGACCGTCCGGTGACCGAGGGCCCGGTGCCTCCGGACCCGGGCGAAGCCGGCCGGGAAGCTCTTGGCCAGGAGGAGGTGGTGGAAGAGGTCCCAGGCGTCGGCCCGGAGGAGCTCGGCCGGGGCCCCCTCGTAGCGGCGGTAGAAGGACCGGAGGAAGTCCCCCCGGTCCCGCCGGTCGAGGGCCAGGAGGGAGGGGGCCTCCCTCAGGATCCGGGCCGTGAACTTGGCCCGTTCCCCCACCGGGAGGTGCCGGGTGGCGAGCCAGGTGTAGGACTCGACCACGTTGGAGGCCAGGAGGGTGTTCTCCAGGTCGAAGGCGGCCAGGTGGCGGGCCGGGTCGAGGATGGCGGCGGTGGCCCGGTCGCTCCGGCTGGCCACCACCGACTTCCCCGGGGAAGTGCGCACCCGGGCATGGTCCACCACCGAGGGGAGGTGGATCTCCTCGACGTAGGAGTCCCAGTTCACCGCGGCCGGGTCGATGCAGAAGGCGGCCCGGTCCTCCGGGGTCATCCGGTCGCTCAGGGCCAGGAGCCGGTCGACCCGGAACCGGGCCTCGGTCTCGGTGTAGGCTCCGTAGAGCTCGACATAGCCGTGGGCCCGCTCGGCCAGGGTCCGCTTCTCCTCGATCCGGGCCACCATGTCCGCCCTCGACCCCCGGACGGGGAGGGTCCCGAGGAGCCGCTCGGCCAGGGCCAGCCCCTTGGTGGCCCGCTCCAGCTGCCGCTGGACCCGGCCCCGACCCGGGAAGGACCACTCCGGGACCACGATGGGCTGGCCGTCGGCGTCGTAGATGGGGTGGTCCGTGAACCACTGCTGGACCAGCCCGACGAGCTGGCCGTACCGGAGGGGGTTCCGGACCCCCGAGGCCACCTGGTAGACGGTCGGCCCGGAGGGGTCGGGCCCGGCCGCGGCGACGGCGATGAGGGCGGCCACCACCAGGTCGACCGGGATGACGTCGATGACCCCCTCGGGGACCCCCGGGAACTCCTTCAGGAGCCCCCGGGCGTAGGAGACGATGATGGGCTCCGCCATCCGGAACCCCCGGATCCAGCCCGGGACCGGCTCGGCCAGGGCCGACTCGATGATCGAGGGCCGGACGACCGTGATCGGGAGCGTCCCGTGATGGGTGACGAGGTTCCGCTCCCCGAGAGCCTTGGTGAAGGCGTAGGCGTCGGGCCAGCCCAGGGCCTGGGCCCGGGCCCGACCGGCTTCGACGAGCTGGGCCCTGACCCAGTCCTCCCGGAACTTCTCGGCCCGCTCGGCCAGGAGGTGGGTCCCGGCCGCCCCCAGGTCCCCCCGGGCCTGCTTCGTGAACTTCTGGAGCTTCTCCGGCCGTCGGGACTCCGCCCCGAGGTCCCCCCGGAGCCGCCGGGCCGACTCCACCTCCCCGGCGATGTCGACCTCGGTCGTGACCGTCGAATGGGTCCGGGCCCGGGCCCCCGAGGCCATCGCCGTCGTGGCCAGGATCTCGCTGGCGTCCCCCTGGTGGGTCCCCGCCACATAGGCCGTCGAGACCGGGATCAGATGGGTCGGGGGCCGGTCCGGATGGGTCTCGGCCCGGAGACCGGCCGCGGCCTTGATGGCGGCCGCCACCCGGGAGGGACCGAGGAGGTTGACCTCGACGGCCGAGTCCAGGGGGGAGTCGAAGGCCACCGAGGCGGCCGAGTGGATGACGATGTCGCAGTCGGCCAGGAGCCGGCGGCCGGCCTCGTCGAGGCCGAGACCGTCCTGGGTGACGTCCCCCGCCACCGCCTCGAGCCGCTCGGCCACATGGTCGGCGAACCCCGTTCCGAGCTCGCTGCGGAGCCGGTCGAAGCAGTCGTTCCGGATGATCTCCCGCTGGGCCCGGGCCAGGGCGTCGAGCCGCCGGGTCGGTCGGACCAGAAGGACGACCCGGCAGTCCGGGACGGCCCGGAGGAGCCGTTCGACCAGGGCCGTCCCCAGGAACCCGGTGGCCCCGGTGATGAAGATCCGTTGGCCGGCCAGCGCCTCTGCGAGGGGCGGGAGGGGACCGCCGGAGGGCGGCTCGGGAGGTGGTTGCACCTCGGGCACCCCGTCTGTCTACCATATGGTAGATGACGGCGTCGACCACGGGCCGGAACCCGGCCGGCGAGACCCCGGGCCGGATCCTCGACGCCGCCCTCGTCTCCTTCGCCGACCGGGGCTACGAGGCCACCGCCCTCGACCGCCTGGCCGACGGCCTCGGACTGCGGAAGCAGTCCATCCTCTACTGGTTCCCCTCCAAGGAGGCCATCCTCGAGGCCGTCATCGACCGTTCCGCCGCCGAGCTGGCCGCCATCCTCGAGGACGCCCTCCTCCGGGCCGGATCGGGCTGGGACCGGGTCGAGGCCGTCGTCCGGACCGTCTTCCGGCTGGCCGCCCGCCGCCCCGAGCTCCTCGGCCTCCTCCGGGAGGTCAACCGGCTCGGTCCCCCCGCCGCCACCCGCCTCACCCTGGCCCTCACCCCCCTCCTCGACCGGGCCGCCGGCTTCCTCGAGGCCGAGATGGCCAGTGGCCGGATGCGCCGCTACGAGCCCCGGCTCCTCCTCCTCGCCATCTACTCCACCGTCGTCGGCATGATCACCGAGGTCGAGGTCCTCCGGGCCCTGGGCGAGGAGCAGACGGCCCGCTCCCTCGTCCGCCGTCGCCAGGAGATCCTCAGCCTCCTCCACACCGCCCTCCTCCCGGATCCCCCCGCGCCGGCCTGAGGTCGGGAGTTCCGCCCGGAGGGCTATTCCTTCGGGATCTTGGGCCGGGGGGGCTTCGGAGGTGTGTACCGCTTGTTCGGCGGCGGCCCGGCCGGGGCCGGCCTCCCCCGGCCGGCCCGTCGCTCCGCCTTGGCCCGGACCGCCTGGGCCCGGGCCTCGGCCAGGCTCGGCTTGGGCTTGGGCTTGGCCGTCCCGGCCTTCGAGCTCCCCGACCGTGTCGACCGGGCACCGGGAGCGGTTCGGGTCCGGACCCGGGGGTTCTCCCCCCTGGCCGTGAGCTCCCGCTGCATCTTGAAGGAGCGGAAGAAGAGCCAGCCGGCCAGGCCCCAGAAGGGGAGGATCGTGATCGGGTTCCCGCTCAAGGCCAGGAAGGGGTAGCCGAGCAGGATCAATGAGAAGACGGTGAAGGATCGCCGCCGGAGGTAGGCGGCGACCCCGACGACGATGCCGAAGACGACAGGCACCATCCCGTAGGTGACGATCAGCGAGTCGGCCACGTGCTTCTTGTTGAGGACGTGGTGGGCCTCGTAGACCGGGTTGTTGTGGAGGAACTGGAACATGAGGACCAACCCGAGGATGGCCCCGATCGGTGCGGCCACGAAGGCGAACCGCCGCTCCCGGTCGTCGATCCGCTTGATCGAGACGATCAGCTCCGCCGAGGTCGAATCGGCGTAGGGGCTCACCCGGGCTGCCGGCTGCCGGGCCGGAGGGGGCTTCAGGAGAGAGTCCTTCAGCCGGGAGCCGACCGACTGGGGGGCGGAGCTCTCGTCCCCGGCCGACTCCTCGGCGTCGTTGTCGGTGGGGTCTGCACCGGGGTCGGTGTCGGCCGACTGGTCGGAACCGGGCCGGGACGGGCGAGTCGGGCGCTCGGGGCGGAGCTGGGGGAGTGAGGTCAGGAGCCGCTGGCCGATGGTCAGCTTGGGGACGTCCCCGGCGCCGCCGGAGGTCGGGTCGGTGGGGGAGGGCACCATCCCAGGCTACGGGGCGGCGGCGAGGAGGACGAGTCGGGTCCCCAGGTTCTCGGCCGGCTCGACCACGGTGACCGGTGGTCCCTCGGCGGGGAGCACCCCGGGGACGAGCCGGGGCACCGGAGACGGGGCCGGCCTGACCCCGCCCGGGAGGGTGAAGGCCAGGTGGTGGACCCGGCCGGGCCGGTCGGCGAGCCAGAGCCGGACCGGGGTGGCCGGGTCGGTGCCGGAGCGGGGGGAGATGAGTCGGACGGCCAGGGGGCCGGGCCAGGTCAGCTCGGCGTAGTCCCAGGTCCCCTCGGGCCCCGAGCCCTGGTCGACGAGGACTCCGTCGAGGAGTCCCTGGAAGAGGCCCAGGGCCGCGGCCAGGTCGGGAACGGCATGGACGACCCGGAGCAGTGAGGCGGCCGGGGGTCGCTCGGCCGGGTAGCCGGCCAGCGGGGGGGAGTCCCAGTCCTCGGTGGCCTGGGCGAGCTGGACCACCACCCCGGTGGCCTGGCGGGGGTGGAGGAAGGCCTCCATCCAGCCCGGGTCGGACCGGTCGATCCCCTGGGGCTCGAAGCCGGCGGCCCGGACCCGGTTGAGGGCGACGTCGAGGTCGGGAACCTTGAAGGTGAGGTGGTGGGGGCCCGGACCCGAGCTGTCGAGGAAGCGCCGGAGGAAGGGGTTGGCTCCGGTCTCCCAGGGCTGGAGGATCTCGAGCTTGGCTGCGTTGGCGAACCGGAGCTGGGCCGGGGCGAACCCGACCCCGTAGCCGCCGGAGGACCAGGCTGCGCCCAGCTCTCCGGCGTAGCGGGGCCAGGCGTCGGTCCACTCCTCCACGGCCACAGCGACATGGTCGAGGACCGGGCCCGTCAACGGCTCACCGGATGGAGGAGGTGCCATGGCGACAGGTTGACGCCCGACGACCGCTTCTGTCGAACCGGTCAGCCCCGACCCGAGCGGAACCGCCCCGATCGTGGTAGTCCGGTGTGATGGAACTCGATTTTCGACAGGAATCTGTGACGGGGCTGGCCGACCGGGTCCGCCGGGGGGAGCTCGCCGCCCGGGAGCTCGTGGCCCACGCCCTGGAGCGGATCGAGGCTCTCGACGGCTCCGTCGGGGCCTTCGTGGCCGTCGACGGCGACCGGGCCCTGGAGGCGGCCGCCGCCCTCGACGCCAGGGTGGCCGCCGGCGCCGACCCCGGCCCGTTGGCCGGGATCCCCATCGGGGTGAAGGATCTCGAGGACGCCGCCGGCTTCGTCACCACCCAAGGATCGGTCCTCTTCGAGCACGCCCACCCCGCCCCGGCCGACTCCCACCTGGTGGCCCGCCTCCGGGCCGCCGGCTGCATCGTCGTCGGGAAGACCAACACCCCCGAGCTGGGATGGAAGGCCGACACCACCAACGCCCTCTTCGGGCCCACCTCCAACCCCTGGAACCTCGACCACAGCCCGGGTGGCTCCTCGGGGGGGTCGGCCGCGGCCATCGCGGCCGGGATGGTCCCCCTCGCCACCGGCTCCGACGGGGGAGGATCGGTCCGGATCCCCGCCTCCTGCTGCGGCCTGACCGGGATCAAGCCCTCCCTGGGTCGGGTCCCCTCGGGCGGGGCCGAGCCCCCCGACTGGCACCACCTCTCCACCAAGGCCCCCATGGCCCGCCGGATCGCCGACGTGGTGGCCGCCCTCGAGGTGGCCGTCGGACCGGACCCCACCGACCTCCGCTCGCTCCCCCGACCCGAGGCCAGCTGGACGGCGGCCATCGCCGACCCCCGGGTCCCGGCCCGGGTGGCCTGGTCCCCGACCCTCGGCTACGCCCCCCTCGACGACGAGGTCCGGGCCGTCTGTGAGCGGGCCGTCGCCACCCTCGAATCCCTCGGGGCCGAGGTCGTCGTCATCGACGAGGTCTTCGAGGAGGACCCCGTCTCGGACTGGCTGACCCTGGCTATGGCCTACAACCTCAGGAGCCTGGCCCCCCACCGGGACACCCCCGGCTGGGACCGGGTCGACCCCGCCCTGGCGGCGGCCATGGACTGGGCCGCCTCCAGCATCACCGCCGTCGATCTGATCAAGGCCGAGGACGCCTGTCACCGTCTCAACCTGAAGCTCGTCGAGCTCTTCCACGACGTCCGCCTTCTCGTCACCCCCACCTGTGCCGCCCCTCCTCCCCCCAGGTCGCTCGAGAGCCAGGGGATGATCAACGGGAACATCGACGCCAACTGGGTCCGCTTCACCTATCCCTTCAACATGACCCGCTCTCCGGCCGCCTCCGTCTGTGCCGGCCTCACCGCCTCCGGTCTCCCCGTCGGCCTCCAACTCGTCGGCCCCCAGCATGCCGACCTCGTCGTCCTCCGCTCCGCCGCCGCCCTCGAGGAGGCCATCGGTTTCGACGCCCTGGCCCCGGTCGGCTGAAGGGCCCGTCGCCAGGGGCCCCGAGGGGCCGCTACCATCGCACCCGCCGGGCGCATAGCTCAGTTGGTTAGAGCGCAGCCTTCACACGGCTGAGGCCGGGGGTTCGAGTCCCTCTGCGCCCACTCCTGACCAGGACTTTTACCAAACGGTCCTGGAGCTTGTCCTACATTTGGCCTACCAAGGTCCCCGGAACTGGGTAGCCTGGCGAGTGTGACGACCGCCCGCGCCAGCCGCCCCGGGACCATGCGGGAGCGGCCCGCGGGCTCGGGACAGTGGCAGCTCCGGGTTTTCACCGGGACCGATCCGGTCACCGGGAAGGTGCGCCAGGCGGCCCGGAGCTTCAAGGGGACGGAGCGCGAGGCGGGGAAGGCCCTGGCCGCATTGGTGTCCGAGGTCGAGGCGGGGAGGTTCAAGCGGACGTCGGCGACGGTCGGCCAGCTCCTCGACCGGTGGCTGGAGCACATCGAGCCGGCCCAGCGGCCCCGGACGGTCTACGAGAACCGCCGGAAGATCGAGCACCGGATCCGTCCCCTCCTCGGTGACATCCGGCTCGACCGGCTCGAGCCGGACACCCTCGACGCCGCCTACCGGAAGTGGCTCGACGAGGGGCTGTCCCCGTCGACGGTCCACAAGTACCACTCGATCCTCTCGGCGGCCTGCCGGCAGGCGGTGAAGTGGGGGTGGATCGACCGGACCCCGACCGACCGGACCAGCCCGCCGGCCCCGGTGAAGAAGGACATGGTTGTCCCCACCCCGGCCCAGCTCTCCGCTCTGGTGAAGACGGCCGAGGCCGACGACCCGGTGCTGGCCACCGCCATCGCCCTGGCCGCCCTCACGGGCGCCCGCCGGGGCGAGCTGGTGGCGCTGCGGTGGTCCGACATCGACCTGGTGGCCGGCAAGGTCCGGATCGCCAGGTCCCTCACCGTCACCGCCGGGGAGGCCTACGAGGGTCCGACGAAGACGCACCAGGCCCGGACCCTGGCCCTCGACGAGGTCGCCCTCGAGGTCCTCCGACGGCGGTGGGTCTACATCCACGACCTCTCGGTCCGGGCCGACTCCCCGGTCGTCACCGACCCCTACGTCCTCTCCTACGACGCCCACAGCGGCAACCCGGCCAACCCCGACACCTTCACCCACCGGTTCGGCCGGCTCTGCCGGGAGATGGAGCGGCAGGCGGCCAAGCGGCTCGAGGTCAAGGTCGAGGCCCTCCCCCCGTGGGAGCTGTGGCCGTTCCGGTTTCACGACCTCCGACATTTCAGCGTGACCACGCTGATCGCCGCCGGGGTCGACATCCGGACCGTGGCCGAGCGCCACGGCCACGCCCGCGCCACCATGACCCTCGACCGCTACGCCCACGCTCTCCCCGAGCGGGACCGGGCCGCCGCCGGGATCCTCGGCTCCATGCTCACGCTGTAGGCGAAGGTCTTCTCGCTCACCCGGGGGAGCAAGCTCGAGCCCAAGGCGTATTTGAACGGCGTCTTCGACACCGGTACCCAGATCCAAGATCATCTCCGTGACGCGTAGGTTCCGTCCGCCGGCAACGCGGCGTGTCTGACGTGGGCATGGGAAACTCGCCTTCATGAAGGTGAGGGATCCTCTCCGATTGGCCCTGGACCTGGGTCTGGGCCTTTCGTCGAACAAGCCGGGGATGAAGAAGCCGGGGATGAACGAGTGGCTCGATGCCGAGGATCTCGAGCGCGCCGTGGCCGGACGGGCGCGGCCTGAAGCACGCGACGAGGTCACGCGGGCCGTCCAGCTCGTGGAGGAGATCAGGAGCGCGGCCTACCGCGAAACAGCTCCCGCATGGCCTCCGAAATCGGAGGACCGCTCCCGTGCGATTCAGTCCAGGGCCCTGGGCCGTCTCAGCTATGCGTTTCCGGACATCGCACAGGCTGATCTCGGACAAGCGCTCGATCAAGCGCTCGGGCGGCATGCCATGAAATCGTTGTCGACGCCGGCTGGGAGAGCGCGGCTTCGTCGCCAGGTGCAGAACCGAAAGAGCCCGCCGAGCCCGCCCACGCCAGACGAGGACGAAGGCCCCAACCTTCAGCGCCTCTTCCGCCTCACCTTTCGGTTGCGCCGGGCATCCACGGTGGAGGAGCGCCATGCCATCCTCGCCGAGGAGTTGGGAGGGATGTTGGGAGAGTCCGACTTGCCCGAGGCGCTGCTGACCCAGTGGGAACGCTGTTGGCGGAAGGGTCACATGTGGATTGTCGGGGAGCTCCGTCGGCTTCCACCTGATCACAGGGCCGAGGGGCAGTTCGACGTTTCTGCGGTGTACTCGGACCACGACCAAGCCGACGCCGAGGCCAGGCGTCGCAACAAGTCGCAGCCTCTCGGGCCGGGCCGGCGCTGGGTCGCCTTCCCATTGCCTCGATCTACTGGAGCTGCCGGTTCAGCTGGTCGACCAGCCGGGACGCCTCCTGCTGGTCCTTGGACATGAACGGTGTCAGCCGGACCCGCTCGCCGGACCGGAGTATCAGGCAGGGGAGATATCGGGTTCCGAAGCTGACCTTGGGGATGATCACGAAGACGGCCTCGACGGCAACGGACGTGAACTCGGAGGCCTCCGCCACGGGAACCACCGCCGCCAACTTGCCCGGCTGGTAATAGGTCCGTTCCGCACCGGGGAAGTCAAATGGACCGATCAGCGGCAATCCCCGTCGGTGCACGACCACGTCAGTGTTGATTTGGATGCTCGGGCCGGCGGCGGCGACGAGGAGGCCGAGGGCCGCGGCGGCGAACAGCAACGCCGCCACGGCGACGTTGATTGCGACGACGCGGACCCCGAGGACACCCCAGACGACGGTGAGAGCCAGGGGAACCACCTTCCGACTCGGCCTCGTGAACTTCACGTCGTCCCCCGCGGCCGCACGGCACGAGCCTTTCACGATTCCTGTCCACGAAGGCCAACTCGAAGGTCGGTCGGCGGTGGCCGATCGGAGAGGGGTCGACTACGCCAACGCTTGGACAGCTGGTCGATTCTGAGTCTCCCCGATCTGGCTCGAGTCGGGTCCCGACTGCGTGAGGATTCGGGGAGGACTCGATCGGCTGGTCAGGACTCGGCGCTGCCGTGGAGATACCGTTCCAGCCGGGGGACCGACACCCGCCAGCGACCGCCGATCTGAATCGCCGGGGGGAACTGGCCGGTTCGGCAGAGCCGGTAGAGGGTGTCGGGGTGGAGGCCGAGCCGACGGGCGGCATCCGGGATCGAGATCAGATCCACGGCGGCGGCCACACGAGCTTGGACGGTTGGGGCCTGAGCGTTCGTCATGCACGGAACTAGCGCGGGTTGGGCCTGTTTGCCCGCAACTCTGCCCGGGATCCTGTCCGATGAGCCTCGTGGGGAGGTTGGTGGGGAGTTCGGTGGGGAGTTGGGTACAGCCTGGGGGGCGGAGATCAGGTCGACGGGGGGCGTCGGGTCGGCGTCTATCCCGCCGGTCGGCGTGGGTCGGGGGGCTGGGACGCGCTGGACGGTCAGGGTCTCGGGTTGGATGGGCTTCGGGTCTTCCCGGGTTCGGAAGCCGGGACGATCTGTCCGGGCTCGGTTCCATGGTCCGGGTCGGCGTCACCCCCATCGTCACCCTCTTCGTTGCCCGTCGGATCGATGGTGATGGGGGAGACCCGGTCGAACGTCACCCCGGGTGCCGGGCGACGTCACCTTGGGGGTGAGGCGACGTCACCCTGGAGTGGGGTGACGTCACCCGGGGGGCTGTGCTGCCGTCTGTGGACGTGACCCTCCCAGCTCGGGACCGCTTTTAGAAGCCGAGGCCGTAGTCGGGTTCGATGTCGTGGTGGTGGTCGTGGTGCCGGTCCAGGTCGTGCTCGGGGGTGGGGGTGTACTCGGGTGGGGGGTAGAGGTCGCTGACGACGGCCCGGCGTTCGAGGTCGATCTCCCCGTCGAGGCTGGCGATCTCGGCGTCAATCTCCCGGAGCCGGCCCGGAACCTCGAGGTGGACGGCCAGCCACCGGGCCCGGTCGCCATCGGCGGCGGCCAGCTCGACCACCTGCCGGTCGGCTTGGCTGAGGGCGTGGACGAGCCGGCGTTCCTCCGGGGCGAACAGGCCGGCCACCTTCTCCCAGGCGGCCTGCTCCCGCACCGCGAAAGTCTCGGCCCGCTGCCGGGCATCCCGGCGGAGCTTCCTCATCACATCCTTGTCCCCTGCCATCTCCTCGTTGGTGAGACGGAGCCGGCGATCAGACAGCGCCACGACTACGGCCCGGTGAAGCTCCCCGCCGACGCCGAGACCGCCGCCGGCCCGGAGCCGTTCCAGCTGGCCGGCGACCGTGTCGCGCTCGGAGACAGCCCGGCTCAGCTCAACGGTCACGTCCCGGGGCATCCCCGCCGCCAGGGCGGCCCGCTCCGCCGTCAGCGCCTCCCGACGCAACCCGGCCGGCTCCGGTCCCCCGAGCTGCGGGGTGCCGGTGTCGATCGCCCATTTCCAACGCCGCTCAGACGTCCAGCTCCGGACCAGGTCTTCCCTCGCCTGGCCGGCGCCGTCGGCGGCCAGGTAGACGTGGGTGGCTTCCCGGGCCCGGCTCATGGCCACATAGGCCAGTTCCCGGCCGCCGCCGTCTTCGTAGACATGGGCCCGGTCACACGTCGCCCCCTGACTCCGATGGACGGTGGTGGCATACCCATGGGCCAGACGGTCGGCCCCGGTCTCGTCGGGGCCGAACCGCTGCCGGCGGCCGTCGTCCATCTGGGCCGTCAGAGCCCCGGCCTCGACGTCGACCGAGACGACCACACCGCGTTCCGAGGTGACGACCTTCCCCTGGGCGCCGGGGGCGAGGGTGACGATCCGGTCCCCGGCCGCATACCGGGCCCCGCCTGGGGCGGGCAGGTCCGGTCCGGACAGCCGGCCGGCGACGGCCATCTCGTCGCGGGCGAGCCGGTTGAGCTCGGCCACGTTGGCCCTTCGCCACGCGAACATGGCCGCGTCGGATCCCGCCTCCACATCCTGCGCCCACCGGTTGACCAGCTCGGCCAGCGCGGCCGTCCGGCCAGGGGCGACGACGACCCGGTCGGCGGCCAGGTAGAACTCGACGGCCCGGGTGACGTCCCCGGCGCGGAGCTCGGCCAGCGCCTCCCGTTCGGCCAGGTCGTGCTGGCGGACGTTCTCGGACAGGGTGTGGACCATGCCGCCGTGGCGTTCGGCGAGCGCCCCCATGGCCCCCCCGACGTCGACGGCGCCGAGCTGACGGTCGTCGCCGACCATGACGATTTTCGACCCGCCGAGGCGGGCCTGGTCGAGGAGGAACGCCACGTCGCGGTCCGAGGTCATCCCGGCCTCGTCGAGGATCACCACGTGGCCGGGGGTGAGCCGGCGCCGGCCGTGCTCGACCTGCCACCGCAACGACGCCACCGTCATCGACTCGTCGATCCCGGCCTGGGAGCCCAACGTCCTCGCCGCCTGCCCTGACGTCGATGTCCCGAGGACCGTGAACCCGCCCGCCACGAACGCCTGGCGCACGGCGGCCATCACCGTCGTCTTCCCCGACCCGGCCACCCCCTCGACCAGCTCCACCTGCCGTCCCGACGTGGCGATCCCCACTACCGCCGCCACCTGTCCGTCGGTCAACGTCACCCTGAGAACCGTCGCCGTGGTGTTGACGGCGGCGGTTGCGGTTTCCAACGTCACCCTGGGCCCGTCGACCGCCCCTACCCCCCGGGCCACCGCCGTCTCCACCGCGGTCTCGTCGGCCAGGACCGACGCGGTGGCATACGCCCGTTCCGACGCCCGCGGCACCCCCACCAGCCGGACGGCGTCCGGATCGCGCAACACCCGGTCGACGATCTTGTCGAGCTCGGCGGGATTCCGGCCGAACAGGTGGGGGGTGACGGCCACGATCACGTCGCGGCGGGAGAACACCTTCCGAGCCGACAACACCCCACCCCGACCCAACACCGAGGCTGCCAGCTCAGACCTGGATCGGCGGGTAAGGGGCG
>PLZB01000108.1 GCA_003151955.1 Acidimicrobiaceae bacterium
CCCAAACAGCACGGCGCCCGACACCGTCTTCCGCCGTCGGCCACACTCCGACCAGCAGCTGGTCCGAGGTGACGGGCCGGTCCTGGTGCAACGCCAGAAAGCAGCAGAGCTCCTCGACGATCTTCCGGTCCGGGTGGTTCAGCCAGCCAGTCACCTCGACCGGTCCCAACACCCTCACGACCATCGGCTCGGGCCCGTTCGACGGCTCGGCCGTGACCTTCGGCGTCCGGTCCGGGTCAGGGGAAAGGTCTGCGGCCGGGACCGTTGCGCCGGTCTTCCGGCCTCGGAGAACCCGTTGGACCCCGACGACGACCCCGGCCAGGATCACGACAAGGACGACGGCCAGCCACACCGGCAGCCCCCCACCGGAACCGGTCCCGATCGCCGACGAACCGGCCCCCGTCCCGGAACCTGTCGCCGAGCTCCCGGTCGGAGGGAGCGGGGCACCAACCCAGACAGGGGTGGGCTGCACGGCCGTTGTCGGCACGGGCGGCATCGTCACCGGGAGCGTCGACGGGCCCGACACGGCGATAGTGGCCGGGGTGGTGTCGGTGAGGTGCTGTCCCTCGGAGCCCGGTGTCGTGGACGCTGCCACGGTGACGGTGCCGGCGGTGAACGGTTCCGGCACCGTGTAAGAGAAGTAGTAGCCGTCGAGCATCCCGGTGCTCGTGAAGTCGGTGGGCTGGTTGCCGGGGACCTGGACGACCTGGGCTGGCTGGGGGGTCCCACCGGGAATCGTGAGCGTCACGTCGCTTCCGGAGAGCGGTGCCAGCAAGCCGATGAAGTCGTCGTAGGCGGGTCCGCCCGGTCCGTAGTCGGGTCCGGTCGAGTTGAAGATGAGGGTCAGGAAGGCCTGCCCGGGCGGCGCCACCTTCGGGGGCGTGTCGGGCGAGAAGGCGGAGAGGGTGGCCGTCGCGATCGACAGGGACGTCGGGACCGAGAACCCGTCGGCCGGGTTGGTCAGGGTGGCCGTGGCCGCCCCGGTCTGCGGTGCGGTGACCGTGGTCGAGTCGGGATCCCGGTAGAGGATCGGCGCCTGGGGGTCGCTGCGCTGCAACGTCCACAGCGACAGCGACTGGGAGAAGTTCTCGGCGTTGATCTCCAAGCTGACGTCGTGGTCGGTGGCGGGGACGGACACGACGTACACGCCGACCCCCGATCCGGTCTTGTCGAACGATGCGGCAATCGAGTTGTCGATCTGGGTCAGGTCGACGGGCAGCGTCGTCCCGGACACCGAGACCCATGCTGTGGCCGTCGTTACCGGGGACGCGTTCGGTCCGACGTCGGCGACTGCTTGGATGAGCTGCAGCGAGAACACGACGAGACGGTGGCCGAAGCCGGCCACGTACTGCGGGGACGGGCCCGCCATGGCCGGCCACGCCACCCCCGTGACGGTCGCCCCGAAGTTGTCACCGCGGAGCCGGCCGTCGGCGGGGACCGTCATCGTGGTGCCGGGTGTCGACACGGCCACGACCCGTCCTGCCGCCAATACCGTTCCCGAGACCCCGCCGGCAGCGGCGGGAGGGCCCAGCAGGGCCAGTCCGACCGTCACGACAACCGCGAAGAGGAGAACAATCCGTGTATCCGCCGTCCGCACCGCCGCACGATACCCAACGGCCCCCAGTCCGTCGCCGTCCTGGAGAAGGTTCATCTGCCTGTAACCCGCTGATCGACATTCCTGCCACGGCGGAGATTCTCGGCGTCACCCTCCGTCATGTTCGTCGTCTGGTGGCCGAGCGTCGGATGTCGTATGTCAAGGTCGGTCACTTCATCCGGTTCGACCCCGACGAGCTCTCGGCGTGGATCGATCAGCACCGGGTCCCTATGGCCGGCCGCTGAACGAGCCCCCGTTTCAGCTCGCCTCGATCCGGAAGCGGAGGTGCACGGTGCCCTCGGTGTCCTCTGTTCTCCGGACGAGGACGAGCGCGGGTCGGCGCTCCCGGAAGGGGTAGACGGAGGCGGTGATGCAGCCGGTCCCGTCGGGCCGCTTGTGCCGGTAGAGGTAGTGGTGCCGGTTCGTCCCGGTCCCGTAGGGCTCGGCGGTGTATACGGCCACCACACGGTGGCAGCCAGGGCATTCGTGGCGGGGTAGCCGCTTCTTCATCGGGTTTTCCTTCCGTCCTGGTGGGCGACGTCTGCGTCGCCAACCTGACCGCGCCTTCTGCCGCCGACGGACCGCTGTCAAGGGCGGCCAGCCGGCCGTCCCGCAGGGACCCGCCGCGCAGCAAGGGCCCTTGACAGCTGCCCGGCGGTGGCACACCACGCGGACCGGCTCGCAGGTCCCGGAGGGGCCTGATCATGGTCACGCCAGGGTTTCTTGTCGCGTTCGGGCCGTCTCGATGCCAATTCGAGAGTGGAAGGCGGAATGGCCGCCTCCTCCCGAAGGAGGACCAGATGGGACGCACCCGAAACGACCCCGACGTCAAAACGACCCCACCGCCCCCGGCGGAGCCGACCGGGCCGCCCGGGGAACCGGACGCACCGGCACCGTCCAACCCAGAGGAGGGTTCGAAGCCCGAAGACTGTGCCGTCGCCCGTCGGCGAGCCGGAGCCGGAGCTGCCCGCCAACGACGCCTCCCGGGATGCGAACCCTCGGCCGAGCCCCCACCGGCCGGAGCCGATCCCGGCCAGGGCATCCCGGCGCTGCTCGACGTCGAGGGACTGGCTTCCCAGCTGGGCCTCACCGTCCACCATGTCCGCCGCCTGGTCCAGGAGCGCCGGATCCCCTACCTGAAGGTCGGCCACTTCGTCCGGTTCGAGCCGGCCGAGGTCACCAGGTGGCTCGGGGAGCACCGGGTCGCCGAGTACCGGGGCCCCCGCACGACGCGACACCCCCGACGGTAGAGTGGAGGTCCACACGTTGCTCCGCTCCGTGTCCTTCGCGCCGAGGCCTGACCGCCCGCCGGCGCCTGAATCCACTCCTGCCGGCGTCTCCCGCCGCCAGGTCGGACCCTGAAGGACACCAGTGCCTGACTTCCGCAGAATGTAGGCA
>PLZB01000041.1 GCA_003151955.1 Acidimicrobiaceae bacterium
AAGAAGGCGCCGGCCAAGAAGGCGGCCGCCAAGAAGGCCTGACCGGGTTCCCTGAATCCCCCGGTGAGGGGCCCTTTTCGACCTCTCGCTAGAACACGTTCTCTTTTTTCGGTATGCTGGTCGTCACCGCAGCCGATTCGAGGGATCGAGAGGGAACGAGATGGAGTTCGGAGTCTTCCTGAACGGGTATCTGCCCGGCCCCGCCGCGCACGACTCGGCCAGCGAGCACGCCATGCTCATGCAGGAGCTCGAGTGGGCCATCACCGCCGACCGGCACAATTGGAAGTACGCCTGGTTCGGCGAGCACCACGCCCTGACCGAGTACTCCCACATGTCGGCCCCCGAGGTCGCCATGGGCTACGTGGCGGCCCGGACCGAGCGGATCCACATCGGCACCGCCATCAACAGCCTCAGCCCCCGCAAGGAGCACCCCGTCCGCTACGCCGAACGGGCCGCCATGATGGACCACGTCACCGACAACCGCTTCGAGTGGGGGACGGGTCGGGGGGCGGGCAGCCACGAGATCGCCAGCTTCAACATCCTGGACAAGGACTCGACCAAGGCCGAGTGGAACGAGGTCATCCGGGAGATCCCCCGGATGTGGGAGCAGCGGGACTACATGTACGAGGGCACGAGCTTCACGGTGCCCACCCCCCACAACATCCTCCCCAAGCCCAATGGCCCTGGACACCCGCCCATCTGGGTCGCCTGCGGGAACCCGGGAACCTTCGTCCAGGCCGGCGAGATGGGGATCGGGGCCATCGCCTTCAACTTCGAGCCCATCCACAACCTGAAGCCCCGGATCGACTCCTACAAGGAGGGTGTGTCCCGCTGCACCGAGCCGGTCGGCCAGTTCCAGAACGACAACATCATGCTCACCAACGCTGTCATCTGCCTCTCTGACCGCAAGCGGGCCAGGGAGGTGGCCATGCGTCAGGGCCGGGGCTACCTCTACTCCATGGTCTGCCTCTACCACGACACCATGCCCAAGCCCGAGTACGCCCCGGTCTGGCCCGACCCCCCCTTCGCCGCCCCCGACGAGGAGAACCTCGACCGACTGATCGAGGAGGGCTGGCTCCTCTGCGGCACCCCCGAGGAGGTCTGCGAACAGGTCGAGGCCTACCAGAGCGTCGGCTGTGACCAGGTCGTCTTCGGGCTGCCCTCGGACTGCCTGGCCCCCGAGGAGGTCACCGAGATGCTCGAGCTCTTCGGGTCCAAGGTGATCCCCGAGTTCGACAAGGACCCGGTCCACTCGACCACCCGCTACCGCCAGGCCGCCAAGGCGAAGTACCCCGAGTTCGGCTTCCCCGTGCCCGACGTCTCGGTCCAGGTCCTCCCCACCAACGCCCGGATCCGGTAAAGGGAGGAGGTCGGGAGCCCCGACCGCTCAAGTTGTCCGCGCGTTGTGACGATCAGAAAGGGTGATCGTCCGGTCTCACGCCCCTCGATCGACCATTCGGCTCTTCGTCGTCCAGGCGCTCGTCGCCCTGGTGCCGGTCCTCCTGCTCTTCGCGGTCCTGGCCGCCACCTTCCGCACCGAGGCCAACCGGCGGGGCCTGGCCGAGGGCCGCTCCGAGGCCGTCCTCCTGGCCCGGACCGCCGTCGAGCCCTCGTTGGACGGGCGACCGCTGGGTATGGGCCTGAGCCCAACCGAGAAGGCCGGCTTCCAGCAGCTGGCGGCCAACGCCATGGGTCGGGACCTGCTCCGGCTCCGGCTCCGCAACCTCCAGGGCCAGGTCGTCTTCTCAGGGGACGGCTCCGGCTTCGGCCAGACCCCCGAACCCGCCGCCCTGGCCGCCACCCGTGGGAACACCGTGGTCCTCCTCACCCACCTGAACGCCGACGGTGACAACTCGGGACCGGTCGGTCCCCAGGCCGTGGAGGTCTACCTCCCGCTGAGGGCCGGTACGCCCGACCAACGGGTCGGGGTCCTCGAGGTCTACCTCCCCTACGGGCCGATCAACGCCGATGTCTCCACCGGCCTCTCGAGCCTCCGGAACGTGCTCACCATCGGCCTGGCCCTCCTCTACCTGGCCCTGCTGGCCATCTCCTGGCAGGTGGGCAAGCGGCTGCGCCGCCAGGTCCGCCTGAACGCGTTCCTGGCCGAGTACGACCCCCTCACCGAGCTCCCCAACCGGACGCTCTTCCTCCGCCAGGTGACCCATGCCCTCGGCGCTGGTGAACGGCAGCGACCGGGGGTCGCCGTCGCCATCGTCGACCTCGACCGTTTCAAGGAGGTCAACGACACCCTCGGACACCACAACGGCGACCTCCTCCTCAAGGTCATCGCCAACCGGCTCCGGGGTGCGATCGGCCCGGACGACTTCGTGGCCCGGCTGGGCGGGGACGAGTTCGGTCTGGTCATCGGGGGCAGCGAGGTGGAGCAGACCCTGGGCCGGCTCCGGACCCTCATCAACGAGGAGGTCGAGATCGTCGGCCTCCCCCTCTCGGTCGAGTCGAGCTTCGGCTTCGTGGTGGCCCCTGAGGACGGCACCGACGCCGACGAGCTCCTCCAGCGGGCCGACGTGGCCATGTACGTGGCCAAGGCCACCCACGCCGGGGTGGTCCGCTACCGGCCCGAACAACACGGCGGGGAGCCGGGCGATCTCTCGCTCATGGCCGAGCTCCGCCACGCCATCGGCGCCGACGAGCTCGTCCTGCACTACCAACCGAAGGCCGCCGTCTTCGACGGTCGGATCGAGGCCGTCGAGGCCCTGGTCCGCTGGCAGCACCCGACCCGGGGCCTCCTCTACCCCGACAGCTTCCTGCCCTTGGCCGAGCAGACCGACCTCATGGACCTCCTCACCCCCTGGGTCCTCGGGGCCGCCCTGACCCAGATCCGGGACATGGGCGCCCTCGGTGCCGACCTGACCGTCGCCGTCAACGTCTCGGGCCGCAACCTGAGCCGCTCCGAGTTCGCCAAGCAGGTCATCGCCGTCATCGAGGACATCGGCTTGACCCCGGACCGCCTCATCGTCGAGATCACCGAGACGGCGCTCGTAACCGACCCCCACCGGGCCGCCGCCGTCCTCATCGAGCTGGCCTCGGCCGGGATCCGGATCAGCATCGACGACTTCGGCCAGGGGCAGACCTCACTGGGCTATCTCCCCGAGCTCCCCATCTACGAGCTCAAGATCGACAAGAGCTTCGTCTTCGACATGCTCGACAACAAAGCCCACGCCTCCATCGTCCGCTCCGTCATCGACCTCGGTCACAACCTCTCCTACCGGGTCGTGGCCGAGGGGGTCGAGACCGAGGAGATCCTCGACGCCCTCCGGGTGGCCGGATGCGACGTGGCCCAGGGCTACCTCCTGGCCCGGCCCATGCCGATGGACCAGCTGGGACCCTGGCTGGCCCAGGCCACCTCGGCCACGACGGCCACGACGGTCAGCGTCAACTGACGGTCGTCGTTCACCATCGGAACCCACCAAGGGTCTCCGACACCCCGGCCACCATGCGATTCGGAGGTCCCGGCGCCACCGACGTGGTGGAGACGGCCACGCTGACCGTTGTCCCCGACGGGGCGTAGACCGCCGCCGGGAGGGCGGCCGAGGCCCAGGAGCTCCCACCCCCGCCGCCGCCTCCGGCGTCGCTGGCGAAGAGGCCGCCGCCGGCACCGCCACCCCCGTAGTAGCCGCCTCCCCCGCCACCCCCGCCGCCGTCGGCATAGAAGTTGAAGGCCGCCGCCGTCCCCGTCCCACCGGTTCCGGCTGCCGACCCGGCGTGGCCCGAGCCGGGGTCTATCCCGAAGAGGCCGCCACCCGCCCCCGGCCCGCTGAAGGTGCCCTCCCCGCCCCCGCCGGCCAGGTAGGTCCCCGCTCCCCCGCCCACGGTTCCCGAGCTGCTCGTCGAGCCGTCCCCGTCGACCACGTCCGAGCTCGCGTTCCCGGCGTCCCCGCCGGCGGCCCCGGCCAGGATCCCGCTGTAGGAGGCCCCCCCGCCCGTCCCTCCGCCCCCGGCCGCCACCGCCACCAGGCAGGGCAGGCCGGCCGGCCAGGGTGGGCAGGGCCGGGCAGAGCGGGGTGGTCGGGGTGCAGGTCGGCCCGGCGGTGACGGCGTCCAGGCAGACGGCGCTGGCCCCGCCGCCACCCCCACCGTTGCCGCCGACGCCCCCGAAGCCGGCCCCCTCGAGGGTCGTCAGCCCGCTCCCCACCCCGCCGCCGCCGCCCGAGCCCAGGCCGGGGCCACCCACGGTCCCGAACCCGTCGCAGCCCACCACCTCGCCGAGCTCCTCACCGGCACCGAGGGTGACGGCGCCCGAGACGTTCTGGCCCACCCCGGCGTAGATCGACGAGGCACCCCCGCCCGGGGCCCCGGCTCCGCCCGAGAGGGAGAGGGCCAGGCTGCCCACGGTGGCGGAGACGACCCGGCTCCCGCTCCCGCAGCCCAGAGGGGCGACGGCCAGGGTGCCGGACCCGTTGCTCCAGGTGACCGTTCCGGACCCGGCGTCAGTCCCGGCCGGGCCGTAGGTGACAGCCGACGCTCCCGCCCCGCTCGCCACCCAGGAGCTTCCCCCCCCGCCGCCACCCCCGGCCCCGAAGGTCAGCCCGGCGCCCCCGCCGCCGCCGGGGTAGAAGCCACCCCCGCCGCCACCGCCGATCCCCCCGACCTGGAGCACGGTCTCCCCGCCCCCGGTACCCCCCGGACCGCCGCACCCGCACCCACCGGAGGTGGCGCTCCCGGCCCCGCCGTCCTGGGTCAGCCCGAACTGGGCCAGGAAGCCCAGACCGCCCTGACCGGGGCCGGTCGGCGTCCCACTCCCCCCCGGGCTCCCCCCGGCCCCGTCGAAGCCGTTGAAGAGGCCGGTGGGGCAACCGGCCGTGGTGGTGGCGAAGATCAGGGTGGCCGTCCCGTCGCAGCCCGCCGTCCCCGGACTGGGTCCGGACGAGGCCGGGCCGCTCCCGGCGCCGCCCCCGGCCCCGCCGTTGGTGGCGTAGAAGGGGCCTCCCCCACCGGCCCCGGCCCCGGCCACGAGGAGCAGGCAGTTCCCCGTGGCCGGGACCGTGGAACACGGCGGCGTGGCGGGGCTGCAGCCCGTCCCGGCGCAGACGGCGGTGGCGCCGCCTCCCCCGCCACCGTCGCCGACGACGTCGACCGCCGTGCTGGTGGCCCCGTTGCCCCCGGCACTGAATCCGGTGCCTCCGACCGAACCCGTCCCGGGGCAGCCGAGGACCACGGTGAACTGCTGACCGGCCGTCACAGGGAAGCTGGCCGCCACCCGCTGGCCGCCCCCACCCGTCCCGGGGTCCCCGAGGGGGGTCCCCCCGCTGTTCTTGACCCCGACGATGCTGAGCCCGTTGGCCCCGGCGGCCCCGTCGACGGAGACGGTCATGGTGGCCGCTCCGACCGGGGCCGTCTCCGGCACCGTCATCGGGTAGCCCCCGCAGGGCGAGGCCGGGACCACCACCGTCTGGTCCGTCGTCGTAGTCGTGGCCGAACCCACGAAGGCGGCCTTCACCGACTGGCAGCTGTATCGGCCCGAGGATCCCGACCGGCCCGTCACGTAGAGGTAGGCGAGCGGGGTGGCCGAAGGAGCCGCCGAGGAGTCCAGGATGTACTGGAACTCGTCGTTGGCTCCGGAGAGCGACCCCTTCGACACCACCCAGCCGAAGGCACCGTCCACGACCGATCCGACACTGGTCGAGAGGCTGGTCCGGCAGGACCCGTCGAGGCGGTCCCCGAAGGCCGGGTTGCCGACGTCCCGCCCCCTGGCGCCGCACGACCAGGGCTCCGACCCGGCCGGAACCTGCCCGTCGGAGGTGGTCCAGTCGCTGCAGTAGGAGACCGAGTAGGACGCCGAGGCGGCCACGTGGTTCTCAAAGTCGGTCACCCCCATCCAGGCTGCCGCCAGGGCTTCCTCGTTGGCGATCGACTGCCCGATGACCGGACCCTCGGCGGTGGCCATGAGGTCGGCGGACACCGGCACGGCCACCATGATCACCACCACGGCCAGGACGATGGCCATCATGGCCTGTCCCGATTCGCCCTCCGGGCCGGGTCGCCGCCGGGCCCTCACGAGACGCTCTCCAGAGCGACCCTGGCTGTGACGGTGGTTCCCGGGTGTCCCGACGGGGCCGGGAGGATCGGGTTGGTATCGGCCAGCAGGGTCAGCTCGATGCCGACGGCCCGGATGGCGGCCACCCCGCCCGACCCCGCCCCGGCTGTCGTGGCGGTTTGACCGAAGCCGGGCTCCCCCAGGAGGGACCCGGCCGGGAACGTCTCGGCCCCGGAGGTGGCGGTCACGTCCAGCGGGGTCTTCAGCGCCGCTCCACCCGCTGCCCCCGTGGTGGCGTAGGTGAACAGTGCCGGTGTGGCCGGCGCCAGCCCGGCCTGATGGCCCTGGCAGGCGGCGTCGCACCACACCCCGGCGATCGCCCCCAGCGTGGCCGGGGCAGGCTGGCCCGGCATGCCGGCGGTCCCCTGCGGACCGAGGTCGTCGATCCTCACGGTGCAGGACCCCGCCGTCGAGGAGGTGGCGCTCGTCGCCGGGGCCCGGCAGGTCGAGGGGTCGATCCAGATCCGGAAGACCCGAGGGGTGGTGGCGTGGGCCGGATAGCCGCAGAACCTGAGGTCGAAGTCGTCGGCGGTGAGGACGGCCACCGAGGCCGGGTCGGCCAGGGTGACGCCGGGGGCCTCCCCGGCCGGCTGGCCCGTCCCCCAGCAGGGCCCCGAGGGACCCGCCGTCGAGCCCGAGGCCAGGGCCGAGTCGTCCGGCGTCACGATGGCGGCGACCCGGCCGGCGATGGCGTCGAGGGCGATCTGGGCGGCCTCGGTCGAGGTCCCGGCCCGCACCGTGGCCGCCGTCTGGGCCGTGACCCCCCGCATGATGGCGAAGGTCATGACCATGGCGATGCTCAGGATGAGGAGGCCCACCATCATCTCGGGGAGGAAGGTTCCCGCCTCGTCGGGGCCGCCACCGGAGCCGCCGGACCCGGGCCTCATGACGACGCCACTGCTCCGGCCGCCACCGGGCAGACCGTGGGCCGACGCCGTTCCCGTGAACGTCGGGGGGGTGGGAACGACGGCGGTCTGAACGACCTTCGACCCCCCGAAGGGGCCCCAGCTCACCTGGACCGCCACCACGAAGTCCTCGGGCTCCCCGACGGTCGTCGGGCTGCCGTCGACCCAGGTGTTTCCCCCCGAGGTCCGAAGGGCGCACCAGCCGCCCACCAGGTAGGACCGGTAGCTGAGCCCACCCACCGACACCGTGGACGCCGGGCTCGCCGGCCACTGGACCCCTCCGGGAAGCGCTGGGGGAGCCGACGCCGTCCAGGGAGCAGCCGCCTCACCGGTCAGGTCGACCTGGGCCACCTGGGCGGCCACGTCCCGGTCCCGGTTGGTAGCGACGACGGCTCCGGTCGTCACGAGGAGTCGGGCGGTGGGGACGAAGACCAGCATGAGCACGAGAATTCCCATGGCCATGTCGAGGAGGACCATCCCGGCCTCCGAGCCGTCCCCCCGACGACGGGGGGTGTCGGGGCGCTGCCCGCGGCGCCTCCCCGTCCCGGCTCGAAGCTCCTCCCCCACGCCCATGGCCCCCCGACTCCCGGCGGGGTCGATGGACCCCCAGTGAGACAAGTGAGATTCTCACTTGTCGAATGTTTACCATGGATGTCAAGGTCCCGGGTCGCCCCTATCCTGGGGCGGTGCCGACTTCCCCCGACCCGGGGGGGCGCCCCTACCGGGGACAGTCCCCTGAACAGCGCCGCTCCGCCCGGCGGCGGCGATTCCTCGATGCCGGCCTCGAGCTCTTCGGGACCCTCGGCTACACCGCCACCGCCATCGACATGCTCTGTGGGACGGCCAAGGTCACGGCCCGGTACTTCTACGAGAACTTCGAGAGCCGGGAGGACCTCCTGCTGGCTCTCTACGACGAGGAGGCCGCCGCCGTCATCGAGGCCGTGGCTGGAGCCATCACCGCCGCCGATCCCGAGGACGTCGACGCCCGGATCACAGCCGGGATGGGGGCCTTCTTCCACCGGATGCTCGACGATCCCCGCCGGGCCCGGATCGTCTGCGTCGAGTGCATCGGAGTCAGTCCCGTGATGGAACGACGCCGCCGCGTCGTCCTGCACGAGTTCGCGGCCATCGTCGTGAGCGAGATCGTTCGGATCGCCGAGGACGTCGAGCTCCCCCGGGAGACCCTCGGCATCTTGGCCCTGTCCCTCGTCGGCGGCGTCAACGAGCACGTGGTGGAGTACATCTCGGGCCAGTCCCGACCCCCCATCGAGGTGCTCATCTCCGAAGTGGCGGCCAGTTTCAGGGCCGCCGGTGATGCCGCCGTGCGTCGCTGGCTCCGAGACGGGACGGCCACCGAGGTGGAGACGGCCGAGGTCTGAGAAAGGCCGCGCCAGGGCGACGGAGATCGGCGGTTCCGGACGATGATGTGGGTGTGAGCGACCAGCCGGCATCCTCCGCCCCCGGACCGGCCCTTCTCGAGGTCTACGACCGGGCCCGAGGACCAGCCCTACGGGCGGTCCGCCCTCTGCTCCGACGACCAGGGGACCCGCTTCTCGCTCGGTCAGCACTGACCGAGGTCGCCCGGGGGCCTTCCGGGCCCGGCCAACGCTCCCCGTCCAGGTACCCACCTCCCCCTCGTCACGGAGGGTGATGAACGACCGGAGCCAGTCGGGGACTAGCCTGAGAGGTAAGAGTCGCCACGCTTGGGCAGGACCACCTCCCGGTGATCCCACCGTGCAGGCCCGACGCCTCTTCGAACCGAACGAAGGGTGTTGTCCACATGCGGGATCTCAGCTGGCCCTATTTTCGCCTCACCGGTGTCGTGGACAAGCTGGCCGTGTCCGCCGAGTGGAAGAGCGGCTACCTCACCGCCGACCCCGAGCTCCTCGACGTCGCCGACCTCCTGGTGGACCTGGGAGAGGAACTCACCGTCGACGGTGTGGAGGGGACGGTCAAGGCCGGCTTCGGCGAGCCCGTCAGCGCCGTCCTCACCCTCATCCGGTCCTTCGACCAGATCACCAAGGTCGAGGTGGCCCCCGACGCTCCCGATGTCGTGACCCGGGCCCTGTCGGCCTGCGTGGTAGTGGGCTGAGCGTACGCCGGACGCCAGCCGGAACCTTCAGGTCCGGGCGGCGTGCCGACGCGGCCATGTCCGCAACAGCCGCCGCACCCGGATCGGGGCACCGACGGTCACGACGGTGGACAGCCCGGATGCGGTGGGGGCGGAGGATGACCCGGCGCCCGCTGGTTCCAAGCTCTGCGCCGCCGGGCTCAGGTCGCGAGACCGAACCGGTTCCGGCCCAGGCGGCCGAGGCCTCGGCCTCGGCCGGACGGGCACCCTCGAAGAGGTAGCTCAACACCATCGTGGTGAAGGTCACGAAGAAGATCGGCTCGACGAAGGCCCCCATCCGATCGGTCAGGTAGGCCACGCCCAGGAGCGGGTAGCTGACGGCCAGGACCCAGGCCAGGGCCCGGTAGCGGCGGGCGGCCCCGGAGACCAGGCCCCGGTGGCGGCGGACGGCGAGGATCAGCGTCAGGGTCAGGGCGCCGAATTCGACGATGCCCGAAGCCATATGGAGGTAGTGGTGGAGGGGGAGCTGGAAGTGCCACTGGAGCGACCGGCAGACGGCGTTGGTCCCCTCCACGCAGGCGTAGGAGAAGATCCCCCCCGTGGCTCCGGCGGCGGCGAAGGCCACCATGGCCGTCCATTCGCCCCGGGCCCGACGCCACAGTGTCGGAGCCCCCAGGAGCAGGGCGGCCATCAGGAGGGCCCCGGCCAGGAGGTCGAGGTGCTGGAAGAGGACGGCGTCGGGCTGGCCGGCCGCCTCGAGATCACTGAACAGGCTGTCGGGGGAGCGGAGGAGGCCGGGTCGGAAGGGGACGACGACCCACCAGTTGTAGACCACCATGGCGGCCAGCCCGAAGGCCTCGGCCACCTGGTTCCTCCCGATCCGGGTACGTCCGACTTCGATCCTGACCCCTGAGCCGGGTTGGAGGATCGGCCATACCGTCACATCCGGTAGAACGTCGTGAGCGCTCAACTATTCCGCTATCCACGCATTCGGTCGGCCTCACCACCCTCCGCCAGAAGAGGCCGTGGGGATCAGCGCCAGGCGTCGAGGGCGCCGGGAGCGAATTCGGCCACGACCTCGGGGGTCACGGCGTTGGCCTCGATGATCCGGCGGTAGAGCTCGGCGCTGGGCCGGGGTCGGCGGACGAGGTCGGGGTCGGTGTGGTCCACCTCGACCAGGCCGAATTTCTTGGCAAACCCCTCCCGCCACTCGAAGTTGTCCATCAGGGTCCACTGGAGATAGCCCCGGATGTCGCAGCCGTCGGCGATGGCCGCCCGGACCTGGGCCAGATGGGTCACGAGGTAGCGCCGGCGGACCTCGTCCCCGCTGTCGGAGCAACCGTTCTCGGTCACGAAGATCGGCTTCCGGAACGTCTCCCAGACGTGGTTGAGGGCGAGCCGGAAGCCGGGGGGGTAGATCTGCCAGCCCATCTCGGTGGTCTCGATCCCCTCCGGGCAGTCGAACTCGGCACTGGCCACGTTGAGGAGGGCGGCTGGATGCAGCCTGACGCTCACCCGCATGTAGTAGTTCACTCCGACGAAGTCGACGCTGCCGCGCAGTCCCGGGACCCGCTCACCCCGGCCGAAGGGCAGGGGGACCCGACCGGTGAGGACGGCCCGGTCCCAGGCCCCGTAGCTGACGTGGGAGACGACCGAGCCGATGACCTTCTCCACCGGTCGGCGCCAGCCGTCGCCGTGGAAGGGCTCGACCCACTGGTAGGCGGCGGCGTAGCCCACCAGGGTGGGGCCCCCGTCGGGGGCGGCGGGCACCAGATCGTGGACCAGGTCGTACGCCACGGCATGGGCGGCGAGCAGCCGTCGGAAGACCTTGGCCGCATCCCAGGGGTTGCGCCGTCCGGGCGGGTGGAGGCCGGCCAGGTAGCCGGCCAGGACCGGCACCATCGGCTCGTTCAGGGTGACCCAGGTGTCGACGAAGGGGGCCAGGACGGGGACGACCCGGCACAGGAACCGCTCCCAGCGGGTGAGGGCGTCCCGGGCGCACCACCCGCCCCGCTCGGCCAGCCAGTTGGGGAGGACCCAGTGGTTGAGGGTGAGACAGACCCGGATGCCCCGGGCCTGAAGATCGGCGAGGATCCGGCTGTAGATGTCGATGGCCTCCTCGTCGAAGGCTCCCGGGGCCGGTTCGATCCGGCTCCACTCGATCCCGAGGCGGAAGGCGTTGTGACCGAGGTCCTCGATGAGCTGGTGATCCTCGGGCCAGCGCCCCCAGTAGTCGCAGGCCCGACCGCTCGTCGAGCCGTCCTCCACCAGGCCGAGCTGCTCCCAGGCCCACCAATTGCTGGCGTCGTTCCCACCTTCGATCTGGTGCCCGGCCGTGGCCGTACCCCACCAGAACCCGTCGGGGAACGGTGCTGACGCGTCGATCGGATCCAAATCCAGCCCCCCCGGGTCGCAGGGCCCTCCCCTGGCCCCGGCACCCTAACCGGTCAGCCGACCTCACTGGAGCGCTGCCAGGCGGCGAGGCCCCGGCGGTAGCGGCGGTCCCAGTCGTCGTAGACGGCCCGGAGCTCGCGGCCGGGCCACTGGTCGGGGAGGAGCTCAGGAGGGAGGAGGGGGTCGGCCTGGAGATGGCGGAGGACCGAGGCCGAGAGGACGAATCCCGGAGCCAGCAGGGCGCGGTCGCCGGGCGCAGTGGCTGCCAGCCGGGTCAACAGGACCCCGGCCCCCCCGGCCCAGGCCCCCAGGTCCCAGAGCCGGCCGGCCAGGGCCCGGGGATCCTCCTCCAGCTTTCCCCCCAGACGGACCACGTCCCCGTCCAGCCAGCCGGGGAGGTCGACGTCGACGTTGTCGGGCCGGAGCCAGACCCCCTCCCGGAGCTCGGCCAGCCGGGCCGCGGCCAGGGCCCGCCTTCGTCGCACCCGCTCCCCCGCCGTCTCGGCCGTGGCCGTGGCCACCACCACCGTCCACTGCCCCTTCCACCGCCGGAACGTCGCCGACCGGCTGAAGCTCTGGCGGACCTTACGGGCCAGGAGGTCCCCCTCCAGGCGGTAGCGACCGGTACCGTCGGTGGAGGCCTCGCCCGCCGCCACCATCCGGCTCAGAGCGACCCGGGCCCGGTTCTCGTTGATGGCGAAGAGACCGGCCAACCGGACCAGCCGGGCCACCGGGGCCTCGGGGGGCTCCATCCCGAGCAGAGCGCTGGCCAACACCGACCTGGCCGTCAGTGGCTTGTCATTACTGATATCCGTTGCTCGCACCGTCTCTGTAATGTTAGACTCGTCGATCATGGCTGCGACGATTATGCTCGACCAGGCCAAGCTGCCCGCGGTCCTCCCCACCGACCGGCTCCTGGCCAGCGGGAAGGCCCGACCCGAGATCAGGGCCGACCTGCGCCGGATCGCCGATGTCCGCAACGCCCTGACCATCGCCGGGCTCTGGGCCACCGTGGTCGTCCTGGTGGTCGGGGCCGACCGGTTGGGCCCCCTCGGCTACGTGGCTGCCTTCGTGCTCATGGTCCCCGTCCAGGTCCGCTTCGCCATCCTGATGCACGAGGCGGCCCACAAGCTCCTGTTCAGCCGGCACGCCCTGAACGACTGGGTCGGGACCTGGCTGGTGGCCTACCCGGCCTTCGTCCCCGTCGGCCTCTACCGGCGGGCCCACTTCGCCCATCACAAGGAGGAGTTCGGGCCCAACGAGCCCGACATCGCCTTCTACGGCGGCTACCCGGGCACCCGGGCCGATCTCTGGCGCCGGCTCCGGCGCGACGCGGTGGGCATCTCGGGCTGGAAGAACCTCCGTCCCCTGATCCGGGCCGCGGTCCGCGGCCCGGGCCGGGCCGTGGCCCTCCCCATCGTCCTGGTCCAGGCGGGGATGTGGGCCGTGTCGTGGGCCGCCACCGGGCGCGTCTACGTCTACCCCCTGCTCTGGCTGGGACCCTGGCTCACCGGCTGGCGGGTGGTGAACCGGCTCCGGGCCCTCGGGGAGCACGGCGGTCTGGGCGCCAGTCCCGACCGGCGACGGACCACCCACAACGTCCGGCAGTCCTGGCTGGCCCGGTTCTGGCTGGTGCCCTACAACACGGGCTGGCACCTGGCCCACCATGTCGACATGGGGATCCCGTGGAGGAACCTGCCCCGGTTCCACGCCGAGCTGGAGCGGGCCGGCTACATCGACGGGTCCTTCACCTATCCGAGCTACACCGCCCTCTGGCGGGCCCTCTGCTCGACGGGCGAGCCCCTGCCGGCCCGGGAGACCGCGGCCTGAGGTGCCGGGGGGCCCGGTGGCAGGGAGTATCCTCCCCCCATCGCCAAACCGGTCCCCACCCAGGAACGCAGCCGACGTCGCCGCCAGTCGCTGCTGGAGGCAGCCATGGCCATCCTGGCCGAGGAGGGCGCCAAGTCGGTGACCCACCGGGCCGTGGCGGCCCGGGCCGGCCTGCCCCACGCCGCCACCACCTACTTCTTCGAGTCGATCGACGAGCTCACCGAGGAGGCCCTCCGGCTCCTCGTGACCGAGCGGGTGGTGGAGCTCCGGGCCCTCACCGAGGCGGCCGCCTCGGGGGGTGGGACCGTCGAGGAGGTGGCCCGTCGGTTCGCCGCCGCCCTGAGCGGCCGGGCCACCGACGCCGTCATCGGACAATTCGAGGTCTATCTCGAGGCGGCCCGGCACCCGGCCCTCCGGGTCCAGGTGGCCGAGGCCCTCGACGCCTTCGAGGCCCTGGCCGAGGCCACCCTGCGGGTGCTCGGTTCCCGCCGGCCGGCCGAGGCGGCGGTGTCCTTCGTCGCCCTCCTCGACGGCTACGCCCTCCACCGGGTGGCCAGGAACCGGGCCCCCGGGGAGGATCTGGAGGCGCTGAACACGGCCATGCGCCAACTCTTCATCGCCTCGATGATGGACGAGGAAGAGCTCGAGCGGTGGGACGAGCACCTCCGCCGGCCGCTGGCAGAACGCTCCGCCCCGACCGGCTCCTGAGGGGCGGCCCCGGGCCGAGGGGCCGGGGTGCTCAGTGGACAGGGAAGGTGGTCACCACCTCCTGCTCGTCGAAGCTCGAGGTTCGCACCGTCAGGGTGAGGACCCAGCTGCCCCCCTGGGGGATGTCGACCCCGTAGGCGGCGTAGTGACCCGGCCCGACGACGACGAGGGGAACAGCCAGGGGGCCGAGGCGGGCCGAGGGGAGGCTGAGGGATACATCGAGCTCGGGAATGGCCTCGGAGGCGCCGAGGCTGTTCAGGACGTAGCAGTGGACCGTGTTCCCGGTCCCGGCCCGGGCCGGGTCGACGATGACGTTGACCTCGATGCCGAGGGTCTGGAAGCTGTGGGAGAAGGGTTGGGCCGCGGCCTGGGCCGCCGGTACGGCGTTGACGAGGAGCCCGGTCACCCCCAGGACGGCGAGGGCCAGGGCCAGCTCGGCCAGGACCGACCGCCGGAGCCGACGGAGCCCGGGGACGGCCGGTCCGGGCCTCCGTCGCCACGGCCGGGTCAGGGACCGGGCGGAGGGGACGGCGGAGCGGCTCACCGCCCCCAGGGTCACCAGGAGGACCACCAGGCCCACCTTCACGAGGAGGGTCCGGCCGTAGGTGGTGTGGAACAGGGCGTAGCCGCTGCCGACCTGGCGCACCGACTGGACGACCCCGCTGGCCACCACGGTGACCACCCCGGTGAAGGCCCAGGCCGAGACGGCTCCGGCCAGCGGGGCGGCCTCGCCGGCATCGGCGTCGCCGGGGAGGAGGACGAGGACCAGGACGACCAGGCCCCCGAACCAGGCGGAGACGCCACCGAGGTGGAGGACGTCGAGGGCCATGGACAGGGGAATGTCGCTGCCGGTCCCGGCGTGACCGGCCAGGCCGGGGGTGGCCATGAGCCCGAGGGCGAGCAGCCCGGCCAGGAGGAGCCGGGCCCGGCCGCGGCTGGAGTCGGCCGGTCCGGCGACGACCCGCCGGAGGGGGACGAGGGCCAGGAGGATCACGACCCGGAGCACCTCGACCTGGCCGAACCGGGTGTGGAGGACCTCGACGAAGAGGGAGGGCCGGACCATGGCGGAGAGGGGGAGGGCGGCGGCGTAGGCGCCCTGGACGGCCACGGCCAGCACCGAAGTGGCCAGGAGGGTGACCCAGGACAGGCTGATGACCCGACGGACCCGGCCCGTCACCACCTCGGGCACCGGGACCAGAGCGAGGAGGGCCGCCACCCCCACCAGGAGGACGAGAGCCAGGAAGGCCAGGGTCCGGACCAGCCAGAAGAGGAGCCCGACGGCGACGCTTCCGCCGGCGCCAGTCAGGGCGGAGGCGACCCTCCGGGCCGCCCCGGCCCCCTGGGCGGTGCCGATGCTGAAGAGGAAGGCACCCTCCACGGGGTGGGAGTCGGCCGAGATCACCCGCCAGGCCACGACGTAGGTCCCGGCCGGGAGATCGGCGGGGAGACCGATCTCGACCGAGTGGCTGTCCCCGGCGGGGTGACGGGTGCCACCCGAGTCGACCCGTTGGCCGGCGGGCCCGAGGACCCGGAGGGATCCGAAGTCGATCTCGACGGGCTCCCCGAAGTTGAGGACGACCCGGCCGGGCGAGGCCGTCAGGACCGAGGACTGGACCGGGTCCGACGAGAGGAGTTGCGCGTGGGCCGAAGCCGGGCCGGCCAGGGCCAGGACGAGGACCAGAGCGACCAGCGAGGCGGTGCCGGCGCGGAGCACCCGCCTCCCCGGCCCGGCCACCGGCCACCCACCTCCGGCCGTCGGTCTCACCGGGCACATTCTGCCCAATTCCCGAGCGGACCGACGTCACCCCGAGTGATGGGAAACTCCGATCGGCCGGTGGGATCACACCGGTTGGCCCCCCTCCTGCTGGCCGCCCTCTTCGTCGCCACGGTGACGGTGGCCGTCTACTCCTCGGCCACCTCGGCCGGCAGCACGGCTCAGCCCGCCTCTTCGGGCCCGGTCAAGACGGACACGATGGAGGCGGCCACGGCCTACCAACCGGTCCCCCCGCCCGGGGGTGGAACCGACGGCTACCACTGCACGCTCGTCGATCCCCACGTCACGCTCGACGCCATGATCACGTCGAGCCAGTTCTTCCCCCAGAGCATCGAGGTCCACCACGCCATCCTCTTCCTGGTGCCCCCGAACCTGGCCGCCAAGGCGGAGGCCGAGGACCAGAACGGGAAGGGCTGGACCTGTTTCGGGGAGTCGGCCATCGCCCACACGGGCCAGCAGGTGCCGCTGAGCCCGAGCCCATCTCGAATACCCCCTGGCTCTCGGCCTGGGCCCCAGGCCACGGGCTCGACGTCGTTCCGCTCGGGACGGGCGTCTCCTTCCCGAAGGGAAGCCTCGTGGTCATGCAGATCCACTACAACCTCCTGGCGGCCCCCCCGACATCCCCTGCCCGACCGACGTCACCGGTCCCCTCTGCAACCGGGCCGCGTCCCTGGCCGACGTCGGGCAGCGCTTCGGACAGGGCCAGGTCCGGTTCGTGAACCTCATCGAGAACGTCTGCGGGCGCAACCCTCAGAACCCCCCGGCCGGCAACAGCACCTCCTGCACCTGGCCCGTCCGCCGGACGAGCCAGATCGTCCGGCTGACGCCGCACATGCACCTGCTCGGCACCGGGATGAAGATCGTCCTCGACCCGGGGACACCCAAGGCCCGCACCCTCCTCGACGTCACCGACTACAACTTCGACTATCAGCGGTCCTACAACCTGGCCTCCCCGGTCGAGATCGGCCCCTCGGACAGCCTCCAGGTCACCTGCACCTACGACCCGAAGCTCCGCCAGGAGCTCCCCCAGCTCCGGAACCTCCCACCCCGGTTCGTGACCTGGGGGGACGGCTCCTCCGACGAGATGTGCCTGGCCATCGTCCAGTCGGTGGCCTGATCGACCACGGCCAGGGCCGGGGTCAGCTCCCGGACCAGCAGCCCATGATGACGTCGGCGATGGTCACGGCCACGTCCGATGCCGCCGTCGGGGGGACGCCGAAGCGGGCGGGGAGACCGGTGACGTCGACCAGGAGGACCTTGTAGTCCTTCCGGACCACCATGGACCCGTCGGTGGTGCTGAAGGCCCCCTGGCCCAGGCCGTTCACGGTGCCGGTGTTCCCGAGCTGGGCCTCGAGGGTGTCGAAATAGGCCGTGGTGGCGGTCTTGTCGGCGAGCTCCTTGACCGACAGCGTGAAGGTCCCGGTCGGATAGACGTAGCGACAGGAGTAGACGTCGTCGACCCAGGTCGGGGTGGTCACCGCGGTGCTCTGGACACCGAGGACCTCGCCTAGGTCGCGTTGGGCCTCGGCGGAGCAGACCATCTGCGCCGACTTCGACGGCTCGGCCCCGACCGGGACAGCCACGTGGACGGTGGTGGTCGGACCCGCCGGGGACGAGCCGTTGCCGCAGGCGGCGGTAAGGGCCAGAGCCAGGAGACCGGCGACGGTCATCGGTCGGCCAGCCACGTTTCGAGCGTACCGCAGGGTCTTCGGACCCAGCCGTCGGCGATCGGGCCGCCGGGGCCGGTGCTCAGACCGGGGTCGAGGTCGAGGTGATGGCGGCCGGGCCCGAGGTGGGGGGGCCCGAGGTGGTCGGGCCGGTCGTCGTCGGGCCAGTGGTGGACGTGACCGACGTCACCGGCGTGGTCGAGGTGGGCGAGGTGGTCGAGGAGCCGTGCGGTGCCGTCGTGGTGGAGGCCGGATGGGGAGTGGTGATGGTCGTGGTGGTCGACGACGGCGGGGCGGGAGCGACCGGGGCGGGGCCGGGGCTGATGACGAAGTAGCCGACGAGGGCGGCCAGGAACACGACCAGGAGGATCCAGGTCGAGGGCCGGACCGGCCCCGGGTTGGCCATCACGGGTCCTCACCGCCCGGGGCGTCGGCCTCGAGGATGCTGGGGACGGCCACACCGGCCTGGCGGAGGGCAAGGGCGATCCGGACCCGGAGGGCCCGGCCCACCTCGAACTGCTTCCCCGGGAGAGTCCGGGCCACCATCCGGACCACGAACTGGTCGACGGAGATCGAATCGATCCCCATGGCCACGGGAGCGTCGAGGAGGAGGGGGCGGAGCTCCTCGTCCTCAAAAGCGGCCTCGCCGACCTGGTGGAGGAGGCCGTTCACGACGCCGATGTCGGCCGTCACCGGGACGGGGACCTCGATAACGGATCGGGCCCACTCCCGGGAGAGATTCGTGACCTGGACGATCTGGCCGTTGGGGATGAAGACGACCTCGCCGTTGACGGTCCGGAGGCGGGTGACCCGGAGGGTGACCTCCTCCACCGTGCCGAGGACCCCGCCGCTGTCGCCCAGGGGTGAGATCCGGATGAGGTCCCCGAAGCCGTACTGGCGCTCGGCCACCACGAAGAAGCCGGCCAGAAGGTCCTGGACGATCCGTTGGGCCCCGAAGCCGAGGGCCACCCCGATCACGGTGGCGGGGGCGACGAGGCTCGGGAGGGGGACCTCGAGGCGCTGGACGACGAGGACGGCGGTGACGATGTAGAGGAGGACCCGAAAGGCCCAGGTGGCGACGGCGGTGACGGAGTGGCGGTGCTTGGCCGCCTCAGAGCGGACCAGGGCGTCCCCGGCAGTGGAGCGGTGGTCGATGGAGTCGGTGACCCGGAGGCTGATCCAGCGGGCCAGCCGACCGAGGAGCAGGGCTCCGGTGACGAGGATGACGACCTCGAGGCCGTTGGTCCGGGCCCAGGTCCCGAAGTGGTCGAAGGTGATGGCGCCGGGCACGGGAGCCATTCTGACCGGACTGGGCGGCGACCGGGACCGCGGCGACCCAGCGAGCCGGGAGCCCGGTCAGGTCAGTTGCCGTTGCAGCCCGAGGCGGTGGGGTCGGTGGTGCAGTTGTGGCCCAGGACGGCGGCCAGGGTCACGGCCACGATGAACAGGACGATCAGGGTGGCGCCGACGATGATCCCGGCCGTGGCCAGGCCCCGGCCCTGCTGCACCCCGCCGGTCCGCTTGATCTGGCCCCGGGCCACGAAGCCGAAGATGACGCCGAGGAGGCAGGGAAGGCCGAAGAAGAACGGGATGATCCCCACACAGGAGGAGATGAGGGAGGCGACGGCCAACCCGTTGGTCGGCCTGCCGCTCGCCGTGGGCCCGCCCTGCATGCCGTAGGCGGGGTAGCCGGCCCCGTACTGGGGTGGCTGACCGTAGCCTTGAGGGGCACCGAAGCCCTGGGGAGCGCCGTAGCCCGGCGTGGCGCCGTAGCCCTGGGGAGCGCCGAAGCCCTGGCCGAGGCTCTGGGGATCGGAGAACGGTTGGGGAGGAGGCGAGGAGAAGGGGGTGGGGGCCGCTGCCTGTCCCGGATCTGGTGGGTACCACTTGCCGTCCGAGGCCTGCCACCAACCGAAGCCCTGCTGCGTGTCACTCATTCCGGCCTGCCTCTCCTGCCCACGAAGTGCCGATCTTGCCACAGGGCCCGGTCCGACGTCCCGTGCGGCCCTACACCGGCAGCGCGTCAGAGGCTGGGGCCGAGCACCTCGGCCAAGCGGGCCCGATCAGTGATCCCCAGCTTGGAATAGACCCGGTCCAGATGGGACTCCACCGTCCGGACCGACACGGTGAGCTGGAGAGCCACCGCCTTGTTGGACAGCCCGGAGGCAACGAGGCGGGCCACCTCACGCTCCCGGTTCGTGAGGATGTCCCGTTCCAGGCGGTCCCGGAACACCCAAGGGGCGACACCTGGACAGCGCTCCGCCAGCTGCCGGCAGCTGCGGAGGCTTCGGGCCTCGGCCATCCGGTCGCCGCTCCGTCGGTGGGCGGTGGCGGCGTCACCGGCGATCTCGGCCGCCACCAGGAGCATCCCGAGCTCCTGGAAGCCGGCTGCGGCGGCGTCGAGGTCGGACCCCGACCCGGTGGTGGCGGCCCGGGCGTAGCGGGCGGCCCAGCGCACGAGAGCCCCGTCGTTGGTCCCGGCCAGCTCCTCCAACCGGTCGGCGACCCGGGAACCGGACCCGAGCCGGGCCATGTCCAGGAGGGCATTGACCTCGAAGGCCAGCTGACCCCGGCGGCGGACCTCGACGGCGGAGGCGTCCAGCGCGTCGACGGCCCGGGCGATGTGACCGGCCGCAGCCAGGGCCAGGGCCCGACCCTGGTCGAGCAGCGGCACGAACCAGGTCAGGGCCGGATGGCACTCTCGCCGAGCCTGGTCGGCGGCGCCTTGGGCCAACTCGAGTTCACCGGCCAGGGCGGCCACCCCGACCTGCATCCCGAGGACGAGGGCCCGGAGGCCGTCGACGTCGGCGGGGGGGAGGAGGGAGACGGCCTCGGCCAGGAGGGCGCCGGCTCCGGCGACATCACCGCGGCCGGCGGCCACCGTGGCCCGGAGGGACGAGCCGGCCAGGCGAAGGGCCAGGTGGTCGAGGCTGAGGCCGTCGGCGTAGACCTGGTCGGCCATGAACCCTGTCGTCTCGAGCAGGCCGGAGTAGAAGGTGGCCATGGCCATGGCCGCCATGGCCAGGTCGACATTGACCGGGATGGCCGCCTCGGGTCGAAGAGCGGGCTGGAGGCACTCACCGGCCAGGGCCATGGCCTCAGCCGAGCAGCCCATCATGGCCAGGGTGAAGCTCAGGCGTTGCTTGACCTCCCAGATCAGGGTGGGGTCGGTGGCCTGGGCGAGGATGGCCCGGTCGAGGTCGGCCGAGACGGCCACCTCGCCGGCGTGGCAGAGCATGGTGGACCGGAGGCTCTTGACCATGAGCCGGGATTCGCCCCGGGTCTCCCCCTCCAGGCTGTCGAGGTCGAGGTAGGCCTCGTCGCACTGGCCCAACACCCAGTAGCGGACGATGATGCGACCCCGTCGGAGCAGGGTCCGGGCCGGCTCGGGTGTGTCGGGCCCGGGCTGGAAGAGGTCGAGACACTCCTCGTAGCGGCCCAGCCTGGAGAGGGCCTCGGCCAGGAGGAAGATGCCCTCGGCCTGATCGGGCTCTGCCGACAGGGCAGCCCGGGACAGGCGCTCGCCCAGCACCGGGTCGGAGCCCTCGAGGGCGAGACGGGCCGCCCCTCGCAGGAGGGGGCCGTCGCATGCGCCGCCGCTGTCGAGCTCCCAGACGACGTACTGGAGAAGATCGCCCCGGCGGTTGAGCCCGGTGGCCAGGTAGGCCTGGGCCAGGCGTCGGGCCAGGGTCCGGGCCCGCAGGGGCCCGCACGAGGCCCGGAGGGCCTCGGCGTAGAGGGGATGGGCGAGGTGCACGAGGTCGCGTTGACGGTCCCGGGCGGCCACGACGAGCTCGGCCTGTTCCAGGGTGGCCACCGCCTCGGCCCGGACCAGGCCGTCGAGGATCCCGAGAGGGAGAGGCTCCCCCATGCCGACCAACTCCAGGACCTCCCGCTCCTCGACGGTGAGCGCGCCGATCCGGGTCTCGATGAGCTCGGTGAGGGGGGCACTGGCCGACAGGTCACCCAGGAGCAACCACCGTCCGGCGTGGAACTCCAGGGCGTCGGTCCCCTTGGTGGCCGAGACGAGCTCCCGGAGGTAGAGGAGGTTCCCGGCGCTGGCCCGCCAGAATCGCTCGGTGAGGCCCCGGTCGACAGCCCCGCCCAGGGCACCGGCCAGGAGGACATCCGCCTCGGACCGCGTGAGCGGGCCGAGCTCGACCCGGCGCACGAGGCCGTCCTTCCAGAGGTTGACGATGGGGTCGGGGGCCCGCGTGCGGGAGCGGAGGGTGAAGACCACCTTGGCGGCCCGGATACAGACGAGGTGGTGGAGGAGGACGGCGGAGGCGGGGTCGAGGTGGTCGATGTCGTCGATCCCGATGACGAGCTGGCGTCCGGCCGCCCGGTCGGCCAGGTCCCGGGCGGCGGCGTGGAACACGGCCACCCCTGAGGACGCGACCGGGGCCACGCCTTGGTGGGGAAGCCACCGGGCCAGGGCCCCGAAGGGGATCTCGGCTGCCGACGCCGTGGCCACCACCCAGTCCGAGGCCCAACCTCGGCTCTCGGCGGCTTCCAGAACCTCGAGAGCCATGCGCGTCTTGCCCAAGCCGGCCCCTCCGACGAGGAGGACTCCGGAGCAGTCCGGGCGGACGAGGGCTTGCAGGATGGCGTCGAGCTCGGCCTGGCGCCCCACGAAGGGCCAGGTCGCCTCAGGTCGCCCCCGCGAGACGCCGACGTTGGGACGACGGCCGGCGAGATCGTCGGCCGGAGCTGCTGGGGTCATGGGGACCGCAGCTTACCGTACGGTAACCACAGTCGAGGGGGGGCAGGCCGGGCCGGTCCACTCCCGGTCAGTCGGACACCGGCTGGGCCGCGGTGAGGGGGGAGCCTGTCTCGAGGAGGGTCTTCAGGCCGCTCAGGATCCAGGCCCAGCCGCCGCCGGCGCCGCTGTCCTCCTCGCCACCGGAGACCAGGTGGGCCGTCTTCGGGGCCCCGTCGAGCTCGTGGGTGACGGTGAGCCGGGTGACGCCGTCCCGGGTGTCGGCCAGTTCGTAGGTGAGGCGGGTGAATCCCTCCTCGGCCATCTCGGGGGCCATGACCAGGCGCCAGGTCTGGACCAGCCGGCGGGGTGGGTCGGCCTCGACGACCTCGCCATCGGCCACCACCTCGCCGACGCCCATGGCCCGCATCCCGTCGTTGGAGAGGGTCCGATAGGCGCCACCGGGGCGGAGGTCGAACTCGACCCGGCCGCCGTAGCCATAGCGGTCGGACCAGGCCGGGTCGGTGATGGCCTCCCAGATCGCCTCCGGGGTGGCCCTGATGTAGACCCGGTAGACCTGGGTGGTCAGGGCGGTGACGGTGCTTCCGGTCATGGTTGGTCCTCCAGTCGGTGTTTCAGGTCCACGAG
Source organism: Acidimicrobiaceae bacterium (assembly GCA_003151955.1). Classification (GTDB taxonomy): domain Bacteria; phylum Actinomycetota; class Acidimicrobiia; order Acidimicrobiales; family UBA8190; genus PALSA-743. Next base: position 22,752 of record PLZB01000041.1, read on the forward strand.
GGCGGTGACCTGATGCTCGGTGTACTTGTCGATCCAGCGGTCGTGCACGAGGCGGATGGGGACCGGATTCAGGAAGTGGAGCTTCTCCCGACCCGAGCGGCGGGTGACGACGAGACCGGCCTCCTCCAGGAGCCGGAGATGCTTCATGACCCCGAACCTCGTCATCTCGAGCTCGGACTCCAGCTCCGTCAGGGTCCGACCGTCGCGGGCGAAGAGAAGGTCGAGCAGAAACCGGCGGGTGGGATCGGCCAGGGCCTTGAACACGCGGTCGTCGTCGGTCACCGGGCGAATCAGGTGTAGCGGAGCGATCCCGGGGTGGTGAGCAACTCCCCCGTCTCGAGCCAGGTCTTGAGGCCGGAGAGGATCATGGGCCAGCCGCCGTAGAGCTCGGGGTTGGCGTCATCGGCGAGCTCGTCGTGGGTGACGGTCAGTCGACAGGAGTCGCCGACGGGCTCGATCTCCCAGGTCACCCGGGTGGCACCCTCCCGCTTCACGTCGTCGCTCCAGAGGGCCACCATGGTCTGCACCAGGCGGCGGGGCGGGTCGATCTCGAGGTTCTCCCCCTCACCGAGGAGGGCCCCGGCTTCGGGGTGACCCATCTCGAAGGTCGACCCGGGCGTCCAGTCGGACGTGACCCTGGCCCCGAAGTTGTACTTGGCCCTCGTCTCGCCGTCGGTGATGGCGTCCCAGAGCGCCTCCGGTGAGGTCTTGATGTAGATCTCGTAGATCTTCTCCATGGGATGCTCCAGTCAGATCCAGGAACGGCCTCAGGGACTTCCGACGGACGGATCCCGGGGCCGGTTGAGGTGGGTTCGTTTGGTATGATACGTGACCCTTTGGTCACCTGTCAACCCCCGAAAGGGCACCGGGCCCCGGGATTGGGAAGCGTTCCCCGAACCGGGGTGTTCTCACCACCATGATCCCCCTCTCCGTCCTCGACCTCGCCACGGTCGGCACGGGATCGACACCGGCCCAGGCTCTGAGAGAGACGACGAACGTCGCGATCGTGGCCGAACAGCTGGGCTACCGCCGGCTCTGGGTGGCCGAGCACCACGGGATGCCGGCGGTGGCCAGCTCGGCCCCGGCGGTACTCATCGCCCACCTGGCCGCCTCGACCTCGACGATCCGGATCGGTGCCGGCGGGGTCATGCTCCCGAACCACTCCCCTCTCGTCGTCGCCGAGCAGTTCGGGACCCTCGAGGCATTGCACCCGGGACGGATCGACCTCGGCCTCGGGCGTGCCCCCGGGACCGACCAGACCACCGCCCGGGCCCTCCGGCGCACCGGGGACCTGGACGCCGAAAGCTTCCCCGACGACGTCGTGGAATTGATCAACTACCTGGCTCCTGACGAAGGCCCCCCGAGCCATCCTGCCGCCACCCCGGGCCGGGGATACCTACCCGAGGTCTGGATCCTCGGTTCGTCGCTCTTCAGCGCCCGCCTGGCCGGCACTCTGGGCCTGCCCTACTCCTTCGCGTACCACTTCAGCCCCGGGCCACTCGATGCGGCCCTCGAGATCTACCGGTCGACATTCCGGCCTTCGTTCCTCCTTGACGCTCCCCGGGTGATGGTGGCCGTCTCCACGATCTGCGCCTCGAGCGACGACGAGGCCCGTTGGCTGGCAGGTTCATCGGCTCTCGGCATCCTCCGCTTGCGGACCGGTCGCCTGGGCCTGCTCCCCTCGCCGGAGGAGGCAGCTGCCTACCGCTTCTCCCCCGCCGAGACGCTCTTCGTGGAGGAGACGATGTCAACCCACCTCATCGGCGACCCGGAGACAGTGACTCGTGGACTCCTGGCCCTCCAACGCCGGACCAGGGCGGACGAGATCATGCTCTCCACTCGCATCCATTCCTCCGAGGACCGGGTCCGGTCCCTGACGTTGGTGTCGGCGCAGTGGAACGTCGCTCAGGCTGCCGGGCGGGACCGGGAGCCCCCGCAGACGGCGTCATAGCCGGCAGCGAGGCACTCGACCAGGACCTCCGGGTCCTCCACGGCAGCGGCGTCCATAGTCACCCCGACGCAGCCGTGGCCGCCCACGGTGACGAGGGCGAGGTTCACCGCCGCCCCCGACGGCGGGGCGAAGGCGTAGAGCCGCTCGAGGCGGGCACCGTCAACGGTGGAACGGCCCGCCGGGCCGGGGATATTGGTGGCGACGAAGTCGGTCCCCTTGAGCATGCCGCCGAACAGTGCCGTGGCCGCCCCTCCAGGCAGCCGCACCAGAGCGGCGGCCAGGACGTCGCTGAGATGGAGTCCGGGATCGTCCTTCCACTCGGCGGTCCGCCGATGGACGGCCGCCACGAGCTCGACCGGGTCCCCGGTCCCCAGCGGGAGCACGAACCGGGCCGGGACGAACCGGTTCGTCCCGATCGGGTCGGCGGCTCGCCGCACGCTGATCGGCATGAGGATCCGGAGGTGGTCGACGTCCGCCTCATGGACCTCGTGGTAGCGGCGGAGCCCGTCGAGGCCTCCAGCCACGAAGGCGTCGTTGACCGTCCCGCCGCCCGCCTTCCCGGCCCGACGGAGCCCTGGCAGCGGGGGGTCGAGGACGGCGTAGCTGTGCTCGATGCCGCGGTCCCGCATGACCGGAGAGAGCGGTGTCGGGCTGGGAGCGACCAGACGGCCGGCCGTTCGGGCCGAACCGGAGATCCGGGCCAGGACATCGAGGGGCTGGGACGCGGCGTGCCACACACCCTCGACTGCGGCCCGCCCGACTGCTCCCAGCGTCGATGCCACCGAACGGGCCGGTGGAGCGGTGGTTGCCTCCGACGGGGCCGAACGGGCCGACGGGGCCGCGTCGAACAGTCGGCTGACCATGGCAAGTCCACCAACACCGTCGACCAGGGTGTGGTTCACCTTCACGAGGAGCGCCCCCCGTCCGTCGGCCAGGCCCTCCAGCGCAATCGCCTCCCAGAGGGGCAGCTCGGGGTCGAGCTCGGTCGAACCCCAAACCTGGGCCCGGTCGAGAAGATGGCGCCAGCTGTCGCCACCGGCCGGGAGGGCGGCCCGGGACAGGTGGCGGTCGAGGTCGAAGCGGGGGTAGTCGGTCCAGCTGGTCGACCCGATGCCGAACCGGGCCGAATGGATCCGGGCCCGGAACCGGGGATGAGTCTCGAGCATCACTGCCACCCGGTCCTGGAGCACTTCGAAGCCGGGCGACCGGTCGAAGAGGGCGACCGCAACCACAGTCGTCCTGAGGATGGGGTCGCCGCTGATGGCCCAGAGGAGCGCGTCCGAGGCGCTCAGCTTTCCGCCCGATGCCCTGACGTCGTTGACGGTTGCCGTTCCCATCGGTCGCTCATCGCCCTCCCCCACCACCATGCGACGCTTGTCCCAACCACCGCCAGGGTCAGAAGTCCCAGCCCGGGCCGTCACCGGCGACCATCTGCAGGTGATGGGCCACCTCTCGGCGCCCGATCCGGATCGTCCCGACAGGGCCGGAGAGTCGGGTGCTCTGGACCTGGGGATGCTTGGGTGGGTGGCGGTGGTGGGTGGGCCGTACAGGACTCGAACCTGTGACCCCTTGCGCGTCATGCAAGTGCGCTACCAACTGCGCTAACGGCCCGTGGGGGTCGACGTTACCACCGCCCCTGTGGGCCGCGAACCACCTGGAGCGATCGGGAAGGACACGGGCACTACCCTGACGGGCAACGGGGTCGAAGGGACGGATCGCCATGGAGCCGGAAACGGTTGACGAGGGGACGCTGGACCGGGCCGAAGTGGCCGCCCACGTCGAGGAGGTGGCCAAGGAGGGTTGGACGGTCCTCGAAGGAGTCATCGAGCCGGGGCTGTGCGACGCCATCGCCGAGGACCTGCTCCGGCTGGAGCGCGACCTCGGGATCGTCCCGGCCGAGAACTTCTTCGAGGGAACGAGGACCACCCGGATCTACAACCTCCTCGTCCATGGCCGGCTCTACGAGCGGATCCCCGTCCATCCGAACGTCCTCCCGGTGGCAGAGGGCGTCCTCGACCCGGGGCTCCTGATCTCGTCGCTGTCGTCGATCGCAATCGGACCTGACGAGACACCCCAGCCCATCCACGCCGACGACCAGCTCATCCCGCTGCCGAAGCCCCACGTGCCAATCATCTGCAACACCATGTGGGCCATCACCGACTTCACCGACGAGAACGGGGCCACCCGGTTGGTACCGGGCACCCACCTGGCCGACCACTCCCCCGACCTGGGAGCCAGGTACGAGACGATCCCGGCGGTCATGTCGAAGGGATCCGTCCTCGTCTGGGTGGGGAGCCTCTGGCACGGCGGAGGTGCGAACCGGACGGACACCCGCCGGGTGGGGATCGCCATGAACTACTGCGCCGGTTGGATGCGCCAGCAGGAGAACCAGCAGCTCGGGATCCCGAGGGAGGTGGCCAGGACGTTTCCTCGCCGGCTCCAGGAGCTCGTCGGCTACTCCCTCTACAACGGTCTCCTCGGCCACATCGACAAGCAGCATCCGGGCAAGGTCGTCCTGGGTGAAGAACCACCGGAGCAGATGCTCTGGGACTACGCCAAGGCCCCGCCGGGCTGAACCCGGCGGGGCCGTTTGGTGTCCCCCGTCCCGATTTCTCAGTGCTGGGTGGTTCCCCCCGTCGTCGGCGGGGTGGTCGAACCCGTGGTCGGGTGAGTGGTCGGAGGCACCGTCGTCGACGGGGTCGTCGGCTCATGCGACGTCGGGGCCGGATTGGTGGTGACCATCACGACGCTGCTGGCCGCGGCCACCGTCCCGTTGGGATTGAGGGCGTCGATCCGATAGCCATAGGTGGTGTTGGCCGTGGTGCTGGTGTCCGTGAAGGTCCGGGTGGCCATGTTGCTGGTCGTCAACGGAGCCCGTCCCGGGCCGGAGGCCGTCGTCCGGAGGAGGGCGAAGCCGGTGGCGCCGGCCGGCGGGTCCGTCCACGTGCAGGTGACCCCGATTGTGGTCCCGGCCGGACCGCAGGTGATCGAGATGGTGTGGGGAACCTGAGCCTCGGTCGTCGTCGGCCCGGTGGGCTCCGTCGTCGGGGGCTTGGGCTCCGTGGTGGTCGGCTGCGGCGCGGGTGTGGTGGTGGTCGGATGGGTCTCCGGCGCCGTTGTGGTCGGATGGGTCTCCGGCGTGGTCGTGGTCGTCGACCCACCGGTGGTGTCCCCGGGACCGGTGTGGCCGCCGGTGGGGGCCACGGTGGTCGTCGGGATGGTGGGCAGGGTTGCGGTGGGCCCGGTGGGCTCCGAATGCGGCTGGGAGTTCGACGCGGTTTGGGTGATGAGGACGCCGGTCGTCCCGGCCGCCCCCATGGCCATGGCGATCCCGGCTCCGAGACCAACTTTGGCCGCCAAGCTGAGCCCGGCTACGAAACTGCTTGCCTTCATCCTGATCTCCCCCCATCGGGTCGTCCCGACCGCAGCGGCCGGAGCGACAGTCGTCGCGGAGGATCCGGTCGTCATGAACTCGGCCAGGGCGGGCAGCGGGACCGGTGGCGGTCCGCTGGCGACCCGGTGGAGATCGTCGACGAAAGCTGCCAGGTCGGCGAGGTCCCCGGTTCCGGGGGCCTGGCCTCGCAGGAGGCTGTCGATGTCGGTCTCGTTCATCTGACTTCCGTACCTCTCCCCACCGTCATCGTCGTGGGTGCTCATTGGGGTACGCCCTTCAGGGAAATTGTCTTGCGGAGGGAGACCAGGGCCCGGTGCTGGAGCGCTTTGACGGCTCCCGGGGACCGCCCGATGGCCTCGGCGACCTCCTCGACCGTCAGCTCGGCCACGACCCGTAGGAGGATGACCTCCCGTTGGTCGGACGGCAACGAGGCGCACTGCTCCTCGACCCGGGCCGCGCTGGCCTGCCTCATCGCATCGTCCTCGGCCGAAGGGCCGGCCGGCCCGACCCAGGTCTCCTCGAAGGCGGAGGTGACTGGTCGGCGCGACGTGAATCGGCGGTCGTCGACGAGGCGACGGTGGGCGATGGTGAAGAGCCAGGCGCGGAACCGCTCCTCGTTCCCCTCGAATCCGCTCAGACCCCGGAAGGCCCCCAGGAAGACCTCGCTGGTCACCGCATCCGGATCGCTGGCGCCCTGGAGGCGGAGATAGCCGGCCACCGAGCCGGCGTAGGCCCGCCAGAGTGCCTCGAACCCGGGAGCCTTCCCGGCCCGCGCCTGGGCCAGGGCCGGGTCGAAGTCCTCCCCGAGTGAACCCATGGCGCTCCGACCGTTCCCTGCCATCTCGATGTCTATCGACGGTGTGACTGGCCGGGTTGAGCCGCCAGAGCCTGTCGCCCGTCCAAATGGCCGACTCGGCCGCCCTCATCAGCCACCCGGTCGGGCCGCGGCTTACAACCGGTGAAGCAGCTTCCTCGCTCGCAGCGCCCACGACCCCGGGACGGCCGAAGGCGGTCCCGAGTCGGTCTCGACTTCATCACTCCCACCAGCCGGATCCGCGAGGTCGGCGGCCCCCTGCCGAAGGCGCTCAAGTGGACCGGTGACCCTTGCTGCAGGCCCGCAGATCAGATTGGCGAAGCGGCCTCGAACAACGTTCTCATGGAAGAAGACGTGATGAGTCGCCCGGTCGGTGAGATCCATCACCTCGAATGAAGCATCGATGGCGAACACCGTCTCGAACTTGCTGAGAACTTCGTCGACGAAGTCGACAATCGACACCCGCCGAAACACGTTGAGGCAGTAGTGATTCACCTCCAGGAACACGACGGGTTCAAACCGTCTGAGAAGGTCCTCGGCCCCCTTGAGCACCTCGAGCTCATAGCCTTCGACGTCAATCTTCACGAAGTCCACGCTCTCGACACCGTGCTCCGCCACGATGGCATCCAAGGTCATTGCGGGTGCGATCACCTCGCTGTAGCCGGCGTATCGCTCCATCGTGTCGGTGGAACCCACGAAGGCTGCCACGTTCGCGCTGGGCCGGGTCACGAGGGCCAATTCGCCGGCATCGGAGGCGGCTGCGGCCGCCCGGATGCATTCGACGTTCGAGAGACCGGACGCTCGGACATTCCGCACGAGGAAGGAGAAGGTCTCGGTGACGGGCTCGACGGCGATCACCCTGCCACCCTTCACCATGGCCCCAGCCAGCACTGCAGTGATCCCGATGTTCGCTCCAACATCGATGACGACGTTCCCGGGTTCGCAGAAAGCATCGAAGATCGGAATCACATCGACCGGGCCTTCCGGTGGCATGGACGACAGATACCCGTCGTCCGCCGGAGCCACGAACGGGAATGCCCCGCCGGCGAATGAAACGACCTTCACTTGTTCCCCTCGTGAACAGATCTCGTTCGTCGGCACCTACCCGCGCCCATCCTAAGCCAGGGCGGCGGATTGACCATCGGGCGAACGGGCCAGCCTCAACCCGGAGCGCTGCGGCCTGTCGCGGCCTGGGATGACGATCTGGAGGCGGCGCCGGGAATCGAACCCGGGTACCGGGCTTGCAGGTGCCAGGTCCGGGACCCTGCGAACTGATATTCCCTGGTCAGAGCGTTTTCCGCATCGGCCTGAACCGGTGCGAATCGCACGGGACGCGGGATATTCGCGGATGAACCGTCGGGCACGGTTGCTTTGAGATGTACCACTGGTGATACGCTTGGATCTGAGCCCAGGAGAAGCGAAACGTGGCGACCAGCTACTACGAGCGGCGTCGAGCCGAGGAGATGGAGGATCCGGAGTTCCGGGCCGAGTACGAACGGGCCCGTTCCGAGATCGCTCAGGTCGACGCCATCATGCGCCAGCTGGACACGCTGCGGGAAGCCTCGGGGTACTCGAAGGCTGAGCTCGCCCGCCTCATCGGCCGGAACCCCTCGACGGTCCGCCGGCTGTTCACCGCCGAAGTCAATCCAGAGCTCAAGACAGTCGCAGCACTCGCAAGCGCCCTCGGCGCCCGCCTAGAAATCGTCGCATCACCGAGCACGCCCGCCGAATCACGGCGTCGGTCTGCGCGCTCGGTGGCATAGCCCTCCGACCCTCGTGACACCCCCGGCGGCGTGGACCGTCGTCTTCTACAAGGCCGCCGACGGAGCGGTGCCTGTTGACGACTTCCTGCGAGGGTGCCCAGTGAAAATACGGGCCCGCCTGATGGCGATCCTCGATGCGGTGGCAGAGGCGCCGCCCCCGCAGTTCTCCGGAGGCGGGCAGTGGGAGGCGATGCACGGCGACATGGGCGGGTACTTCGAGGTCCGAACCCAGGGCCCCAAGCGGGAGCAATTCAGGCTGTTCTGCCTACTCGAGAACGCCGAACCGGCGGAGCTGCGCCGCCGGGGTCTGGCCGAGCCCTCGATCGCCGTGGTGGCCGGAATGCGGAAACCATGGATGACCGTCTTCACCCGAACGGACTACCTGCGTGTCCGGGCCATGGGTGACGACTACCTCGGCACCATGCCACGCAGGATCGCCACCTGACCTTGCCCCTCAACGCCTTCCCGAAATATACCGACTCTTGTATAGTCGAGATATGAGGGACGGGGAGCGGGCTTCATGACCGCCAAGCGCTATGACAGCGTCTGGGACGCCATCGAGGACACGCCAGGAGCAGCTGAGAACATGAAGATCCGGTCGATGCTGATGCAAGAGCTCGACGCCTTCATCAAGAGCGCCGGCATCACCCAGAGCGAAGCAGCCCGGCTGCTCGGCGTCACCCAGCCCAGGGTCTCCGACCTCACCCGGGGCAAGGTCGACCTGTTCAGCATCGACGCCCTGGTGAACATGGTCACGGCCGCAGGACTCCACCTCGATCTCCACGTCCGCCGAGCAAATTGACCTGATCGGTCAGCTTCTGTCCGGGAGCCGAGCTGCGGGATATCCCCGGGATGGAGCCCCTGAGACGGCCGGGCCCCGAGAACCCGAAACCGATCGACACCTGGGACGACACGCTGGAGGGTCAGCGACAGAACTCGC